>JBJXHD010000016.1:0-93941 GCA_046160845.1 Hyphomicrobium sp.
ATTCCGGCTTGGTCCGCAACACGACCCATCAGGCCGTCGAGCGCATCGATCTCGCGGACGAGGTGGCCCTTGCCCAGCCCGCCGATCGCCGGGTTGCAGGACATCTCGCCGATCGTCGCCGACGTGTGCGTGACCAGCGCCGTCCGCGCGCCCATCCGAGCCGCGGCCGCAGCGGCCTCGGTTCCAGCGTGCCCGCCGCCGACGACGATGACGTCGAAACCGGTTCTCATTGGCCGGATGTATCCGATCCCGTCGTGCTGCGCCAACCCCAGATTGTCATCCCGGGCGACCCCGGCCTTGAGCCGAGGGAGACCCGGGACCCAGTGCAGCTAGCGCGGAAACTCGGATTGAAGTCTGGGTCCCGGCCCTCCGCTGCGCTTCAGCCGGGATGACAACGGGCGTAAAGTCAGATCACTTCCCAATACAGAACCGGCTGAAAATCTGGTCTAGCACGTCCTCGACGTCGACCCGGCCGGTGATACGGCCGAGCGCGAAGGCTGCACGACGAACATCTTCGGCGCGGAGTTCCGGGACGGACGGATCACCTGTCAGGAAATCATCGAGCGCCGCCGCGGCCTGTTCGAGCGCCTGACGATGCCGCGTTTGAGTCAAAGCCGGGTCTTCGCACCCGCCGACCGCTGCGCCGGCCCGCGCGGCGATCATCGCGATCAGCCCCTCCACCCCTTCCCCCGTCTTGCTCGAAATCGCCAGCGCGCCGTCTCCCTCTCCACCGGGGTACACGCTCGTGCCTACTCCCTCCCGCTTTGGGAAGTGGGTCGTGCCTTCCCCCTCTCCCCGTGGGGAGAGGGCCGGGGTGAGGGGGTTTTGGTCGTTCGCCGCGCCCTCCGACAGGTCCGCTTTGGTGCGAACGTCAATGAGTGATTCACGTGAAACATTGTCGGGACGCGGTTCCACGCCCGACTCGCTGAGCCACAACACGAGATCAGCCGCGCGCGCCGCTTCGAAACTCCGCCGAATGCCTTCTCGCTCGACCGCGCCGGTTGCTTCGCGCACGCCGGCCGTGTCGGAAACAATGACTGGCAGACCCTTGAGATCGAGCCGAACCTCGATGACGTCGCGCGTCGTTCCCGCCTCCTCCGACACGATAGCTGCCTCGCGTCGCGCGAGCGCATTGAGCAGGCTCGACTTGCCGGCGTTCGGCGGACCGAGTAGCGCCACCCGAAATCCGTCGCGGAGAATTTCGCCGCGATGACCGTCGGCCAAATGCCGAGCGATGTCGTCGCGCAGCGGCGACGCCCGCGTTCGCGCTTGCGCCATCGCGCCGGAACCGACGTCGCCCTCGTCCGAAAAATCGATCGCCGCCTCCGCCAACGCCGCGACCTCGATCAGCCGCGTCCGCCAGCCTTCGTACAGACGCGACAGCACGCCGCCGGCCTGCGCGAGAGCCTGACGCCGCTGTGCCTCCGTCTCGGCATCGACGAGGTCCGCCAACCCCTCGACCTCGACGAGATCGATCTTGCCGTTGAGAAACGCCCGGCGCGCGAATTCCCCGTGCTCAGCCAGGCGGCAACCATCGATCCCACCCAGCGCATCGAGGGTCGCCCGCACCACCGCTCGCCCGCCATGAAGCTGGAGTTCGGCCACGTCCTCTCCCGTCTCGCTCGCTGGTCCGGCGAACCAGAACACGACCGCCTTGTCGATGGCGTCGCCCGTCTCGGGATGCCGGATGGTGCGGAAAGAAACGTGTCGCGGATCGGGAACAGGCGCGGCCATGCGCGCGATAATGGCCCGCGCCGACGGCCCCGAGATCCGGATCACGGCGACACCGGCCCTGCCCGGCCCGCTCGAAAGCGCGAAAATGGTGGAGACGGCGGCCATCGCCTTCGCGTACTCGTCTCGGACAGAATTGTCATCCCGGGCGAGCCGCCGTGGGGCGAGACCCGGGACCTAGAGTCGTCACCCTCAATGCTCGTAGCCCTGGGTCCCGGCACTCCGCTACGCTCCGGCCGGGATGACTAGAATTGACGATGAGTTCGAATGTCCGAAAACCTGCTGAAACACGAGACGAGCCCCTACCTGCTCCAGCATCAGGACAACCCGGTGCACTGGCGCCCTTGGGGTCCCGATGCTCTGGCCGAAGCAAAGCGCGCCAACAAACCGATCCTGCTCTCGGTCGGCTACGCCGCCTGCCACTGGTGCCACGTCATGGCGCACGAAAGCTTCGAGGACGAAGCCACCGCCGAAGTGATGAACGAGCTGTTCGTCAACATCAAAGTCGACCGCGAAGAACGCCCCGACATCGACGCGATCTATATGGGCGCGCTGCACCGTCTCGGCGAACAGGGCGGCTGGCCGCTGACGATGTTTCTCGACAGTGACGCGCGCCCCTTCTGGGGCGGCACCTATTTCCCGAAGGACGCGCGCTATGGACGTCCGGCCTTCGTCACGGTGCTGCTGCGCATTGCCGAGGCATACCAATCCCAACCCGAGAATGTCGCGAGCAACGCCGCGAAGATTGTCGAGTCGCTAGCCGATGCGACGCCCGAACACAGCAGTGGGCCGCCGAATGCGACGACCATCGCCGATCTCGTCAAACGCATCGCACGTGCCGTCGATCCTGTGCACGGCGGACTTTCGGGCGCGCCGAAATTTCCGCAGTGGAACGTGTTCTGGCTGCTATGGCGTGGCGCGATGCGCTTTGGCGACGACGACGCCAAGCGCGCGGCGACGACGACGCTGACCAACATCTGCCAGGGCGGCATCTACGATCACCTCGCCGGAGGCTTCGCGCGTTACTCGGTCGACGAGTACTGGTTGATCCCCCACTTCGAAAAGATGCTTTACGACAACGCGCTGCTGATCGACCTTTTGACCGAGGTCTGGCGCGAGACGCAGAGCCCGCTCTATGCAACGCGCATCGCAGAAACCGTCGCGTGGCTGGCGCGCGAAATGATCGCCGAGGGCGGCGGCTTTGCAGCCTCCCTCGACGCCGACAGCGAAGGCGAGGAAGGCAAGTTCACCGTCTGGAGCGCAGCGGAAATCACCGAAGTCTTAGGCCCCGGTGACGCCGAGTTTTTCGGTCGCGTCTACGACGTGAGCGTCGAAGGAAACTTCGAGGGCCACAACAACCTCAATCGGCTCGACGCGATGGCGCTGCTGTCCGACGCCGAAGAAGCGCGCCTCGCCGGTCTGCGCGCTAAACTTCTCGCGCGCCGCTCGACCCGCATCCGCCCAGGTTGGGACGACAAGGTGCTCGCCGACTGGAACGGCCTGATGATCGCGGCGCTGTCGCGCGCGGCCGTGGTGTTCGAAAAACCGGATTGGCTGGCCATGGCCGTGACGGCGTTTGATGCGATCGTCTCGCGCATGTCGCTTCCCCGCGATCGCCTCTGGCATTCCTATCGCGCCGGCCAAGCCAAAGCGCCGGCCTCCGCCGCCGACTACGCCAACATGATCTGGGCGGCGCTGCGTCTGCACCAGGCGACAGGCGCGGCGCATTACCTCGATCACGCCGAGCGATGGACCGCGACGCTCGATCGCCACTACTGGGACGCAACAAGCGGCGGATACTTTACCGCCGCCGACGAAACGTCCGACGTCATCGTTCGGCTCAAGTCCGCCGGCGACGACGCCGTCCCGAGCGCCAACGCAATTCAGCTCTGGAATCTCGTCGCGCTCAACGCGCTGACCGGAAAGTCGGCCTACGACGACCGGGCGCGCCAGCTCTACGACGCGTTCGGCGGCACGGCGGCGGGAAATCCGGTGGGTCACTGTGGCCTGTTGGCGGCCTCCTTGGACCTCGACGCTCTGGTTCAAATTATCGCAGTCGATGAGGGCCCGCGCCTGAACGCCAACGCGGTTAACCACGTTTCAATTCCAGGAGGCCTGGAATTCCGGCTCGTTGAGTCGGCTGTAGATGCCCTGACAGAAGGGCTCAGGCAAAAGTTACAAGTCAGCGCCGGCCCAAAGACTTATCTTTGCGTTGGGCCGACATGTGTTCCGCCGGAAACTGAACCGGCCCGCCTGTCCGTGCGACTGTTGCAGGCCAGAAGTCGAGCCGGGCTCAAGGCATGATGGTTTACGCATTTGAAAGGCTTGACCGCTCAAACTTCTGATCCGAGGTTAGTGTTGCGCAGCCCGCCCAAGGAGACGGGGCGCCAGCGAACGGAGTTCGGCCATGAACATGCATGCGGCGCCTCTGCGCCCCGCAGAGCCGAGTAATACGGCGAATGCTGTGCGGCCTCCCCGTTTGGCCAACGGTGAAATCCAGAAGCTCAAGGAACGCGACAACACGACGAACCTGCGCCACTTCGCGCTCGTCTACGCCATCATGGCGGCGACGATCATTGGGGCGGTCGTGTGCCTCAACGCCGTCGCGCGCGGCGACATCTCAATATGGTGGTCGATCCCGACGGCGGCGCTCGCCGTGCTGATCATTGGCGCCTCGCAACATCAGCTCGGCGGCGCCATCCATGAGGGCACGCACTACATGCTGTTCGCGAACCGCCGGTTCAGCGAACTCGCGTCCGATTGGCTCGGCGCGTTTCCGATCTATACCTCGACCTACGCGTTCCGCTTGCACCACCTGGCGCATCATCAGTTCGTCAACGACCCCGAACGTGACCCCAACTTCGACCAAGCCAAGGAAAGCGGCCACTGGCTTGATTTCCCTGTCGCGCACCTAGAGTTCGCCTGGGCGGTTCTGAAGCTCCTCTGGCTGCCGAATACGGTCCGCTACATCATCGCGCGCGCCAAGTATTCGGCGATCGGCGTCGACACCAACCCGTACGCGGACGTTGAGCGGAAAGGTTCGCCGTGGACCATGCGGAACGCCATCCTGTTCGCGGTCGGCGCGCCTGCCGTCGCGATCTCGCTGATCTTAGCGGACCATCCCTTGTACGCGCTCGGCGCCGTCGCCGGCATGTGGGCAGCGGTCGCCTCGTTCTTTGCGCTGATCCCTGACGACTATTTTCCGAAGAGCAAAATCGACCCCGTCGTCTCGCATCGTGCGACAATGATCGGACGCGCGACGTGGCTTGCGATCGTCTATATGGGCCTCACGGCGATCGAGTATGCCACCGGCGCGCCGGCGTGGGCTTACTTCGGGCTGTTGTGGCTGCTGCCGCTGTTCACGACCTTCCCGCTGTTCATGATCCTGCGCGAATGGCTGCAGCATGGCAACGCCGACCGCGGCCGGCTGACCAACTCGCGCATTTTCCTCGTCAACCCGATCACGCGCTATGCCGTGTTTCCCTGGGGCATGGACTATCACCTGCCGCACCACCTGTTCGCGTCGGTGCCGCATTACAAGCTCAAAGACTTGCACGAAGTGCTGCTGCGCGATCCCGAGTACCGCGAGAAGGGTGTCGTCGTCGAAGGCTGGAGCAACGCGCGGCGCCCCGAGCAAGGCTTGCCGACGATCATGGACGTCATCGGACCCGCCTACGCCGGCAAGTCGCTCGAAAAACACGTGGATGACGCGACGCTTGAATTGGCCGACGTCAACGACCAGGCCGGCGTGCAGCGCCACGTCGAGGCATCGCGCGCTTAGTCACGCACATCTCAAAGACCAAAGGCCGCGATCCGGATGATCGCGGCCTTTTTGATTTCACGTGAAACTTGCGTAACCTAGTCTCAGGTATTCATCGTCTGGAAGAACTCGCCGTTGGTCTTGGTCGAGCGCAGCTTGTCGATGAGGAACTCGATGCCGTCCTGCGTGCCCATCGGATTGAGGATTCGGCGAAGCACGTACATCTTCTTGAGCTGATCCTTCGGCACCAGAAGATCTTCCTTGCGCGTGCCGGACTTGGCGATGTCGATCGCCGGGAACACGCGCTTGTCGGAGACCTTGCGGTCGAGCACCACTTCCGAGTTGCCGGTGCCCTTGAACTCTTCGAAGATCACTTCGTCCATGCGCGATCCGGTATCGATCAGCGCCGTCGCGATGATGGTCAGCGAGCCGCCTTCTTCGATGTTGCGCGCCGCGCCGAAAAATCGCTTCGGCCGCTGCAGCGCGTTCGAATCGACGCCACCTGTCAAAACTTTGCCCGATGACGGCACAACCGTGTTGTAGGCGCGACCGAGACGCGTGATCGAGTCGAGCAAGATCACCACGTCCCGCTTATGCTCAACAAGACGTTTAGCCTTCTCGATGACCATTTCCGACACCTGCACATGGCGTGACGGCGGTTCGTCGAAGGTCGACGAGATGACCTCGCCTTTGACCGAGCGCTGCATGTCGGTGACTTCCTCGGGCCGCTCGTCGATGAGCAGCACGATCAGGTAGCACTCCGGATGGTTGGTCGTGATCGAGTGGGCGATGTTCTGCAGCAGCACCGTCTTGCCGGTTCGCGGCTGCGCGACGATGAGTGCGCGCTGGCCCTTGCCCATAGGCGCGACGATATCGATGACGCGCGGCGAGAGGTCCTTGATCGTCGGATCTTCGATTTCGAGCTTCAGCCATTTCGTCGGATACAGCGGCGTCAGGTTGTCGAAGTGCGATTTGTGTTTCGTCGCTTCGGGGTCTTCGAAATTGATGGTTGAAACCTTGAGCAGCGCGAAATAACGCTCGCCGTCCTTGGGCGAGCGGATCTGGCCCTCGACGGTGTCGCCGGTGCGCAACGCGAAGCGGCGGATTTGCGAAGGCGAGACGTAGATATCGTCGGGCCCGGGCAGGTAATTCGCTTCCGGCGAGCGCAGGAAGCCGAAGCCGTCCTGCAGCACTTCGACGACGCCGGTAGCGGTGATTTCGGTGTCCTGAGACGCAAGCTGTTTCAGCGTCGCGAACATCAGTTCCTGCTTGCGCATGGTCGAGGCGTTTTCGACGCCGGCCTCTTCGGCGAATGTGACGAGCTCGGCGGGGGATTTCCGCTTCAAGTCTTCGAGCTTCATATCCTTCATGGAAAACTCCGGAGGCCACGTGAGACGTGGCTGGTGTGGTAGGTGGGGAGATGACGTAGGGACGGGCCAGCGGCAGAACGGGCGTCCTGCATGATGCCGAGAAAGCCGGCTAGTCGCCGACCTGCCGATGCGGGGGCGCCAAGCGGCGTCGAACCGGACTGAATATCGCTGACAGTAACAGATCGCGCCGCCTGTGCAAAGCTTCAAAACGGCTTCACGACCACCAGGATCACGATCGCGATCATCAGTAATGTGGGGATTTCATTGACCAGGCGCCAGTGTCGCGATGGCTTGTCGTTGCGATCCTCGCCAAAGGCCCGAACGGCGCCGGCGAAGTATCCGTGAACCCCTGACAAGACGAGAACCGCGGCCAGCTTGGCGTGGAACCAGCCCGCGCCAAAATGGCCGCCCGCGTAGCCGAGCCAAAGCCCCAGCGCCCAGGCGATGACCATCGCCGGCGTCATGATGATCGTCATCAGCCGGCGCTCCATGACCTTGAAGGTCTCGGATTGGACCGAACCGGCCGCCGCCTCGCTGTGGTAGATGAAGAGCCGCGGCAGATACAACAGCCCGGCCATCCAGGAAATGATGGCAATGACGTGGACCGCCTTGATCCAGGGGTAGGCCGCATCGCCGAGCAGCGCGATCAGCAGAGCGGTGACGACGACGGTCGTGGTCAGCGCGACGCCGGCCCGCTTGCCAGCCGAAGCGCCGCTCGCGCCGATGTCATGCGTCGCGTCAGACATCTCGTATCAGCCAGTCCCACGCACGGCGGCGACGAGGCGCGCGACATGCTCCGGCGGCGTCTCAGGTACGATGCCGTGGCCGAGATTGAAAATGAAGGGAAGCCCGCGCATGGCGTCCAAAATCTCCGACGTGCGCGCATCCAACGCTTTGCCGCCGGCGACGAGCAGTAGCGGATCGAGATTACCCTGCACCACCGTCCCGCGCTTGGCGACATCGCGCATCACACGCAACGGACACGACGTATCACAACTGACGCCATCCACGCCCGTCTCCTTGACGAACGCTTCGAGGTGAATCGCGGCGCCGCGCGGAAACCCCAGGATCGGCACGCCCGGATGCCGCGCTTTCAACGCCGCCACAATCAATTTCGTCGGCGCAATCACCCAGCGCTGAAACTCACGTTCCGCCAGACTTCCGGCCCAGCTGTCGAAAATCTGCAGCACATCGGCGCCGGCCTTCACTTGCCCGCTCAAATACTCAACCGAAGCTTCCGTCAACAGATCGATGAGTTTCTGAAATCCGCCCGGATCGCGATAGGCCCATCCCCGCGCTTCGCCCTGATCGCTCGATCCCCGTCCCTCGACCATGTACGTCGCCACCGTCCACGGCGCGCCGCAAAATCCAATCAACGCCGTTTCCGCAGGCAAATCCTGGCGAAGCCGCTGCACCGTTTCCCACACGAGTGCGAACTTCGTCGCCGTCTTCGATAGGTCGAGTCGGGCGAGGCCCGCAAGCTCGCGAATAGGCTCAAGCCGCGGCCCCTCGCCTTCGTTGAACGATACGCTTTGCCCAAGCGCATCCGGCACCACGAGAATATCGGAAAACAAAATCGACGCGTCGAAACCGTAGCGGCGGATCGGCTGCAACGTCACTTCGGCCGCCAATTTCGGATTGTAGCAAAGATCGAGAAAGCTCCCCGCTTCGCGGCGCGTTGCGCGATACTCCGGCAGATAGCGGCCCGCCTGGCGCATCAGCCACACCGGCGGCGGGGCCAACGCGGCTCCGCGGAAGGGGGCGAGAAATCGTCGTTCCTCCGTCGCCGTCTCGAAGTTCTTCACCGAACGCTTCCCCTTCACTTCACACTTCGACAAGGTTTTTGAACGTTTCTGTTATGACTCTTAGGGACGTGGTAAACGGGGATTGCCAACCCTCCCGCGTCTATCAACAGTTTATCCAACATCGAAAACTTCGGCCACGAGGTCTAGGCGTTTTGCGGGCAGTTAGGCAATAGAACCCCGTAGCCCTCTGAGTTCAGCTCGTTAGCGCATCGTGGTTGAACCAACGCGCGGGGACAACATGTCGATGACAGCGGCGCCGCGGCTGGACAGACGCGACCAGCCTCAAGAACGGAGCCATGCCGCACAAGTCGAACCTTTCCGGCCCGCGTGTGGGCAAAGTCGCTGCATTCAGGCAGGTTGTTGTCTCAACCCGCCACCGGGCGTCGACGCGCCGGGACAATGGCGCAGTTTTGAACAGCCGTGACAGTCTCTGATGCACAGGACCAGTGATGGACTCGCCCAGCCTTTTTCATATGCATCTTGTGTCGGACTCGACAGGCGAAACGTTGGCCGCTGTCGCCAAGGCCGCGGCTGTGCAGTATCAGATGGTCCGCGCCATCGAGCATATGCATCCGCTCGTTCGCACGCAGCGCCAGTTGACGCGGGTGCTGGCCGATATCGAAGCGCAACCGGGGATGGTGCTCTACACCATCGTCAACAAGTCGCTCGCCGAAGCCCTGGAAGAGCATTGCAAGACGCTGAAAATTCCGTGCCTCGCTGTGATGCAGCCCATCATGCAGCTGTTCGAAAGCTATCTTGGCGCGCCGCAGACGCCGACCGTCGCCGGCCAGCACGTGCTCGACGCCGATTATTTTCGCCGCATCGATGCTATGAATTTCACGATGGCCCACGATGACGGGCGCTTGCCCGACAACCTCGACGACGCCGATATCATCGTGCTTGGCATTTCGCGAACGTCTAAGACGCCGACATCGCTGTACCTGGCGCAACGCGGCTATAAAACCACCAACCTGCCGCTGGTCCCCGCCGTGGCGCTACCCGAACAATTGTTCGAGCCGCACACCGCCTTCGTCGTGTGCTTGATCGCCAATGTCGATCGCATCGCCGACGTCAGGCGCAACCGCGCGATTTTGATGGCGGATCGCGATCTCAATTCCTACGTCGACCGCGACGCAATTACGGCGGAAATCGCCTACACGCGAAAAATCGCCGCGCAGAATGCATGGCCGATTATCGACGTGACCCGCCGCTCAATAGAAGAAACCTCGACGATGATTCTGAAACTTTTACAGGACCGCAAGGCCGGCGCCAGGCCGGAGGCCGAGTCGCCGAATGACTGAGGCGCGACGCTTGATCCTCGCGTCGCAAAGCGCCGCGCGCAACGCCATGCTCCGCGCCAGCGGCCTCGACTTCGAGACAATTCCCGCCCATTTGGACGAAGCCGAAATTCGCGGCTCGATGACCGTCGAAAATGCTTGTGTCGAAGCCGCCGATATCGCCGCCGCGCTGGCCGCGGAAAAAGCGCTGAGCGTCGCTCGCGCCCATCCGGGTGCCCTCGTCATCGGCTCCGACCAGGTACTGGCGCTGGGCAGCCGGTTGTTTTCAAAGGCGGCGACGATGGCCGAGGCACGCGACACGCTCGATCGCCTTCGCGGGCGAACGCACGAACTCGTCGCCGCCGTGGCGCTCGCCCGGGGCGACGCGGTACTGTGGCATGCGATCGATTCGGCCCAATTGTCGATGCGCAGGTTCTCGGATGACTACATGAGCCTTTACTTGACCCGCATGGGCGACCGCGCGCTGTCGACGGTCGGCTGCTATGAACTCGAAGGGCTGGGCGTGCACCTGTTCGAAGCCATCGAAGGCGACTACTTCACCATCCTCGGCATGCCGCTGCTGCCGCTGCTCGCCGAACTGCGCCGTCAGCGCGTCCTCCCGACATGAAACGCGCCTGCGTCATCGGCTGGCCGATCGCGCATTCGCGCTCGCCGTTGATTCACGGCTATTGGCTGAAGCGGTACGGCATTGACGGCGCCTATTCGCGCGAGCCGGTCACGACCGATGCGCTGCCGGAATTTTTGGCCTCGCTCCCGAAGCACGGGTTTGTCGGCTGCAACATTACCGTGCCGCACAAGGAAGCGGCCTATCGCGCTGCGGCCCTCCGTGACCCCTCGGCGATCGCCATCGAGGCGGCGAATACGCTGTGGCTCGACAACGGCCGGCTCGCCTGCGCCAACACCGACACCTACGGTTTCATGACAAATCTCGACCTTCAGGCGCCAAAATGGCGGACGACTGACGGACCAATTGTCATCCTCGGCGCCGGCGGCTCGGCGCGCGCGGTCGTCCATGGGTTCTTGGACGCCGGCCGGACTGATATTCGCGTCGTCAATCGATCGCGCGATCGCGCTGAGGCGCTCGCCCGGCACTTCGGGGCCGCGGTTTCGGCGCACGACTGGCAGGATCGCAATAACGCCGCCAAAAGCGCAGCCGTGGTCGTCAATACGACGCCGCTCGGTCTCAACGGCGCTGGCGAACCTGACATCGATTTTGCAAAGACGCGAAGTGACTGCGTCGCAGCCGACCTCGTATATGTCCCAATGGAAACCAAATTCCTGACAGCTGCAAAAGCGCGCGGCCTCGCGACCGTCGGTGGCCTCGGCATGCTGTTGCACCAAGCCGTTCCCGGATTTGAAAAGTGGTTCGGCATACGCCCGGAAGTGACGCCCGAACTGTTTGACTTGATCGTCCGCGACATCGAGGGTTCGTGATGCTCGTCATCGGTCTGACAGGATCGATCGGCATGGGAAAGTCGACGGCGGCCGCGCGCTTCCGCGCTCGCGGCGTACCCGTGTTCGACGCCGACGCCGAAGTGCACCGCCTTTACGAAGGCCCACTTGCCGCGGCGATTGAACTGGCGTTTCCGGGCGCCGCGGCGGGCGGCCGCGTTGATCGCGGCAAACTTTCGAAGGCGCTTGTTGCGTCGCCGGACGGCTTCAAACGCCTGGAGGCGATTGTGCATCCCGCAGTGCGCGCCGGCGAGCGAGCGTTCTTGCACGATCAAAAAAAGCTCGGCGCAATGATGGCCGTGCTCGAAATTCCGCTGCTGCTTGAAAGCGGCGCCGACGGACTCGTCGACGTCGTGATTGTCGTCAGCGCCGACGCCCGCGACCAGCGCGAACGCGTTTTGCAAAGAGCCGATATGACCGGCGAAAAACTCGACGTGATCCTTGCGCGCCAAATTCCCGACTACATCAAGCGCCGCTGCGCCGATTTCGTTGTGGACGGGTCGGGCCCCATTGAAGCCTGCAATGCGCAAGTCGATGACATCGTCGCGAAACTCAGAAATAGATCGGGTTCTGCATTTGACGCGCACTGGCGCTGACCGGGCCGCGGAGGGATCGTATGCGCGAAATCATTCTCGACACGGAAACGACGGGGCTCGATCCCCGCAAAGGCGATCGCCTCATTGAAATCGGCTGCATCGAGATTTTCAATCGCATTCCGACCGGGCGCGATTTCCACGCCTTCGTCAATCCCGAACGCGAGGTGCCCGCCGAAGCCGAAAAGATTCACGGCATCTCGACGGACTTTCTCAAGGGCAAGCCGCTGTTCCGCGCGGTCGCGCCCGGCTTTCTGACATTCATCGGCGACGATCCACTTGTCATCCATAACGCCAATTTCGACGTTGGGTTCTTGAATTTCGAACTTGAGCGCGCCGGATTGATACCACTCGAATTCGATCGCATCGTCGACACATTGGCTTTGGCGCGGCGCAAGCATCCGGCCGGACCGAACACGCTCGACGCGCTGTGCAAGCGCTACGGGATCGACATGTCGAAGCGCACCAAGCACGGCGCCCTGGTGGACAGCTTGCTGTTGGCGGAAGTCTACGTCGAGCTGCTGGGCGAACGACAGGCAGCGCTGGGTCTCAGAGGCGAGGAATCTGGAAGTTCAGCTGCTTCTGGCGCACGCAGCCGTCGCCGACATGCAAAAGCCAGGCCTGAACCGCTCCCCTCTAGACTGACCCGCGAGGACGTCGCCGCCCACCGGAGTTTCATCGGCGAGCTCCGCGAGAAAGCAATCTGGCTGAAATACTGGTCGGCGCCGTCCGAAGATTGATAAGAACTCAGGCGTTGGCCTTCTCGATCTTGCCGGCTTCTTTCTGCCGTCGGAAATAAAGCCCGGCGAAATCGATCGGATCGAGAAGCAGCGGAGGATATCCACCTTCGCGCGTCACGTCCGCGACGAGCCGGCGCAAGAACGGGAACACCATCGTCGGGCCGGAGATGAGCAGAAACGGCTCGAGCGCCTGCTCCGGCATTTTCTCGACCTTGAAGACGCCGGCGTACACCGTTTCGAGCACATAAATCGTGCCGATATTATTCGTCGCCGTCGCTTTCAATTCGATGGCGCTTTCAAACAGGTCGCCGTCGATGCGCTGGCCGTTGACGTTGACTTCGACTTTGAGATTCGGCTGATCGCCGGCCCCGGTGATCAGTTTTCTGACGTTCGGATTCTCGAACGACAAGTCCTTCAAATATTGGCTGACGATCTTAGCCTGGATCGTTGGCGGGCCGGCATCGGCGGCTTTCGCGGCGTCGCCCGCGCCGTTCTTGCCAGTGTTTGCATCGGCCATAGCGCCATCCTCCCATTCGAAGCGGCTGCGCTACCACGGGCTCCGAGCCAGCGCAATCAAGCGAACGCATCGATCAGCGACGGCTATCTGCGATGTTGCTGACGACGCAGCGCCCTTTCCTGTGGAATGATATCTTCGTCGAGCCGTTCATACTCGCCTTCGATGGTCACGCCCTTGCCCTCTCGATCTCGCGGCCAGTCATCGTCGGGGCGGCGCGGGTCGGGTCGAAATGGACGAGCTGCAGAGGCTGCAGGTCCAAAGGCTTGCAGCATGCCGCTCGCGACGATGCTTCGACGAACTGGGGGAAGCAACAGCAGCAGGCCGAGCGCGTCCGACAGCAGTCCCGGAAAAATCAGCAGCATGCCCGCCGTGACTTTGAGGAAGCCGTCGAACATCGGCTCAAGTCCATTGCGACCGTTGCCGATGCCGTCCAGCGCCCCTCTGAAGATCGACAGCCCGACGCGGCGAATGATGACGACGCCCAGCGCCGCCGTCGCAATGATCACCACCGCCAAGGGCCACAAGCCGATCGCCTGTCCGACGCGAATGAGAATGCCGATTTCGAGCAGTGGCACCGCCGCGAAGGCCAGCAGAACTGCGAATCGCATGGATGGGGACATTGCAGCGCCTGGGTTTTCGGCAAGCATAGCGGGTCGCGGCGGGGAGGGCCATCATCGCCAACCACGCGCCGGCGTTCTCAACATGGATGAATGTTTAGGCGTTCACATCCGACGCTAGACCGGCGCGTTAAGGTGCAATCCGGACGAAATTGCCGTAAGGCTTCCATCTTCGGCAGGGTGCGCTTAGATAACGTCAGTGCGGGCGCCGTGTCCGAACCGTTGAGCCGCCCACTCGCCTGCCAGGAAGCCGAACCGCATGAATGGTCAGTTCGATCTCATTACGCTCATTTCCCTGGTTGTCGCAGCGGTGGCGATCTTGAAACTTCGAAATGTGCTCGGACAGAGAACAGACGAAGATGACGCGCGTGTCGAGCGGTTGAAAACGCGCGAGCGTGAAGCGCGGGCGGCGGCGCCGGACGGCCAAAGCGCCGA
This sequence comes from Hyphomicrobium sp., assembly GCA_046160845.1. GTDB lineage: Bacteria > Pseudomonadota > Alphaproteobacteria > Rhizobiales > Hyphomicrobiaceae > Hyphomicrobium_B. Next base: position 14,319 of record JBJXHD010000016.1, read on the forward strand.
CGTCATTACCATGCCGCGTCGAGATCGCGACGGCGCCGAACCCGTCAAGCCCCAGGACGACGCTGCAGACGCTGCGGCGCGTGTCCGCGCATTTCCGGTTCTCGATCCCTCCGTGACTGACGGGCTGCTGGAAATCGCCGCCGTCGACAAGGCGTTCGACCCGGAGTCGTTCGTGCAGGGGGCGTCGCGCGCCTACGAAATGATCGTGTCGGCGTTTGCTGATGGCGATAAAGATCAGCTGAAGGGTCTGCTCAGTCGCGAGGTCTATGACGGGTTCGTCACGGCGATCAATGAGCGCGTCGCGCGCGGCGAAACCATCGACCAGCAATTCGTCGGCCTGAAGAAAACGGATATTCTCGAGTCCGAACTCAAATCGGGCGTTGCCCAGCTGACCGTGCGCTTCGTCAGTGAATTGATCACCGCGACGCGCGATCGTGCCGGCGCGATCATCGCCGGCGATCCGCAAAAGATCAAAGACGTGACCGACATCTGGACCTTCAGCCGCGACGTCTCCAGCGCCAAGGCGCTGGCCAATCTGAATTGGCGTTTGATAGCGACACAGGCGCCGAATTGATGCAAATTAGTCGCTCGTGCGTCGCCGGCCGGGGGGCTAGGCGGCTTTGATCATCGCCCGAGGGTCGCTGGACTAAGGCGATCTCGGGAAGCGCAGCGCCGGGGGGCAAGCCGCGTGAACGAGCGATTTAAGATGGCGGGCGAAGGCGCCCGTTTGGAACATGCGCGCCGATTTCTGGCCGTCGCCGCCGTGTTGGTCTCCACCGGCGTCGCATGGGCGGGGCCGGTCGGCGCGCCAGCCGACGCGAACGCCATGGTCCAGCCCGTCGCACTAAAGCCCACGCTTGCGGCCCCGCAGATGTCGACAAACGCTATCACCTTCGAGCCCACGTCCTTCTCTGAGCTGCCGGGATGGGACAGCGACAATCATCTGGCCGCGTGGAAGGCGTTTCTGGCGTCATGCCGACCCGTCTTGGACGCGATTCGCGCAGGCCCCAAGGCTGGCGCGGCTCAGCCGCCGCCGTTGGCGCTACTGGATGCCTGCGAACTCGCTCTTCGCACGGCGCGCGACCATCCGCAGCAAACACGGGCGGGGGCCAAGTCGTTCTTCGAAAGTAATTTCAAACCACATTCCGTCTTCCATGCCGGCGCGTCAGGACTGTTGACCGGATACTACGAGCCGCTGGTCAAAGGCTCGCGCGTCGCAGATGACGTCTACCAAACACCCGTCTATCGCCGACCGCCGGACCTCGTGAACGTCGTCGCTGAAAGCGAACGCGGCGCAACGAGCCACCGGTTCACGCACATGCGCAAAACAGCGAGTGGCCTTGCGCCGTATCTAACTCGCGCCGAGATCGAACAAGGCGCACTCAAGGGCCAGAACCTCGAGCTGCTTTACTTCAAGGACCCCGTCGACGTCTTTTTCATGCAGATCCAGGGATCCGCGCGCGTCGAACTCCCATCAGGCGAACAGATCCGAATCACCTACGACGGCAAGAACGGCTATCCCTACACATCCATCGGCCGGCATCTGATCGAGGCGCAGGCGATCAAACCCGACGACATGTCGCTGAAGTCGTTGACCGCTTGGTTGAAGGCAGATCGCAAGCGCGCTGAGCCCGTGATGTGGGCCAATCAATCTTATGTTTTTTTCCGCGAGCTGAAAGGCGCAGAAGCCTCCGGCCCCATGGGCGCGCTGAGCATTCAATTGCAGGTCGGCCGCAGTCTCGCCGTCGACACTGCGTTTCACGCGCTTGGCACGCCCATTTTCGTTTCTTCACCGGGTTTGACGCACGCGAACAGGGGCGGAGACGCGCGCGAGGGGTTCAATCGCCTGATGATCGCACAGGATGTCGGCTCGGCGATCAAGGGTCCGGAACGCGGCGATATCTATTTCGGCTCCGGCGATCAGGCCGGGCGGCTCGCCGGCGTCACCAAACATCAGGGGCGCTTCTTCGTGCTTCTGCCGGGCGAGGCGGCGTTGGCCGAGGCCGCCTCAGGCGGGCCGCCGTGAAACGGCCGGCGGGCAAGGGCGCCCGCAAACATCTCGACGACCATGAAGCGAACCTTTGGACGTATGCCGCCCAATCCGTCGAGCCTTTGAAGAAGCGCAAATCCCGCGTGCGCAACGCTGCCGATGACGACTCTGACGACGCCGCTCCGTCGCAACGCACGAAGGCGCCGCCTCCGCAAAACCCCGCCCCGAAAGCAGCAAGAAAAGCCGCGCCCATCGCGCCTCCCGTTCCGCCGCGCGCCCCGGCCTCTCCGCCGCCAATCGCCGCGTTCGATCGCAAGGCGGAACGCAAGATCCGCTCCGGTCACGTCGAAATCGAAGCACGAGTCGACCTCCATGGGCTTCGGCAGGACGAAGCCCATGCAACGCTCGCAGCCTTTCTGCGGCGATGCCAGGGCCAGGGCCAGCGCTGGGTGCTGGTCATCACCGGCAAAGGCAAGCCGGCGGATGTCGAACGCGACCGACCCTTCGAGATGGCGCCGTCGCGCGAGCGCGGTGTTTTGCGGCGCAGCGTGCCGCGATGGCTTGAAGAGCCGGAGTTTCGGGCGCTCGTCGTCAGCTATACCGAAGCTGCGCTGAAACACGGCGGCGAAGGCGCACTCTACGTCCACTTGCGCAGCAAGCAACGCGGTCGCGCCTGACAAAGGGCTAAAAGCAGGTCTCGCGCAATTTCTCTAAGGCCTGGCCGAGGCCGCCGAGCGAGTAAGTATCGGTCACCACCGTACCGCGCTCGGACGTTACTACCACCGTCATCTCCGAACCCTTGCGCATGGCTTCCACAAGTTTCAATTCCTGCACCGCATCGGAAACAAAGGCGCGATCCTTGGCGCCGAACAACGAAAAGCTCGCAGGCTCGACGCGCGCCGCGCCCGGGGTCGACGCCTTGACCGGAAAACCCATGCGAAAACTGACTTCGGATTTCACGCCGTCCTTCGGCCACGCGGAAATATAGGCGCGAGGCGCTTCTCGCGATGCGCCGGATGGGGCTGTCGACTTCGGCTCGCTGGTGACGAAGCAGAACAGATGCGGAGTTTCAGCGTCGACATAAAGCGTCCAACCGCTGAATGCCTCGGTTCGTTCTACGACAGGCTCCGCCGCAACCGGCGTAATCGCCAAGCCGAGCAACGATGTAATCGCCAGCCCCGCTCGGCTCGGTACATGCAGCCTCACGATCGTCCTTCTCCGATGGGCCGGTCGGCGAACCGCGCCAGTGATTTCACCCGGTCATACATCACGATGGCGCCGGCCATTGCGACGTTGACGCAAAAGCTGGTCGGGATCTTGACCACGTAGTCGCACCGCGCAAGCAGCGGCTCCGACAGCGACCCCACCTCCGGCCCCAGCACATAAGCGGCGCGCAAGGGATGGCGAAAGCTCGGCAAGTCGATGGCGGTTTCAAGCAATTCGACTCCGACGAGTTTGCAGCCGGCCGGCAACGCCATGTCGTCGAGCGTCGCCCAGTTGTAATGCGGAAGATGCAATTGGCTTTTGGATGTGTCGGCATGGGCCTCGAGCGCCCTGTAGGTCGCGCCGACCGTGAACGTGAAACTCGCGCCGAAGCCATGCGCCGATCGCATCAGGTTGCCGAGATTCAGCGACTTCGACATACGCTCGGCGCCGATCGCGAAATAGCCTTTGGCCGTCGGCGGCCAATTGGTCGCTGCTCGCGTCATCAGTTCGATGCGTCCATTGCACGCTTGATCATGCCGGTTGGCGATGGCCGCCGGGCCGGCTAATCATGCGCCGGGCCGCGCGTCGCGCCGCTCAGGGCGGGAGGCAGCACATGAAGGCGGCTCTATGCAAGAGCCTCGATGGGCCTGAGGCGATCGTGATCGCCGAGATTCCGGCGCCGGAAGCCGCGCATGACGAGGTTTTGGTGCGCGTCGCCGCGGTCGGGCTGAATTTCGCCGACACGCTGCTGGCGCGCGGAAAGTATCAATTCAAGCCTAATTTACCCTTTTCACCAGGCGCGGAGATCGCAGGTCGCGTCGCCGCGCTCGGACCGGGCGTCACCGGCGTCGAAGTCGGCGACCGTGTCATAGCCTACATGAATTGGGGCGGCGCGCGCGAATTGGTCGCCGTGAAAGCCGCGGCTTTGACGCGCGTTCCAGACGGCGTTTCGGATGAAATGGCCGCCGGCGTCTCTGTCGTCTACGGCACGGCGATGTACGGTTTGCGCCAGCGTGGCCGTCTTGAAGCCGGCGAAACGGTGGTCGTCACCGGCGCGGCGGGCGGCGCGGGGCAAGCCGCCATTGAAGTCGCGGGGGCATTCGGCGCGCGCGTCATCGCCGTCGTCTCGACGCCTGAGAAGGCCGCGATCGCCAAGGCGTGCGGCGCAGGAGAGGTTATTCTTGTCCCAGGCGCCGACCTCAAGGACGCCGTCAAGGCGATGACAGACGGACGCGGCGCAGATGTCGTCTATGACTGCGTCGGCGGCGCTGCGTCTGAGCCATTGATCCGCGCGCTAGCCTGGAACGGCCGATTCCTGGTCGTGGGCTTTGCTTCCGGCGACATTCCGAAAATTCCCTTGAACCTGCTCATGCTGAAGGGGATCGAAGCCTCCGGCGTGTTCTGGGGCGAGGCCGTGCGCCGTGAGCCCGAAGGCCATGCCCAGGCCATGCGCCAGGTACTCGACTGGATCGCCAGCGGCCGCCTGAAGCCGCAGGTCCCGACGATTTATCCGCTGAGCGACATCGCCGAAGCCGTCGCCGTCCTCGATCGGCGCGAAGCCAAGGGCAAGATCGTCGTCACCCTCTGAACCCTGGAAAAAGCTGGAATAGGCGGCGAAACGCGCCAAAAATTTAGCGAAAATTTGCAATGTTCGGTCAGTTTCGCCGGGCGATGGCGCCCTTCCGCCAAGCCTTGTATCCGAGTTTAGTGCGTATGCGTCCCGGCCACCTGAGCGCCGCCAGCCTGCTGGCGTTCGTCGTGCTTTTCGCGTCGGTCGAGACCGCGGCGGCGCAATCCGTCTTTCAAACCATTTTCGGATTCGGCGGTTCGGCCGCCAAGTCGCGGCGCACGCCGCAAGTCATCACGCGAAGCATCCCGGCTTCGCGCTATATCGGCCGCAGCCCTCGAAGCGCCTCGCAGTCCGAGGCCGAAGCCGCCGAAGACATCGGTCCGCCCGACAGCGGCGGTCCCTACCGGACATTGTGCGTGCGCACCTGCGACGGATACTATTTTCCGATCCGCGAGGCCGCGTGGCGCAGCAATATCCCCGGCGACGTCCGAATGTGCCGGCAGTCCTGCGGGGTCGAAGCCGAGCTGTACGTCGTTCCGGCCAGCAGTGGCGCTCCTGAAGCGATGGTCGATCTCAGAGGACGCAAGTACGTCGATCAGCCCAACGCCTTCGCGTTTCGAAAGTCCTTGAAGTCTGGCTGCGCGTGCCACCCCAATCCCTGGTCGGCAGAAGCCAAAGCCAAGCACCAAAGTTACGCGCGATTGGAAGAGGAAGAACTTGCCAAGGATCGCGCCTTTCTCGAGGCGCGCGCCGCGGCAGGGTCGACGGAAAGCTCGGCCGGCGCTGTAGACCAAACGGCGGGTGAAATACGCACGCCGCCGCTCGGCGTGCGTCCGCGCGTTCGCTTCGTCGATGACGCCGCTCTGTCGAGGCGGCGCGGGCGCCGTCCGGACTATCGGACGTCCGCGAAGCCAGCAGCCAGCGGCGGCTTCTTCTTCTGGTAGGCGCGCGACGTCACCACGGCCGATCGTACTCCTCGCCGAAGTCGACGCCCCCGCGCAGAGGAAAACTGTCGACGATCCCATAGGGACCACCGCCGACGCCGGATCGCGACGACATTAGCACGGCGCGCGACACGAAGAACGGCTCGGAGCGATAGCCACTGAACCGCGTCAGGAATTTGGCGACCGCCGCCGCATTTGAATTTTTCAATCGCGCCAGCGTGACGTGTGGTTTGAACCCGCGCTTGTCGACGGCGAGTCCGGCCAGTCGCGCGGCCTTGTCGTGAGCCCGCGCCAACTCATCGAGCGCCGGAGATGGCGCGACGCCGGCCCACACCGAGCGGGGATCATTGCCGCCGAACGCGCCGAGTCCCAGGATCGTCAGCTCGAAAGCGTTGCAGTCGATACTCGCGAGATTGGCGGCGAACTCTCGCGCCTCGGTATGCGTGACGTCGCCGACGAAGCGCAGCGTCAGATGATAGAACGCTGGTGAAATCCAGCGGGCGCCGGGCAGCGGCTGGTGCAGCCTGTAGAGTTCATCGCGCACCTCATCAGGCAGTTCGAGCGCGGAAAAGAGGCGCGGCATTTCAAACTCCCGGCGATGGGGCGGGAACACATCTTATCAATTAGCCGCGGCCTTGCGCGCTGCGACGCGTTGCACGAGGGCTTCAACGCTTGGCAGGATGCGAGTGACGATTTCGGCGACGCCATCGGCAGTCGGATGCAATCCGTCCGGCATCGTCATCGACTTATTCAGCGCAACGCCTTCAAGAAAAAACGGATACAACGCCGCGTTGTGGGCCTTCGCCAACTCGGGATAAATCACATCGAAGGCCGCCTGATAGTCGCCACCCCAATTACCGGGCGCCTTCATGCCGGCAAGCAGCACGTCGGCGCCCTTAGCGGCAATCGCGGCCAGCAGCTTGTCGAGGTTGGCTCGAGTTTGCTTCGGATCGACGCCGCGTAGCGCGTCGTTAGCGCCGAGTTCCAGGATCACCGCGTCCGGCTTGGGCTCCAGTGACCACTCCAAGCGGTCCAATCCGTTGGCGGTCGTATCGCCGGAAACGCCGGCATTGATCACCTGGACCTTGTGTCCCTTGGCCTCAAGCGCCATTTGAAGCTGCGCAGGAAACGATTTGCTGGCAGGTAACTGATAGCCGGCGGTTAGACTGTCGCCGAACGCGACGATCGAAATCGGCTTTTCGTTCGCGGCGGCGGCAATCGACGTCATGGCGCATGTCACACAGAAAGCCGCAGCAGCGGCGATCGCAGAGAAACGGGCTAGTTTGGTTTTCATGTTTCCGCCTCACGCGTCGATCAAAAGTCCGTTGCGACACGTAGAGAGTTCGATCCCGAGCGACAAGGGCCGCAGGAAATCGGCTCTCAATGCGTTTCCTGTCGTCGGCGAAGCCGCAAACCCATCATGAGCGCCATGCAAGATCGACCGAACGCCGTCCCGAACCCGCCCGCCATTGCGCTCGAGGACGTCGATCTGACGCTCACCAGCCGGGCCGGTCCGGTCGACATCCTGCGCGGCGTCTCGCTGCGCATTGCAACCGGACAGTCGGCGGCCATCGTAGGTCCCTCGGGCTCGGGCAAGACGTCCCTGCTGATGGTCACAGCCGGTCTTGAGCGGCCGACGCGCGGCCGCATTTCCATTCGCGATCGCCAGATCCAGGCGCTTGGAGAAGACGATCTCGCCGTGTTCCGTGGCGCGGAAATGGGTATCGTCTTTCAGTCCTTCCATCTGGTGCCAACTATGACGGCCATTGAAAACGTCGCGCTGCCGCTGGAGCTTGCCGGCGCCGACGGCGCCTTCGACGTGGCGCGTGGATTGCTGGACGAGGTTGGACTGACAGCGCGCGTCGATCATTTCCCCGCCGAGTTATCCGGCGGCGAACAGCAGCGCGTCGCCATCGCCCGCGCCTTGAGCCGCAAGCCAAAACTCATTCTTGCGGACGAACCGACGGGCAATCTGGACGGCAAGACCGGTCGTCAGATCGTCGATCTGCTGTTTGGCCTGCGCGAACGCATGGGCGCGACGCTTGTGTTGGTGACACATGATGAGCGCCTGGCCGCGATGACCGATCGCGTCATTCGCATGGCGGACGGGCGGATCGTCGGCGATGAAACCATGGCGCCGGCGCTGCGGACGGCGCGATCGTGACCGTCGCGCTCTCTCAGGCGCCGGCGATCAAATCTAAGGCGGCCGGCTTCGTCACGCTGCTGCGATTGGGTCTGCGAGAACTTCGCGGCGGTCTCAAAGGCTTCTACGTTTTCGTCGCCTGCCTGGCTCTGGGCGTGATGGTGATCACTGCCGTCGGCGCGTTGGGCGATGCACTGCGCGCCGGTTTCGCCAAGCAAGGCGAAGTCCTCCTAGGTGGCGATGCGACGTTCGCGCGCATGCACATTAGGGCGACTGATTCCGAACGCGCCGTACTCCAATCACTCGGCCGCGTCAGTGAATCGGCGACCATGCGGACGATGGCGCGGACGCTCGACGGGTCCGATCAGGCGCTAGCCGAACTCAAGGGCGTCGACGCTGAATATCCGCTCGCCGGCGCCGCCGAATTGGCGGATGGCTCGGATTTCCAGGCGGCCCTCGCCGGTCGCTCGGCCGTTGCCGATGGCATGTTGCTCGAGCGGTTGCGCGTCAAAGTCGGCGACAAGATACGCATCGGCGAGATTGAGATTAACGTGCGCGGCGTTTTGAAGTCTGAGCCCGACGCCATCGCGGACCGCCTAACCTACGGACCGCGCCTCTTCGTTTCGCTCGACACGCTTGAAGCGACCGGCCTCGTCAAACCGGGAACCCTTGTGCGGTGGCGCTATGCGGTCAAACGGCCGGTCGAAGCGCCATCGGACCGGGAAGCCTTGAAAGCCCTGCGCGCCGACGTGCAGGCGCGTTTGCCCGAAGCCGGTTTCACCGCGCTCGATCGGCATGATCCCAATCCGCAAATTGCCCGCACGCTCGACCGGTTGCGACAGTTCCTGATCCTCATCGGTCTCGCCTCGTTGATGGTCGGCGGCGTCGGCATCGCCAACGCCGTCGCGACATTCATCGACAAGCGCGTCAAGGTGATCGCGACGCTGCGCAGCGTCGGCGCGACCGGCGGCCAGGTTATGGGTCTGTTCCTCACGCAGATCCTGGTCATGACCGGGATTGGCATCGCCCTTGGCTTGTCGTTGGGGATCCTTGCGCCGCTCGTGATCGATCAGCTCTACGGCGGCGTGCTTCCTGTTCGCGCCGAGTTCAGCGTGTCCCCGCGCAGCATCGCCGTTGCGTCGCTTTATGGCGTGCTGGTCGCAATGCTGTTCGCGCTCTGGCCGCTCGGCCGTGCCGAGACCGTGCGCGCCAGTGTGTTGTTCCGCGATCAGCTGCAAGCGGCCACAGGCCGGCCGCGCACCGCCATCCTGGTCATGACGGCGCTAGTGCTGGCCGCATTACTCGGTTTGGCAGTGCTGACGTCCGAGCCCCGCCACATCGCCGCCTACGTCTTTGGCGGGCTGATTGTGATGCTCGTCGTGTTCAGCGGACTTGGCATTCTCGCCACCCGTATCGCGCGCTGGGCGCCGCGGCCTAGGTCTCCGACACTCGCGCTTGCCCTGCGCAACATCGGCGCGCCCGATGGTTTGACGCGCTCGGTCATCTTGTCGCTCGGCGCCGGACTGTCGCTGCTTGTCGCGGTCGCCTTGGCCAACGCTTCCCTCGTCGAAGAATTGAAAGGCCGCTTGCCGGACAGCTCGCCGGACTACTTTCTGCTCGACGTGCCGAAAGGCGACTATCCCGGTTTGGCCGATTTTGTCAGGACACGAATTCCCGGCGCGACCATGAGCGAAGCCGCCATGCTGCGCGGCCGTTTGGTCAAATTGAAGGGCGCTCCTGTCGAGAGCCTTAAGGCGCCGCCCGACGCCCAATGGGTGCTGTCCGGCGATCGTGGACTGAGCTATTCGACCGTAGTTCCAGAGGGCTCCGTCGTCGTCAAAGGCGAGTGGTGGCCAGCCGACTATCAAGGTCCGCCGCTCGTGTCATTCGAAGCCGAGCTTGCCGAAAAACTCGGCGTTACCGTCGGCGACACCGTGACGGTCAACGTGCTTGGCCGCAACATTGACGCGACGATCTCCAATCTGCGTGACGTGAAGTGGGAGAGCTTGGCGATCAATTTCGTCATGGTGTTCTCGCCGAATACGCTGGCCGCTGCGCCGCATAATCTGTTGGCGACCATTTCGCTCCCGCCAGGCGTTTCAGGCGCCACGGAGGCTGACCTCGCCCGCGAGCTGGGCAAGTCTTATCCCCTGGTCAGCGCCATCCGCGTGCGCGACGCCATCGACCAGGTCAACAAGGTCTTTTCCAAGATCATGATCGCTGTGCAGGCGGCCGGCGGCATTACCCTCATCGCCGGCGCGCTGGTCCTGGCCGGCGCGCTGGCGACAGCGCAGCGTCGGCGGATGCTCGAAGCGGTAATCCTGAAGACCATCGGGGCGCGGCGTCGCCAGATCCTCGCCGCCCATGCCGCCGAGTACGCGCTTTTGACCGCGCTAACCGCGCTGGTCGCCATTTTACTAGGTAGCGCAATGGCCTGGGTCGCCGTCACGCAGATCATGGACCTCGAATTCGTGTTCTCATTGAACGCTGTTCTTCAAACCCTTGTCGTCGCCGGCGGTTTGATTGCCGTCTTTGGCGTTCTCGGCACCTGGACGGTGCTCCGTGCGCCGGCGGTTTCGACGTTAAGGTCTGAGTAAGCTCAGAGAATTTTGAAGGGGGGCGCCCTTGAAACGACTCTCCGGCCCGCGCATATACTGTCGAAGATCTGGCGACCCACGCCAGGGCACATAGAGGATGCGAATTCCATGGCTGAAGTCTACGCGAATCCCGCCGTCGCCCGGGGCGGCGCCCGAACGGCAGGCGCAATCGACCAGGGCCTCAAATCGTTCATGGTCGGCACGTACAACTACATGGCGCTGGGCCTTGCCGGCACAGCCGCCGTCGTTCTCGCCCTTATGAATAGTCCGGCCGCTTTGGCCGCAATCGCGTCGGGACCCATGAAGTGGGTGCTGTTCGCCGGCGTGCTTGGTCTCGGCTTCTTCGCTCAGAAATTGTTCTATTCCGGCAGCGCCGTGGTCGCCCACGGCGCCTATTGGCTCTACTGCGCCATGTGGGGCGCGATGATCGCCCCGATGGTGTTCGCGTTCGTATCCACCGGCAAAATCGGCCTTGTCGGCCAGGCGTTCTTTATCGCGGCCGCCACGTTCGCAGCTACCAGCGTCGTCGGCTACACGACCAAAAAGGACATGACCGGCTGGGGCGGCTTCCTGTCGATGGCCTCGATCGGCATCATCATCGCCATGCTCGTAAGCTTCTTTTTCATCACCGATCCGGGCACAAGCAAGTTCGTCAGCTTCGGCATCTCGAGCGTCGTCGTACTGCTATTCGCGGTCATCACGGCTTGGGAAACGCAGGAGATCAAGAACCTCTACTTGATCGGCGCCCAGGAAGGCGGCGAGCAGTTCGTGAATCGCTCGTCGATCTTCGGCGCCTTCATGCTCTACGGCAGCTTCGTCACGCTGTTCGTCCACATACTGAATCTTCTCGGCATTATGAATGACGAGTAATAAACGGCGACGATTTCGCCTCTGAGACGCGAAAGGCCCCGTTTCCGGGGCCTTTTTGCTGCGTGACACATTCCGGAAAACTTGAATTCAGGATGACACGACCTCGAAGCGGTCTTCCAGAACGCCAAGTACGCGGCGCAAATCGTGTCCCCGCTTCATGATCAGACCGCCAGCTGCAATAACGCTGTAGGCGCCCTGCTTGCGCGCTAAGCGAGGGTCCTTCTCGATTCGAAACAGCGGAAACTCGCTTGCCATTCGGAACACGGAGAAGACGGCCTTGTCGCAGAGCAGATCAATCGCGTAGTCACGCCAAGCGCCAGCCGCGACCTTGCGGCCGTAGAGATCCATGATGGCGGTAAGTTCGGAACGATCGAAAGTCGTGGCTCGCGGGGAGGGTTCGGAGGCCGCCGGCGCGTTTTGCGGAGCGCCCTGAGGCTCTGCGCGCCGGCGGAAACGTATCGGGTCCAAGTCGCTCAATGGCGCCTCCCTCATGTCACACAACGAAGATTGCGCCAACGACGCCGGTTGGCAAGCGCCCTCAGCTGAAAAACATGGCGCGAACTCTGAAAACTTGGGCTTGGAAATACCGCGGCGGCGACAAAATCGCGACCTGATGGCGACCTTAAACCGCCTCAAAAGATAAGCATCCTCTTCTCTGTTGCCTGAGGCCCGGTTCTCTCGACCGGCTCTGGAAACTCAGCCCCCCAGCCCCCCGGGGCCAAAGTTACGGAGCCGGGCCTTCGGGCAACTCTCCTGGAAGTCCCTTGTCCGTCTCGGCTCCCCCAGCCGTGACGGAAAAAGTCTCTCCCTGACGTCCAAGCGAAAGACCGGTCTCCCCAACCGGTCTTTCTGCTTTTTTGCGGATTTTGCTGCATTTTTTGAGCCGCGCGGCGCTCCCGCCCGTATAAGGGTTGAAGGGAGACCGCAATGGTTCATATCGCTTCTACGCCTAAGGCACGGCGCGCCAAGATCGTTCAAAAACGGCTCCGTCGGCCACGACCGCGCGCAGCGTCCCAGCAGAACCCACTGCTTGCCACTTGGACACGCGCACATGCACTTCCGCCCTTTGAGCGCATCGAAGCGCGTCACTTCAAGCCGGCGCTCGAAACTGCGTTCCGATTGCACAAGGTTGAAATTCAAAAGATTGCGGCGAACTCGGCCAGGCCGACCTTCACTAATTCCATCATCGCGCTGGAAAAGAGCGGGCAACTGTTGGCCCGGATCGGCTCTGTGTTCGGCAATCTGGAGGCGACGGATTCAACGCCTGAACTTCAGGAGATCGCTCGCCACATGGCGCCGCGTTTCGCCGCCCATGAAACGCTGATCCTGCTCGACAAGCGACTGTTCGCCCGGATCGACGACCTTCATGCGCGCCGCGCCGGTTTGAAGCTGTCGGACGAAGATCGGCGCGTACTCGAGCGGCATCATCTGGCTTTCATCCGCGCCGGCGCTCGGCTGTCGTCCGCAGCCAAATCGCGGGTCAAGGAGATCAACGCGCGGCTCGCCGGTCTCGTTACGCAATTCATGCAGAACGTCTTGAAGGATGAGCAATCGTGGCAATTGACGCTCGAAAGCGAGCGCGATCTTGCGGGCCTTCCCGAGGCGCTGCGGGCTAGCGCCGCGCGCGCCGCGGTGGATGCGGGCCTGAAGGGCAAGGCGCTGATTACGCTGGCGCGTTCGAGCGTCGAGGGTTTCATCACCTATTCAAGCCGACGCGACTTGCGCGAGCAGGCATTCAACGCCTGGATCTCGCGCGGGGCCAACGGCGGGGTTTCTGACAATCGCCAGATCGTCGCCGAGGTCGCGTTGCTTCGGGACGAGTACGCCCGACTGCTCGGCTACAAGTCGTTCGCCGACTTCAGTCTTCAGGACACGATGGCCAAGACTCCAACCGCCGTCGAAGAGTTGCTGCAAGCTGTCTGGCCGAAAGCCGTCACGCGGGCGGCGGAAGAGCGTGACGCCCTTGCAGAAGAAGCACGCCGTGCCGGTGACAACGCAGAAATCGCGCCGTGGGACTGGCGATACTATGCAGAGAAAGTGCGCAAGGCGAAGTTCGATCTCGACGAAGCCGAATTGCGCCCTTACTTCGCATTGCCCAACATGATCGCCGCGGCTTTCGACTGCGCCACGCGCCTGTTCGGCCTGAAGTTTAAGGAGCGGCTAGATCTCCCGCGCTACCATCCCGAGGTTCGTGTCTGGGAGGTTCTGGACTCCGGCGGCAAGCTCGTCGGTATTTTCTATGGCGATTATTTCGCTCGTTCGTCAAAGCGCTCCGGCGCCTGGATGTCGAGTTTCCGCGATCAGCATCGCCTGGGCAAAGGCGCGCATCCGGTGATTGTCAACGTCTTGAACTTCAACAAGGGCGCCGACGGCGCGCCGGCGCTGCTGTCGTTCGACGACGCGAGAACGCTGTTCCACGAATTCGGCCACGGCCTTCATGGTCTGCTCTCCAGCGTCACTTATCCGTCGATTTCGGGCACATCGGTGTCGCGGGACTTCGTCGAACTGCCGTCTCAGCTCTACGAGCACTGGCTCTCGACGCCGGCCGTCCTGAAGCGGTTCGCCAAGCATTTCGAGACCGGAGCGCCGATGCCGGATGAGCTGTGCCAGCGCTTGAAGGCCGCCCGTAACTTCAATCAGGGATTCGCGACGGTTGAGTACACGGCGTCAGCTCTCGTCGACATGGCGCTTTACGCCGGCGACGTTGAGCGCATCGCGGACATCGAAGCGTTTGAGCGCGAGGCGCTCGCCAAGATCGGTATGCCCAAAGAGATCGTTATGCGTCACCGTCTCCCGCATTTCATGCATGTAATCGGCGGATACGCGGCGGGCTACTACAGTTATTTGTGGTCCGAAGTCATGGACGCCGACGCCTTCGACGCCTTCGAGGAAACCGGCAACGTCTTCGATCCGGCGACGGCGCGTAAACTCAAAGAATTCATATATTCCGCCGGCAACCGCCGCGATCCCCACGACGCCTACGTCGCGTTCCGTGGCCGGCCGCCGAAGATCGACGGCTTGCTGAAAAAGCGTGGATTGGCGGCTTAAGTCGGCGCGCTTCAGTAAAGGCTCGTCGACGCGGCGCCGAGGATCGAACCGGCGCGGCCTTCCTGAATCAGCACGACTGACTTCTGCGTTTCGGGCAGCATCACCGCGCCGCGGGGGATTTGAATCCGCTGCGGCTGGCCTTTCCAAAGGCCGATGGGTGTCAACTCGCGCACGATGTTCGTGTACGTGATTGTCTCACCGGCGTTCTCGCCTTTTTTGATATCGACGTTTCCGGCGGACTGAACGACGCCAAGCCAGATCGTTGCTTCGCGCACGGCTTTACCGGACGACTGCACGCCAGTTGCGATGTTGAGCGTGTTGCGCTCCTGCCAAAGGCGCACAGGCACACGTGCGCGCGCCGAATCGCGCGTTGTGGCGTCAATCGCGCTATCGATCTCCGATTTCCGACCGCCGTTGACGTGGACGGCGCCGTTGACGACGACCTGCGGCGTATAGATGGCGCCGTCGCCGCGAGCTTTGGCATAGCTGCGTTGGCGCTCGCTGTTACGTGGCGAGGCGAAAGTATCCTTCCAGCCGAGGTAGTCCCAATAGTCGACCGGCATTGAAAGGGCGATGATGGAGGGATCGTTGGCGAAGCTCTGCAGCAACTTGTCGGCGGGCGGACACGACGAGCAGCCCTGACTGGTGAAAAGTTCGAGGACGGCGCGGATGGGGGTCGGATCATCGGCCTCTGGGATCGGAGACTCAACCTCTGCCCGCGCAGGGGCGAGGCCGGCCGTGAGAGCGGCAAACATCAATTGAAGCGCTGTGCGACGGCGCAGCATAGGAAACCCCGCGGTGAGATTGACGACTGTCTAGCGCGCCTTCCCTTCCGCTCAAAGTTAAAGGCGAGTCACGAACGGGTGAGCGCGGGCGCTAGAAAGGTTACGCATCCGACCCGCCGGTCGTTACGGCGCACTGCTGCGCAACTCGGTAACGGCCCCGTCTAGGCGGCCAGATTTCTCAAGACGTAGTGCAGGATCCCTCCGTTCTTGAAGTATTCGAGCTCGTCGAGCGTATCGATCCGGCAGAGCACCGGCACGGTCGTGGTCTTGCCGTCCGCGGATGTGATCTCGATTGCCATTTTCTGGCGCGGCTTGACGGCGGCGAGGCCTTTGATCGACACGGATTCATCGCCTTTCAGGCCGAGCGTCTGCCATGACGCGCCCGGCTCGAACGTGAGCGGCACGATCCCCATGCCGACAAGATTCGAGCGATGAATGCGCTCGAACGACTGTGCGATCACGGCGCGCACGCCGAGCAGGTTCGTTCCCTTCGCCGCCCAGTCGCGTGACGAGCCGTTGCCGTATTCGACGCCGGCGAACACGACGAGCGGTACGCCCTCCCGCTCGTAAAGCATCGCCGCGTCGTAGATCGGCATTTCCTTACCATCGGGATAGTGGATGGTCAGGCCGCCTTCCTTCACCGCGCCACCCGCGTCCTTCACCATGTGGTTCTTGATGCGGATGTTGGCGAACGTGCCGCGCATCATCACTTCATGGTTGCCGCGCCGCGTGCCGTATTGATTGAAGTCGGCGGGCTTCACGCCGTTGTCGAGCAGATATTTGCCGGCCGGGCTCGCCGTCTTGATCGAGCCTGCGGGCGAGATGTGGTCGGTCGTGATCTTGTCGCCGAAGAGACCGAGAATACGCGCGCCGATGATGTCCGTAATGGCGACCGGCGTGGACGTGATCGTGCTGAAGTACGGCGGGTTCTGAACGTAGGTCGAGCTGCCGTCCCAGCCGTAGGTTTCCCCGCCGCCGGTCTCGATCGCCTGCCAGTTGCGGTCGCCCTTGAACACGTCGGCGTAGCGAGACTTGAACATCTCGCGCGTGATGTTTTCCATGACGAAGCGCTGGATTTCCTGCGACGTCGGCCAGATGTCTTTCAGGAACACCGGCTTGCCGTCGCGCCCTGTGCCGATCGGCTCGGTCGTCAAGTCTCTTTGCACCGTGCCGGCGAGCGCATAGGCGACGACCAGCGGCGGCGAGGCCAAATAGTTCGCCTGCACGTCAGGCGAAACGCGCCCCTCGAAGTTGCGATTGCCCGATAGCACGGCCGCTGCGACGAGCCCGTTCTCGTTGATCGCCTTCGAAATTTCGGGCTGTAGCGGACCGGAGTTTCCGATGCATGTGGTGCAGCCGAAGCCGACGAGATTGAAGCCGATCTGGTCGAGAAATACTTGCAATCCTGACTTCGCGAGATAGGCGGCGACGACCTGCGATCCGGGCGCGAGAGACGTCTTCACCCACGGCTTCGAGGTCAGCCCCTTATCGACCGCGTTGCGCGCCAGCAGGCCCGCGGCGATCAGCACGCTCGGATTCGACGTGTTCGTGCAGCTCGTGATGGCCGCGATGGCGACGTCGCCGTGGCCGAGATCGAAATTGCGCCCCTCGACGGGCACGCGCTTGTCCAATTCGCCGGGCTTCTTGTATTCCTCCGCCAAGGCCGTCGCGAATCCACTCTTGATGGCGGTGAGCGCAATGCGCCCCTCGGGCCGCTTCGGCCCGGCCATCGATGGCACTACGTCGCCGAGGTCGAGCGCCAGCGTGTCGGTGAAGACGGGATCGGCCGAGCCTTTTTCGCGCCAGAGGCCTTGCGCCTTGCAATAGGCTTCGACCAGTGCGATGCGGTGCGTATCGCGCCCGGAAATATTGAGATAGTTGATCGTCTCGCCATCGACCGGGAAGAAGCCGCAGGTCGCGCCGTATTCCGGCGCCATGTTGGCGATGGTCGCGCGGTCGGCGAGCGTCATGTTGTCGAGGCCAGGCCCGTAGAATTCGACGAACTTGCCGACGACGCCCTTCTTGCGCAGCATCTGCGTGACGGTGAGAACGAGGTCGGTTGCCGTCACGCCCTCGGAGAGCTTGCCCGTCAGCTTGAAGCCGATCACTTCGGGGATCAGCATCGATTGCGGCTGGCCGAGCATTGCAGCTTCCGCTTCGATGCCGCCGACGCCCCAACCAAGCACGGCAAGACCATTCACCATCGTCGTATGGCTATCCGTGCCGACCAGCGTATCGGGATAGGCGACGGTCGAGCCGTCTGCCATTGTGTTGATCCATACAGTCTGCGCCAGGTATTCGAGATTGACCTGATGGCAGATGCCGGTTCCCGGCGGAACGACGCGGAAATTTTCGAACGCGCCCTGGCCCCATTTGAGAAAATTGTAACGCTCGCCGTTGCGCGCGTATTCGAGCGCGACATTCTGATCGAGCGACTTCGGCGTGCCGAACTCATCGACAATGACGGAATGATCGATAACCAGATCGACCGGGACCAGCGGGTTAATCTTCTGCGGGTCGCCGCCAAGCTTCGTCATCCCGTCGCGCATGGCCGCGAGATCGACGACGGCCGGCACCCCGGTGAAATCCTGCATCAGCACGCGCGCCGGACGAAAGCCGATTTCCTTTTCTTTTCGGCCGACGTTGTCCAGCCACTCGGCCATAGCCGCAATGTCGGCCTTGGTCACCGACCGCCCGTCTTCATGGCGCAGCAGATTTTCGAGCAAGACCTTCATCGAGAAGGGAAGTTTGCTGATCCCCTTGAGCCCGTTGGCTTCGGCGAGGGGAAGCGAATAGTAAACGTAGGTTTTGCCATCGACGGCCAGCGTCTGTCGGCATTTGAAGCTGTCGTCGGAAATCGGGGTGACTGCGCTCAAGGTCAGGCCTCCAGGGAGATGCGGGACGAAGAGCTGCGCCGCCGGAGTGCCGGCGGATGGAGGCGAAGGCGGGTTCAAGGCCCGGCGCGGCGCGCTCCGCTTTTACGCTAGCGAAAGGTACGTCTCGTCTTTTATATAATGCGCTGCAAAAGAGAAGACATGGCATGGCGATGTGACGGTCTTGCGCGCAATTGCCACTCTGTTTGCCCATCCGTCAGTCATCGGTCTTCATCACCGTGCAGCTTTTTGCCGAACAGCTAGTCATCGCACGTGGCGAACGGACGGTCATCGACCGGCTATCCTTCAGTGTGAGCAGTGGTGAAGCGCTGATCCTGACCGGGCCGAACGGCTCTGGAAAAACCACGTTGCTGCGAGCGCTAGCAGGCTTTCTGCCTCTCGAGTCGGGAACGATCCGCCTGGATGGCGGCGCGGACGTGCCCATCGGCGAACAGGCGCACGTCGTCGGGCACGCCAACGCGGTGCAGGCCAATCTGACGGTCGGCGAGAACATTCGCTTCTGGGCCGAATACCTCGGCGGGAGTGATGCAGCGGAGCAGCGCGCCGCCGCTGCGCTGGCGTATTTCGGCCTCGACGCGCTCGCGGACTTTTACGGCGCGGAACTCTCTGCCGGCCAAAAGCGCCGCCTCGGGCTGGCGCGCGTGCTGGCGTCGCACCGGCCGATATGGCTGCTCGATGAACCAACCGTCTCTCTGGATACGGCCGCAAATGAACTGGTGTCGAAGGCCGTCGATGCGCACACCGCCAATGGCGGCCTCGTCATCGCCGCGACGCATCTCCCGCTCGGCCTCGCGCGAACCCGTGAGCTGCGCCTCGGCGCACTGGAGCAGGCCGCGTGACCGCATTTTGGCGCCTCGTCGGCCGCGATCTGCGCCTCGCCGTCCGTGAAGGCGGCGCGCTAGGTACGGCGCTCGGCTTTTTTCTCGTGGTCGTCGCCATGCTGCCGCTCGGCCTCGGTCCGGATTTGAAACTCCTGTCGCGGATCGCCGCCGGCGTGTTGTGGATCGCGCTACTTCTTGCGGCGCTACTTTCGCTCGGCCGCCTGTTCGCAACTGACTATGAGGACGGCACGATCGACGTGCTCGCGACCGGCGCATTGCCACTGGAGCTCGTTGCGGCGGCAAAGGCGGTGGCGCATTGGCTGTCGACGGGAATACCGCTCGCCTTGCTGGCGCCCGTGCTCGGCGTCCTCTTGAACTTGGACCTTGCCGCTTATCCGACGCTGATCGGCACGATGCTGCTGGGGTCGCCTGCGGTCAGCTTCTTCGGCGCCATCGGCGCGGCGCTGACGCTGAAAGCGCGTCGCGGCGGCCTTCTGCTGGCTCTGATCGTGCTGCCGCTCTACATTCCGACACTGATATTCGGAATTTCAGCATTGGCGGGCACCGCCCTCACCGGCGCCGCAACGTCCTCGTTTATGATCCTGACGGCTATTTCGCTGGCGGCCGTCGTCATC
This sequence comes from Hyphomicrobium sp., assembly GCA_046160845.1. GTDB lineage: Bacteria > Pseudomonadota > Alphaproteobacteria > Rhizobiales > Hyphomicrobiaceae > Hyphomicrobium_B. Next base: position 33,822 of record JBJXHD010000016.1, read on the forward strand.
GGCCCCTTCGCCGCCGCCGCGGCGCTCCGCATCCAACTACATTAACGCCGCAAACGGCGCGTTTATTGCGCGAACAGCTCGAAAGCCTTACATGGCCCCCATGCAGACCGTGACGCAAAAACTCGCCAACCCGACGCGCTTCATGCAGCTCTCCGCCATGCTGCTGCCGTGGATCGCCGGAGCCGCAGCGGCGCTGCTCGTCTACGGCCTCTATCTCGTGTTCTTCGTCGCGCCGCCGGATTACCAGCAGGGCGAAACCGTCAAGATCATGTATGTCCACGTACCGAGCGCATGGCTCGCCATGATGGGCTACGGTCTCGTCGCGGCGTCGAGCTTTGGACTGCTTGTGTTCCGCCATCCGCTCGCCGACGTGTCCGCCAAGGCCGCAGCGCCGATCGGCGCCGCTTTCACATTTCTCGCGCTGTTCACCGGCTCGCTCTGGGGCAAACCGATGTGGGGCACGTATTGGGTCTGGGACGCGCGCCTCACGTCCGTGCTGATCCTGTTCTTTCTCTATCTTGGACTGATGGCGCTGCGGTCGTCGCTTGAGGACGAGGCGACGGCGGCGAAGTTGACCGCGGTGCTGGCGCTTGTCGGCGTGGCGATCCTTCCCATCATCAAATTCTCGGTCGACTGGTGGAATACGCTACATCAGCCCTCGACCGGGTTTACCTCGACCATCGATCCCAGCATGCGCACTCCGCTGCTCGTCATGGCGCTGGGCTTCACGCTGCTGTTCTTCGCCATGCATCTGAAAGCAATGCGCAACGAGGTGCTGCGCCGCCGCGTGAAAGCCGCGCGCGCTTCCGAAGTCACGCGCCGCGATACGCTCGCGACGCATGTGCCGGCGGAGTAGTCGCGATGGACCTCGGCCCACATGCGCACTTCATCTGGCTGTCCTATGCCGCTGTTACGTGTGTCATCGGCGCGCTGATTGCCTGGCTGATCGTTGACGGCAAGCGTCAGGCGCGCGCTCTCGGCGATCTCGAAGCGCGCGGCGTCAGGCGGCGATCTTCGGGCACAGGGACCGACGCCGGATGAGCGAACGTCCAACGCTGCTGCGATTGCTGCCGGTCGCGATTTTCGGCGTTGTCGCCGGGTTCTTCGCGCTCGCGCTGACCTCGGGCGATCCGGCAAAATTGCCATCGGCCTTGATCGGCAAGCCGGCGCCGAAGTCCGAATTTACCCCGATCGAGGGTCTGACCGCGGCCGGACAGCCGGCCCCCGGCTTTTCGACAGACGAACTCGCGAAGGGCCGCGTCTCGGTTGTGAACTTCTGGGCGTCGTGGTGCGGGCCGTGCGTCGACGAACACCCCTTGATCGGCGAACTGAAAACTCTTGCCGGCGTCGACGTCTACGGCGTCAACTACAAAGATGATCCCGCCTCCGCGCGTCGCTTTCTCGGCCGCTATGGCAACCCGTTTACAGTGGTCGGCGCCGACGCCAGTGGACGCACGGCCATCGATTGGGGCGTGTACGGCATGCCCGAGACGTTCGTCATCGGCCCAAAAGGCGAGATCGCCTACAAGCACGTCGGCCCGATGACGCCAGACTCCATTCGGACCCGCCTGCTACCCGCAATCGAAAAGGCGAAAGCGCCGTCGCCCTAAAGCGGATAGAAGATCCCGCGCGAGTGGTTGAGCACTGCGAGCGTGCCGGTCTTGATGTCGAAGTGAGCGCCGTGCAAGGAAAGCCGGCCCTTTTCTTCCGTATCCTTAATGAACGGAAAGGTGCGCAAGTTCTTGATCGCCTGCTTCACGCCTTCCTTCTCCAGCGCCTCTTGAACTTCAGCGTGCGGCCGCATCTGGTGGGACGCAAGCACAGAGATGCGCGCATCGTCCAGCATCGACATCCAGCGCGAGATGAATTTGGCTTCCGTCTGGATTGCGGCCGATTGATCGAGCGCCGCCTTCACGCCGCCACAGCCTGAGTGACCCAACACGATGATGTGCTTGACGCGCAGGTTCAGCACCGCGAACTCGATCGCCGTGCTGACGCCGTGAAACTTCCCGCCGGTCTCATACGGCGGCACCAGATTGGCGACGTTGCGGACGATGAACAGTTCGCCGGGCATCGCGCTGAAAATCGTTTCCGGATCGACGCGGCTGTCGCAGCACGAGATCACCATCGTGTCGGGGTTCTGCCCGTAGGTGGCCAGCTCCTCGTAGTGGTCGGCGTTCGGCGCGAAATGCCGATGCTTGAAGCGCCGAAAGCGATCGGTCAGGTTTTCGGGAAAGCTGCTCATGCAAACCAACCTTCTCTTGCTTGCTATTGCAGAACCCGCATGGGCGTCGCCATGCGCAGGATGAGATAGCCGAGAATCGCCGAGATCGTCGATCCGACCAGAACGCCGATGCGCAGTTCGTCGGCCAGCGACGGGTCCGGAAACGCCAGCATGCCGATAAAGAGGCTCATCGTGAAGCCGATGCCGGCCAGAACGGCAGCGCCGAGCAATTGGATCTTTGTGGTTGCGACCGGCATGCCGCCAAGTCCGGTTGCGATGGCGAGGCGCGACGCCCCGTAGACGCCGATCGTCTTGCCGGCGACGAGGCCGAGGGCGATGCCAAGTGGAATGGGCGTCAGGATCTCCGCCGGCGACACGCCGCTGAGCGAAACCCCGGCGTTGGCGAAGGCGAAAATCGGCACGATGCCGAAGCCGACCCACGGCGCCAAGGCGTGCTCCAGTCTTTCAAGCGGGTTGTCATGATCACTGGGATCAGGCGTCGTTGGAATGCACAGCGCAGTGAACACGCCGGCCAGCGTCGCGTGCACGCCGGATTTCAGAACGCACATCCAGACGAGAAAACCCACCAGCAGATACGGCCATCTCTGCCAGACGCCAATTCGGTTCATGCCGATCAGCGCCGCAATTCCCGCCAGCGCAAGTCCCAGCGCCAGCAGCGACAGGTGGTCGGTATAGAACAGCGCGATAATGAGGATTGCGCCGAGATCGTCGATGATGGCGAGCGCCAGCAGGAAGGCCTTCAGCGCTGGCGGCACGCGAGCTGCCAGAATGGCCATCACGCCGACGACGAAGGCGATGTCGGTCGCGGCCGGTATCGCCCAGCCGCGGAGCGCAACTGGGTCATTCCAATTGAAATACGAATAGATCAGCGCCGGAACCAGCATCCCCCCGGCCGCGGCGATGATGGGTAGCACCGCGCTGCGGCGATCCGAAAGCGCCCCTTTGACAAACTCGCGTTTGATCTCGGCTCCGACCAGCAGGAAAAAGATCGCCATCAACCCGTCGTTGATCCAGTGCGACAGCGTTTTGGTCATCGCCAGCGGCGCGATGCCGATCGTGAAGTGCGCTTCGAGCGTCTCGAAGTAGGTCTGAGACAACGGCGAATTGGCCGTGATAAGGGCCAGCACAGTAGCCGCCATCAACACGAGGCCGCTGAGAACGGCGGGATCGAGTTTAGGTTTGGCGCCGGGGGGGCCGACCTCCGCGTGTTTCGAACCGCTCATGCCGTCCCGATCTCCCTGCAGCGCCAGCGGCGTATGTAGAGAAGTGTGCTTGCAAAGCAAGGCGTCATGGACCCGCGCCTCAACCCCAGATCTCCATGCGCAGGCCCTTGGCGTCTCGGGGAGGATCGTCGGGAACTCGATGCGCGCCTCCACGCATGATTTCGACGGCGGCCGCGGCGTTGGCGAAAGCGTCAAGAATATCGTCCGCGCCTGCATCGGCTGAATTGAATCGCGCGCGATCAATGACGGCATCCAGGTATTGCGCCGACATGAGAAGTTGTCTGCGCAGCGCCAGCCCTGCAGGCCAGGGTCGCGATTTGACCTTCTTGGGCTGATCCAGCGCGCGTCGGCCGTTCAGCCGCCAGAACGCGAGCTCGGGATGGCACTCGACGACGCGCTCCTGCAGATTAGGCGTCATCAGCGCATCGACCTCACGGATCTTGGGGAACAAGTTGAACGTCTGCTTCGACACTTTTCGGGGTGGATCGGAATTGTAGGCTGCGATGTCGCAGGCGGCAGCAAAGTCGTCCTGCATCGTTGCGACGCGTGCCGGGACCGAGAAAACGCTCGATTGACGCGCGCCGAGCAACGTTCGGGCGGCGGCATCGCAAGCACGCCCACCCAGTCCGGTTCGCTCCGGTAATCCGATCGGGATGTCGATGGCGATGACGCGCGGCCGCTCAGGCAGCGCGATGACCGCGGCGAACGTCGCGAGGATTTCAACGCGCGCCTTAGCGGGCTGATCGACGGGGTGAGTCACAACCATCCATCCGCCGCGGCAACCGTCGACGCCCGCGATCCAGATTTCTCCGTCACGCATGCATGGCTCGCCAGTCGATCTCGTGAAGCGCCAGATCGAGGCCCGCGCCACTGGCCGCAATCGCCCGTGAAACGCCAGTTACGGCCGTAGTCAACGCATCCTTGGGCGGCCGGTTCTGAAGCAACGCGAGCAGCAGCAAAGTTGCGAACAAATCGCCGGCGCCATGAGCAGCCAAGGAGACGCGCGGCGACCGGACGATTTCGACTCCGCCCGCATGGCGCAGCATCGTCGCCAGCATGTCATTGCCGTCGGGAATCGAAGTCGCAGCTAGCATCGGCGCGCCTAACACAGCAATCGCCGCAGAAGCGGTGTCCACATCGGTTACCGTCGCGTCGGCGAGCCGCGCCAACTAGAACCGGTTCGGCGTCAGGACGTCGGCGATGGGGACCAGATCGACAGCGAGCGCGGCTGCCGACGCCTCGTCAACATAGAGCCCGCCAGGATCGTCACCCATGATCGGATCGACGAGAACCAGGGCATCGGGATTTCGCTGGCGAACAGTTTCAATCGCCCGACGAGCCCCGGTCACATGCGCCGCCGTCGGCATATAGCCGGTCAACACCGCATCGACCTCATGGAGCGCGCCATCGTCCTCGAGCGCGGCGATCATCGCCTCGAAATCGGCCGGCGCGATTGCCCGACCCGCAGTATGCGCGTGCCCGAAGTGGCTCGACAGAAGGATGGACGGAAGCGCGATGACATCGATGCCGGCGGCGACCAGTATGGACATCGCCGGACGCAATCCGACACCGCCGGTTGCGACAAAGGAAGAGATCGCCAAGACCCGCTGCGCCATCTGTCCCCACTCCCCCTCCCGCAAAGCTAACCCATCGCCGCCGCACGGCGCCAGACCACCGGCATGCCGCACATGTTGACCAAAAGACCTGCTGGCGCCTCGAGTTTTTGACGCTATGGTGCAATGCACAAACTTGACGTCAGAGGCTCTGAAATGGCCATGCGACCGCGGCGCAGCGTTCTCTACCTGCCCGGCGACAACGAGCGGGCTTTGGAAAAGGCGCGCGCCTTGCCCGCGGATTCGATCATCATCGATCTCGAGGACTCGGTCGCGCCGACCAACAAGGAACTCGCCCGCAAGCGCGCGATCGACAACATCCGCGAGGGCGGCTTCGGCACGCGCGAAGTGGTCCTTCGCGTCAACCCCATGGACACGCCGTGGGGCATGGCCGATCTGCATGCGGCCATCGCCGCCGAGCCGGACGCGATCCTCGTCCCGAAGGTTTCGCAGCCCGGCGACGTCATTGGCACGGCGAAAGTAATGAAGGCGGGTGACGCCTCGCAAAAGATTCGCCTGTGGGCGATGATCGAGACGCCGCTCGGCATCATCAATTCTCGCGAAATCGCCGCTTGCGCTCCCGACCCCGACAACCGCCTGTCGTGCTTCGTGCTCGGCACCAACGATCTCTTGAAAGAGAGCCGTGCGCGCGCCAGCAATCAGCGCTTTGCGGTGGTGCCGTGGCTGGCGATGACGTTGGTCGCGGCCCGCGCCTATGGCCTCGATGTGATTGACGGCGTCTACAACGACTTCAAGGACGATTCAGGCTTTCGCGCCGAATGCGAGCACGGCCGCACGCTTGGCATGGATGGCAAAACGCTGATCCACCCCTCGCAAGTCGAGCCATGTAATGAGGTCTTCTCGCCGACCGAGGACGAGGTGGCGTGGGCGCAAAAGATCATCAAAGCCTTCGAAGATCCGGAAAACGCCCGCAAAGGCGTGATTACCGTCGACGGCAAGATGGTCGAGCGGCTGCATCTTGTGATGGCGCGCCGAGTCGCAGCGATTGCCCAGGCGATCAACGCGCGAACGCGCGTCGAAGAGCCTTGGTTCTGAGGCATTCGACGCTTCTGCGTCCTCAGACCGCGATCGTCGTCTTCAAAAAGGGGTTGCAGTCGTCTGTAGACCTCTTGAAAAAGGCCCGGGCGATCGTGCGCGAAATTCGCAAACGCTCGATCGCGATGCAGAAAAGGCGCCGAGATGACCGCGACGAAAACCAACGCCGGCAACTTTTTCGAAGATTTTCGCTTTGGTCAGATTCTGACACACGCGACCCCGCGCACCGTGACTGACGGCGATGTCGCGATCTATACCGCGCTCTATGGATCGCGCTTTGCCGTGCAGTCGTCCGACGAATTTGCACTGGCCATCGGCTATCCGCGCTCGCCGCTCGACGACATGCTGACGTTCCACGTCGTGTTCGGCAAGACGACGCCCGAGATCTCGCTCAACGCCATAGCAAACCTCGGCTACGCCGATTGCCGGTTTCTCAAACCGGTCTTTCCGGGCGACACGTTGACGTCGGTCTCGGAAGTCATCGGCCTCAAGGAGAATTCAAACCGGGAGACCGGCACGGTTTACGTGCGCTCGACCGGGCGCAATCAGCACGGCGACGTGGTTCTCGAATATTGCCGTTGGGTGATGGTGAGGAAGCGCGACAAAGCCACGCCCGCTCCGGAAACTGTGGTGCCCAAGCTGCCCGATCGCGTCGATCCGAAGGACCTCGCTCGCGCCGTTCCGCCCTTGAAGGTCCAGAACTACGATCTGGCTCTCTCGGGCTCGCCCTATCGCTGGGACGATTACGAGGTCGGCGAAAAGATCGACCACGTCGACGGTATGACGCTTGAGGAGGCCGAGCATCAAACGGCGACGCGGCTCTATCAGAACACGGCCAAGGTGCACTTCAATCTGCACACCGAATCGAAGGGTCGCTTCGGCAAGCGCATCGTCTACGGCGGCGTAATCATTTCCCTCGTCAGAGCGTTGTCCTACAACGGCCTCGCCAACGCCTTCCACCTCGCGGCCATCAATGGCGGTCGCCACGTCGCGCCGAGCTTCGCCGGCGACACCATTTACGCCTGGTCGGAAGTGCTGGAAAAAGCTGAAATTCCTGGCCGAAAAGACGTCGGGGCGCTGCGCATTCGCCTGGTCGGCGTGAAAAACCTCGACTGCGCCGCATTCCCCCTCAAAACGGAGGCTGGCGACTATGCCGAAGGCGTCGTGCTAGATCTCGATGCCTGGGTCGTGCTGCCGCGGTGACGCGGTGGGCCCGGCGCTGCGAAACGAGGGTGCGATGGGGAAACCACGACCGTTGTGCTTGGCCTTGAGCCTGAGCGTCGCGATTGCTCTGGCGTCTGGAGCCCCGAGCGCCGCGGAAGGCGCGCGAGCTGAGTTGAAGCGCGCCGACGGCTCTGAAGTCGGCATCGCCACGTTCACGGAAACGCCGTCCGGGCTCATAGCGAAGTTCGAATTGAAGGGTTTGCCGCCGGGTCCCCATGGCGTGCACGTTCACGAAGTCGGGAAGTGCGAGGGCGACTTTGCCAGCGCCGGCGGCATCTACAATCCACTCGGTGCCAAGCATGGATTCTACAATGAAGAAGGGCCCATGGCCGGCGACCTAGCCAACGTCTACGTCGGCCAGGATGGGACCGCCACCGCGGAATTTCTCAGTCCCTTTCTGACCTTGAATAAGGAAACCGAAGACAAATTATTCGATGCGGACGGGGCGTCGCTGATCCTGTTCGAAAAATCAGACGATTATCTGAGCGAACCGGAAGGCGGGGCCGGCCAACGCCTCGCCTGCGGCGTCATCAAATCCGACTAGGCCGGAACGCAGCCACGGAATGCGATGAACGGCCGTCGTCCACAGCACAGACCGTAAGCTCGTGAACTTTTTGCTAACAAAAGTGCCATATTGATGAACGGTCGCTGCGACTAAAGTACTAGCCAGCGCCGGAAGATTGCCCGCGCTGCGGGCGATCAAGTCGAGTTCGTCGAGATTCCAAGAAGCGCGGGACGTAGTGACCAAGCGAACTGCAGTCATAGGCGCCGGCATGGCCGGGCTATCCTGCGCCCGCACGATGCGGCGCGCCGGCTATTTCGTGGAAGTCTTCGAGCAGGATCGGATCATCGGCGGTCGCATCGCCACGACCCGCGTCGCCAGCGAAACTTATGATCACGGCGCGCAGTACGTCACCGCCAAGACAGCTCAGTTCAGGGCCTATCTCGAAGAGATAGCCGGCCTCGGTTATGCGTCGCGGTGGAGCCCTCGGGCATCGCTGAACGGCGCGGCAGGCGCCGGCCAGATGCTGCCTTGGATGGTCGGCACGCCAGGCATGGCGTCGATGATGCGACCGCTCGCCGAAAGCGTCCGCGTCCACACCGGACGCCGCGTGCATACGCTCGAGCGGCGCGACAAGAGCTGGCACGTCTGGTTCGAGGACGAAACGTCGGTCGGCCCGTTTCAAGCGGTCGCCGTCACGGTGCCGGCCTCGCAGGCGCAATTGCTCCTCGGCCGCATCGACGAACTGGTGCAGCCACTGTCGCGTGTGCGCATGTCGCCATGCTGGGCGTTGATGGTCCGGCTGGACGAGAAGACGCTGCCCGATCAGGACGTCTACTCGGATATGTCCGAAGTCATTCGCTGGATTTCACGCAACAACACCAAGCCCGGCCGCAAGTCCGAAGGCGACAGCATCGTCATCCACGCCTCGCCGACGTGGAGCCGCGAAACCGAGGACGCCGAGCCGGAAGCTGTCGCGGAAGAGTTATGGGGTGAAGTGAGCCATCTGCTGGCGCTACCGCCTGTGCGGCCCGTACGCATGACCGCCCACCTTTGGAAGCACGGCTTAGTCGACATCTCGCTCGGTGAAACGTACCTCTATTCGAGCGAATACAAGGCCGGCATCGCCGGTGACTGGTGCCTGGGTCGCCTTGCCGAACACGCTTTTGAAAGCGGCGATCGGCTGGGCAAGGCGATCATCGGCTCTCTCAGCTAGGCGGACATCAATCGGCGTCCTCAGGTCCTCTGTGGCATTTGGCGAATTGCCGCGGCCAGGACCAGACGCTAAACACGTTTCATCAACACCCGGCAAGGAAGGCCCGATGGCGGACGCCACATCCGGGCGGAGCGCACGACCGCAACGGCCGTTATCTCCGCACCTCCAGATCTACACGCCGCTCATCAACATGGTGATGTCGATCCTGCATCGCATCACCGGCGTGGCGCTGTACGTCGGCTCGTTGCTGCTGGCGTGGTGGCTGATCGCCGCCGCGGTCGGCCCCGGCTATTTCGACTACGTCTCAAGCTGGTTCTCGACCTGGCTCGGAAAGGCTGTGCTGCTCGGCTACACTTGGGCGCTGCTCCACCACATGGCTGGCGGGATCCGGCATTTCATTTGGGATTCAGGCCACGGCTATGAACTCGGCACGATCGACCTGATGTCCTGGGGCAGTGCGGCCGCGTCTCTCATCCTCACGGCGCTGATCTGGATCGGCGTCGCGTTCGCGTCTGGAGGCGCCTGATCCATGGCGATGCGAACTCCGTTGAAAATGGCGCGCAATCTTGGATCGGCGAAAGAAGGCGCCGACCATTTCTGGAAGCAGCGCGTTACAGGCGTTGCCAACGTCTTTCTCGGCTTGTTTCTTGTCTGGCTGATCGCGAGCCTCGTCGGCGCTGACCATGCAGCCGTGAAAGCGAAGCTTGCCAATCCACTCATTGCGCTGGGGTTGCTGGCATTGATCACATCAGGAACGCTGCACATGCGGCTCGGCATGCAGACAATCATCGAGGACTACGTGCATCACGAAGGCGGCAAGATCGCGCTGTTGATGCTCAACACGTTCTTCGCGGCATTCGTCGCGCTCGCCAGCGTCTACGCCATTCTGAAGCTGAACTTTGGAGCGCCCGTTTGATGTCGGCTGCGAGCGTCAAGGCCAACGGCGCGAGCCCGGCGCCCGCAATCAACGGCAAAGCCTATCCGACCACCGAACATACGTATGACGTCGTCGTCGTTGGCGCAGGCGGCGCCGGACTGCGCGCCACGCTCGGATGCGCCGAAGCCGGATTGACGACGGCCTGCATTACCAAGGTGTTTCCGACGCGGTCGCACACTGTCGCGGCTCAGGGCGGCGTCGCAGCCGCGCTCGGCAACATGGGACCCGACGACTGGCGCTGGCACATGTACGATACGGTGAAGGGCTCCGACTGGCTCGGCGACCAGGACGCAATCGAATACCTCTGCCGCAACGCGCCTGCCGCAGTCTACGAACTCGAGCACTACGGCGTGCCGTTCTCGCGCACCGAAGACGGCAAGATCTACCAGCGCCCCTTCGGCGGCATGACGACCAAGTTCGGCGAAGGCCCGCCGGCGCAGCGCACGTGCGCTGCCGCCGACCGCACCGGTCACGCCATGCTGCACACGCTCTATGGCCAGTCGCTGCGACATTCGGCAGAATTCTTCGTCGAGTATTTCGCCCTCGATCTCATCATGGATCAGGACGGGGCCTGCCGCGGCGTCGTCGCCATGTGTCTCGAAGACGGGTCGATCCATCGCTTTCGCGCCAAGCGCACCATTCTCGCCACCGGCGGTTATGGCCGAGCCTATTTCTCCTGCACCTCGGCGCACACATGCACCGGCGACGGCAACGCCATGGTGCTGCGCGCCGGATTGCCGTTGCAGGACATGGAGTTCGTGCAGTTTCATCCGACGGGCATCTACGGCGCCGGCGTGCTGATCACCGAAGGCGCGCGCGGCGAAGGCGGTTACCTCACCAATTCAAAGGGCGAGCGCTTCATGGAGCGCTACGCCCCGCACGCCAAGGACCTCGCCTCCCGCGACGTCGTCTCGCGCTCGATGACCATCGAGATTCGCGAGGGCCGCGGCGTCGGCGCCGAGTCCGACCACATTTACTTGCACCTCGACCATCTCGATCCGAAGATTCTGGCGGAGCGCCTGCCGGGCATCACCGAGAACGCCAAGGTTTTCGCCGGAGTCGATTTGCGCCGCCAACCGATACCGGTGTTGCCGACCGTGCATTACAACATGGGCGGCATCCCAACGAATTATCATGGCGAGGTGCTGACTAAAGTCGGCGGCGATCCCGATCATGTCGTGCCGGGCCTGATGGCGATCGGCGAAGCGGCGTGCGTGTCGGTGCATGGCGCCAATCGGCTCGGCTCGAATTCGCTGATCGACCTCGTCGTCTTCGGTCGCGCCGCCGGATTGCGCTGCGCCGCGACCATTGAGAACCAAAGCGCTCAAGCGGATCTCCCAAAAGACGGCCACGAGCTTGCAATATCCCGCCTCGATCGCTACCGCCACGCCTCGGGCGGCGCGCCGACCTCGAGCCTACGTCTCAGAATGCAGAAAATCATGCAGTCGAACTGCGCCGTCTTCCGCGACGGACCTGTGCTGCAAGAGGGCGTCGAGAAAATCTCGGCCGTATGGAAAGACCTTGCCGACGTCCAAGTGACCGATCGTTCTCTCGTGTGGAATTCCGATCTGATCGAAACGCTCGAATTCGACAACCTGATCGTCCAGGCGGCCGTCACCGTCGTCGGGGCCCAAGCGCGCAAGGAAAGCCGCGGCGCCCATGCTCGCGAGGACTACCCGAAACGTGACGACGTCAATTGGATGAAGCACACGCTCGCTTGGGCCGATGACGCCAAACGCGCGGTGCGGCTCGACGACCGCCCCGTGCACAAGAATACGATGACCAACGAAGTAACGTACATCGAGCCCAAGGCGCGGGTGTATTGAGTCACGAGAGAGCGCCACGCAATGTCGCCAGGTGATGCGCCTTGGGGGACGATGTCGCCGGGCTTACTCGCTCGCGCCGTGATTTGGACGTCGCGGAGTACGTCAATCGGCCGTGGTTCAGGCCGCCGATTTCTATTCAAAATTTTTTCGAGTCTTCACCAAGGACCGATCGATTGCATGTTGTGGGGTGCGCCCGTGCGCCTGCACCCGGTCCGCAATGTTTCTGAACGAAAAGCCTTGATGCGGCCACAACGGATGGACGCCAAGGAACTCGCCTTTGTGCGCCAAATCATGGCGCAACCGGGCGCAACCTTCGTCGATGTCGGCGGCAACGCCGGCCTCTATTCGCTCGCGGCCGCACTGAGCGCCGGCCCTGGCGCGCGCATCCTCATGATCGAACCCGATCCGACGCTGATCGCCCGCCTCGATTTCAATCTGGAGACGGCGCGGGCGGCGCACCGCATACGGGACGATGTGACGGTCGAGCGCTACGAACTTGCAGTCGGCGATCACGAAGGAGAAGCATTTATTTCAACGACTGGCGATGAAGGTGGGCGCAGCATCGTCGGCGATGCGAATGGCGGTGCTCGAACGGTTCAACTGGCCACGCTGTGCTCCGTTGTCGAGCGAGCCAGGCTCGACCATATCGACCTGATGAAGATCGACGTTGAGGGATATGAAGACCGCGTGCTTCCGCCATTTCTGGCCACTGCCGACAGTCATCTCTGGCCACATCGTATCATCATCGAGCACCTGCAGCGCGACCGCTGGAAACCGGATTGCATCGCGGACGCCGAGCAGCGGGGCTATCGACAAACCGCTGCGACGCGGAACAACACGATCCTGCAACGCGACGCTTACTTGTGACGCAGCGCTTTTGACGGAGTTGGTTCGACGGCCATTTGACGCCGGAACTGACGTTTATGTGATGCAAGCGCCTGCTTTCGCGCAGCGACGCAAATGCAGTAAAACATCGCCTACGGGCGCCGGCGCGCGGTCCGCGCGCGCCCGCGACGGCGTGAAGTCATTGCCGGCCATAGCCAGCAGCCGGGAAGCAGGCCATTCATGTCGCCGCCACGCCCCGACGACGCCGAAGAGGCCGACACCCGCATGCCGCCCGACCCTTTTGCGGCGGTGCTGCCGGCGCTGGCGGCTCTCGGCGCAATTGCCTCGATCGCCGGTATAAATTGGTCGGGTCAGGAAAAGACGACGTCGCGCACGCGCGCAAAGCGCAAATCAGCGGCGGCGCTGCGCGATCTCGAAACCTGCTGCCTCGGCCTCGTCGAGATATTCCGGCGCTTCAAAAGCCATCCCAAGGTTTTCGCCGGCGAGGGCGCCCAGGCTTCCGTTCCGCTCAAGTTCGGCGTTCACGGAAAACGCATCCGCGCCGACGCGCAGCGCCAGTACCTCCAGCTCATGAACGACATTGCGTCGATGCTTGTGCTCGCCGCGCAGAACGCCTTCGACGTCATGACCGCGATCGAGGATGGCGAGATCGATCCCCCTGAGCAGGTATTTTTCAGTTTCGGCGAGCAGCAGGATCGGCTCAACGACCTCATTCAGAACAGGGCGACGCTTCGGGTTGCCGTCGATACCGGAGCCGAAGTCGCCGCCGCCCTCGTGACGCTGGTGCGCGAGCTCAAACGGCATCAAAAAGCCCCGTAACTCGCGCCAAAGAACCGCAAGCGAACGCCGCGCCGCCGAATTGACTTCGGAGGTCTGCCAAGCTTTTGTACAAGCGAGTAGTTGCGAGCTTCTAGAGGCGCAAAGGGCGATCATGGTTCAGCTGACGCTTCCGAAGAATTCCACGGTCGGTCAGGGCAAGACCTGGAACCAGCCTGGGCAGACGGGCGACTGGAAAGAGTTTCGGATCTATCGCTGGACTCCCGATGACGGCCAGAACCCGCGCATCGACACATACTTCATTGACCAGGCTCAGTGCGGGCCGATGGTTCTTGATGCGCTGCTCAAGATCAAGAACGAGATCGACCCGACGCTGACCTTGCGCCGCTCCTGCCGCGAGGGCATCTGCGGCTCGTGCGCCATGAACATCGACGGCGAGAATACGCTCGCCTGCCTCAAGGGCATCGAGGACGTGTCGGGCGCGGTCAAGGTCTATCCGCTGCCCCACATGGAGGTCATCAAGGACCTCGTGCCGGACATGACCAACTTCTACGCCCAACACCGCTCCATTGAGCCGTGGCTGAAAACCGACACGGCGACGCCGCCGAAGGAATGGAAGCAATCGCGCGACGATCGCCAGAAGCTGGATGGGTTGTACGAGTGCATCCTCTGCGCGTGCTGCTCGACGTCCTGCCCCAGTTACTGGTGGAACTCCGATCGCTACCTCGGTCCCGCCGTTCTCCTGCAGGCCTACCGCTGGGTCATCGACAGCCGCGATGAGGCGACCGGCGAGCGGCTCGACAATCTGGAAGACCCCTTCCGGCTTTATCGCTGCCACACCATCCTGAACTGCTCCAAGGCCTGTCCGAAGGGCCTTTCGCCCGCCAAAGCCATCGCGGAACTCAAGAAGTTGATGGTCGAGCGCCGCGTCTGATCGCGTTGCGCTGGCTTCCCGTTACCATGCGCATAAGGAGGTCCCGTGCAGGACATTCTCGATCATATCGGATTTCCGGTTGCCAATTACGCCCGCTCCCTCGACTTCTATTCGAAGGTTTTAGCGTCTCTCGGCATCACGCTGCTGAAAGAGTATAAGCTTGAGGACGGCGACGGATATGCCGGCTTTGGGCGCGTCCGACCGCAATTCTGGATCGGGACCGGCGAAAAGCTGACCAGCCGCTTGCATGTCGCCTTTACGGCGAAAAACCGCGAAGAAGTGACGGCGTTTTATAACGCAGCGCTTGTGGCGGGGGCCAAAGACAACGGCCCGCCCGGACTTCGGCCCCACTATCACGAGAATTATTTTGGCGCTTTCGTGCTGGATCCAGACGGCCACAATATCGAGGCCGTGACCCACCTGCCTGAATAGCCTTGCTGATTGCCGCTTTCAGCCGATAGCGGCAAATAAAATGACCGGTGGCGCATTTCGCTGCCACCGGCCATTTTGAAAGAATACGACGCTCGAAGAGCGCCGGAAGACCTTGAGCATCGTCCACCCGCCAGAATCGCCCAATCCAAGGCCGGCGGACCGATAGGCGCCTTAGGCGGCCTTGCGCTTCATGGTCTTCTTGGCGGCCTTGCGGACGGTCTTCTTCGCGACCTTCTTAGCCACCGGTTTCTTGCGCTTTGCTGCTTTAGCCATAGGTTAATCTCCCTCTAGAGTTCGAATCAGCTCGAACAATTCAAACATGAGCAAATTCGTCGAATTTGTTGATCGGTAAATTCAATTAGGCTTCAATTTTTTCTCCGGCGCCGGAAATATGTTGCGCGAATGTCGCAATTTTTCTGTTTTTCGAGTTCCGATTTGGAATTGATCGCGACCGCACGACTTTCGCAGCGCGGAATTTCGGCGCTCAAGTCCGACGACGTTGATATCCAAATCAGCGATTGGCCAATTGTAGTGACGCCGCGACTGCGCGACCAATTCAATTGGCGCGCAGCAATCGCGATTGATAGTCGAACAGCGAATGTACGTAGCCCAGTCGATCCTCGAGCAGCTCCTGCGCCACCGACGAATAGTTAAGCGCTCTGGGAACGATATCGGCGATGATCGAACCGTCTTCGAACCGCAAATCGGCTGAATAGCGTCGGGCGATCGCCTGCATTTTGGCATTGTCCGCCATGCAATAGAGCAGCAAATGCCTGACGCCCCGATTGCGAGCCGAACGAATGACGCGCCCCATCAATTGAGTCGCCAAACCCCTATTCGCGAATTCGCGCTCGACTGAAAACGCAGCTTCGGCGGTCGTACCCCAGGTGAGACCCGAACGCCTCAATTCGGCGAGCGCCCGCAATCGTCCGTCCAGGACATATCCGTAGGCCAGATTCCCGGACGCCAATACGCTCTCCGCGTATGTTTCAATGTAGGCGTCGCCGACATCGTGGCCGAACCGCCGGTGGCGCGCATCGCCGTCAAGACCGAGTAGGTGCTCAAGCACCAACCCGAGTTCAGTCGCCCGAACCTTCCGGATCACGCCACGAAACTCGTCGAGCGCTTCTAAGTGTGATTGCATCGTTCCTAACCTCAACTCTGCCTCGCCATCGAGCGCGGCAGTCCCTCTAAGGTCTTGCATATAGGCAGAAATTGCGACATTCGCTGGCTCGCCGGGTTGAGGCCGGCGCAGGTCAGGTCTGCGCCTCGCTTCTAATCCCCGGCCCGTGCTCAGGGCCGCCCGCAAGGACGAGAGTGACATTCGGTCGCGAGCCCGGCATGAGGCATCTCGCACGGCCGGGTTGCCGCACTTCGCGGCAAACCGCTACCGATCGGTTGCCAGACACTTAGGGACTTCATGAGCGGCGCGCTGCTTCAACGCTATGACGAGCGGATCGCCCTCGGCGAACTCGAACCGGATACTGCGCAGCGCGCAATCGCGATGCGGCTCGATATGTTGGACCAACTCCTCTCTTTCAACGTCTCCGCGCCGGGATTTCTGGCGCGATGGCGGCAAAAATCTGCGTCGCCACCCAAGGGGCTCTACATCCACGGCGGCGTCGGACGCGGCAAGACCATGCTGATGGACCTCTTCTTCGAGGAGACGGGCGCCGCCAGTAAACGCCGCGCCCACTTTCACGAGTTCATGGCCGACGTCCATGACCGCATCGCCGCCGCGCGTTCTGATACACCCGGCGACCCGATCCCGCACGTCGCCGAAGCGCTGGCGCGGCAAGCGCGGCTGCTGTGCTTCGACGAATTGCACGTCACCGACATCGCCGACGCGATGATCCTCGGCCGGCTGTTTCAGCGCCTCTTCGACGCCGGCGTGGTCGTCGTTGCGACCTCCAATGCGCACCCCTCCGAACTCTACAAGGACGGCCTCAATCGCCAGCTTTTCCTGCCATTCGTCGATTTGATCACGCGGCACATGGACGTCGTCGAGTTGAAATCTCAGAAAGACTTCCGCCTCGACAAGCTGTCAGGCGCGCAGCTCTATTTCACGCCGGCGGACGATGCCGCCAAGCGCGCCTTGGATGCGCATTGGGACCGCCTGACCGGCCGCCACCGGGGCGCGCCGGCGACGATCGATGTCAAGGGCCGCAAACTCCAAGTCCCCGTGGCGTCGATGGGCGTTGCGCGGTTCGCGTTCGATGACCTCTGCGATCGCCCGCTCGGCGCCAACGACTACCTGCACCTGGCGCACGCCTTCCACACCATCCTGATCGACGGCATTCCGATCCTCGACCGTGGCCGGCGCGATGTCGCCCGCCGCTTCATCAATCTGATCGACACGCTCTACGACAACCGGATTTGCTTGATCGCCTCGGCGGCGGACGAACCGTCGGCGCTTTATCCCGAGCGCGACGGCGCCGACCTGTTCCAGCGCACCGCCTCCCGTTTGACCGAAATGCGCTCCGAAGCCTATCTCGCCGGCCATTCCGGCGGCCGGTCCCGTCACTGAGACGCCCGCTCTCACGTCGCACTTTCGAAGCAGATTTGCAGCTTGCGCTTGACCGTCTGAGGAATTTCATTAGGCGACACAACGGCCGGTGCTTTTGGCGGCCTCACGATAAGTATTCAATTTCAGGGGGGATGGCATGGCGCGCACGAAGATCGCACTTATCGGGGCTGGACAGATCGGCGGCACGCTGGCGCTGCTCGCCGGCCTCAAGGAACTCGGCGACATCGTGCTCACCGACATCATGGAGGGCGTCGCCAAGGGCAAGGCGCTCGATCTGGCGCAGACGGCCGCAGTCGAAGGCTACAACGCCAAACTGGCCGGGGCCGGTCCTGAAGGCTACGCGGCCATCGCCGGCGCCGACGTCTGCATCGTCACCGCCGGCGTGCCGCGCAAGCCCGGCATGAGCCGCGACGATCTCCTCGGTATCAATCTCAAAGTCATGGAACAAGTCGGCGCGGCAATCAAAACCCACGCGCCGAAAGCGTTCGTCATCTGCATCACCAATCCGCTCGACGCGATGGTCTGGGCGCTGCAGAAGTTTTCAGGACTGCCGACCAATAAAGTCGTCGGCATGGCCGGCGTGCTCGACAGCGCGCGCTTCTCGCACTTCCTCGCCGAGGCGTCGGGCGTGTCGATCGAGGACGTGCGCGCCATGACGCTCGGCGGCCACGGCGACGACATGGTCCCGATCGTTCGCTATTCCACCATCGGCGGCCTGCCCCTGCCCGACTGCATCAAGCTCGGGATGTTCAGCCAGGAGCAGCTCGACGCGATGATCAAGCGCACGCGCGGCGGCGGCGGCGAGATCGTGGCCCTGCTCGGCACCGGCTCGGCGTTCTACGCGCCGGCGGCGTCGGCGATCGCCATGGCGGAAAGCTATTTAAAGGACAAGAAGCGCATGTTGCCGGCCGCCGCCTATCTCAACGGCGAGTACGGCTTGAAGAACATCTATGTCGGCGTGCCGGCGATCATCGGCGCCGGCGGTGTCGAGAAGGTCGTCGAACTGTCGCTCGATGCCGCTGAAAAAGATATGTTCGCCAAATCCGTCGCGTCCGTCTCTGGCCTGATTGAAGCCTGCAAAACAATCCAGCCAAGCCTCGCTTAACGCATTTAGCGTCATTCCCGAAATCGCGCGTCAGGCTCGCGATTTCGGGGATGACGTTTTAGTTTTCACCGGGGGACCGACGACAGATGAACATTCACGAGTACCAGGCCAAGGAACTCTATCGCCAGTACGGCATCCCGACGCCGACTGGCTACGCCGCCAAGACCGTCGATGAAGCCGTCGCGGCAGCGAAAAAGCTCCCCGGACCGGTCTGGGTCGTCAAAGCGCAAATCCACGCCGGCGGCCGCGGCAAGGGAACATTCAAAGAAAAGGACGCGGGCGAGAAAGGCGGTGTTCGGCTCGCCAGGTCGCTCGACGAAGTCAAACAGTTCGCCAAGGAGATGCTCGGCAAGACGCTTGTCACCGTGCAGACAGGCGCGGCGGGCCGCGTCGTCAACACGCTGTACGTCGAGGATGGTTCCCAGATCGAGCGCGAACTCTATCTCTCGGCGCTCGTCGATCGCACGACATCGCGCATCGCCTTCATTGTCAGCCAGGCCGGCGGCATGAATATCGAGGACGTGGCGCACGACACGCCGGAGCAGATCCACACCATGACGATCGACCCGGCGACGGGCTTCCAGCCGTTCCACGGCCGCAACACGGCCTTCGCACTCGGCCTCAAGGGCGACGCTGTGAAAGCCTGCGGCAAGCTGATCGAGGCCATCTACAAAATGGTCGTCGAAAAAGACATGAGCATGCTCGAGGTCAACCCCCTGATCGTGACCAAGGACGGCAAGCTCGTCTGTCTCGACGGCAAGATGAACTTTGATCCAAACGCGCTCTATCGGCATCCCGAAATCGTCGCCTATCGCGATCTCGCCGAAGAAGATCCGGCCGAAATCGAAGCGTCGAAACACGACCTCGCCTTCATTAAGCTCGACGGCACGATCGGCTGCCTCGTCAACGGCGCCGGCCTCGCCATGGCGACCATGGACATCATCAAGCTCTACGGCATGGAGCCGGCGAACTTCCTCGACGTCGGCGGCGGCGCCTCGAAGGAAAAGGTTCAGGCCGCGTTCCAATTGATCCTCGCCGACCCGGCGGTGAAGGGCATCCTCGTCAACATCTTCGGCGGCATCATGCGGTGCGACATCATCGCCGAAGGCGTGATTGCGGCGGCGCGCGAAATGGACATCAAGGTTCCGCTCGTCGTCCGCCTCGAAGGCACCAACGTCGAACTCGGCAAGAAGATGCTGAAAGAGTCAGGACTCAAGATCATCCCCGCCGACGATCTCGGCGATGCGGCGAAAAAGATCACGGATGAAGTCAAGAGAGCTGCATAGCGCCTTGGCTTGATCGCCGCCGTAAATCCCGACGCCCGCCGCCTAAACTATAGGCCAATCGCGCGCGCCCTTGCTGCACCGCAAAAATTGCGCGATTGTGGCCATTGCACAATCAAGTTCGCCGCGGGGCACGAATGTCCATTCTCGTCGACAAGACCACCAAAGTTATTTGCCAGGGCATTACGGGCAGTCAGGGCACGTTTCACACCAAGCAGGCCAAAGCCTACGGCACCAGGATCGTCGGCGGCGTGACCCCCGGCAAGGGCGGCTCGACGCACCCCGATCCCGAACTGGCCGATGTGCCGATGTTCGATGGCGTCGCCGAAGCCGTCGAGAAGACAGGCGCCAACGCCACGTCGATCTATGTCCCGCCGCCCTTCGCTGCAGACGCCATCCTGGAAGCCATCGCCGCGGGCGTTCCGCTCATAGTCTGCATCACCGAGGGCATCCCGGTGATGGACATGGTGCGCGTCAAGCGCGCGCTCGAAGGCTCGAAGTCGCGTCTCGTCGGCCCGAATTGCCCCGGACTTTTGACGCCCGGGCAATGCAAGATCGGCATCATGCCGGGCAACATCTTCAAGAAGGGCTCGGTCGGCATCGTCTCGCGTTCGGGCACGCTGACCTACGAAGCTGTAAAGCAAACCACCGACGTCGGCCTCGGGCAGACGACGGCCGTCGGCATAGGCGGCGATCCGGTCAAGGGAACCGAGTTCATCGACGTGCTCGAACTCTTCCTCGCCGACCCCGAGACCAAATCCATCATCATGATCGGCGAGATTGGCGGCTCTGCCGAAGAAGAAGCCTCGGAGTTTCTCGCAGCCGAAGCAAGAAAGGGCCGCAAGAAGCCGATGGCCGGATTCATCGCCGGCGTAACAGCCCCGCCCGGCCGGCGTATGGGTCATGCGGGCGCGATCATATCAGGCGGCAAGGGCAAGGCGGAGGACAAGCTCGCAGCTATGAAAGCGGCCGGCATCGCCATTTCGCCGAGTCCTGCCGAGCTTGGCACAACTTTGGTCGGCGTCTTGCGCGCGTAATGTTAGGCGCCGAAATAGTCGAGTGGCCCGACGAACTAAAGGACGGACGCGATGACACGTCATGCGCCGAACGACGCATTCCTTCGTACATCATTCCTTGACGCCGCCAACGCACCCTACATCGAGGAGATGCAGGCCGCCTATGAGCGCAATCCCGGCGCCGTCAGCGACGAGTGGCGCCGCTTTTTCGAAAGCATCAAGGAGACGGGACCTCAAAGCGCAGTCACCGTCGGCGGACCGGCCTGGGCCGCGCCGCTGTCATCGTTGCTCAACGAAACCGACGCCAATCGCGACTTGATCGAAGCGCTGACCGGCGACTTCGGCGGCGCCGAGCGCACCATCCGCGACAAGATCGACCGCCGCGCCCAGCAAGCCGGCTACGACATGTCGCCGGCGGCCTCGCTGCGCGCCACGCAGGATTCGATCCGCGCCTTGATGTTGATCCGCGCCTATCGCGTCATCGGACATCTGGCGGCGGACCTCGATCCGCTCGGCCTCGCTGACCGGCGCGTGCACCGTGAGCTACTGCCTGAAACCTACGGATTTACCGACGCCGATCTCGATCGTCCGATTTTTATCGATCGCGTGATGGGTCTCGAAACCGCGACCATGCGCCAGATCCTGGCGATCCTGCGCCGCACCTATTGCCGTCAGATCGGCGTGCAGTTCACGCACATCACCGACCCGACGCAAAAGGGTTGGATTCAGGAACGCATCGAGGGGGTGGAAAAAGATATCAGCTTCACGGCGGAAGGCCGCAAGGCGATCCTGCGCAAACTGATCGAGGCCGAGACTTTCGAGAAATTCTGCGACATCAAATACACCGGCACCAAGCGTTTCGGTCTCGACGGCGGCGAAGCGATGATTCCGGCGCTCGAGCAAGTCATCAAGCGCGGCGGCCATCTTGGCGTTAGGGAAATTGCCTTCGGTATGGCGCACCGCGGTCGCCTCAACGTACTCGCCAACGTCATGGCGAAGCCGCTGCGCGCCATCTTCAAGGAGTTCAAGGGCGGCTCGTTCAAACCCGATGACGTCGAAGGCTCGGGCGACGTCAAATATCATCTCGGCGCGTCCTCAGATCGCGCCTTCGACGGCAACACCGTCCACTTGTCACTGACCGCGAACCCCTCGCATCTCGAGATCGTCGACCCCGTCGTGCTCGGCAAGGTGCGCGCCAAGCAGGATCAGGCCAATTGCGCGCCTGGCGACCGCACGCCGATTATGCCGCTGCTGATTCACGGCGATGCGGCGTTCGCCGGCCAGGGCGTCGTCGCCGAGTGTTTCGGCCTCTCCGGTCTCAAGGGTCACCGCACCGGCGGCTCGATCCACTTCATTATCAACAATCAGATCGGATTCACCACGAGCCCGCACTATTCGCGCTCGTCGCCCTATTGTTCCGACGTGGCGTTGATGATCGAGGCGCCGATCTTTCACGTCAACGGCGACTATCCGGAAGCCGTCGTCCACGTCGCCAAGATCGCCACCGAGTTCCGCCAGCGGTTCCAGAAGCCCGTCGTCATCGACATGTTCTGCTACCGCCGCTTCGGCCACAACGAGACCGACGAGCCGATGTTTACGCAGCCGGCAATGTACAAGCGCATCAAGGCGCATCCGGGCGTCGTCGAGAAATATTCCAACTATCTCGTCGAGGAAGGCGTGGTGTCGGCGGCCGAAGTCGACGAGATGCGCGCCGCCGTGCGCGACGTGCTCGACGGCGAATTCAGCGAATCCGACCATTACAAGCCGAACAAGGCCGATTGGCTCGACGGACGTTGGTCCGGCCTCGCGCGCCCCGATAGCGACGACTGGCGCGGTGACTCGGCTGCGCCATTGGAGACATTGAAGGATCTCGGTCGTCGCCTGACGGCCCTGCCGAGCGAATTCAAGGCGCACAAAACCATCACGAAGTTACTTGAGAAACGCCGCGAGATGATCGACACGGGCCAGGGCATCGACTGGGCGATGGCCGAGCATCTCGCATTCGGGTCGCTGCTGACCGAAGGCTTCCGCGTGCGGCTCTCAGGCCAGGATGTCGAGCGCGGCACCTTTTCGCAACGCCATTCGGTTTTGATCGACCAGGACAACGACCGGCGCTATGCGCCATTGAAACACATCCAGCCGAACCAGGCGCAATTCGAAGTCATCAACTCGATGCTGTCGGAAGAAGCCGTGCTGGGATTCGAGTACGGCTATTCGCTGGCCGAACCCAACGCGCTGACGGTGTGGGAAGCCCAGTTCGGCGATTTCGCCAACGGCGCGCAGGTGATCTTCGATCAGTTCCTATCGTCCGGCGAGCGCAAGTGGCTGCGCATGTCGGGCCTCGTCTGCCTGCTGCCGCACGGCTACGAGGGCCAGGGCCCGGAACATTCATCTGCCCGACTTGAGCGCTTCTTGCAGCTCTCGGCCGAAGACAACTGGCAGGTCGCCAACTGCACCACGCCCGCCAACTATTTTCATATTCTGCGCCGTCAGCTGCATCGCAACTTCCGCAAGCCGCTAATTCTGGTGACGCCGAAGTCGCTGCTTCGCCACAAGCGCGTTGTCTCGAAACTCGACGCTTTCGGCCCGGGCAGCAGTTTTCATCGCCTGTTGTGGGACGACGCGCAGTTCGGCGGTTCCGACATGAAGCTGCGCCCGGATAATGAAATCCGCCGGGTCGTCGTCTCCTCCGGCAAGGTTTATTATGACCTGCTCGATGCCCGTGATAGTCGTGGGCTTGACGATGTCTACTTGCTCCGCATGGAGCAGCTCTATCCGTTCCCGGCGCGCGCGCTTATCCAGGAACTTGGCCGCTTCAAGTTCGCGGAAATCGTCTGGTGCCAGGAAGAACCGAAGAACATGGGCGCGTGGCACTTCATGGACGCGAACATCGAGTGGGTTCTGAACCATCTCGGCTACATTCACCGCCGCCCGCGCTACGCCGGACGGCCCGCCTCGGCGTCGACGGCGACGGGCCTTCTGTCGCAGCACATCAAGGAGCAAACGGCGCTCGTCGCCGATGCGCTCGGCGCCTGATTGTTTTGAGGACTGAAATGACGATTGAGATCCGCGTTCCGGCTTTGGGCGAGAGCGTCACCGAAGCGACCGTCGGAAAATGGTTCAAGCAGGTTGGCGACGCGGTCAAAGCCGACGAGCCGCTGGTTGAGCTTGAGACCGACAAAGTCACCGTCGAGGTGCCGGCGCCGGCGTCTGGCGTGATGGGAGAAATACTCGTCAAGCCCGGCACAACGGTCGCCGTCGGGTCCGTGCTCGGAGCGTTGCAGAGCGGCGCTGGGTCTGCGGCGGCGCCTGCGCCTGGGAAGGCTGCGGCCCCGCCCCCCGCCGCCAAGCCGGCCGCGGCGCCCGCAGCCGCGGCGCCCGCGCCAACATCGTTCCCGCCGCCTCCTCCGCCGAGCCCGGCCGCGCGCAAGGCGCTATCGGAAGCCGGCCTCGAAGCGTCCGAGGTGCCAGGCTCCGGCCGGCGCGGTCAGGTGCTGAAAGACGACGTCGCCGTTGCCGCCGCCGCGCCAAAAACTGCGCCGGCCTCCGCGCCTGTCGCCCCGCCAACGACGGTTTCGAATGGAGCTGCGCCGTCGCTCGCCCCGCCGCTCGCCCCGCCGTTCGCCATGTCCGTCGCCGTCCAGCCCCCAGCCACCCAATCCTCGACCTCGCTCCCCGCCGCCTTGAAAGACATGCGCCTTCCCGCCACCGGCCACGACGCCATGCGCGAAGAACGCGTGAAGATGACCCGATTGCGACAGACCATAGCGCGGCGCCTGAAGGACGCGCAGAATTCAGCCGCCATGCTGACGACGTTCAACGATGTCGACATGAGCGCAGTGATGGCGCTGCGTCAGCAGTACAAGGAGATTTTCGAAAAGCGTCATGGCGTGAAGCTCGGCTTCATGGGCTTGTTCGTGAAGGCCTGCATCCAGGCGCTGCGCGACGTGCCCGCCGTCAACGCCGAGATCAACGGCGACGAATTGATCTACAAGAACTATTACCACATCGGAGTCGCCGTCGGCACCGAGAAGGGACTTGTCGTGCCGGTTGTGCGCGACGCCGATCGGCTGAGCCTTGCCGAGATTGAACAGCGCATCAACGATTTCGGCCGCCGCGCCCGCGACGGCAAATTGTCGATCGAGGACATGCAGGGTGGCACATTCACCATCTCGAACGGCGGCGTCTACGGCTCGCTGATGTCGACGCCGATCCTCAATGCGCCGCAGTCCGGCATTCTCGGCATGCACCGCATCGAGGAGCGCCCGGTGGTGCGCGGAGGACAGATCGTGGCGCGCCCGATGATGTACCTGGCGCTCTCCTACGATCATCGCATCGTCGACGGCAAGGAGGCGGTGACGTTCTTGGTCCGCGTCAAGGAGTGCCTCGAAGACCCGCAGCGCTTCATCCTGGAACTCTGAGCGCATGGCGGACCCCTACGACCTCATCGTCATCGGCACCGGGCCAGGCGGCTACGTCTGCGCCATCCGCGCGGCGCAGCTGGGCATGAAGGTCGCGGTCGTCGAAAAACGCGCCACGCACGGCGGCACATGCCTCAACGTCGGTTGCATCCCCTCAAAGGCGCTGCTGCACGCCTCCGAAATGTACAACGAAGCCGCGCACGGCTTCGCTGCCATGGGCATTGAGGTCAAACCCAAACTCGATCTCGCCAAGATGCAGGCCTTCAAGCGCGAAGGCGTTAAGGGCAACGTCGACGGCGTCGCGTATCTTCTGAAAAAGAACAAGATCGACGCTTTTCAGGGCACGGCGCGGATCGTCAATTCCGGACTGGTCGAAGTATCGGGCGGGGCGGGCGCGGCCCAGTCATTTTCAGCGAAGCATATTGTCATCGCCACGGGCTCCGACGTCATCAAGCTGCCCGGCGTCGAGATCGACGAAAAGCGCGTCGTCTCGTCGGCGGGCGCGCTCGAACTCGCCGCGGTTCCAAAAAAACTGCTTGTCATTGGCGCCGGTGTCATTGGACTTGAACTCGGCTCCGTGTGGCGCCGCCTCGGCTCTGAGGTCGTCGTCGTCGAGTATCTCGACCGCATTCTCCCGGGCATGGACTTCGACGTCGCCCGGTCGTTCCAGCGCATTCTCGAGAAGCAGGGCATAGTCTTTCACCTAGCGAGCAAGGTCACGGGCGTTGCGACGTCGAAGTCGAGCGCCGCTGCGACCGTCGAGCCGGCGCAAGGTGGGTCGTCACAGACGATCACCGCGGACATTGTGCTCGTCGCAGTCGGCCGCACACCCTATACGGACGGTCTCGGTCTCGCCGAGGCCGGCGTCGCACTCGACGCTAAAAAACGCATCCTCGTCGATGGTCAATTTCAAACGAACGTTTCGGGCGTCTACGCCATCGGCGACGTGATCGCCGGGCCGATGCTGGCCCACAAGGCCGAGGACGAAGGCGTCGCGGTCGCCGAAATTCTGGCGGGCCAGGCCGGGCACGTGAACTACAACGTCATTCCGAACGTGATTTATACCGAACCGGAAGTGGCGAGCGTCGGCCAAAGCGAGGACGAGTTGAAAGCCGCCGGCGTCACGTACAAGTCGGGCAAATTTCCGTTCACCGCCAACGGCCGCGCCAAGGTCAACAAGACAACCGACGGGTTCGTCAAAGTGCTCGCCGACGCCGCGACCGACCGCGTCCTGGGCGTCCACATCATCGGCCCGCACGCCGGCGAAATCATCGCCGAAGCCGCCGTCCTGATGGAGTTTTCAGGCTCCGCCGAGGATTTGGCCCGCACCTGCCACGCTCATCCGACCTTGACGGAAGCGGTCAAGGAAGCAGCGATGGCCGTCGCCAAGCGCGCCATTCACATGTAAACGTGCCGGCCCGGCGAATTGTCCGACGGAGTGGGCGCCGGTTCGCCGAAGAAAATGCGACCAATCATAAGTCCAGAACCAAAAGCCGTTCTGCTGCGTTCAATATCTGTCGGCGTATCCGCCGAGTGGTCACGGAGTCTGCTCCCCATGAAAGTCCTGGCGCCATATCTTGCGACGCTGGCCTTCTTCCTCGCCGTCGACATGGTTTTTCTAGGCGTCATCGCTAAGGATTTTTACCGCTCAGGCATCGGACACTTGATGGCCGACAGTTTCAACATTCCCGCCGCGATCATTTTTTATGCGATCTACATCGCCGGCGTAATGATTTTCGTCATCAATCCGGCGGTCGCAGCCGGCCAATGGACCCATGCAGCGCTATACGGCGCTTTGTTCGGGTTCTTCGCTTACGCAACCTACGATATGACCAATCTCGCCACGCTCAAGGACTGGCCGTTGTCGCTGGCGCTTGCCGACATGGCTTGGGGTGCGACCATTACGGCCGCAGCGTCGGTCGTCGGCTATCTGGTCGCAAGTCGCTTCTAACAATCACTCCACGGGCGTGACGGTAAATCCGGCTTCCCGAAGCAGAGATACGAGGCCTGTGCTCCCGGGCAGATGCAACGCGCCAACGGCGATAAACACCTTACCCTTGTCGAGCGCCGGCCGCGATGCGTCGCGCATCCTGAAATTTCGCTCGACGAGCAGCATCTCCTTGAAGCCGTCGAACGTCGTGTCGGGCGCGCCGTTGAGCTTTGCCAACGCCAGTTGGAACGGCAACGCCGCGCCGAGCTGGCGCTTCTGATACAGTTGAACCATCGTTTCCATCATGTCGTCGGCGCGGTCTGCGTACTTCAGCCCGACCTTCAGCATGTGGATCTGCTGATCTTCGGGCACCGAAGCCAACGCACCGAGCTGCTGTTCTATCGTTTCCAATCCGATGACCGTCATGCCTTGCTTCTGCGCCACTTCGGCGATCTTCATGTCAAGCACCGGCGCCCCTGACGCGACCTGCTTCCTTTCGCAGTCGGACATCGCCAACAGCATGTTGATCAGCCACGGCCGGAATAGGCCCGCAAACTCACCGGGCATCCCGGACCTGCCGACCACGGACTGCACCTTCGCGAACTCATCCGGAGTGAGAAACTCAGAGAGCTTGCGGCCATCCGAATAGACGATCAGATCGCCGGCCTTGGCGATCGCAGGGGCCAGAGCCGATTCGGAAAGATCCGCGACTTCAAGTGCGAGCGTCGAGGTTGCGCGGATCGCGTCCTTGACCGCCGGCGACAGCGTCGTCAGCCTTGGATCACTAAGATGCATCGTGCCAAACAGATACGACGGCTCCAGTCCGGCTCTCTCGACTTTCCAAAGAACGGCCTCGGTGTTTGCATACCGCGCCGCTTCCTCCATCACCTTCTTGTGGATATCAGGCGCCGTTGTCGCAAGTTCGGCGATCATATCGGCGCCCGCGCATTGAGCTGGCTTGGCCTCGCTCGCAGTATCAGGCGACGCCGCTTTTTCTGCAGCCGTTGCCGAAATCGCCATGGCCAGCGTGCCGATCAACGCGGCCGCGCGAAAGGCGGATTTGATTGGCGATATTGCTGCTGCAGCGAACTTGTCGGCCATGGGTGCTCGATCGCTCAACTTGTCGCGGCGCGCGGGTGCGCGGCGTCATATACGGCCAGCAGCCGATCCCGGTCCACTTCGGTATACGCTTGCGTTGTCGACAGCGAGGCGTGGCCGAGAAGTTCCTGAATTTGCCGTAAATCCGCGCCTGCCGACAAGAGGTGCGTGGCGAAGGAATGTCGCAGCGCATGCGGCGTTGCGGTATCCGGCAGTCCGAGGTCGGCGCGAAGCCGCTCCATTTCCCGCTGTATCAGGCGCGGCGAAAGAGGACCGCCGCGAGCGCCGACGAACAAGGGGCTATCAGCGGAAATCGGGAAGGGACAAAGGCTTACGTAACGTTCGATCGCCTCGGACACGATCGCAAGCGCCGGCGTTAAGCGTTCCTTGCCGCCCTTGCCGGCAATCAGCATTGCCTCGCGCCCCTGCAGTGGCGCAGTGCGCAGCGTCAGGTCCAGCGCTTCGCTGATGCGCAGACCACAACCATAGAGCAGCAACAGCACGGCGCGGTTGCGCGCCGCGATCCAATCGCCCTCCGCCGCGCTCGCGTCCAACGCGACGACCGCCGTCGCCGCGTCGACATTCAAGGGCTTCGGCACGGAGTGCGGGATTTTCGGCGATGTCAGCCTTTGCAGGACGGGATTCTTCAGGTCGATCTCGCGCTCCATCCAGCGAAAGAACATCCGCAAGGCCGAGATCGCGCGCGCCAGCGACCGCGACGTCACGCCCGCCTTGCGCCGGTTCGCGAGAAAGGTGCGCACGGTTTTTGCATCGAGTCGCTCGAGATCGCTGAGGCACGGCGGATGGCCAAGATGGCGCTTCAAAAACGACAACAGCTGTCGGAGGTCTCGCGCATACGCTTCGCGCGTCGCGGCCGCTTGCGCGCGCTCGGATTCAAGGTGCGAGAGCCAAGCCTCGATCGCTGATCTGAGATCGTCGCCAAGAGGCAATTCCGCATCGCCGGAAAAGATGTCGTCGAGGGTTTCGGTCACGAGACGACTCTCAAACCTGATCCAAAAAACTGTCGAACGAATTACGTTAACGAGTCGTTAACGCGCGCAATGAGCCTACAGCACCTTGCCGGGGTTGAGGATGCCCTTGGGATCAAGCGCCTGCTTGATAGCGCGCATCATCTCCAGTTCGACCGCCGATTTGTGCGTCGCTAGCGCCGCGCGTTTCATCTGCCCGATGCCGTGTTCGGCGGCGATCGAACCATGTAACTCGGCGACAAGCGCATGGATCGCCTCAGACATCGCCTCCCAGTGCGCCAGGTAAGCGGCGCGGTCCATGCCGACCGGCTGGCTGACGTTATAGTGGACGTTGCCATCGCCGAAGTGCCCGAAGGACATGGGTCGCGCGCCGGGGCAGATACGCTGCACGACGACGTCGGCGCGCTTGAGAAATTCCGGGATCAGCGCCGGCGCGACCGAAATGTCGTGCTTGATCGAGCCGCCGGCCCCCTTTTGCGCTTCCGAAAAACTATCGCGCAGCTTCCAGAAGTCTCGCGCCTGCTGCAGCGATTGCGCCAGCGCGGCGTCTAGGACTTCGCCCGCCTCCCGCGCCGCCGCCAGCAGGTCTTCAAGCTGCGCCATGGCGCGACCGCCGGCCTCCGCGCTCGAAATTTCGACCAGCGCGTAACAGGGATGCGGTTCCGCGAACGCATCGCGGACGCCGGGAATATGGCGCAGCGCCAGGTCCTGCACGCTGCGGCCCCAGAACTCGAACGCCGTCAACGGGCCGGCGCGTTGTAACACGCGAAGCGCCGCGTCGGGACCATCGAGCGCGAGGATCGCCGTCGCCGTCTCGACCGGTCGCGGCACAAGTTTCAACGTCGCCGCGGTGATCACGCCGAGCGTGCCCTCCGAGCCGATCAGAAGATCGCGAAGATCGTAGCCGGCATTGTCCTTTTTCAGTTTTCGCAAGCCATGCCAAACGCGCCCGTCCGCCAGTACGGCTTCGAGACCGAGACAGAGATGGCGCGCATTGCCGTAGCTGAGGACAGCCGTCCCGCCGGCATTAGTCGCAAGCACGCCGCCGATCGTGGCGCTGCCCTCGGACGCGAGGGTCAATGGAAACAATCGTCCCGCCGTCTCCGCCAGTGATTGCGCCTCGGCGAGCGTTACACCGGCTTCGAGCGTCATGGTCCCGCTGGCGTTGTCGACGTCGCGCACGACGCGCATCCGCTCCAGCGACAGCACGATTTCATCGCCTCGAGTCGACGGAATCTGCCCCCCGACGAGACCCGTATTGCCACCTTGCGGCACGACGCCGACGCCTTCTGAGTTCGCCAGCGTGAGAATTTGCGCGACCTCAGCCGTTGTCCCGGGTTTTAACACAACTGGCGTCGCGCCACGGTACTTATCGCGCCACTCGCGCAGATATTTCGCCTGATCCTCCGCGCGCGTCACGGCGTTCGCTTCCCCGACAATGGCGACGAAGCGCGAGAGCAATGCAGCGATGTTAACTTTCAGCGTCACGCGGTCGTACATTCACCTTCAAGATCGGAGCCCAATGCTCCAACACCCCAGCATGACACGGGCCCAAGTGGCGGGGATAAGTTCGTGCAAAAAATCCATGGTGAATGCGCCGCTAGCGGGGATTAAGTGATGCTCTGACCGGTTTTCTTCCAATCCGCGACAAAGGCCGCGAGCCCGGCCTCCGTCAGCGGATGCTTGACCAGCGCTTTCAAAATGGACGGCGGGACCGTAGCGACATCGGCGCCGATCATGGCGGCTTCCTTCACGTGGTTCACCGTGCGGATCGACGCCGCCAGAATGTCGGTCGAGAGCTCCGGATAGTTGTCGTAGATCGTTCTGATCTCGCGGATCACGTCCATGCCATTGAGTCCGATGTCATCAAGACGGCCGATGAACGGTGAAACAAACGTCGCGCCCGCCTTTGCCGCCAGCAGCGCCTGATTGGCCGAGAAGCACAGCGTCACGTTGACCAGCGCGCCGTCGCCGGTGAGCGCTTTGCAGGCCTTCAGTCCATCCATGGTCAGCGGAACTTTGATCGTGACGTTCTTGGCGATTTTTCGCAGGATTGCCGCTTCGCGCATCATGCCTTCATAGTCCGTCGCCGCCACTTCTGCCGAAACGGGGCCCGGCACGACAGCGCAAATTTCTGCAATCATCTCCTTGAAGTCGCGCCCGGCTTTGGCGACGAGCGTCGGGTTCGTCGTCACGCCGTCGAGCAGACCCGTCGCCGCCAGCTCCTTTATTTCGGCGATGTCCGCTGTGTCGACGAAGAATTTCATTGAAGTCTCCTGATCCCGTCCGTAATGGCTTCGGTCCGCGCAAGCGCGCCGGCCAATTGCTGTCTGGCCGCCTTCGGCGCGCCCCATACTGCCGTTTACGCTTGCCCGCGATTCGTTTCTCTAGCTTCTAGTCTGGCGGCGGTCGGTTTGAACAGTCTGCTCGAACTTATGGGAAAGACCCCCGGAAAAACCGGCCAAACCCTGCCCGTTTTGATGCCTGTGGCGCTGAGCCAAACCTATGACTACCTGATCCCGGACGGCCTCGATATCGCGCCCGGATGCTTTGTCGTTGTCCCATTTGGACCGCAAAGCCGCATTGGCGTCGTATGGGACCGCCCGCAGGGCGATCAGAAACCCGTCGATCCGAAAAAATTGAAAGCGATCGCAACGCGCCTCGATGCGCCGCCGCTGCCCGAAATTTCCATGCGCTTCGCCGAATGGGTCTCGAACTACACCTTGGCGCCGCTCGGCATGGTCGTACGCATGATGATGAGCGCCGATGCCGCTTTCGAGCCGGCCAAGCCGCGGTTCGGCGTGCGCCGCGTCGAGGGCGCGCCGTCGCCGGCGAAGATCACGCCCGCTCGCGCCCGCGCGCTGCAGTTTGCAGACGACGGACTGATCCGCTCGAAATCCGAACTCGCGCAACTCGCCTCGTGTTCGACCGGCGTCATCGACGGCCTGGTGATGGCCGGCTCGCTCGTCGATGTGGCGATACCGGAGCGTGGCTTTTCGCGCCCCAACGCAAATCACGCGGTGACGACCTTCACCGACGCGCAGGCAATCGCTGTTGCAGGTTTGGTCAGCGCCGTCGATGCCGCCAACTTTTCCGTGACGCTGCTCGACGGCGTCACCGGATCGGGTAAGACCGAAGTCTATTTTGAGGCTGTCGCACGCGCGCTTCTTGCTGACCGTCAGACCCTCATCATGCTGCCCGAGATCGCGCTGACCAGCCAGTTTCTCGATCGCTTCGAACGCCGCTTCGGCGCCAAGCCGGTCGAATGGCATTCGGCGATTTCGCAAGTCGAGCGTGGCCGCATCTGGACGGGCGTCGCCAGGGGCGAAGTCCGCTGCGTCGTCGGCGCCCGCTCAGCTCTGTTTTTGCCGTTTTCCGATCTCGGCCTGATCGTCGTCGACGAAGAACACGATCAGGGCTTCAAGCAGGACGACCGCGTGCACTATCAGGCGCGCGACATGACCGTGGTGCGCGGCAGGCTCGGCGATTTCCCGATTGTGCTCTCATCCGCGACCCCGTCGATCGAAAGCGTCGTCAACGCGCAAAGCGGTCGCTATCGCCACGTCGTCCTGCCCGGCCGCTATTCGGGCGTCGATATGCCGGACGTCCAAGCCATCGACTTAAAGAAAGAGGCGCCCGAGGCAGGCAAATGGCTCGCCCCCCGCCTCGTCGCCGCAATGGCGGAGACCTTGGCGAGAGGTCAGCAATCGCTGCTGTTCCTCAACCGGCGCGGCTATGCGCCGTTGACGTTATGCCGAGGCTGCGGCCATCGGCTCGAATGTCCGCAATGCACGGCCTGGCTGGTCGAACATCGCTTCAAGAAGCGGCTCGACTGCCACCACTGCGGCTTCTCGCTGTCGCTGCCTGAGACGTGCCCGAAGTGCGCCGCACCCGGCAGCCTCGTCGCCTGCGGTCCAGGCGTCGAGCGCGTCGCCGAAGAAGTCGCCGAGCGGTTTCCCGAGGCGCGCGTCGCGCTGCTGTCGTCAGACCTGATCCCGAGCCTCATCGAGATGCGCGCCATGATCCATCGCATTGAAGCCCGCGAAGTCGATATCATCATCGGCACGCAGATCGTCGCCAAAGGTCACCATTTTCCCGACCTCGCGCTGGTCGGCGTCGTCGACGGTGATCTCGGCCTCGCGCATGGCGCCGATCCGCGCGCCGGCGAGCGGACGTTCCAGTTGCTGCATCAGGTGACCGGCCGGGCCGGGCGCGCCCACTCCGTTGGTCGCGGCTTCGTGCAAACTCATCTGCCCGAGCATCCGGTCATGGCCGCCATCGTCGCCGGCGATCGCGACGCATTCATCACCTACGAAATCCGCTCGCGTCAGACGGGACTGCTCCCGCCCTACGGCCGCCTCGCCGCAATCGTCGTTTCGGCGCGCGACAAAGCGCTGGCCGAGCGCACAGCGCGCGAAATATCGCGGCTCGCCCCGCAATCAGAAAAGCTGAAGGTTCTTGGTCCGGCCGAGGCGCCGATAGCGGTGGTGCGCGGACGATATCGATGGCGGCTGCTCGTCAAGGCCCCGCGTGACGCCGATCTGCAGGGCTACCTTCGCGCCTGGGAAGCGGCAATTCCGAAATTGAAGGGCGATATTCGCATCACCCTCGACGTCGATCCCTACAATTTTTTGTAAAGGCTGCCTTTAGCCGAACCGCTGCAGCGCCGTTAGCCGGTTCGACATGAACATGATGCCGGCGCGGGTGACGGGTTGCGGGCCGCCCGTCCCAACGGTTTCGAGCCGTCGGGTGTGGCGCACGGAACACGCCGCCTCGAATTCCGACGATTCGATCACGAGATTGAATTCGTCCGGCAGGATGTCGACGTCGGGTACGTCGATCAGCGCGCCACCGGCCGAAACATTGACCAGCCGGCAGGCCACCATCCGCCCATCCCGCAGTCTAAGGCTCGCCCTGCGCGATCCGGGACGCCGGGCGCAGACTCGCATTTCAGCGTCCACTTGCTCGGCCAGCACTTGAAAATCGACCAACATCAACCCGGTCTCCCGGACGCAACACGCGCTTCCTTTACGGGATTTAAGTATTGCCGCTGAGACGTAAACGGATTGTAAAGAACATCACTAAGGTTCGAGCGATTCGCATTTATTTGCATTTCGGACGACTTTCGCAAGGTTCGCCTCATGCCGCTTCGCATCGCCGTGCAGATGGATCCGATCGACAGGATCGACATTCGCGGTGACAGCTCGTTCGCGCTGCTCCTTGAAGCCCAGCGGCGCGGGCACGCAATGTTCTACTACACCCCGCCCAATCTGGCGCTGCACGGCGACCGTTTGCTGGCGCGCGGCGCGACGCTCACGGTGCAGGACAAACCCGGCGCGCATTTCGCGCTTACTGATGCGCGAACAGAAGATCTTGGCCGGCTGGATGTTGTGCTATTGCGCCAGGATCCGCCGTTCGACATGGGCTATGTCACGACGACGCATCTACTCGAGCGCATTCATCCCAAGACGCTCGTCGTCAACGACCCGGCGCACGTGCGCAACGCTCCCGAAAAGTTATTTGTGCTCGACTACCTCGACCTGATGCCGCCGACTCTGGTGACGCGTTCGCTCGACGATGTCGCGGCCTTCCGCGTCGAGCACAAGGACATCATCGTCAAGCCGCTCTATGGCAACGGCGGCGCCGCCGTGTTCCGCCTCAAACCGGACGACGGCAACGCTTCATCTCTGGTCGAATTTTTT
This sequence comes from Hyphomicrobium sp., assembly GCA_046160845.1. Taxonomy (GTDB): domain Bacteria; phylum Pseudomonadota; class Alphaproteobacteria; order Rhizobiales; family Hyphomicrobiaceae; genus Hyphomicrobium_B. Next base: position 68,724 of record JBJXHD010000016.1, read on the forward strand.
CAGACCGTTTTTCGCGAGCCCTTCATGGTGCAGAAGTACTGCCCCGAAGTGAAAGCCGGCGACAAGCGAATCATTCTCGTCGACGGCGAGATCGCAGGCGCCATCAACCGCGTGCCGCAAAAAGGCGAGACGCGCTCCAATCTGCACATCGGCGGCAAAGCGACGCCGGTCGATTTGACCGATCGCGATCGGGAAATTTGCGCCCGTTTGAAACCGGAACTGAAGCGCCGGGGTTTGCTGTTCACGGGCATCGACGTCATCGGCCCGTATCTGACCGAGATCAACGTGACGTCGCCGACCGGCATCCGGCAGGTCAAGGCGTTCGGCGGCGCCGACATCGCCGCGTTGATCTGGGATCGCATCGAAGACAAGGTCGGCAAGACGAATGTGCAGAAAGCCAAACCAAAGAAAGCGTCCGTGCGGACATGACCAAAATCGTGCGCGTTCGAACGTGGAGATCGCAGTGACCGACAAGCCCTACCCTCGCCGTCTTCGCCTCACCTCCCTCGCAATGCTGCAGGTCGCTGCGCTCGTCGCCGTTTTCGCGCAGCCGAGCCGCGCCGTTGGGCTGACGGAATCGCCGTTTCAATCGCTCGCCGGCCGCTGGACCGGCGAAGGGCGGCTGGGCATCAAGGACAACCCGCCCGAGACGGTCAAATGCCGGGCGACCTACATCGTCGGCGACACCGTCAATGATCTGAAACAGACGATCCGTTGCGCGACGGCGGGCGGCAGCATCGAGGTCATCAGTGATGTGCGCAACGACAACGGCCAGTTGGCAGGATCGTGGAAAGAGACGACGCGCAACATAGCGGGCGACCTGACCGGCAGCGTCACGCCCGTCGGATTTCGCGTGGCCGTGCGCGGCGGTGAGATGTCGGCCAACATGGACATCGTTGTGCGCGACAACCGGCAGATCATCGAGATCCAGTTCATCAACAGCACGCTCCAGGGTTTGACGCTGCTGATGACCAAGAGCTGACGCGGCGACGGATCGTTCTTCATTTGTTCTTGACTTCGTATCGGCCCTTCGCCTAGCCTTCGTCCCAGAGAGGGCGAGGGCGCATGTACGGACAGATTTCGACTTTGGCGTTCATCGGCGTCGAAGCGCGCCCCGTCGAAGTGCAGGTGCGCATCACGCCGGGCCAGCCGGCGTTCGCCATTGTCGGCCTGCCGGACAAGGCGGTGGCCGAGAGCCGCGAGCGGGTGCGCAACGCGCTGCACGCCGTCGGGCTCGGACTTCCCTACAAGCACATCACCGTCAATCTCGCGCCGGCCGATCTGCCGAAGGAAGGCAGCCACTTCGATTTGCCGATCGCGCTGGCGATGATGTCGGCGATGGAGGCGATCGCGCCCGACGCCATCGCCGGTTTCGCCGCCATCGGTGAATTGGCGCTCGACGGCGCCATTCGCCATGTGCCCGGCGCGCTGCCGGCGGCGATCGGCGCCAACGCCATCGATAAGGGTCTGATCTGTCCCGAGGCCGGCGGACCGGAAGCGGCCTGGGCCGGCGAGGCGATCGACATTCTCGCAGCCCCGCACCTGCTATCGCTCGTCAATCACTTCAAAGGTATTCAGACGCTCTCTCGGCCGAAGCCCAACGTTGCGCAGGAGAGCGGCGCGCTGCCCGACCTCGCCGACATCAAGGGCCAGGAAAGCGCCAAGCGCGTTCTTGAGATCGCCGCGGCGGGTGGGCACAATCTGCTGATGATCGGCCCGCCCGGTTCCGGCAAATCGATGTTGGCGCAGCGTCTGCCGTCGATTCTGCCGCCCTTGGCCCCGGAAGAGATTCTCGAAGTCTCGCTGATCCATTCGCTCGCCGGCGAATTAATGGGCGGAAAACTCGCCGCCGCGCGTCCGTTTCGCGCTCCCCACCATTCCGCCAGCATGGCGGCGCTGGTCGGCGGGGGATCGCGACCGAAGCCGGGCGAAGTGTCGATGGCGCACCTCGGCGTGCTGTTTCTCGACGAGCTGCCCGAGTTCCAGCCGAACGTGCTCGACGCACTGCGCCAGCCGTTGGAGGCCGGCGAAACGGTGATTGCGCGTGCGCAGCATAGAATTTCATACCCCTCGCGCATTCAGCTCGTCGCCGCGATGAACCCGTGCAAGTGCGGAGGTTCGTCACCCGGCGAAAGCTGCAAGCGCGGCGCGCGCTGCGCCGACGACTACCAGGCGCGCGTCTCCGGTCCGCTGCTCGACAGGATTGATCTGCAGATCGAAGTTCCGGCCGTCTCCGCCGCCGATCTGGTTTTGGCCGCGCCGCGCGAAGGCAGCCGGGAAGTTCGCGCCCGCGTCGCCGCCGCGCGGGAACGCCAACGCGCCAGGTATCAGGCGCAGGGCGCCGCACGCGTGAGAACCAACGCCGAGTGCGCCGGGCAACTTCTGGAACAGACGTCGACGCCTGACGCCGCGGGCGCGGCGCTTCTCCGACAAGCCGCCGAAACTCTGGCGCTGTCGGCGCGCGGCTATCATCGCACGCTGCGCGTCGCGCGCACGCTCGCCGATCTCGACGGCGCCGAGGCAATCGCGCGCGTGCATATCGCCGAAGCGCTGAGCTATCGCGCCGAGATGATGCGCCGGCGCAGCGCCGCCTGAATTCGCAGGAAACACTGGAAATCCGCCGCTGGACTTAGTCCCATACTGATTTTAAGCGGTGGATAACCGGCGCGGCCGTTGGGACTCACCGTGCACGGTGATGTTTAGTCACCGCGCACTGTAGTGAACCCTCAATTTGAGAAAGTGAGTAGCATCATGGCTCAGAATGAGAAGACTTCTGCCCGGGTCAGCGCGATTGCGTCCAAGGCCCTGCAGAACCCGCAGTCTTTGAATGCCGATGAAATCAAAGCGCTTGCAGCGTCCGTGCTGGCCCAAGCGCCAGATCATCAGCAAGGACAGTCGGGCTACCAACCGAACCAACCGAACAATCCGCAAAATCAGCAGAAGCGATCGTAGCGACTTCAGTCAGTCGTTCGATCGATAGAACGCAGCGGGTGGGTATCGTCATGATCCCACTCGCCTGAGCCCTCTCCGGGTGACCGAGATCCCCGATGTTCTGGCACACGACCTTCACCTCGGCCGTGTCCTTGACGAGCCAGCCGACGGTCGCCACTTCGACAGGCTTCGACTCCGGCAACGCCGAGAGATAGCGCCACTGGCCGCACGGTTGGCGGCTGTCGTGCCAGCGAATGATGACCAGCGGACAGTGCCCCATCCCGCGCCCCCGGAAGTGATTCGATAGCGAATCATATCAGGCCCGCTGCCGCGGGAGGTTGTGCGAGAGCACCGCAGCGCATCAATTTGCGCACCCAGGCGAGCTGACGAGCTCAATCACCGAGGCGCCGCCCGCGATCACGCGAACGCGCTTTTGACTCCCGCCTGCATCGCCGCTGCCTGGGCCGCGTTGCGCAGCAGGCAGGCGATTGTCATCGGCCCGACGCCGCCCGGCACCGGCGTGATCGCACCGGCGACCTTGGCGCACTCGTCATAGGCGACGTCGCCGACGAGTTTGGTCTTGCCGTTGTCGCCCGGCACGCGGTTGATGCCGACGTCGATCACGGTCGCGCCGGGACGTATCCAACTCGCCTTCACCATCTCCGGAATGCCGACGGCGGCGATAACGAGGTCGGCGCACTTGACGATGTCTTCGATGTTCTTGGTGCGCGAGTGCGCGATCGTCACCGTGCAGTGCTCGCGCAGCAGCAGCGCGGCGACAGGCTTTCCGACGATATTCGAACGGCCGATCACCACGGCATCAAGACCGGAGAGGCTCGACTTCACGGTCTTCGCCAGGATCACCGAGCCGGTCGGCGTGCAGGGTACCAGCGATCGTTCGCCGACCCATAGTCGGCCGACATTGACAGGATGAAACCCGTCGACGTCCTTGTCGGGACTGATCGAGTTCAGCACCTTCTCGGAATTGATGTGCTTCGGCAGCGGCAATTGCACCAGAATGCCGTGGCACGCCGGATCATTGTTCAGCTTGTCGACAAGCGCCAGCACGTCGGCTTCGCTCGTCTCGGCGGGCAGCCTGTGCTCCCACGAATTCATGCCGACTTCGACGGTCTGCTGCGCCTTGTTCTTGACGTAGACCTTGCTCGCAGGGTCTTCGCCAACGAGGACGACGGCAAGGCCCGGCTTGACGCCGTGATCCTTGATGAGCCGCGCGACTTCCGCCGCGACTTCCACGCGCACGTCGGCCGCGATCTTCTTGCCGTCGATGATCTGGGCGTCTGACATCGGCGTCGGTCCTCCTCAGCTTCGTTTTTTACTTATTGGCGTTCGGTATCCGTCGGGTCGTTCAGGTCTTTGAGTTTCGCTTCGAGCCGCGCCGCCAGCGCGACCGGATCGCCCGCGAGTGAGAGCGACTTCAGGCGCGATCGTGACCCCGTCGCCAGCGTGACCGACCGCCGAGGCAGGCCGAGCCAATCTGCAACCAGCCGTTCGAGCGCCGCGTTCGCGGCGCCGTCTTCGGGAGGGGCGCTGACGCGCGCCTGGAAAGCAGGGCCTTCCACTGTCTGAATGACCCCGTCGACGCTATCTTTGGAGGATTTCGGGGTGAGACGAAAGTGCACAATGACGCACGCGGCGCCGTGCCGCCAGGGAGCGGCGCCGGCGCGCCGGCTCACACAAGCGCCTTGGCGATGTTTGGCAAAATAACGCTCTGCACGAAGAAGCAGGCGAGTAAAAGGATAATGGGCGAAATATCAATGCCGCCCATATTCGGCAACATGTTTCGGATTGGGCGCAGCAACGGTTCCGTGACGGCGTTGAGGCCCTGCCAGATCGAACGAACCATCGGGTTGTAGGCGTTGATGACGCCGAAGGCCATCAGCCAGCTCATGATGACGTTGGCGATGATCACGTAAGTGTAAAGTGTGATGAGGTAGCTAATGAATCCGAGAAGTTCCAGCATGACGCCCCGCGTGCGAACCAACGCGCCCATGTAGCCTTGCGCGACGCGCGCCTGCAAGCGGATCGTCCGGATCTCGGCGGCGTTTTCACCCGCGATCCAGCCTCATCGCGCCGCTGAATTCGGCCGCGATCAGCCTCAATTCCGCGACCCCGCCCGTTTCTTGACAAGCCGCGCCCCCAACTCCTAAATGCCGCGGTTATGGGGCCGTAGCTCAGCTGGGAGAGCGCCGCAATCGCACTGCGGAGGTCGTCGGTTCGATCCCGATCGGCTCCACCACCCCCTAAATCAATGGAGCGCTAGTCCTCGAGACGAACGCTCGGATCGAAAATGTCGATCGAAGATTTCGCATTGGCGCCGCGCAGCTGCAAGGCGAGCCGCGCTTCGCGCGCCGCCACCGCCGCCGATTGGATTTCACGACCTTCATAGAACTGTGCGCGGCCCGTCACCGGATGAAACCGGAGACGGCGCGGTTGAGTGCCGCGAAGACTTCGCGCCAGAACTTTCAGTCCTTCCCGCTTCAAGTACGATTCAACAAAGTCGGCGTTGGCGTGTCCGAAGTTTGCGCCGCCGCTCATGATGTTGGCGCCGCCGAACACCTTGACTTCGAGGCGCTCGCGCACCGCGCCGCGCGCGATAAGGGCGTTGGTCAAACGCTCGATCGAATAGCTGCCGTAGCGCAGCGCAACGCTCGACCCCCCGTCGTTTATGCGAGCGCTCGTCGGCAGAAGAAAATGATTCATGCCGCCGCAGCCGACGACGGGGTCGCGCATGCAGACCGCGATGCAGGAGCCGAGCACCGTCGAGAGAACCTCATAGGGGCTCGACGACACGTAATAGTCGCCCTGGCACACCCACACGACGAGAGAGTTCGAGCGCTGATCGAAGAAAATACGACGCGAGCCGGGTGGCGGATCCGCGTCCGCGACGCTCGGAGGCGCCGCCCGCGGCGTCGCGCTCGTTGTGCGGTCATTACGGCTCATAGGTCAATTGTCCTTCGACGATCGCCTGATGGCGAGCATGTGACTGCGACTCGAGAATGAACGGAGCGATCCGATCCAGCGGCAGCTCAAATTGCGCCGCTCCGTTCTCCGTGGCGGCTTTCGGCATGCCATAGATGAGCGACGTGGCCTGATCCTGCGCAGCGGTCAGCCCTCCGGCCTGGCGGATATCGGAGAGACCTTGCGCCCCGTCGCGCCCCATGCCGGTCAACACGATGCCAACGGCGGCGTGCCCGGCTGCGGACGCGACCGACTGGAACATCAGATCAATCGAAGGCATATGGCCTCTAATTTCGCCGCCGCCTTGCAAGCGGCAGACATATCCATTGCGACGGCTTTCGAGCAGCAGATGACGGTCGCCCGGCGCGATATACACCGTGCCGCCGACCACCTCCTGGCCATCTTGCGCTTCGCAAACCGCGACGTCGCTATTCACGTCTAAACGTTTCGCGAACGATGCTGTGAAAGTCTCTGGCATATGTTGGGCGATCAGGATCGGCGGCGAGTCCACGGGCAAAGCGCCGAGAACCTGGCGAATCGCCTGAACGCCTCCCGTCGAGGCGCCAATGGCGACCACCCGGTTGCGCGGCCAGCCGCCGCCGGCCAGCGCCGTTTTGCCTCGAACGTCGCCGGTTAGGCCAGGGCTCGCTTGGATACGCGCCGACGCCGCCGACTTGATCTTTGAGATCAGCTCGCGTGCGGCGCTGTTCCATGCTTCGGGCTCGCCAGCAGCCGGTTTGGAGACAAAGTCGACGGCGCCAGCCGCCAAAGCCTGCAGCGCCGCATTCGAACCCTCGCGCGTGTGCGCCGAGAACATGACGACCGGCAGCGGCCTGAGCCGCATCAGCCGCTCGAGAAAGTCGAGGCCGTCCATGTTCGGCATATTGATGTCGAGCGTCAGGACATCAGGCGAAAGGCGCTTGATCATATCCCGTGCAATGAGCGGATCGTGCGCCGCCCCGACGACTTCGATTTCGCCAGTCGAGCACAGAGCGTCGCGCAGATAGATCCGCATCACCGCGGAATCCTCGACGACAACGACGCGAATGGGAGTCATGCGATCCTCTTGTGAATGCTGCGGCCGATCGACTCGAAACGGTTCGAGACGCCGTAAAGCGATTCGGAATGGCCGCAATAAAGAAAACTCTCTTGGGCAAGTACATTGGCGAAGCGATCGTACAAAACGCGTTGCGCCGGCTTATCAAAGTAGATGACCACGTTTCTGCAGAATATGACGTCGATAGGTCCGCGCACCGGCCACGCGTCATGCAGATTGAGAGGCTGGAAACTCATCAGACTGCGCAGTTGCGTCGACGCCTCGTAAAAATCGCCTTGATCGGCGCATTTCTTGAAATGGCTGTTTCTCAGGGCGCCGCTCACGGGCGCGAGATCGCTTTTCTCGTAAAGGCCGCGCTTCGCCGTCGCAAGAACTTCGGTGTCAATGTCGGTAGCGAGAATTTGGATGTCCCAGTCGTGCGGGCGAGCAATCGCGCATAGCACGGTCAAGGCGATCGACCATGGCTCTTCGCCCGTCGAACATCCAGCCGACCAGATTCTGAGGCGGCGATTGCCCGACAGGCTCTTGGCCGCAAGCAGCTGGGGCAACGCGACGTCCCTCAGATGGTCGAAATGATGAGCCTCGCGGAAAAAGCCCGTCTTGTTGGTCGTCAGCGCGTTGATCAAGGGTTGCAGTTCGCGAGGACCGGCTGGTCCCGCGAGGAGCGCGCAATAGTCGCCGACAGAATCAATCGCCAGCGCTTTGAGGCGTCGTCGCAACCGGCGCAAAATCATGCTGCGCTTATGATCGGCGATCACGATTCCGGCATGGCGCCGCGCTATTGACCTGATGAGATCAAACTGAGCGTCGGACAGCAACGATTTCAAAGGCTGATCGAACAGCGTCGTAGACGCGACATCCGGCACGACACGCTGCGGCCGTCGCAGATCGGAACCGCGCTGCGGCGGTCTCGGCCCTCCAGGGCCATGTGCGCGACTAGTTGGCATCGACGATCTGCGCCTTTCATTGTCGCGCATCAAGTTTCATAAGTGACGTGCAGATTGAGCGTCCGTGACGACGCCGGCACCTCGCGTCATGCGTACTCCAAGGCTTCCGGCACGGCCCGAAGATCCGACATGCGGTCGAGATCGACAGCGATAAGCATGCCGTTCTCCTGCGTGATCAACCCGCCGAAGAAGGGACTGCCGCGCCCGTTCTCTGCGTCGGGAATGGCGTTCACCTCGCTGCGCGCCACCGTCACGATGTCGAGCACCTGGTCGACCAGGAGGCCGATCAAGCGGCCGCCGATCGCGACGATCACGGCCGGATGGCTGGGCTGGATCGGCGTCGCGCCCTGCCCGAAGCGGAGCCGCAGGTCGCAAACCGGAACAATGCTGCCGCGCAGGTTGATCACGCCTCGAATCGTTTCCGGCGCGCCCGGAACCGGGGTGATCGTTTCCAGCATGCGGATTTCGCGCACCGCCATGATGTCCACGCAATAGGCCTGCCCGTTGAGCGCGAAGGTCACGAACTGCAGGGTTTCATCTGCCGACTGGCCCTGTTCGGAACGGAGCGTCGAGTTGATCGCGCGAGTCATGCTGCAATAGCCCCTTGCTTGACTTCAAAATCATTGTTTGGCGTCGGCCGCTGCGGCGTCTCTGACGCGAGCGCGGCGATTTCGTCGACGTCGAGGATGAAGGCGACGCAGCCGTCGCCAAGGATCGTCGCGCCCGCAAGGCCAGCGATATGTTCGAAGTGGTCTCGAATGCTCTTGATCACGACCTGGCGGTGTCCGCAGATTTCGTCGACGATCAGCCCGACGATGCCGCCGTCTTCGATCTCGACCAGCAGGATTTGCGATCGCTCGGACCGATTTGAAGGCTGGAACCCGAGTCGCTGCGCGAGACTAAAAACGCGAATCTGGCGGCCCCGGACGGCAACGAAATCGCCGGTTCCCGGCACATAGCTGACATCGTCATGACTCGTGACGATGCACTCGACGATGTTTGCGAGCGGCACGAGGTAAGATTCCGAACCCGAGCGCACAAGCATCGAATCCAGCACTGCAAGCGTGAGCGGCAGAATGATGGACGTCGTCGTGCCGACGCCGGGCGTCGAACGAATCGCGACGCGTCCGCCAAGCTTCTGGATGTTCTGATGGACGACATCCATGCCGACGCCGCGACCCGACAGGCTTGACACCGTTTTCGCCGTGCTCAAGCCGGGCCGGAACACGAGATTGTCGATGTCATGATCCGACTGCGCCTCATCCTCGGCGATGAGATTGAGTTCCACGGCCCGCCGGCGGACCGCCGCGCGATCTATCCCGCGGCCGTCATCGCTGACTTCGACGACGATGCGTCCGCCTTTTTGCTCGGCGGAGAGGCGGATAAGGCCAGCGTCCGGCTTGCCGGCCGCGCGGCGTTCCGCAACCGATTCTACACCGTGGTCTATGGCGTTGCGAACGACATGCATCAGCGGATCGCTGATCTGCTCGATGATTGTTTTGTCGATTTCCGTGTCTTCGCCGCTGAGTTCCAGCAACGCTTTCTTGTCGGCATTGTGCGCGGCGTCGCGAACAATGCGCGGCATGCGCGAGAAGATCGAGCGGATGGGCTGCGCTCGGATGGCCATGACGCCGTCCTGAAGGCCGCGCGATAACTGCAAGAGCTGCGTGATGGCGCGAAAGAGATGCGGGTTGGAATCGACGATCGACTGATCGAGATGCTGCAAAACCATCGATTGCGCGATGCTGATCTCGCCGACCAGATTGACCAGCCGCTCAATCCGATCGAGTTCGACGCGGATCGAAGACGCCCCTCGAGTGTCCAGCGCAGCCCATGTCTCTTTGGCTGCTGCTGCGGGTTCTTTGTTTCGAGAAAGTGCAACAGATGCGTCGGTCGATGTCTCGACGACATCGATCTCCAGCCGGCACGCTTCGGAGTTGAACTCAAAGACGTCGTGGATCGCCTGCCGCGGCTTGCTAGTCTCGAGGTTGAACGTCCAACGGAGATAGGCGACGGCCGGGTCCAAATCCATGAATTCCGGGATAGCGCTCGGGTCGGCTTCGGTGGAGAGCGCGCCGAGCTCCGACAGATTGCGCACCATCAGCAGTGGTTCGATGCCACGACGAAAGATGTCGGGTCCCGGCGCGTACCGAATGCGATAGGTCGTCCGAGTAGCGCTGTCGGCTGAGTGATCGAGAGCTGTGGAGATCGGCGCCCGGACGTCAGAGGAGAAGGGCGCGCCCGAGCCTTGCATGAGTGACGTGAGTTGTCGCGCGCTCGAGACTTCATAGTCGTCTGCAATCGGCGCGCCGGTGCGCGCTGACTCGGCGAGGTCCGAAAGAATGTCGGAGGCATGCAAGACGGCTTCGACGAACTCGGCGTTTGTTTGCAGCCGCGCGCCGCGCGCCTGATCCAGCGCGCTCTCGACGATGTGGGCAAATGCCACGAGGCGGGAGAATCCGAACATGCCTGCCCCACCCTTGATCGAATGAATGGCGCGGAAGGCGGCGTTCAAGATCTCGGCGGGTTCCGTGACGGCGGAGAGATCGCTCACATGACGCTCGAGCTCACCAAGGAGTTCGTCGCACTCCTGAAAGAAAGTGGCTTTGAATTGTTCGAGATCGTGCATGTTCGGCGCTCCGGTGCCCTGCCTGCGGTCACGAATATCGAAGCACGGAACGAACGACGCGAATGAGGTCTTTCGGATCGAACGGCTTCTGAATCCATCCCGTCGCGCCGAGATCGCGGCCGATCTGTTTGAAGTCCTCTGCGCCTTCTGTCGTCAGGAAGAGGATGGGGGTGAATTCGAACTCCGGTTTCTGCCGCACGCGGCTGACGAACTCAAACCCGTCCATGTGGTACATATTGAGATCGGTGATGATGAGGTCGGGCGCGCAATTCGCCAGAGCCTTGAGCCCGTCGATGCCGTGCTCGGCCTGAACGACATCGAGGTTCTCCGACTTCAATGTCGCGAGAATGATGTCCTGCATGGTCGGAGAGTCGTCAACGACGAGCACGCGCATGTCTAGTCCTCCAGGACGCAGGTTGCGAGGGCGCTGGTCAACCCAAGGCTGTGAACGCTTTGCAATACGCTGGCGCTTGGCCTGAGCAATTTCACCGGCGCGGCTCTTGCGCTCATGGATCTGGCGAAAGCGACAAGGATTTGGACGCAACCGGTCGAGATGGTCGCGACCTTGGACGCGTCGATCACGCACGGCCGCCGATTCTCAAATCGTGCTTCGAGGAGGCGTTTGAACTCGCGCGCCGATCGCATGTCCAGAATCGCCGGAAGAACCATGATACTCGGCGCAGCGACCTTCGGGCGCGGCGGCGACGTCCTGGCCCTGCGCGATGCCGGTTTCGGATTAGCGGTCTTTTTCATTCCAGAGCCTTCAGAGCCAGCGGTTTACTCTCGGTGTCCACGTTGCGCCGAGCGCATCATAATTCTTGCCAGTCGCTTTCGAGCGCCGCTGCGGCGCGACCGCCCGAAGCGGATGACGCTGCGTGCGCCCGCCGCTGGTTGCCGCGATGACCCTTCAATTGCTTCTCGATCTGGCTATGTCGGCTGCGAACCCAGTTGTCGTCGGACGCCAGCTCCGCCTCGCCCAAGACGTCGACTGGCGCCGCGCCGGTGTCGAACTTCGAGACGATGCGATTGAGCTCGTGAATCCACGTCTGGGCCGAGTGCAGCGACGCGGTGGTTTCCTGCACCAGCGCCGCGTTCTGCTGGGTCATTTCATCCATGTTCGCCACGGCGCGGCTGACTTGATCGACGCCGGCGGCCTGTTCATGGCTGGCCGCTGCGATTTCTGTGACCAGATCCGCGACCTTCTTGACCGAGACGACGATTTCCGTCAGCGAGCCCCCGGCCTGCTTCACGAGGCTGACTCCCTCGGTGACATCGGTCGCGGAACTCTCAATGAGGCTCTTGATGTCTTTAAGCGACCGCGAGGATCTCTGCGACAAGGCGCGAACCTCGTTGGCGACCACGGCGAAGCCCTTGCCGGCGTCGCCGGCGCGCGCAGCTTCGACGGCCGCGTTCAGAGCAAGAATATTGGTCTGGAAAGCGATCTCTTCGATCAGTCCGACGATCTCGGTCATCTGCCGCGAAGATTTCTCGATCTTCTCCATCGCACCGACGGCCTTCAGGGCGACGCTTCCGCCGGCGACAGCCAAGTCGCGCGTGACGACGGCTGCGCCGCTCGCTTCCTGCGCGTTGCTGGCGTTCTGGCGGATCGTCGCCGCCATCTCTTCCATCGAAGCTGACGTCTCTTCGAGCGAGGAGGCCTGCTCTTCAGTGTGGCGCGAGAGTTCGTCGGCAGCCGACAGGATGCGATCTGTGCCGCCGCGAATCTGGACCGACCGGCTGACGATGTTGACGATGGCTTCCTGTATTTTACTGGCGGCGAGGTTGAAGGCGTGGCGGATGCCTTCATACTCGCCGATGAAGGGCTCATCCAGCCGGCGCTTGAGGTCGCCTGCCGAGAAACTCTCCAGCGCTGCCGTAAATCGAGAGAGAAACGCGGCGTGGGCTTCGATGTAGTATTTGTCTTGTTCTTCTTTCTCGCGGCGTTCTTTCTCGACGACAAGTGCGCCGGCAGCGGCCTCGCTTTCGAGCGTACGCGCTTTCTTGATCGTGTCGCGGAACATCAGGATTGCGCGCGCAAGGTCGCCGATGTCGCCGGGCTCTTCGGAGCCAGGTAGTGCGCCGTCAAGTTCACCGCCGGCTCCGAGCCGACGCAGTGCGGCGACTTGAGCGCGGATCGGCCTCACGTAACGGCGAAGAAAAACGAGTCCCAGTACGACGCAGAGCAGGCACGTCATGAGCGCCACGCTGGTCGCAGTCCAAACCTCGTTCGCCATGCGATCTCGGGCGTCGGCTACGGCCGCCCGGTAAGCGGTGAACAAGTTGTCAGAGTAGCCGCGCAGGCGCTCGGCCTGACGCGTCGCCTCCTGTTTGAGGCTGAGCGACTGGGGCGGCGCCATCGTTTGACCGGCTTCCAGCTGGTCAGAAACGACGCGCATCGACGCCAGGTAGTCGCTGTTGGATTGAGCGAGCGACTTGGCTTCGGCGCGAAGTGACTCGGGAACGTCAGACTTCTGGCTGGCGACCTCGGCTTCCGAGATTCGCACGGCGAGCTTGTCGATTGCGGCGCGAAGCTGTTGACCATCAGTTGCAGAGGCGCCCGGCGCAGCGGCCTGCGACCCGGACATCCGAACCGCATCAAGCGCGTTTTCCCAGCCTCTAACGCCGGCTAGCGCCTGAGAGACTCCTTCGATCCGACCCAGATCGCCCTGCGAGGCGTTTCGCGAAAGCGAACCAAAAAAGGTATTTCCCAAGAGGAACAATGCCGTCGCGGCGGCGAGCATGCCAATCCGCCATTCGATTGGATATTGGAGTCGGCTCAGCATGGAGTGTGTCCCCCGCAAGGAAAGTCGCATTCATCGATCGCATTTGTTTCGCGGTCCGGACGTCCGGCGCGAATATGCTTCAGATCGATGTTTCAATGAGAGCGGTTAATTTCGTCTTTCCGCGGGTCTCGATTTGCGAAACTCTGTCCAATTATTTTTGATAAAGACGAGAATCAAAAATTTAAGAATTGGGAGCGGCGCTAACTAATTGCAGAATCGCATCTGGGCGGGAGAAAAAATATAAACCCGCCGAATCGGCAATACACTAGGCGAATCAAACTCTGGCGATCAGGCGGCGTCAGCGGCAGCGTTCTGATGCGCGAAGCTCGCGGTAATCGTTGCGCCGGCCCCGAATTGACTTTCGATCGTCAACTGACCGCCGTGGTTCTCGAGAATCTTTTCAATTGCAGGAATTCCTAACCCGACGCCGAAAGATTTGGTCGTGAACAGCGGCTCCCGAATTCGCTTGAGATGCTTGGGGTCGATGCCAGGTCCATTGTCCTTGACGATGATGCTGACGTGTGGCCCGTCCATAATCGTATGAATATTTATACGCGGGCTGTATCCTGGAATGGCGCCGGCCTTCGTTTTTTCGGCGAGGGCTTCTGCTGCGTTTGAGAGGAGATTAATTAGGACCTGGCGCATTTGATCCGCATCGAATGAGGCCATCACGCCGCCAAGCCCTAGATTGCAGACGACGGACGGCGCGCCAAACAGGTTTCGGCTTTCCTCTTCGACGACCGACGCGATCCAGTCGTCGACAACCTGCGCAGTCGCCTTGATCGATCTGTTCCGTGAGAAGTCGAGCAGCTCGGTGATGATCTTGTCGCAACGGCTGATGCCGTTGTTGATGCGCTCGAGTTGCGCATCCACGCCATCGACGCGACCCTTGAGCTTGCGCTCGATCACGAAATTTGCGGTGCGAATGGCCCCCAGCGGGTTGCGGATCTCATGAGCGACCGTCGCCGTCAGCTGCCCAAGTTGCATCAGCTTGCCATTTCGGTCGAACTCCTCGCGCAGGCGGCTGCGTTCGGTAACGTCGATGCTCGCACAGATGTATCCCGTCAGCGCGCCCGCGCCGTCGCGCACGGCGGCGATGGTTGAGGACAGCCAGAGATCGGAGCCGTCCCGGGTTCTATTGAGCGTTTCGCCGGCCCAAAGTTCGCCAGGCGTCACTTCCTTATGGAGCCGTCGCCAGCATTGGGCATCGCCGACGTCGAAATTCATGAGGTCATGTCGCGCGCCGATCAGCTCCCCGACCGATCTCCCGAGCTTTGCGCACATCAAGTCGTTGACGCGCGTGATGCGGCCGTCAGGTGACATTTCATGAACCAGCGCGATTTGATCGAGCAGGCTGCTTTGCAACGCCAATTTGGCGGAAAGAGTCTCGTCGCATCGAGCCTGCCCGTTCAAACCGCCAGCGCCTGCGGACGGCAGCGCAATCGAAGGCCAAGTCGTGAACCGGTGCATGTCCGGCTGACCTGATCGGTCACAGTTCATGCCTCATGTCCTCGCGAGCGCCCGAATTCTCTCATCTTTTCGAGATTAGGTTAAACAGGTAACGACTTTATTGAACGTGCTCGCGCAATTGGCGAAGCAATGCGCGAATTAATGCGAAGCAAAAGTCAGGTACCGTTAGCCAATGGAATCTCTAAAGAGATCGATAAATCTTCGCCGTAGAACCGAAAGACGACGTCAAGGTTTACAGAAATTTAGGGGTCCACCGGTAGCTTGAGCGGTGTGTTTTCATCCGCCGGCGTCACCTCGTCGGTCGCTGCCCCAACTGGACGTCATGACCGATAGCGAAAAACTCCGGATTCTCGTCATCGACGACGAGATTACGCAGCGGATGTTGGTCAAGGATTTCCTTGAGGATGCGGGCCACGTGGTGCGACAGGCCGAGGACGGCCGGCGCGGGCTTAAAATGGCGGGCGTAACGAAGCCCGACGTCATCCTCTTGGACGTACTGCTGCCTCTCATGGACGGCTACGCAGTCTGCAAGAAATTCAAGGAAGATCCGGAGACGGCAGACACGCCCGTCATACTGATAACAGCGTCACGCGAAACCGATGTGATTGAGCGCGGCCTCGCCGTCGGCGCCGACGACTTCGTTACAAAGCCGGTCGACTGGACCTTCCTCGCCGATCGCGTTGTCAATGTCGTCAGAAAGGCCCGTGAACGCGCCGCCATGGCCCGCCAGATTCGCGAGCGTTCGCAGGTCGCTGCGCCTCAGACGGATGCACCCCCGACCGCGCAGCTGGAGGCGCAACTCGATGAGTTGATGCGTAGCGCCGAACAGCAGATCGCTGAGGCCAACGAGGCCACGGTGAAAGAGCGTCGGCGGTTGGAAGTTGAATATGCTGCTGCGCTCAACGGCGCCGTCGAACAGGCCAAGGCCGGCCGCGATGCCGAAATCTCCGAGCTCCGCGCCCAGCACGACAAAGAAATCAAAGATCTGCGCGAACGCTACGAACTCGAGATCACGACAATTCGCGGTTCAGCCCGCCATGAGGTTTTGGTCGCCGAACGGCGCAATGCCGCCGAGCTGGAAGCCGCCCGCGCCGCCCTTGCGGACGCCAAATCCAATGTCGAGAACCGTATCGCCGTCATTCGCTCCGCGATCGAGACGGAATGTGCGGGCCAAGCGCAAGCCATCTGGAGCCTCGTCCAGCGATGGGTGACGCATCAGGCGAATCTTGCGTCTTGCATTATCGCTGAGGCCAAGCCCGCATTGAGCAGCGCCGGCGCCGGCAATCTTCAAGAGATTGAGCGATCCGCCAAAACGATGGCCGCAGCCTGTTCGAAGCTGAAGATCGTGGCGCAGGCCATGACGACGCCGAACGATCGGCCGGCCAAACCGGTTCATCTTGGACCGCTGCTGACCGAAATCGCCAAACAGGCCGAGGGCGTCGCGAAATCGCGCCGCGTCGAAGTCAATTGCCGGGCTCACAATGGTGAGGCGGCCCTGCAGGTCGACGCCGACAGACTGCGCTACGCGTTACTCAGTCTGGTTGGAAACGCCATCCGTTTTACCCCGGCCGGCGGCGCAGTGGACCTGAACCTGTCGCAAAGTGACAACGGCGATGTGCGCATCGACATCGTCGACACCGGCGTCGGCATTGCGCCGGCGAAGCTTAACTATCTGCGCGCCTGCCTCGACGAGCCGACTCGTTACGAAGATTCCGACGGCGCTGCGCTCGGCTTGGGCATTCCCGCGGCAACGGCGCTGATTCGAAAGATGGGCGGCAAGCTAGTGCTGCAAAGTCAGATCGGCGCAGGCACGCAGGCGTCTGTGGTGTTTCCGGACGCTGTCGATCAATACCAGGCGCCGGTGAGCGAATTGCTGTTCGCCGGCTAGACGAGGCTCGAGACGCGAAAGTTTTGGCGTGGCGCTGCCCCGCATAGTCACCGCGTATATGTAAGGAGAGTTGGGAAGATGCAGTCCAGTCAATCGCAAGACGCAGCGGAGGCAGAACCGTCTGTCTTGAACGCCGCCCTTCTTGATCAGTACAAGGCGCGCAAGAACAATCTCTTCGAGCGTCTGGTCAGCGCCTATTTGGAAGAAGCGCCGAAGTTTCATCAGGAGATCCGTAGAGCGGCTGAGACGAACCGGCTCGACGAAATCCGCGCCGGCGCTCACGCGCTCAAATCCTGCAGCTACAATCTCGGCGCCGTGCGCCTGTCGAAGATCTGCCAGGAACTCGAAAGCGCCGCCCTCGCCGGCAGTCACGATCGCGTCCAGCAGGCGATGACCCGCATCGGACCCGAATGTTTCGAGGCGGAGCAGGCGTTGCGCTCCGAACTCTTCGATTTCAAGCGAGGTTCAACCGCCGCCCCGGCCGCCGATGCGCCGTCGCAAGGCCAGCACAAGGAGTGGCATTGACATGAGCGGCGCCACAACAGTTCTCGTTCTCGATGACAATATCGATGTCGCACAAGGCGTCGCGGATATCCTCGAGCTCAGCGGCTATGACGTGACAATGGTCCACGACGGCCCGAGCGCAGTCTCAGCGTACTGCAACGGACGGTTCAATATCGGCCTGTTCGATGTCCGCATGCCGGGCATGAACGGCGTCGAAGCCTTTATTGAGATCAAGCGTCAGCGTCCCTTGGCCAATGTATTGTTGATGTCGGGATACGCCGATGACGAATTGATCGCCACCGCGCTTAACAACGGCGCACTCGGCATCCTTTCGAAACCGTTCGAACCGGATGACATGCTGGCCCGCGTCAAGGAAGCGTGCAGTCGCTAACAAGTTGAGCGCAGGCGACGTCCATGCAACTCTTGAGCGAGATGAGGCGCGGTCGCGCCGATCCGAGCGATGACGCGGACCTCCTGGAGAGCGCGCTCATCGAGCGCGCAATCACGGAAATCTCTGCTGCCCGGGACTACAAGCAGCGGCTGGTCGAGGGCGCTGACGGACCGAATGCCGGCGTCGTGCGCGCCATTAACGCGCTGCTCGCGGAAGTCGAAGCCCGCGAAAATTCTCTTCAGCAACGACTTCAAGAGCTCGTCGATGCGCGTGACGACGCACAGACCTCGAATTCGATGCTGCGGCGGCTGAGAGAAGATCTCAAGGCTCGCACCACGCAGCTGGACGGCGCATTGCAGAAAGCCGCCGCCGCAAGCAGCGCAAAATCGCAGTTCCTCGCTAACATGAGCCATGAGATCCGGACGCCGATGAATGGCATCCTGGGAATGGCCGAGTTGCTGCGCCGCACCGCGCTCGACGACAAGCAGCGCCAGCAGGTCAATACGATCGTCCACAGCGGCCGCGCTCTGCTCCAAATCATCAACGATATTCTTGATTTCTCCAAGATCGAGGCGGGCAAGTTCGATCTAGATCCCAAGCCTTTTGATCTGGTGATGTGCGTAGGTGACATCATCGAGCTGTTGCGGCCGACCGCAAGCGCGAAATCGCTCGTCATAAATCTTGAGATCGATCCGCTGCTGCCGCGCTGTTATGTGGGCGACGCCGGCCGCATTCGCCAAGTCGTGATGAACATCGCCGGAAATGCGGTGAAGTTCACGGATCGCGGTTCCGTCACATTGCGGTTGTCAGGGAAACCAGACGGCGATCGCATGGCGCTGATAATCGAAGTCATCGACACGGGCATCGGCATCCCCGCGGACAAGGTCGCAGACGTCTTCGAAAAGTTTAGCCAAGTTGACGGCACATGTAGTCGTCGTCACGAGGGCACGGGGCTAGGGCTGTCGATCAGTCAACTTCTCGCCCACCGCATGGACGGCGACATTTCGGCTGCGAGCGAGCTTGGAAAGGGTTCGGCATTCTCGTTCCGCATGAAATTGCCGGTTCAGCCGCCCAGCCAGAAGGTTGGGTCAAACGGCGTCACGCTTGAAGGCAAGCGCATCGCTGTTTTCAGCGACGCGGTTGACATCGGCGCTGTCACGGAAGCACTCGACAAGCTGGGCTGCGTCATTGCCGCAGCCGCCGATCCGATAGCATCTGACGTCGCGGCGCGCGTCGACGCCGCTGTTTTCTTTGACGTCGCCGCCGGCGAGCGGATGCTGCGGCAGATCTCTGTTCAGCGCGAACGCTCGCAATCGGCGGCGGCGCCGATCCTTGCTTGCGTGCTTTCTGGCGCACCCGGCGACGCCCGGCTCGTAACGGACGCAGGTGCGCAAGGCTATCTGTGCGGTCCTTTTGAACCGGATCAGATCGCGAGAGCGCTCCAAGAGGTGCTGAAGGCGCGAGCTCAAGCGCCGGGCGGTGCAGTCGACGGCGCTTTTCAAACGACGGCGCTTGTCACGCGCCATACGCTGGCCGAGGTCACGCGTCAGGCCAACGCGCAGGTTGTAGCGCCGCCTCCGCCAGCCAGGTCTCCCGGGCAAGCCTTCAAAGTTCTCGTGGTCGACGACAGCTTGGTCAATCAGGAAGTCGCCAAGGAATTTCTTGAAGAAATTCATTGCGACGTCTCGCTCGCGTGCAACGGCCTGGAGGCCGTCAAGGCGACAGGCGCTATCCGCTATGACCTCGTGATGATGGACTGCCAGATGCCCGTCATGGACGGGTTCCAGGCGACCGCGGCGATCCGCGCGCGCGAGGCAGGAGCGACGCCCCCCAACGTGCCGATCGTCGCCTTGACCGCTAATGCATTCGCCAGCGATCGCGAAAAATGTCTCGCGTCCGGCATGTCGGATTTCTTAAGCAAACCTTTCATGCCGATGGACTTTGAGAACGTCGTGCAGAAATGGCTGGCGCCGCAGGCGGCGTAATCTGCAATGCTAACCAGAGCCTAAATCCAAAATACACCGTCCTTTGTTACCTTCGCCGTAGCCATACCCTGGCTCTTCGTCCGCCGCGTGCCGTTTTAGGACAGGCGCGGCCTTCGAGACCGGGCGCCGTAGTCCAAAGTCAAATGCGAGTCGCACTGATGCAACCGTCGACGTCTGCTCCGGCGCCAAACGCCGATCTGCTTTCGATCGCAAGCGACATTGATCTCGCGAGCGTCGCCAACCCGCCCGAAGGCCTGCATGTCGAGAACCTTCGCCGTCGCGGGATCGACGTTGTGCGCGTCAAGTGGGGCGGCGGGGCTAAGTCGAAGGGTTGGCTTCGCTTTCTCAGCCGCGGAAGTCGCGCCAAGGCCGCAGATATGACGGCGACGCTGACATTTGTCGATCAGCAGATTCGTTATCAGAACACCGCTCTGCGCGGATCCGAAGCGCGCGAAACGCAAATCGCGATGAGCGACCTCGCCTCGGTCGAGGTTCTTACCGGTGGAGCAGGCCAGCCGCCGCGACTGAAGCTGGGCTTCAAGGACGCAAGTCTGACGATTGGCGATGGATTGCCTGTCGCTGAGTTGAACTGGCTCCGCGACCGTCTCGTGCTCGAGGCTGCGGGATTGACCTGGAAGCCGCTCTTCAATGTCGGCAAGCGCACCACCCGCGCCACAAGCCAGCCTGACGAGCAGCCCTATCAACTCATGCGATCCTCGCGCGGCCGTCTGATCGAGCTCTATTTGGGCCAGGCAGTGTCCAAGTGTGATGAACTTAAAGCCGCGATGAAGGCGAGCGACAAAGCCGCGGCGCGCGCCGCCGCCCATTGGCTGAAATCCAGCAGCGCGGCGGTCGGCGCAATTCAGCTGTCAGAGCTTTGCCAGCGCCTCGAAATCGACTTCGACGCCAAGGACATGACGCGCGCGACGGCTTTGGCGCCGCATGTGTTCGCCGAGTTCGACAAAGTGCGCGCGGCGTTCCAGTCCGACGAGGCCACGCACGACAGCCTTGCATCGCCGATAGTAGAGGCGGAAACTTCGAACGCGGAACCTGCAATTGACGGCCGCTTGTCCGGCGTCACGGCGCTGCTGGTGGACGACAGCCGCGTCAATCAGGAGATCGCCGCCGATTGCCTCATGCGCGCCGGCGTGTCCGTGGCGTTCGCCAACAACGGTCCGGAAGCGATCGACCAGAACAGCGCCGCATCATTCGACGTCATCCTGATGGATTGCCAGATGTCTGGCGTCGATGGATTTGCGACGACGCAATTCATACGCGATTTTGAGAGACGAGTCGGGCGCTCCGTGACGCCGATCATTGCGCTGACCGCCAATGCCTTGCGTGACGACCGCAATATTTGCCTTGCGGCGGGCATGAACGATTACTTGAGCAAGCCATTTCTCGAGTCTGATCTGATCGATGTTGTCGCAAGGTGGACGCGCGAGCGCCCGGACGACCACGTGATCGCCTCCGAGGATGAGATCCAAGCCTTTAAGGACGCTCTCGAAGAGAGCGAGCCCGAACTGCCCAAGGAAAACGCCGCAGCCTGAGCGGCGACGTCCCGCAGCCGACGTCAAGGCTCCTCGGCGATCCGGCCGGCGCTCGCGGCATCCAAACCGCTGACCTCCGTCACGAACTTCTTTCGGAAAGCGCTTCCGAAATCTTCATACCCGTTGGCCTTCATCAGAAACGCGCC
The DNA here is from genome assembly GCA_046160845.1 of Hyphomicrobium sp. Lineage (GTDB taxonomy): Bacteria > Pseudomonadota > Alphaproteobacteria > Rhizobiales > Hyphomicrobiaceae > Hyphomicrobium_B. The sequence goes on from JBJXHD010000016.1 coordinate 89,984, forward strand.
GGGGCCGCCGATGACGTGTGCCGTGTACCAGGCGTCCAATATCGTCGTATCCGCGTCCGGCTCGAGATTGAGCAACATTGCGGGAACGGGATATTGAGTAGAACTCTGTGCAGCGCATCGCCGCTCTCGGCTATACCAACATCACCTGGTATCCGGAGGGCACGGATGGCTGGGTCGAGTGGGGCGACCGCCGGCTGGCGCCCGCTAGCCCGGTCCCCCTGAAGCCCACGCCTTAGCGCACGACAAGCACGAGGAAATCTCCATGAAGGCCTTTCTTCTCAAGAACGCGTTCGGCATCGACAACCTCGCGCTCGAAGAGGCGCCGCAGCCGACCGCAGGTCCAGGTCAGGCGCTTATAAAAATGCGCGCCTGGTCGCTGAACTATCGCGACCTGCTCGTCGTGCGCGGCATTTACATGCCGAAATTGAAATTCCCGTTCCAGATGATCTCCGACGGCGTCGGCGAGGTTATCGCCGTCGGCCCGGGCGTGACGCGCATGAAGCCGGGTGACCGCGTCGCAGCTGCCTTCATGCAGACGTGGATCGAGGGCGGCCTGAACGATGCAAAAGCGGGAAGCGCGCTCGGTGGCAATATTCCGGGCCTCGCCGCCGAATACGTCGTGCTTGACGCCGAGGGTCTCGTCCGCGCGCCGGAAAGTTTGAGCGACGAAGAGGCAGCGACGCTGCCCTGCGCCGCCGTCACGGCATGGAACGCGCTCGTCGCATTGGGCAATCTTGCCGCCGGCGATACCGTTCTGGTCCAAGGCACCGGCGGCGTGTCGATTTTTGCGCTACAGTTCGCCGGCATGATCGGCGCCCGCGTCATTGCCACGTCCAGCAGCGACGCGAAGCTCGAGACACTGCGCGCGCTCGGCGCGTCCGACGTGATCAATTACAAGACGACGCCCGAATGGGGCAAACGCGTGAGAGAACTGACCGGCGGCAAAGGCGTCGACCACGTCGTCGAGGTTGGCGGCGCCGGTACGCTCGGGCAGTCTCTCATCGCCGTCCGCACCGGAGGACGCATCAGCATGATCGGCGTGCTGACCGGTGGCGGCGCTGACACCGTGCCCATTCTTATGAAGGCAGTCACGGTGCAAGGCGTGTTTGTCGGCAGCCGCGAGATGTTCGAGGCGATGAACGCCGCGATTGCGCTGAATGGCCTGAAGCCCGTCATCGATGACAAACGCTTTGCGTTCGCAGAATTTCCCCAGGCGCTGCGCTACATGGAGAGCGGCGCTCACTTCGGCAAGATCGTGCTGCGGGCGTAATCGTCAGAAATACCGGAGAAACGTCAGATGCGATCCGCTCCGGCCCCTCGACCCAAATTCGACGAACGCCGCGTGCTGCAGATCGCCGTCGCGATCGCCGCTTGCGTGCCGGTGACAGCCGGGCTGGCAGGCGTAGCGTTCGGGCCTTCCGTCTTCGACTCCGGCGTCTATGGAGTCTCTCTGGATAGCCACGTCCGGTATCTCTCAGGTCTGTTGCTCGGTCTTGGCCTTGCGTTCTGGTCCTTCATCCCGCGCATCGAATCGGCCACGAAACCGGCCCGCATCCTGACGCTGATGGTCTTTATTGGCGGTATCGCCCGCCTGCTCTCCCTGGCGCTGCACGGCGCGCCGTCGGCCGGCATGCTGTTCGGACTTGGCATGGAACTCGTCGTCACGCCGCTGCTTTGCCTGTGGCAAGGCCGCGTGGCGCGGATTGCAGGCTCTGGACCTGCAATATAGGACGTTCTGAGGTCGCCAAAGCCGCGTCATCGACATGTTTCGAGGGTGGTGTCGGATTCGACAAGGCTCCAACGTCCTTGGATATTGAAGTCCTACAAGAGGCGCCCATGCAATATGCCATCCTTTGCTATCACCAAGAAGACATCGTCTGCGCCTGGACCAAGGAGGAAGACGACGCCGTCATGGCCCGCCTGCTGCCGATCCAGCTGCGTCTCGCCGCTGAAAACAAGCTCGGGCCCGTCGCGCGCCTGATGCCGACGACGGCGGCGACGACGCTGAAAAAGGATCGCGATCCGCCCCTCGTCATTGACGGCCCCTTCGCCGAGACCAAGGAACAGCTCCTCGGATTTTATGTCGTCGACTGCGCCAATCTCGACGAAGCGCTCGACATTGCCCGCGAACTTGGCCGGGCCAATCCCGGCGGCTCCTATGAAATCCGTCCCATCGCCTACTTCAACAGGGCGACCTCGCAATCGTGACCAACATGGATTGGATCGGCGCGGCTTTGATAGCCGCGCGGCCACAGGCAGTTGCCGCACTGCTGCGCCACTTTCGCGATCTCGACACGGCTGAAGAGGCGTACCAGGAAGCCAGCCTCCGGGCGTTGAAGACGTGGCCGACGAACGGCCCGCCGCGCGATCCTGCCGCCTGGCTGATCATGGTCGGCCGCAACATCGCCATCGACGGACTGCGCCGCCAGAAGCGGCTGACGGAACTGCCCGACGAAGATCAGCTCTCCGACCTCGGCGACACCGAGGAGGCGATCGCGGAGAAGATCGACGACAGTCACTACCGCGACGACATCCTGCGGCTGATGTTCATCTGCTGTCATCCCGACCTGCCCGCCGCCCAGCAGATCGCGCTGGCGCTGCGCGTCATTTCAGGGCTGACCATCGAGGAAATCGCCCGGGCGTTTCTCGTCAGCGAAGCGGCGATGGAGCAGCGCATCACGCGCGCCAAGCGCAAGGTCGCTTCCCTCCAGGCGACGTTCGCCCCGCCCGGCGCAGTCGAGCGTTCGGAGCGGTTGGCCGCCGTCGCGGCGACCGTTTATTTGCTTTTCAACGAAGGCTACGCGGCGTCCGGCGGTGACGCGCACGTCCGCCGCCCTCTCTGCGAAGAAGCTCTGCGCCTCAGCCGCCTACTTTTGAAATTGTTCGCCGCAGAACCTGAAATCATGGGCCTCGCAGCATTGATCCTGCTGCAGCATGCGCGCACTCCCGCGCGGCTCGATGCGAATGGCGCGATCATCGTGCTGGAGAAGCAGGATCGCGCGCTCTGGGACCAATCAATGATCGCCGAGGGCCTTGCGCTGCTTGAGAAAGCGATGCGCCACCACCAGCCGGGCTCCTATCAGATTCAGGCGGCGATCGCCGCGCTGCACGATCAAGCTGCCAAGCCCGAAGACACCAACTGGTCCGGCATCGACGCACTGTATGCGGCGCTTGAACGTGTGCAACCCTCGCCCGTGGTGACGCTCAACCGGGCAGTCGCCATATCGAAATCGCGCGGTCCGGGCGAAGCCTTGGCGATGATCGGCCCGCTCGAAGCCGCCCTCGCCGGATATTTCTATTTTCACGGGTTGAAAGGCGCGCTGTTGAGCCAACTCGGCGAGACGCAGGCTGCGCGCAACTCCTTCAACCGCGCGATTTCCTTGGCGAATTCCCCCGCCGAAGCCGCTCATATCCGCCAGCAACTCGATTTGCTAGGTGACGACGGCGCGCAGTCAAAAATGTCTGGCAGAAAGTCCTAGGTTCTATTTTTAGCGATGATGTCGGGAACCCGAAAGCTCGTCCGTCCTTGGAATACTGCACTGGCGCCGGCGACCAGCGTGAACCACGCGAGCGCCACGCCAAGAAAGGACATGAAAATGCTCAAGACCATCGCCGTTATTGTCGTCATTGCCATAGCAATCGTGCTCGTGTTGGCGGCGATGAAACCCGATACATTCCGCGTCGCGCGCTCGACATCCATCAAGGCGCCGCCAGAAAAAATCTTCGCGCTGATCAACGACTTCCATCAGTTCAATACCTGGAACCCGTATGCGAAGAAGGACCCGGCGTACAAAGGCGTCTACAGCGGGCCGGCCGCAGGCGTGGGCGCTAAACACGCCTGGGAAAGCAAGGAGGTTGGCGTCGGCAGCATGGAGATCATTGAATCGACGCCGCCGTCCAAGGTCAAACTGAAGCTCGATTTCGTGAAGCCGTTCGAAGCGCACAACATCGTTGACTT
>JBJXHD010000017.1:0-21137 GCA_046160845.1 Hyphomicrobium sp.
CAACCGGCAACTACGTCGCGCCGACGAACATCGGCCACAAGACCTACAAGCCGAAGATCAAGCCGGACCAGGCGCCCGTGCGCGAGGCCGTCGATCTCATCGCCGGCGCCAAGAAGCCGCTGTTCTATACCGGAGGCGGGGTCATCAATTCCGGCCCGAAGGCGAGCCAGCTTCTGCGCGAGCTGGTGCGGCTGACCGGATTTCCGATCACGTCGACCCTGATGGGCCTCGGCGCCTATCCCGCGTCCGACAAGCAGTGGCTCGGCATGCTGGGTATGCACGGAACCTATGAAGCCAACCTCGCGATGCACGACTGCGACGTGATGATCAACATCGGCGCGCGCTTCGACGATCGCATCACCGGCCGCCTCGACGCCTTCTCGCCGGACTCTAAGAAGATCCACGTCGACATCGATCCATCCTCCATCGACAAGGTCGTGCAGGTCGACATCCCGATCATCGGCGATTGCGCCTATGTGCTCGAAGACATGCTGCGCGTCTGGAAGGCCAAGTCGCCGATGCTGGACAAGGCGGCGCACAAGTCGTGGTGGAAGCAGATCGACGGCTGGCGGGCGCGCAAATCGCTGACCTACAAGAACTCTAAAGACGTGATCATGCCGCAGTACGCGCTGCAGCGGCTCTACGAGCTGACCAAGGATCACGACACCTACATTTCGACCGAAGTCGGCCAGCATCAGATGTGGGCGGCGCAGTTCATCAATTTCGAGGAGCCGAACCGCTGGCTGACTTCGGGCGGACTCGGCACCATGGGCTACGGGCTTCCGGCCGCCATTGGCGCGCAGGTCGCGCACCCGAAATCGCTGGTGATCGACGTCGCCGGCGACGCTTCGATCCTGATGAACATCCAGGAGTGCTCGACCGCCGTGCAGCACCGCCTGCCGGTCAAGGTCTTCATCATCAACAACGAGTACATGGGCATGGTGCGCCAGTGGCAGCAGCTGCTGCACGGCAACCGGCTGTCGGAAAGCTACACCGAGGCGCTCCCCGATTTCGTCAAGCTCGCCGACGCCTACGGCTGGCATGGCATGCGCTGCGACCACCCCGCCGATCTCGACGATGCGATCAAAGAAATGATCAATCACAAGGGGCCGGTGATGTTCGATTGCCGCGTAGCGAAGCTCGCCAACTGTTTCCCGATGATCCCCTCCGGCAAGGCGCACAATGAGATGCTGCTCGGCGAGGATGTCACCGACGAGCAGGTGCAGAGCGCCATCGGCAAGGAAGGCAAGGTCTTGGTGTGAGGCGGTTTAAAGCTATCGGCGCGATGGCGGCGGCGCTCGCCGTCGCGATCGCCGCATCGCCCGCCGCAGCCGCCATCGATTGGGATCGCGCGGCCAACATCAAGGATGCGGCGACTCGGCTTGTGCAGATGCATCGCCGCCAAGGCTCGCCAGGGGTTTTGAAGTTTCTCGACGCCTGTTACCGCACCCACATGCTGGCAAACGAGTTCGGCGCTGGCCTCGAGGCGTGTTTGGCGCAGGACTACATGCACTCCAATGTCCTGGTCCAGATCTATGCCCGCGTGCCCCCGGAACAGCGCGCCAAGAACAAGAATCCGTCCGCGGGAGATATCGCCAAGAGCCTCGGCGAGCGTTTCGTCGTGGCGTTCGCGCAATACAAGATGACGTCGGACGACGTCGCCGCGTTCAAAAAGCTGGTCGACAAGTACGGCTTGCCGATCTTCCTCAAGGGCGTTTTTCCGAACGCCGCCGGACCGACGATCACGCCAGAAGATCCACGCGACAAGAAGAACTGACGCCCAGATGTTGAAACTCGTCATCGCCAACAAGGTCTACTCGTCGTGGTCGATGCGCCCCTGGCTGGTGATGCGCGCCTTCGCGATTCCCTTCGAGGAAATCATCATTCCGCTGCGCCAGCCGGACAGCCGCGCCCGCGTCCTAGAGGTTTCCCCATCCGGCAAGGTGCCGGCGCTGGTGACGCCCGACCAGACTGTTTGGGAGAGCCTGGCGATCATCGAGTATCTGGCGGAGGCGCATCCCGACAAAGCGATCTGGCCGATAGACCGCGTCGCCCGCGCCGATGCGCGCGCCATTTCCAACGAGATGCACGGCGGGTTTCAAACTTTGCGGCAGGGCTGTCCGATGAATCTCGGCGCACGCTATGCAACGCCGGAGATGACCGACCCGCTCAAGGCCAACATTGATCGTATCCAGGAGATCTGGGCGGAGACGCGAGCGCGGTTCGGCGCCGAGGGCCCGTTTCTCTACGGCGCGTACTCCGCAGCTGACGCTATGTACGCGCCCGTCGCGACGCGGCTCCAGAGCTATCAGATTCCCGTCTCCGCGGCGACGCAGCAGTACATGGACGCGATCTTTGCGCATCCCACCTTCGTCGAATGGCGCAACGCCGCGCTGAAAGAAACCTGGACCATCGCCGACTACGCCGCCGGCCATGTTCTAATTGAATCATACCGCTGAGAACGGAAGAGATCGCCGCCATGGCAGAGCACCCAAAGCAGTCGCACTATCCGAGCCCGCTCCGCGCCGAGGGCGTGGTGTCGCGCACCCTGTCGATCATCGTCGACAACGAACCGGGCGTGCTCGCGCGAGTCATCGGCCTGTTCTCAGGCCGCGGCTACAATATCGACTCGCTCACCGTGACCGAAACCGAGCACGAGAAGCATCTCTCCCGTATTACCGTGATTACGCGCGGCACGCCCGGCGTGATCCAACAGATCAAGCATCAACTTGAGCGGCTCGTACCGGTGCACCGCGTCCGCGACCTGACGATGGAAGGCGAAAGCATCGAGCGTGAACTCGCCTTGGTCAAGGTCGCCGGCAAGGGCGAAAAGCGCATCGAGGCGCTGCGCCTCGCCGAGATTTTCCGCGCCAAGGTCGTCGACACCTCGACCGAACATTTCGTATTCGAGATCACCGGAAAACCGTCGAAGATCGAGACCTTTATCCAGATCATCGGCGAACTGGGCCTCGTCGAGGTCTCGCGCACCGGCATCGCCGCGATCGGCCGCGGCTCGGGAACGCTCTAGGTCGGCCAAAGGATCAGGGCAGCGCCGAATTCTGGTGCGCGATGGTCATCGCCGCGGCCGATACGGTCAGCGCCTCGTCGCTCGCGTCGATGGCGGGTTGCGTCGGCGACCGGAAGCCGACGAACTTCTTTTTCTTCTGAGTCGGATAGAGCGGTTCAGCCTTGGGCGGCTTGCTCATCGTGACGAGGAACGCCTGCAGACGCGGCCGGAATTTGCCGTCGACTGTCTTGTCGCAACGATCGGCGCCTTCGCCGGATTCACACTGACGCGCCGTTGTGTAGGCCTTCGCCTGCTTCTCGTGCATGGCCAGCGCGTCGTCGATGGCCTTGCCGCATTCATCACCCGTGAGCTTGCCGGTCTCGGCGCAATCGTTGACCGAAATGAAAATGCCCTTCTGGACCGGCGCCGCAGGAACCTTTGGCGCGCTCGACGACTTGCCGCAGGCGACGAGCGCCAGGGGCGCCAAGGCGAGGCAGAGGCGGAGAAGTTTTGGCATGGCTCAGAACTCGATCGACCAGGGGTTCTAGCGGAGATGCTGCCCGAGCGAAGTTAGGGATCGGTTAACGGTTGCGCGGGCGCTCGGCGGCGAGGCCCGACGCGCCAAAAGGCCGCCGAGCGAAATCGACCCTTGCGAGCCGTTGAAACGGCCGGGCGATCTCGTTAGGTTCCCCCCTGATTTGGGGCCCGGTCCACCCGCGCGTCATGTGCTTCAAACCACCACGTCAACCCACCCCTCCGAAAAGCTTTCGACCGGGGAACCCGAGAGGCCGCCTATGCGCGTCTATTATGACCGTGATGCCGACATTAACCTGATCAAGTCAAAGAAGGTCGCCATCGTCGGATACGGCAGCCAGGGCCACGCCCACGCGCTCAATCTGAAAGACTCGGGCGTCAAGGACATCGCCGTCGGACTGCGGAAGGGCTCCGTCTCGGCGGCGAAGGCCGAGAAGGCGGGCGTCGCGGTCAAGGAGGTCGCCGACGCGGCGAAGTGGGCCGACGTCATCATGCTGCTGGTGCCCGACGAGCTCCAGGCCGATCTCTACAAGGAACACCTTGCGCCGAATATGAAGAAGGGCGCCGCGCTCATGTTCGCGCATGGTCTCAACGTGCACTTCAGTCTCATAGAGCCGCGCGAAGACCTTGACGTCGGCATGGTGGCGCCGAAGGGCCCGGGCCACACCGTGCGTGGCGAATATCAGAAGGGCGCCGGCGTGCCGTGCCTCATTGCCGTCCATCAGGATAAGAGCGGCAACGCCCACGATCTTTTCCTATCATATGCTTCCGCCGTCGGCGGCGGGCGTTCGGGCGTCATCGAGACGACGTTCCGCGAGGAATGCGAAACCGATCTGTTCGGTGAGCAGGCGGTGCTCTGCGGCGGGCTCGTCGAGCTTATCCGCAATGGCTTCGAAACGCTGGTCGAAGCCGGATACGCGCCGGAAATGGCCTACTTCGAGTGCCTGCACGAAGTGAAGCTGATCGTCGACCTCATCTACGAGGGCGGCATCGCCAACATGAACTATTCGATTTCGAACACCGCCGAGTACGGCGAGTACGTCACGGGCCCGCGCATCGTCACGCCGGAAACCAAGGCGGAGATGAAGCGCGTGCTGCGTGACATACAGTCGGGCCGCTTCACGCGCGACTGGATCGCCGAGTGCAAGGCGGGTCAGCCGTCGTTCAAGGCGACGCGCCGCTTGAACGACGCCCATCAGATCGAAGAAGTGGGCGCGAAGCTCCGCGCGATGATGCCGTGGATTTCAAAGAACAAGCTGGTGGATAAGGGGCGGAACTAAAACGCCGCAAAATCGAACGCATGGAACGACAAAGGGCCCGGCAACGACCGGGCCCTTAGAATTTGAGCGCCGCCTGTTCGTTAGGGCGCGGCAGCGCCGTCCAGCTTGAAGTTTAAGCGCAGCGACACGGACTGAATGTTGTCCGGCTCGACGTCGATATCATAAGGGAACGTCAGGCCATCGCTCGCCAGACTGAGCGTCGAGTGCGTTTCCGAGCTCAGATCGATGAATGCGTATTCGACGCCGAGCGTCAGATTTGACGACAGCGCGTATTCGAACCCGCCACCGATGGTCCAGCCGTTATGGCGTTCCGATGTGTGGGCCGCAGCGCTGACGATGCCAATGAACACGTCTGGATCGAAGGTGTCGACGGAGATGTTCGCCGAGGCGTAGCCGCCCTTAGCGTAGATCATCCAGCTGTCGTTCAGGACCAAGCCAAGTTTGGCCGTCGCGGTGAACAAGCCATTCAGGTCCGTTCTGATGGTCTCGTCGGCCTCGAATGGCGAAGTCGTCGTCTCGGATTGCAGACCTTCGCCGCCTGAGTAGCTCAGCTCGACGCCGGCAACGATGTTGTTCATACGGTGCTCATAACCGACCTGTCCGCCCCCGATGAAACCCTCGTGCTCCTGACTGACGCTGGCGCCGGGTGGTCCACCGAGATCGGCCGGACCCGTGATGTACGTCCAGTCGACATCGCTCCAGGAGCCGCCGGCGTGAACGCCGACATAGAGACCGCCCCAAGGATCAGCAAGTGCGGGTCCGACGGCCAAAGCGGAAATAGTGGCGGCGACCGCCACGCAGATGCCGCCGCGACGAACAATTCCCATGTTGGCCCCCGCCAATCGTCTCAAATCAAAGGACACCAACTCTGCGTATCGCATGACTCTGACTGGCGGAGCACGCGCGCGATCGGCCGGGAGCCCGGTTTTCCCCACCCATGGCGCAAATTAGCAACGGCCATCCAAATGATCGAGCCTGCGGCACCCGCGCTTTTGCACACGGCGACGATATCGGTCGATCCCCGCGACGCCAGAATTCGCCGCCCGTATTTTTCTCCTTACACTGATGCCTAGGCGTCCTAGCGCAATCGCCTGCGCATGGGCCATAACGGAGGCTCTCTACAACTCGGTAAAAGTCTTCATGCGATCATGGGTTTGCGACGTGCACCATACGATTATGAATGCAGTCATGGCGGCGGTTCGGCTTTTGGCGAAACAGGATCTCATCATGCTGAAGCTCACAGTGACGATCGCTTTAATTGCCGCGTTCGCCGCCGCGCCGACGTTCGTCAATGCCGCAGAGGGCGAAGCGCGGTCCATGACCGGTTGGCCGAAGCCGAGCCGTTCGGTCGGACCGGGCGAAAAGCTTTGCAAAATGAAATTCGGCGACGGCGAGCATACCGTCTGGGTTTGCAAGAAGGAGGAGCCTTGCTGCGAGTGGGAGCTGCTCAACAAATATGTGAAATGCGGGTCAACGATGACCGGCTGCCTGTGACGGCGCCATAAGTCGCAAGGAGCCAACGATCTAGAATCGCGGAAATAGGAACTCGCGCTGCCGCTCTCTTGGGGAGGGTTTCGTTGCGGCAGCGCGAGCGGTCCTGTCGGAACCCAGCCCACTGCCCGTTCGTAGCGGGACGTCAGGCCAGAGCCGACACGGGCGGCAGAGGAGCGGGGACCTCCGCCGCCCGTTCCCGATGGCGACGCTGACGCGTCGACTTCGGAGACGATCGGCGCTCACGCGACGAACACGTCGGCGCGCGAGCGCAGCAACTCAAGCCAAGTTCAGAATGGGCCGAAAAATCCCCCCGGTCGTCGCAGCCCCCCGAACTTCAAAGCCACACCCATCACGCGGATGCCCATCACGCGGATGGCCATCACGCGGATGGCCATCACGCGGATGGAACGACTGTCCCGGGAGAGCTTGACTGTCGCCCCCCGGCGACGACGTCGATGTCGCGATAAGACCGACGGATCGTGACCGTCTCATGACCGAAGTGCGGACGAGATGGGGCGAACGACTTTTTCACCGATCGATTGATGGGAATTTCGTTCATTATCAGGTATTCGAGCATTTCGCCTCGCCGAGCCCGGCGGCAATCTGTGTGGCGTCTTGTAGGCTGAATGGCGCCGTAGGGCGCGACCGGAATTTCGCCGCACAACGCTAGCGTCCCGTCACGCGCCAATGGAATTTCATGCTGGATGATGTGGGCAGGTCAGGCGTCGCCGAAGCGGTCGGCGCAGACCTGCGCGTCGTAGATCGGCCGTGGGCATTCGCGAGCGAGCACCGCCAAGCGATCGACCGGCATTGGGACGCCGCGCGCGCCGCCAATCCGCGCTACTTCAACGGCGTCGTTTATCTGACGTCGAACCCGCGCTTGACCCGCGGCATCGCCACGGCGGAACTGAAGCCGGCCGAATTCAAGGCCGTGCTCTACTGGCGCGAGCAAGGCTTTCCTCAGGCCGGCGTGCTCGACGGCTTCGGCTCGGCGCTGATCAAAAGCGCCGACGGGGCGATCGTGCTCGGCCGGCAGCGACCCGGACACATCAATTCCGGACTGACGTATTTGCCCGGCGGCTTCATCGACGCGCGCGATGTCGGCCCCGATGGCCGCGTCGACTTGCACGGCAGCGTGCTGCGCGAACTCGAGGAGGAGACGGGACTTGGCGCCGCCGACGGCGCAGCTGGGCCCGGCTACCTCATCGCGCGCGTCGGCCCGCAGCTCTCGTTCGCAATCACCTTTCGCGCGCATCAAGCGGCCGATGATCTCGTTGCTACGATCATGGCCCGTCTCGACGCCGACCCGCACTCCGAACTTCAAGAGGTGATCGCCGTGCGCCACCTCGCCGATCTCGAAGGATCGACGCTGCCGCCCTACGCCGACCTGCTGCTCCGGCGCCACTTCGCGTCGTCGTGACGCTGTGCGTAGAGCCGAGAAGGTGATAGGCGGATGGCGGCGCGCCAATCCTTGAGGTTCGCCAAGGCGAGTCAGCGGGAGATGCATCGGTCTATGGGGCTCGCCTATCACGTTCTTGACGTCTTCACCGAACGCAGGTTCGGCGGCAATCCCCTGGCGGCGGTGCTCGATGCCGACGCCCTCACGCCATCCGAAATGCAGTCGATCGCCCGCGAGTTCAATCTTTCCGAAACGGTGTTCGTGCTGAAGGCGACCAGCCCCGGCCACACGGCGCGCATGCGCATTTTCACGCCGAGCCGCGAGTTGCCGTTCGCCGGACATCCGACGCTCGGCACGGCGGTGCTGCTCGCGGAATTGAGAAACTCCGCGGTCAACGGCGAACACGACGCCATCATCGCCCTCGAAGTGGAAGTCGGCAGCGTGCGCGTCGGCGTCAGACTCAAGTCCGGCGCGGCCCATTTCGGCGAGTTCGATGCGCCGAGCCTGCCGGGGCAAACGCAAGCCCTCTCCGAAAACGGCGACATATCCGCCGCGCTAGGCTTGATCCCGAGCGAAATCACTTTCGAAAATCACAAGCCCACGCGGATCGAAGGCAACCCGTCGTTCGCCTACGTGCCGGTCGCCAACCTCGAAGTAATGGCCAAGGTTCAGCCGGCGCCCGCCCACTGGGGACGCGCCTTCACGGACCGCGGCGTCGAAGGCGTCTATCTCTATTGCCGACAGGCAGTGAAGGCGCAGGCGGCGTTCCACGCCCGCATGCTGGCCCCCGACCTCGGCGTGCCGGAGGATCCGGCGACGGGATCGGCGGCGATCGGTTTCGCCCGCGTCATTCAGCAGTTCGACGAATGCCCTGACGGCATCCACAAGCGCACCATCGAACAGGGCGTCGAAATGGGCCGCCCGAGCGCCATCCTGCTGACCATGACCGTCGCAAAGGGCGAGTTGGAGTCGGTGCGCATCGGCGGCCACTGCGTCCGCGTCGCCGAGGGAACCTTGCTCTAAGGGCATATTCCGCCGCCAATAGCTGGCCCGTGACTTGATTTGTATACCGCCTTCCGGCTATTTGGCGCTGATCCTGCGCTGAAGCAGGCCCGATCACTCCGGAATTGATAGCCAATGTCGCGGCTGATCCAGGACACCGGACGATTTTGCAGTCGCTGCGCTTTTGGGCGTGGCGCGCTACCGACGCTTGATCCGGCGCTGCTTACGCGCCCCTGGGCCATCTGAAACCCGGCGTCGAGCCGGGCCGGCGCCAGGGGCTCCACTGTTCTTGAGATCAGCGTAGCAACCGGGAGCGCGGCCATCACGGGCCTCCCCGCCAAGGATCAAAGGTCATGACCGAGAACACGTCAGGCGCAACCGCGCCCACACCAGGTTCCGAAGACAGAGTCGTCATTTTCGACACCACGCTGCGCGACGGCGAACAATGCCCCGGCGCGACGATGACGTTCGAGGAAAAACTTCAGGTCGCCGAGCTGCTCGACGACATGGGCGTCGACATCATCGAAGCGGGCTTCCCGATCGCCTCCGAAGGCGACTTCGAAAGCGTCCAGGAAATCGCCAAGCTCGCCAAGACGTCGGTCATCTGCGGACTCGCGCGAGCGTCGTTCGCCGACATCGATCGCGCCGGCGAAGCCATCAAGCCGGCGAAGCGCGGCCGCATCCACACCTTCATCGGAACGTCGCCGCTGCATCGCCAGCATCAGCTCCAGCTGACCGAGGAGCAGGTCTATGAGCGCGTCATCGCCTCGGTGACGCGGGCGCGGCAGTACACCGACGACGTCGAATGGAGCGCCATGGACGCGACGCGCACCGAGCACGACTATCTCTGCCGCGTCTGCGAGGCCGCGATCGAAGCCGGCGCGACCACCATCAACATTCCCGACACTGTCGGATATGCGCTGCCGGAGGAGTATTTCGATCTGATCACCATGCTCCGCACGCGCGTGCCGGGCATGGACAAGGTCGTGATCTCGACCCATTGCCACGACGATCTCGGTCTCGCCGTCGCCAATTCTCTGGCTGGAATTCGCGCCGGCGCGCGGCAGATCGAATGCACCATCAACGGCCTCGGCGAGCGCGCCGGCAACGCCGCGCTGGAAGAAATCGTCATGGCGATCCGCACGCGCCGCGATCTGATGCCTCATCACACCGGCATCAAGACCGAAATGCTGGCGCGCGCCTCGAAGCTGGTCTCGGCCGTCACCAATTTTCCGGTGCAATACAACAAGGCGATCGTCGGCCGAAACGCCTTCGCGCACGAAAGCGGCATCCACCAGGACGGCGTTCTGAAGCACGTCGCCACCTACGAGATCATGACGCCCGAGAGCGTCGGCGTCGGCAAGTCCTCGCTCGTCATGGGCAAGCACTCGGGCCGCGCCGCGTTCAAATCAAAGATCAAGGAGATGGGCTACAATCTCGGCGACAACGCGCTCGAAGACGCCTTCAACCGCTTCAAGGCGCTGGCCGACAGGAAGAAGCACGTCTACGACGAGGATATCGAAGCCCTCGTCGACGACGGCGTCGCGCACATGCACGACCGCATCAAGCTGACGGCGCTCATTGTCATCGCCGGCACGATGGGTCCGCAGACGGCGACGCTGACTCTCGACATCGAAGGACAGTCGAAGACGGTGCAGAGCACCGGCAACGGCCCCGTCGACGCGACGTTCAACGCCATCAAGATGCTCCTTCCACATGAGGCGCGGCTCGATCTGTACCAGGTTCACGCCGTCACCGAAGGCACCGATGCGCAGGCCGAAGTCTCCGTGCGGCTCGAGGAGGATGGGCGCGTCGTGACGGGGCGCTCCGCCGATCCCGATACGCTTGTGGCGTCGGCCCGCGCCTATGTCGCGGCGTTGAGCAAACTCGTCGTCAAACGCCAGAAGCTCGCGCAGGCGCAACACGCGGTGTGATGACGGCGACGCCGAGCATTGCTTTGCTCGGGGCCTGGCTTTGGGGTGATGATTGACCCCGGCCTCGCACGGGCGTGCGACGTCCACCGCGACGAGCGCATCCGCGCGCGCGAACTGGGTCCGTGGTTCTGAAACGCGAAATCCGCATCGTCCGGGCCAGCCGCCGCCCAGGCTGGACACCTCGTGGCTAGGGTGCTAGACGCTCGGCGTGGGGCCCATAGAAGGGCCCCATTGCCGTCGTACGCGATGGCTGGCGGGTGATTAGCTCAGTTGGTAGAGCAGCTGACTCTTAATCAGCGGGTCCACGGTTCGAGCCCGTGATCACCCACCATTCTATTTCAGCCAGTGAGTCCAAAACGCGGTGGGTCAGCCCACAGACGTGCAAGCAATCCGCAAGCACGCCTGTGAATAGCGGCTTGATCCAGAACCCAGGCCAGCATTCGATCAGTGGGGCGAAGCGCTAACGAAAGAAGTCACGCGCCGTCGGCTGGCGCGGCAGGGTCAGGCGAGTATTTGAAATACGCGCCAGCGAACGCCCAGGAGACTCCTTTGATCCTGAGCCAAGGAGCCCCGCCGAGCCGCACTGCCAGCCAGTAGCCCCAGGCCCGGGGTTTCGACATCCCGACCTCTATCAATCCGGAACGTAGCCTCTCATCGGCGTCTCGCCTCTGAGCACGGCTGCCGCCATAATAGTAGGCCTCGTCATGGCGCTCGCAAACCTGACACTGGGCTGCAGTCTCTTGCGACACGACGAGCCGCATCAACGACGGAACTGAACAGGCGTCCGACTTCCTGCGATCCCATATCTCGACGACTCTCGTGGTCGCTCGGGCCGAATTCATCTTGAGCGCCTTGTCCCTGCTGTCGATGTCCATGGCAAGTCGAAGTGGCGTCGGGATCGGGCTAAGCTGAGCTTGAGGCGCGAAACAGACGGTCGCCGAGACTTTCAAGACATCAGCGGATCTCTAATCTCCCACAATATCGAGAGCATCCAATTTATACGTTGGGGACCAGGTTGGTCCGTGCACGTATTCGCTCCTAGCCATTTCCCGCAACCAGGGCAGTTGCGCGTAAAGCGAACCGTCCGGACGGTCGCTCGTCAGCTCAACCGCGGCGCCAACGAATCTCACGCCGCTTCCGATGACTTCGGGGAACTTTTGCGGCGGAACAAGTTGGGCGGACAGCGGCGATGACCGGTCGCGAAGCCAAATAAATTGCGGCAGTTGATCGAGGGTTAGTTCGCGGCGCCCAGAAAGCGTCCGGATCTTCTTTATGGTCTCATCGGCGTATTTGATATCATGATGCTTCGCATTGAAGAAGGCTACGAACGAAAGTGATCCCGCATGGAATGGAACGGGCTCATATTTTGGCTTTGATGCTGTATTGGCTTTGATGGCGGCAAGGAGCATCCCGTTGTCGCCGAGGTCGACCCAGGGCGAGGGACCCTTGACCGTTCGCTTCCAATCCTGTTGTGCAAGAGGGAGCCATTTAATATTCTGATCGATGACCGTAATGACGGCTGAGCCTTCCTTCGGCACGCCGTCAACTTCGACTCGAAAGCTCAATCTGAAACGATGCGTATATTGCGGAAATAGAAATACGTAGAGGCAGACGGCTCCAATCAGAACATAGCCAAGCCTGATCAACGCTTTTCTCAATGCTCACCCCAAAATAGTGGACCGAATCCGCGCGATGTCGCCGCACTGTGTGCCCGCAACTGGAAATTCGCACCTGAATTCGACGTGCTTGGAGGTGGGATACGTCCCGAATTAATTGTCTGCCTGCTGCGCCTCGGTCACGACGCCAGCGACAGCGGGCTCTTGTGGCGCCGCGACTTGCCCTCGAAATAGCAGCCGTCTTCAAGCTGTAGTGTCTGGTGATACATGTCGCCGGCGACCGCGCACGCCGTGCGCAGCACGATGTTGTTGGCGTAGATCGAACCGTTGACTTCGCCCATCACCGTCACGAATTCCGCAACAATAGTGCCGTCGACCTGGCCGCGCTCCTTGATGGTCAGCGACGTGCAGTGGACGTCGCCGTTGACGATGCCGTCGATGACGACGTCGCCCGCAAATTCGATGTCGCCGTCAATCGTCGCCTTGCGCGGGACTGACAACGTCGTTGGCGCCTGTCCTAGGATCGTCGTCGTCGCCATTGTGCGCCAATCTCTCGAAACGTCTGACCTCGCGCAGAGATTCGCGCTGACCGTGGCGATATTCGGGCGGTCCCCTGATTGCATAATTGAGCATTTCCTCGCTCGCGCGCGCTCAGCCTGGGGACTGCGTCCAAACCGTCAGTTGACGCCCGACGCGCAAATCAACATGGTGGCGTCGTCAGGAATGGACTGCGGGAGAGATCGGATCGGTCAGATGACCCTCCGGCGCCGAAGGAGCAACCGCCCCGGAAACTCTCAGGCAAGTGGACCGCAGTCCGATGACGCTCTGGAAAGCGGCCGAAGCAACGACGCGCTTCAGCCCACCGAAGATGACACGACGCCGGATCGCTATTTCCTAGGCGATTCAGACGTCTAATCTTTCAGGTTTCGAGACAGAGGGGGCTCAACCATGCGCGGACGATCGCGCAGCTGAGCCCGGAGTCCTGAGTGAGCAGTCTCGCCCCGTCGCAATGCCCCCCGCCAATTCTGCGCACGCCGCTCCACGCCCTGCACCTTGCGCGCGGGGCGGTGATGGCGCCGTTTGCCGGCTACGACATGCCGATCCAGTACCCGACCGGCGTCCTCAAGGAGCACCTGCACACGCGCGCCGCCGCCGGCCTGTTCGACGTCTCGCACATGGGACAGCTGATCCTGCGCGCCAAATCGGGCGACGCCGGCGACGCGGCGCGCGCGCTGGAGCGGCTGGTTCCCGTCGACATCCTTGGCTTGCAGGTCGGCCGCCAGCGTTACGCGCTGTTCACCAATGAGCAAGGCGGCGTCCGCGACGATCTGATGGTCGCCAACCGCGGCGATCATCTGCTGCTAGTCGTCAACGCCGCCTGCAAACTTGCCGACCAGGCGCATCTGCGCGCGCATCTCTTCGATGATTGCGAAATTGAGCGCCTCGACCGCGCGCTGATTGCTTTGCAGGGGCCGTCCGCCGAAGCGGCCTTGGCGCGTCTCGCGCCCGGCGTCGAAACCATGCGCTTCATGGACGTGCGCGACGTCGACATCGCCGGCGCGCGCTGCATCGTCTCGCGATCTGGCTACACGGGCGAAGATGGTTTTGAAATTTCAGTGGCGAACGCCGACGCCGAGCGCCTAGCTCTTGCGCTGCTCGCCGATCCGACAGTCGCGCCCATCGGCCTCGGCGCGCGCGACTCGTTGCGGCTCGAGGCGGGGCTCTGCCTCTACGGCGCGGAACTCGACACCGAGACAACGCCGGTCGAAGCCGGCCTCGCCTGGGCCATTCAAGCGCAGCGAAGGCGCGGTGGCGCGCGAGCCGGCGGGTTCGCAGGCGCCGATGTCATCCTCGATCAACTCGAGCTCGGCCCAAAGCGCAGCCGCGTCGGCCTCCTCGCCGAAGGCCGCGCCCCTGTCCGAACGGGAGCGCCGCTCTTTGAAACAGAAAATTCCGCTTCGCCGATCGGCCGCGTCACGTCCGGCGGCTTCGGTCCCTCGCTCAATCGTCCGGTCGCGATGGGCTATGCTCCGGCGGCGATGGCGCAGCCGGGCGCGCGTCGCTTCGCCGAGGTGCGGGGTCAGCGCTTGGCCGTGACCGTCACAGCGTTGCCGTTCGTGCGTTCGAATTTCAAACGCGGCTGAGGCCGCTCTATCTCAACGAGGTCAATGATGAAATTCACCGATGAGCACGAGTGGCTGACGCTTGACGGCGACGTGGCGACGGTCGGCATCACGCCCTACGCGGCGACGCAGCTCGGCGATCTGGTGTTCGTCGACCTGCCGAAACCGGGCGCCAAGTTGCGCAAGGGCGCCGCCGCGGCCGTCGTCGAGTCGGTGAAGACCGCGTCCGACGTCTACGCGCCGCTCACCGGCGAGGTCGTCGAATTGAACGACGCCATCGTCAAAGACCCCTCGCTCGTCAATGGCGATCCCTTGGGCAAGGGCTGGCTCTACAAGATGAAGCTCGCCAACCCGGCCGACTTCGACACACTGATGGATGAAGCCGCTTATCAGCAATTGATCGCTTGATCTCCCGAACCTGAGGCCGCGCCATGCCTGGCACTTACGATCCCTATGACTTCGCCAACCGCCGCCACATCGGGCCGTCAGCCACGGAAATCGCCGAGATGCTCGACGTGGTCGGCGCGCCGACGCTGCACGCGCTGATTGACGAAACGGCGCCGGCCTCGATCCGCCAGACCATGCGCATAGATTTCGGCAAGTCGCTGTCCGAACGTCGCGCCATCGAAAAGCTGCGCGCGACGGCCAACAAAAACCGCCTACTCACCTCGCTGATCGGGCAGGGCTACCACGGCACGACGATGCCGCCCGCGATCCAGCGCAACATCTTCGAGAACCCGGCGTGGTACACGGCCTATTCGCCCTATCAGCCCGAGATCAGCCAGGGGCGTCTCGAAGCGTTGTTGAACTTCCAGACGCTCGTCAGCGATCTGACGGCGCTCGATATCGCCAACGCCTCTCTGCTCGATGAAGCGACGGCCGCCGCCGAAGCGATGGCCATGGCCAAGCGTGTCGCGACGTCGGAATCCGCAACTTTCTTCGTCGATCAGGACTGCCTCCCCCAAACCATCGCCGTGGTGAAAACCCGCGCCGAACCGCTCGGCTGGACCGTCGTCGTCGGCGATCCGTTCCGCGATCTGGCGCCGGATAAAGTTTTCGGCGCACTGTTCCAGTATCCGGGCGTCACCGGCGAATGCCACGAGTTCACGGCGGTCAGCGCGGCGCTGCACACGGCCGGCGCGCTGTCGATCATCGCCGCCGATCCGTTGGCTCTGACGCTGCTAAAGCCGCCAGGCGAAATGGGCGCCGACATCGCCGTCGGCTCGATGCAGCGCTACGGCGTGCCGATGGGCTACGGCGGACCGCACGCCGGATACATGGCGACGCGCGACGCCTACAAGCGCGCGCTGCCGGGCCGTCTCGTCGGCGTGTCGGTCGACGCGCGCGGAAACCGCGCCTATCGTCTCGCTTTGCAGACGCGCGAGCAGCACATCCGCCGCGAGAAGGCGACGTCGAACATCTGCACCTCGCAGGTGCTGCTCGCCGTCATCGCCTCGATGTATGCGGTGTTCCACGGCCCGCGCGGACTCAGAGCCATCGCCGAGCGCGTGCATCGCGACGCGGTTCGGCTCGACGAGGGGCTGACTTCGCTCGGCTTCAAGGTGAGTCCAGCTGCCTACTTCGACACCATCACCGTCGACGTCGGGCCCTATCAGGGGCTCATCATGAAAAACGCCGTCGACAACGGCGTCAATCTTCGCAAGGTCGGCAAGGACCGCATCGGCATCTCGGTCGACGAACGTACGCGACCCGACATTATCGAGGCGGTGTGGCGCGCCTTCGGCGGCTTCGATCTTACGTATCATGACGCCTATCCGGACGCGAAACTTCCCCCGGCGCTCATCCGCACGTCCGACTATCTGACCCACCCGATCTTCCACATGAACCGCGCCGAAAGCGAAATGACGCGCTACATGCGCCGCCTCGCCGACCGCGATCTGGCGCTCGACCGGTCGATGATCCCGCTCGGCTCCTGCACGATGAAGCTCAACGCCACGGCGGAGATGTTCCCCGTGACGTGGCCGGAGTTCGGGCGGCTCCATCCGTTCGCGCCGCTCGCGCAGACGAAGGGCTACCAGCAGATTTTCCAGCAACTGGAGGAATGGCTGAACGAGATCACCGGGTTCGCCGCGACTTCGCTCCAGCCGAATGCCGGTTCGCAGGGCGAATACGCCGGGCTGCTCGTCATCCGGCAGTATCACGAGAGCAACGGGCAGGGGCATCGCACCGTCTGCCTCATTCCGAATTCCGCCCACGGCACCAACCCCGCCAGCGCGGTCATGGCCGGGCTGCAAGTCGTGCCCGTCGCGTGCGACGCGCTCGGCAACATTGATCTCACCGACCTCCGCGCGAAGGCCGTCGCGCACCAGGACAAACTCGCCGCGCTGATGGTCACGTATCCGTCCACGCACGGTGTCTTCGAGGAAACGATTCAGGAGATTTGCCGCATCGTGCATGAGCACGGCGGGCAGGTGTACATGGACGGTGCCAATCTCAACGCCCAGGTCGGCCTCTGCCGCCCCGCCGACGCGGGCGCGGACGTGTGCCACATCAACCTGCACAAGACCTTCTGCATCCCGCACGGCGGCGGCGGGCCGGGCATGGGACCGATCTGCGTCGCGGAACATCTCGCGCCCTACCTGCCCGGCCACGCGGTCGTGAATCTCGGTGGTGAGGAACCCATCGGCGCCGTTTCCGCCGCGCCGTGGGGCAGCGCGAGCATTCTCCTCATCTCCTGGATGTACATCCGCCTCATGGGACCGGACGGACTGGCGGACGCGACGAAGTTCGCCATCCTCAACGCCAACTACATCGCGCGCCGTTTGGAAAAACTTTTCCCCGTCCTCTACAAAGGCCACGGTGGCCTCGTCGCGCACGAGTGCATCCTCGACCTGCGGCAGTTCAAGAGCGTGACCGTCGAGGACGTGGCGAAGCGGCTGATGGACTACGGCTTCCACGCGCCGACGATTTCGTGGCCCGTGGCCGGCACGATGATGGTCGAGCCGACCGAGAGCGAATCGAAGGCGGAACTCGACCGCTTCTGCGAGGCGATGACGGCCATTCACGCTGAGATCACCGCCATCGAAAGCGGCCAGGCCGACAAGCAGAACAATCTCCTGAAGAACGCCCCGCACACCGCCGACGTGCTCGTCGCGAACGAATGGAACCGACCCTACTCTCGCGAACAAGCCGCCTTCCCCGCCCGCTGGCTGCGCGAACACAAGTTCTGGCCCGCCGTCGGCCGCATCGACAATGTCTTCGGCGACCGGAACCCGGTGTGCTCGTGCGTGGGGATGGAGGCGTTTGGTGGGGCGGGGAGTTAAGTAATCAGTGCGTCAGTGAATCAGTGGCGTGACTGGTTTGTCGTGCAGCGGCGAAGCCCACTGATTATTGATTACTGCCTCACCGCTTACTAACCTCCGTCGCCCCGCCTCTCCCACCGGCGAAGCAGCGAAGGACAGCGAAGCTTTCCTGAAGCACTCCCGCCGGTGTAACGTCCGTTTACCAGATATGAAGTGCAGCGATTCTCGAATACTCCCGGCCTCGACGGCGGGAAAGGCAACGCGCCCGCCAGCCGCAGCACGCTGGGGAGTCTGGCTCGTGGCGTGGCTGATTGCCCCGCCGCTGCTGGTGTTCGCCGCAAATCCGGCCACGGACGCCGCGGGGCTGGAGTTTTTTGAGAAGCACGTCCGCCCCGTGTTCATTGAGCATTGCCACAAGTGCCACAGCGCGGAGGCGGAGAAGCTCAAGGGCGGACTCCTTCTCGACACGCGCGACGGTCTGCTCAAGGGCGGTGAATCCGGCCCCGCGCTCGTGCCGGGCCATCCCGACAAGAGCCTGCTCATCAAGGCCGTCCGTTACACCGACGAGAACCTCCAGATGCCGCCCAAGGGACAGCGGCTCACGGCGGAGCAAGTCGCGCATCTTGAAGCATGGGTGAAGATGGGAGCGCCGGACCCCAGAGATCAGAAGTCAGAGATCAGAAGTCAGAAGGCGGGGGAGAAACACTGGGCGTTTCAGCCGGTCAAGCTGCCGGCGGCGCCAGCAGTCAAGAATGCGAAGCGCGTCCTCTCGCCGGTGGACAGTTTCATTCTCGCGAAGCTGGAGCCGAACCGCCTCACGCTCTCGCCGCCCGCTGACCGGCGCACGCTCATTCGCCGCGCCACGTTCGATCTCATCGGCCTGCCGCCCGCGCCGGAGGAAGTCGCCGCGTTCGAGTCCGACTCGTCGCCGCGCGCGTTCGAGCGGCTCGTCGAGCGGCTGCTCGATTCCCCGCGCTACGGCGAACGCTGGGGCCGTTACTGGCTCGACATCGCGCGCTACGCCGACACCAAGGGCTACGTCTTCGAGGAGGAGCGCCGCTACGCCTACGCCTACACGTACCGCGACTGGGTCATCCGCGCGTTCAACGAGGATTTGCCCTACGACCAGTTTCTCATCCAGCAAATCGCCGCCGACCGCCTGCCGCTCGGCGAGGACAAGCGTCCGCTCGCCGCGCTGGGTTTCCTCACGCTGGGCCGCCGCTTCCTCAACAATCCGCACGACATCATCGACGACCGCATCGACGTGGTGTGCCGCGGCACGATGGCGCTCACCGTCGGCTGCGCGCGCTGCCACGATCACAAGTTCGATCCCGTGCCGACGCGCGACTACTATTCGCTCTACGGCGTCTTCGCGAGTTCGCACGAGCCGGGCGAGAAGCCGCTGCTCGGCAGCGCCGCGTTGCCGAAGGAATATCCCGATTATCTGGAGAAAAAAAAGGAGCGCGAAAAGAAACTCGCCGACTACAAGCAGGCGCGCATGGACGAGACGTTGAAGAAACTCCGCGCCCAGGTCGGCGACTACCTGCTCGCGGCTCACGACGCCACGCGGCTCAAGGACGACGGCAAGGTCGAGAACCTGGCTCGCGAGCGGAAACTCGATCCGCCCTCCGCCCGCCGCTGGAAGAAACGCGCGGAACAATTCCGCACCAACGCCACGCCGATCTTCGGCGCGTGGTTCGCCTTCACCCCGCTCGCGGAAACGAACTTCGCCGAGCACGCCCAAACGGCGCTCGCGAGCCTCTCCTCCAACGCGCTGAATCCCGTCGTCGCCCAAGCCTTCCCCGCCGGCTCACCGCCTGCGTCGCTCAAGGAAGTCGCCCAGCGCTACAACAAACTCTTCGCCGGCGTGGACGACGCGTGGCGCGAATTCGCCGCCCAGACGAACGCGCCCAAGGCCTTCCCCGACGCGGAGCGCGAGGCGCTGCGGCAGATTCTTTACGGCAGCGACTCGCCCATCAGCTCCGAGTATGGCGAGCTGCACCGCCAGTTCGACACGCCCGCGCAGCAGAAAATCCGCGCCCTTCAGCGCGAAGTGGACGGACTCGACGCCACGCATCCCGGCGCTCCGCCGCGCGCGATGGCGCTGCTCGACAAGGACACGCCGCAGAACCCGCGCGTCTTCAAGCGCGGCAGTCCCGGCAATCCGGGCGATGAAGTGCCACGCCGCTTCCTCGAAGTGCTCGCCGGCCCGCAGCGCCCGGCCTTCACCAACGGCAGCGGGCGGCTCGAACTCGCGCGAGCCATTGCCAGCCGCGACAATCCGCTCACCGCCCGCGTCTTCGTGAACCGCGTCTGGGCGTATCACTTCGGCGCGCCGATGGTGCCGACGCCCAGCGACTTCGGCGTGCGCTCCGATCCGCCGACGCATCCCGAACTGCTCGACTATCTCGCCGCGCGCTTCATGGACGAGGGCTGGTCGATCAAAAAACTGCACCGGCAGATGATGCTCTCCGCCGCCTACCAGCAGGGCAGCGACGACAACGCCGCCGCCGAAAAGGTCGATCCTTCCAACCAGCTTCTCTGGCGCATGAACCGCCGCCGTCTCGACTTCGAGGCGATGCGCGACAGCCTCCTCGCCGTCTCCGGCAAACTCGACCTGCTGGCCGGCGGCCCCGCTGTGGAGATCACCACCGATCCGCCGGCGACTCGCCGCACGGTGTATGGCTTCGTCGAACGGCAGAACCTGCCCGGTCTCTTTCGCACCTTCGACTTCGCCAGCCCCGACGCGACCAGCCCGCAGCGGTTTCACACCACCGTGCCGCAACAGGCGCTCTACCTGATGAACAGTCCGTTCGTCGTGCAACAGGCGAAGGCGCTGCTCGAACGCGGCGACGTGAAGGCCGCGCGCGACGACGACGCGAAACTTCGCCGCCTCCATCAAGCCGCCTTTCAACGCGCGCCCGACGCCGACGAACTCCGCCTCGCGCGCGAGTTCCTCCGCGCGCAGCCCGCCGAGGCCGCGACGGTTCCCGCTCCGCCGCCCGCGTGGCAGTACGGCTGGGGCGAATTCGACGAGGCGACCAAGCGGGTGAAGCAGTTCACTCCCCTGCCCCACTTCACGAAATACGCGTGGCAGGGCGGCGAGAAGTTACCGGACGCCACGCTCGGCTGGGTGCTCCTCAGCGCGGACGGCGGGCATCCCGGCGATCCGCGTCACGCCGCGATCCGCCGCTGGACCGCGCCGCGCGACGGACTCGTCGCGATTCGCGGCGAGCTGAATCATCCCGGCAGAGTGGGCGACGGCGTGCGCGCCCGCGTCGTCTCCAGCCGGAAAGGGGAACTCGGCCAATGGCTCGCGTTTCACACCAACGCGCCCACGAAGCTCAACCGCGTGGAAGTGAAACGCGGCGACACGCTCGACTTCGTGGCCGACTGCCGCCACGACGAAAACACCGACAGCTTCCAATGGGCGCCGACTGTCCGCTACGCCGCCGGCACCATCCCGGCGGGCGACGACACGCCTG
>JBJXHD010000018.1:0-42638 GCA_046160845.1 Hyphomicrobium sp.
CGCTGGGACAACGGCTGGATTTATTCGCCGGAGAAAAAGCGCAACTACGATGTCGAACTGAAACCGATGGATGACGGCAATCTGCGCGTCACGGGTTACGCCGGCGTCAAATTTCTGTCGAAGACGATGATCTGGAAGCCGGCGCCGAGCGATTTGCAGCGCTGTGCGACCACGGAAGCCAAGGTCGCGCCGGCGGAGGCCGACAAGCCGGCCGCTGCGAGCCAAGCAGCCCCCGCCGATCAGGCCGGCAAAGCAGAGACGCCTGCGGCGTCGAAGCCGGCAGACTCGGCGCCGACTGAAAAGCAGGCGGAAACCGCAGCGCCGTCCGACGCCTCGACGGCTTCGAGCGCGGCCGCGCCAGAAGGATCGCCGACGCCGGCGAAACAAGACAGCGCCGCCAACGACGAGGCGCCCGCTGAAGAGGGTGACAAAGGCCTCAAGATCGGTGGTCTGGATCTCGAGAAGGTGCTGTCGCGCAAGAACGGCAAATGCAAACTTGATCTGCCGTGGGTGAAAGTGAACTTCGACTGCAAGCGGTCCGAGTAACCTTCGAAGCGCGCAGCCAAGTCTAACGCTACGCCATCAGCTCAAAAGAAAAGCGGCGGGGAGCCTACGCTCGCCCGCCGCCAGATACTGGTGCACTCCGAAAATCGACGCTTAGATCAGGTCGATTTCGGCCGGAAGATACGACGTCACTTCGAGGCCGACTTCCTGCTCGCGAACTGCGGGCTTGGTCCAGGTCTTCATGGTGTCCTCCATCAGACTTCAGGAACTTCGAGTTCCTATGACTAATCATGTAGCAAGCCGCCTCGATAACGTCCAATCGCGTTTGCGTGAGAACTTCATAAGATTGCCTTATGGCAAGGCTTGCTCAACCTGATCGCGACAGGCATAAACCCGGCCCCGCCACCTTGGCGGTCTGGCCACCCGGAGAAACGTCTATGCCGATGCCCGCCGCCGAGATTGAACGGTTGATAAAGACCGCTTTTCCCGACGCGATCATCGAGCTTCGGGACCTCGCTGGCGACAACGACCATTGGGCCGCCCACGTCGTCACCACAGCGTTTTCGGGCAAGAGCCGGGTGCAGCAGCACCAAATGGTCTATGAGGCGCTTGGCGGGCGCATGGGCGGCGTGCTGCACGCCTTGCAGCTCACCACGGGCGCGCCGAAAGATTGACTTCACCTCCAGCCTGCCCACATTTGGAGCAGTTTCCGGCGCGCAGGATTGCCCGCCGGTTCCCCAATCCAGGAGCCACATATGGCTGACGACCAGACCCGCGCGGCAATCGCCAAAACCATCGCCGATAACGACGTTGTGCTGTTTATGAAAGGCACGAAGCAGTTTCCGCAGTGTGGATTTTCGGCGACCTCCGTAAAGATCCTCGAGCACCTCGGCGTGCCGTTCAAGGACGTCAACGTGCTGGAAGACCAGAATATCCGCGAAGGCGTCAAAGCCTTCTCGAACTGGCCGACTATCCCCCAGCTTTACGTCAAGGGCGAGTTCGTCGGCGGCTGCGATATCATGCGCGAGATGTATCAGGCCGGCGAGCTGCACGATTTGATCTGCGAAAAGGGCGTGCCGCACACCCATCACCACGGCTAGGGCTTCGGCGCCGCGGCACCGATTTTCGGGCGGGGATTGACGCAACCCCGCCCTTTTCTTGTCTAGAGTAATAAGCGCAGCGCACTAAGTCGTGCGGGCGACTTCGATGGCTTCCTGGCGGCGCGCCCGCCGCAACCGAAATGGACGGGCGGATGCGCCTTGGCGGCCGGCGATTTTTTCTGAGCCTGACCATCTTGCTTGCAAGCGTCTGCTTGGCGCTCGGCATCACGCTGCCGATCTTGAAGCTCACGCGTCTCGGTTTTTGGGTGACTGAGCATTCACTCATCTCAACGGTCGAGGTGCTGATCCGCGACGGGCAGACCTTTCTCGGCATGATCGTGCTGGTGTTCTCGATCATTCTGCCGGTGACGAAGCTTCTTTATCTGCTGCTCGTTTCGACCTTACCGCCGCATGAGATCGTGCGCCAGCAGCGTAGGCTGCACGCACTCGAATGGCTCGGCAAATGGTCAATGCACGACGTGCTGGTGCTTGCGCTGACGATCTTTTTCGTCAAGAGCCAGGGCGTCTATGACGCCGCCAGCCTCAACGGCGTCTACTTCTTCACGGCCGCCGTCCTGCTGATGATCCTATCGTACGCGTGGATCCGCACGGACGGCATGGCCGCCGCGCCGCAGTTGACGCCCGTTCTGCCGCAGCCTGACACCGGCGCGGACGTGAAGCCCCGCGCTTTGCGCAACTTCATGCTGAGCTTTCTGATCATCCTGTCGACTGTGTTCTTCGCGCTCGGCATCATCCTGCCGACGATCAGATTCACGACCGTGTACGTGTGGACCAACGAACATTCGATCCTGACGATCATCTACGCGTTGTTCGAGACAGACGAGTACTTTCTTTGCGCGGTCGTGTTCGCGGTCTCCGTGTTCTTCCCGTTCCTGAAGCTCTTTTATTTGCTGACGCTGCTGATGTCGCACGATCTTCCGGCGAACTTCCGCAAGAAGTCGATCGCGACAATGGAATGGCTGGGTCGCTATTCGATGACCGACGTGATGGTGCTGGCGCTGATGATCTTCTACGTCAATTCGTCGGGCTACACGGAAGCGCGCGTGCTGCCCGGCGTCTACTTCTTCGCGGCAAGCGCCTTGATGACGATGGTCGCCTATGGCTGGGCCAACGCCAATCCGCCGTCGCGGCGGCGGCGCGCGAAAGGCAGCGGCCCCGCGTTCTCGATCGCGGGCGCAAAAAAGGCCGCCTGAGCGGCGGCCTTTCGAAAAAATTCAGTTCCCGCGACGGCCGAAGGCCGTGAGCGAAATCAGCGCGAATAAAACTCGACGACCAGATTGGGCTCCATCTGCACCGGGTAGGGCACGTCGGCCAGCGCCGGAATGCGCGTCAGCGACGCGGTCATCTTGTTGTGGTCGGCGTTGACGTAGTCAGGCACGTCGCGCTCGGCGCTCTTGATGGCTTCAAGCACCAATCCAAGCTGCTTGGTTTTTTCCTTCACTTCGACAACGTCGCCGATGCGAATGCGATAACTCGGCACCGTCACCCGCTTGCCATTCACCGTCACATGACCGTGCGACACGAACTGGCGCGCGGCGAAGACCGTGGGCACGAATTTGGCGCGATAGACGAGCGCGTCCAGGCGACGTTCCAACAGGCCGACCAGATGCTCGGAGGTCGAGCCCTTCATCGAGGATGCTTCGGCGTAGATGGCGCGGAACTGGCGTTCAGACACCGAGGCGTAATAGCCTTTGAGCTTCTGTTTGGCTTTTAGCTGCTGGCCGAAGTCGGAGGTCTTGCCGACGCGGCGCTCGCCGTGCTGGCCTGGGCGGCTTTCGCGGCGATTGAGCGGGCTCTTCGGGCGGCCCCAGATGTTCTCGCCAAGGCGGCGATCAATCTTGTGTTTGGCGCGGATGCGCTTCGTCATCGTCTAGCACTCCATGAGTTGCATCGACTGCGGAATAAGTTCCCCAGCCGGGCTTGGAGCGCCCCCTCCTCTACTCCCTCTCGGAAGCCGACAGGCATGGACCTTCAACAGTCCCGCCACGGGTGCGCGGAAATCAAACGCGGGCCCGAAGCGGGCCCGCGCGATGCGTCCTGTTATCGACGCCCTTGGCTGTCGTCAACCCAAGGCTCGTCTTCGGGCGCCTATTTCTGGGCCGAGGGGGCGGGCGCGGGCGCGGGCGCGGCGGCCTTCGGCGCAGCAGCCGGCTTCGTGGTGGAGCCCGTCGCGGTCGGCGCACCCGGCGGAGGGGCCGTAGCGGCCTTCGGCGCCGGAGGCGCCGGGCTCGCGGCCACGTAGGCCGTGATCAAGTCCTTGACCTTCTTGCGTTGTTCGTCGGTGCAGGTCTGCTGAGGCGTCTTGCCCTCGTCGACCACGACTTCCTTGTCGCCGTCCTTTTCGACCAGCTTGATCTTGCCAGTTAGCAGCATCACCGTCGTCAGATGCAGCTGACTGATATAGACCTCCTGCTGCGGCGTCCATTTGCTCCTGGCGATCTCGCGACGCATCATGGCGCGATGATTGCCGATCTGATCGTCACGCAGGTCGCAAACCTGGGCATGCGCGGAAAGCCGGCCGACCTTGATGACGTCGCGAGCGATGTCGATCGGAATCATCACCGCGTCTTTCTTCTTCTTGTCGATGACGACCGTGCTTCCGTCCGGCTTGGAAAACTGCTGCGGCGTCAACGACCACGCGTAGTCCATGAAGGAACGGACGGCTTTCTCGCTCAATTCTTGAGCATTTGCGGACGTCTGCGTCCCGAAAAGCGCGAGCGCGAAGGCGCCCGCACACACTATCCCCGCCCTCATTGTCATCCAGATCTCCACTAGAGCCTCAGGTCCCGCTGGCGCGCCCTACGAAGCGGGCTGGAGGGCCCGTGCGCCTGCTTTTTTACGGCTTATGATGGCCGCCTCGAATAGCGCCAGTATGCCGTTTCGGATGGCATCGCTCGGCTCAAAACGTGTCCAGATCAAGGCACTTCGGAACTCGGTTTACGGCCCCTGCCCTTGCCCTGTGCGAGCGTGGCAACAATGCCACGAAGGGTGCGAACTTCCTGTTCCGTAGCCCCCATCCGCGACAACATTGTTCGTAAATTCTGCGATACGATCGTCTTGCGATGCGCCGGATTGAAAAAGCCGAGGCGCTCCAATTCACCCTCGAGATGTTCGAAGAGGCCGATCAATTCCTCCTTCGTCGCGGGCCGGTCGTGCCCCATGTTGACGCCTTCGGTTAACGGGCGCTCATAGGTCGTCACGCGACCCAAACTGCGCGTCGGCGCGGTGCGCATCCATTCGTAGCCGAGCAGCAACACCGCCTGCGCGAGGTTCAGCGAGGCGAATCGCGAATTGACCGGAATCATGACGATCGCGTCGGCGTTTGCGAGCTCCAGTGTCTCGAGGCCGCTCCGCTCTCGCCCAAAGATGATCCCGCAGCGCTGTCCTTTTTCGATTCGGCCGCGCATTTCGGCGATGGCCTGCTCCGGCGTCATGACGGGTTTTCTCATATCCCTCTGGCGCGCCGTCGTAGCGGCGAGCCAGGTGAGATCGGCGATGCTCTCTTGCAGCGACGAGAACGATTTGGCGTCGTCGATCACGTAATTGGCTCCAGAGGCGGCAATGCGCGCCTTTTCGTTGGGCCAGCCATCGCGCGGATTGACGAGCCGAAGGTCGTCGAAGCCGAAGTTGGCGCAGGCGCGCGCCACCATGCCGATGTTGTCGGCGAGTTGCGGTTCGATCAGAATGACGCTGGGCGTTTCGCCGTCGCCTGCGACGGCCTCGCCCTGCATACCGGCGCGGCGGATGCCGTGGCGCAGCTTTCGGATGACGCGGCGCGCCCAGAACCAGTAGTTTTCGCCCGACCATTGTTTGGCGAGCGTTTCGAGGCACGGCGTCGTCACCGTCTCGACGCCCTGGCCGACGAGGCGAACGCGTCCGTCGCCGACGATCACCTCTTTTTTCGAGAGCACGTACTGGTCGAGCGTCTCGATGTGCAGCGCTTCCGTGCGGCGCTTGCAGCCGGGACAGCTCACGCCGTCCGCGGCGCAGCTCACCTTGGCGCAATACTGCAGTACGACGTCCAAGGACTCGCGATCGAGCCCGGGAACCGCCAGCGCGACGAGGCCCTGGTCGATCGTCGTCTGGTGGCAGGCGTGGACCACCGCTGCCACGGCCGGTCGGGGTCCGAGCGAAGCGTCGTTGACAACTCGCGGCTCTCCGCTCTCGATTTCGATGACGATCGACATTTCCGCCTGTTCGGCCGCTGCGCCAGCCCGCGGCGGCATATCATAGAAGTCGCCGGCGCCGCCAATCGCGGTCGCCGCTTTGGTTGAAAGGGCGCGGCGACCGGCCTCGCCGGGAGGCCTTGGCCCAGGTCGGCGCCGCCCTTATGGTGCGTTGCATCATCCGCTTCACAGTCCGGGGCCCCGTCCACATGTCGAAGATCAAAGTCGCAGGCGCCGTCGTCGATCTCGATGGCGACGAGATGACTCGCATCATCTGGAAGCTGATCAAAGACAAACTGATCCATCCCTATCTCGACCTGACGATCGACTACTACGACCTCTCGGTCGAGAACCGCGACGCCACGGGCGATCAGGTGACGATCGACGCGGCCAACGCCATCAAGACGCATGGCGTCGGAGTCAAATGCGCGACGATCACTCCCGACGAAGCGCGCGTCAAAGAATTCAATCTCAAGGAGATGTGGAAGTCGCCGAACGGCACGATCCGCAACATCCTCGGCGGCGTCATTTTCCGCGAACCGATCATCTGCCGCAACGTGCCGCGGCTCGTTCCCGGCTGGACGCAGCCGATTATCGTCGGCCGCCACGCCTTCGGCGATCAGTACAAGGCCACGGACTTCAAGTTTCCCGGCAAGGGGACGCTGTCGATCAAGTTTGTCGGCGACGACGGCAAGGTGATCGAGAGAGAGGTCTTCAAGTCGCCCGGCGCCGGCGTCGCGATGGCGATGTACAATCTCGACGAGAGCATCAAGGAATTCGCGCGGGCGTCGTTCAACTATGGTCTCAACCGCAATTATCCGGTCTATCTCTCGACCAAGAACACCATCCTCAAGGCCTACGACGGCCGATTCAAGGATATCTTCCAGGAGATTTTCGACGCCGAGTTCAAGGACGAATTCGCCAAGCGCAAAATCGTCTACGAGCATCGCCTGATCGACGACATGGTGGCGAGCGCTATGAAGTGGTCGGGCGGTTACGTTTGGGCGTGCAAAAACTACGACGGCGACGTGCAATCCGACACCGTCGCGCAGGGCTTCGGATCGCTGGGCCTGATGACGAGCGTGCTACTGACGCCCGACGGCAAGACGATGGAAGCGGAGGCGGCGCACGGCACCGTGACGCGCCACTATCGCGAGCACCAGAAGGGCAAAGAGACGTCGACCAACGCCATCGCCTCGATCTTCGCGTGGACGCGCGGGCTTCTGCATCGCGCCAAACTCGATGGGAATGCGCAGCTCGCAAACTTCGCCGAGACTCTGGAGAAGGTCTGCATCGCGACCGTCGAGAGCGGCTTCATGACCAAGGACCTAGCGCTGCTCGTTGGCCCAGACCAGAAATGGCTGACGACGACGGGCTTTCTCGACAAGGTCGACGAGAATTTGAAAGCCGCGATGGCGTGAAGGCCGAGTTTCGCGCGGGTGGCGCCAACATCGTCTAGGATCGAGTCTATTCCGCCGCTGACGCGCAAGTAGGATTCTCGCCGTCGACGGATTTAGCGGCGCGCGGCGATCGCGCTGACACGAGTTTCTCGACCTTTGCTCGCAGCGCTCTCACTTTATAGCGATTGCTAAGTCGATTGATGGTCTTGCTGAAGCGTTCGAGCGGAATGAGCGTCTTGAAGCCGATGCCGTCAATGAGCACAAAGTGATCGCCGCGCTCCGGTGTGTATGCGTAGACGATATTGCCTGGGTGCGCGTCGGCGACAATTATCGTCGACTTGATGAGATCATCGAAGAAGCGATCGAGGTGCGCGCAAGCGTTGCGATCAAACCTGCCGGTTTCAATGACTTTGGTCAATGTCGGCGCGCACCGACCGTCACGGTCGACGGCTGCTTCGACAACAAGGCCCAGGCCAAGGTCGGTCTGCAGCACGCCGACGACATTCTGCAGGATTTGCGGATGTCCCTCGCCGCGCGCGTGTTGCGCAAGGTGCTCGCGAATCTCGCGCAGATAACTGATCAAGTGGTGATAGCGGCGTTTGCCGATTTTGTACCAAGGGCGCCCGCTGCCGTACTTCTCATCGATCATCGACAGTCGAACGACCTTTATCAGCAGCCTCGGATCAGAAGGGTGCTGATAGACGTCGCGAATGCTGCCGCTGGCAATTGGGCTTTTGTCGCTGAGCGTTATCGGAGTCATGGCCACCATGTGACGATTGCGTGTCGCCAACATGACAGCAGCCTGTCGATTCAGGAAACGGTTTTCTCGGGGAAATTCCGGGGAAAAAGGTAATGGCGTGGACGTGTCCGCGCTCAGACCGTGTGCCGCGAAATAGCTAAATCATTGAAAGTCCTAACCGGGAAGGCTCGGTTGGCCGATGCACAACGAAGCAAAGTCATCACACCTGCTTTAAAATGCGCTGAAATGCCAGCGGAGGCCGGGGCGGCGCCGCCGCGTTTGCGGTTGAGATATTTCGTTTGGCGACGTGGGCTGAATGCGCGGCCGGCTCGTCGCCGTCACTTCTTCTCTTCCGCGATCTTCTGATCGACTTCGACCTGCATCTTAGCAAGCATCACATTGAAGTCGTTTCTAAGCTTGTCGCAGGGTTCGGCCGCGCCGTCGCATACGACGAACATCTTGATGACGGCGGCCTCACCGACCTTTTCAATTTTTCGGCAGACTGCGGTTGGATGGGCTGGGTGGCCCGGAACGGTGAACGTAAACATCGCCGTCGGATTTTTGTCGTCATCCGCGAAGGCGACGTAGTCGGCGCTTTTGTAGACCTGCTTCAATTTCAAATCTGCCGAATAGCGCTGGAAGAGTTCGTCCGCCTTGCCCGCGGCTTCGCCGCAGAAGGCTTGGGCGGCGGCGACCGTTGGGCCGGCCGAGGGCGGCGGCGTCGGCGCGGGCTTGACGATTTCGTCGGCGGCGAAAGCAGAGACCGACATCAGCGCGACCGAGCTGACAATAGCCCCCGCGGGGGAACGACCGAAATTCATTTGCGAAGCCCTCCAGATTGAGATTTTTTCCCGCTTATACCGGCTGGCGCCGCGCCGTCGCGTGAAAATTTGTTCAGGTGCAAGGGGGGCGCTCCGATTGAGCTTGTCATCCCGGACGCGTCGCCGTGCGATGCGATCCGGGACCCAGAGCCGCACCCATCAGGCAGGCAGACCTGGCTCCCGGCGCTCGCTGCACGGCAGCTCGGCCGGGATGACAAAGTTTTGGGCTTAAGACGCCAGTTTCGCCTCAATCGCCGCCAGAGCATCGCCTGCTTTTGCTCCGTCAGGGCCGCCGGCCTGCGCCATGTCAGGCCGACCGCCGCCGCCTTTACCGCCAAGCGCTTCGGCGCCGACCTTCACAAGGTCGACGGCGCTGTAGCTCTTGACCAGATCGTCGGTCACGCCGACGGCGAGTCCGGCCTTGCCGTCCTCGGTCACGCCGACGACGGCGACGATGCCGGAGCCTACGTGCTTTTTACCATCGTCGATCAGGCCGCGCAGGTCCTTGGGATTGAGGCCTTGCACCGTGCGCGCCAGCAGACGCACCGCGCCGATGGTTTTGACGTCGCCGCCCTGCGCGGTTTCGCCGGATGTCGCGGCGGCGCCGCCGATCGCGATCTGGCGCTTGGCGTCGGCAAGCTGTCTTTCAATCGTGCGCTTCTCATCAACCAGAGCTTTTAGGCGCTCGATCAGATCTTCGGGCCGCGTCTTCAGCACGGCGGCCGCGTCCTTCACGCGCGCGTCCTGTTCGGCGAGGTAGGCGCGCGCGCCGCTTCCGGTCAGCGCCTCGAGACGTCGTACGCCGGCCGCGCTGGCGCTGTCGCCGACAACTTTTATGAGTCCGATGTCGCCGGTGCGATTGACGTGCGTGCCGCCGCAAAGCTCGACCGACCAGGCATGATTGGCGCCGGGGGTTGCCTTGCCCATCGAGACGACTCGCACTTCGTCGCCGTATTTTTCGCCGAACAGCGCCCGGGCGCCGGATTGGCGCGCATCGTCGAGCGCCATCAACCGCGTGACGACAGGTTCATTTTCGAGAAGCACGGCATTGGCCATATCCTCGACGGCTTTGAGTTCGTCGGCGCTCATCGGTTTCGTGTGCGAGAAATCGAAACGCAGGCGGTCCGGCGAGACAAGCGAGCCCTTTTGCGCGACGTGATTCCCAAGCGTCAGTCGCAGCGCTTCGTGCAACAAATGCGTCGCCGAGTGATTGGCGCGGATGGCGGCGCGGCGTGTGTGATCTACGACAAGTTCGACGGCGGCGTCCGTGCGGAATTCGCCGCTTTCGACTTTGCCGACATGCACGAACAGGTCGCCGAGTTTTTTCTGCGTGTCGGCGACTCGGAAAAGTGCGCCCTTCGGACCCTTGATGACGCCGGCGTCGCCGACCTGGCCGCCGCTTTCGCCATAGAACGGCGTTTGATTGAGAATGAGCGCGCCTTCGGCGCCTGCTTTCAGCGTCGCGACTTCCTTGCCGCCTGCGACGATGGCCGCGACGACGCCTTCGGCGGTTTCGGTTTCATAGCCGAGAAACTCGCTGGCGCCAGTTTTTTCCTTGATATCGAACCAGACCGTGTCGGTCGCGGCTTCGCCCGAGCCTTTCCAGGCGGCGCGGGCGGCTTCTTTTTGCTTTTTCATCGCGGCGTTGAACGCGCCCGTGTCGACGGTTATGCCGCGCCGACGCAATGCATCTTCTGTAAGATCAAGCGGAAAGCCGTAGGTGTCGTAAAGCTTGAAAGCCACTTCGCCGGAAAGAACGTCGCCATCGCTTAGCCCGTCGCTAGCATCTCCGAGCAGCTTCAAGCCAGTCCCGAGCGTTTTTTTGAACTTGCCTTCTTCGAGCTTTAGCGTTTCGGCAATCAGAGACTGGCCGCGAACCAATTCGGGAAACGCGTCGCCCATCTCGTGCACAAGGCTCGGCACCAAAAGATGCATCAGCGGCTCCTGACAGCCGAGCTGATGCGCGTAACGCATCGCGCGCCGCATGATACGACGCAGCACATAGCCGCGACCTTCGTTCGACGGCAGAACGCCGTCGGCAATCAGGAAACTGGATGCGCGCAGGTGATCGGCGATAACTTTGTAAGGCGCGGTGTCAGGCGGGCCAATGTTATAAACCGCCGACTGCAGCTTCGTTAGCTGCTCGCCATCCAGGTCGTCGCCGAGCGCGACCGCGCCAAGCTTCACACTGTTGTCGCGAATGCTCCTGATTAGCGCCTGGAACAGGTCGATGTCGTAGTTGTCGTTCTTGCCCTGGAGCACGGCGGCGATGCGTTCGAGGCCCATGCCGGTGTCGATGGATGGTTTCGGCAACGGCACGCGATTGCCCGGTGCGCGCTGCTCGTATTGCATGAACACGAGGTTCCAGATTTCGATAAAGCGATCGCCGTCGGCGTCGGGCGAGCCCGGCGGACCGCCCGGGATCTTGTCGCCGTGATCGAAAAAGATCTCCGAGCACGGGCCGCACGGCCCCGTGTCGCCCATCTGCCAGAAATTGTCCGACGTCGGGATGCGGATGATCTTGCTTTCCGGCAGGCCTGCGATCGATTTCCACAGCCGGTGTGCCTCGTCGTCGTCGTGATAGACGGTGACGAGGAGGCGCTTTTTGTCGAGGCCGTACTCCGTGGTGATCAGTTTCCACGCAAGCTCTATGGCGCGGTCCTTGAAATAGTCGCCGAAGGAGAAGTTGCCGAGCATCTCGAAGAACGTGTGGTGGCGGGCCGTGTAGCCGACATTGTCCAGATCGTTGTGCTTGCCGCCGGCGCGCACGCATTTCTGCGACGAGGCGGCGCGCGGGATCGCACGCGTCTCCTGTCCGGTGAAGACGTTCTTGAACTGCACCATGCCGGCGTTTGTGAACATCAACGTCGGGTCGTTGCGCGGCACGAGCGGCGACGACGGCACGACCTCGTGGCCGTTGTCCTTGAAGTAATCGAGGAACCTGGAGCGAATTTCGCTGACGCCAGCCATCGCGGACTTTGCTTTCAATGGAAGCTCTGAATCACAGGCGTGAGGTTGTAGCGACGGCGCCAAGTCGTGTCCATCAATCGAACCGCGGCAACTCACCCGCGGCGCGCCCATCGAGCATGAGTTACACGTCGCGGCCGCTCTGTATTGCCGGCCCAAAACGCGCAAGCGGAGGCTGCGCTGGGCGCCGCCTCCGTTACTTCGTCTGGATTCAAGCGCGGTTCAACGCTTTCCTTTGGCGACCTTCTTGGCGCTGGCGTCTTCCGGCAGCACGCCATCGGCGTCCGGTTCTTCGCCGTCGTCTTCGCCGGGCTCGGCATTGACCAGCATCTTGTCGACGATCAAACCGGCGTTGGAGCGGATGGCGCGCTCAAGTTCGGCGGCAACTGCGGGGTTCTCCTTCAAGAACGTCTTGGCGTTCTCGCGGCCCTGACCGATGCGCTGGCCATTATAGGATATCCACGCGCC
Organism: Hyphomicrobium sp.; assembly: GCA_046160845.1. Lineage (GTDB taxonomy): Bacteria > Pseudomonadota > Alphaproteobacteria > Rhizobiales > Hyphomicrobiaceae > Hyphomicrobium_B. The sequence continues at coordinate 12,187 of JBJXHD010000018.1, forward strand.
CGACTTCTCGACGATGCCGGCCTTGACCCCAAGGTCGACGAGTTCGCCGACTTTCGAAATGCCTTCGCCGTACATGATGTCGAACTCGACCTGCTTGAATGGCGGCGCAACCTTGTTCTTGACGACCTTGACGCGGGTCTGGTTGCCGACCGCTTCTTCGCGTTCCTTGATCTGACCGATGCGGCGAATGTCCAAGCGCACGGACGCATAGAACTTCAGCGCGTTGCCGCCCGTCGTCGTCTCCGGATTGCCGAACATGACGCCGATCTTCATGCGGATCTGGTTGATGAAGATGACCATGGTACCGGATTTCGAGATCGAGCCCGTCAGCTTGCGCAGCGCCTGGCTCATCAAACGCGCCTGCAATCCCGGCAAGCTGTCGCCCATCTCGCCTTCGAGTTCGGCTTTCGGCGTCAACGCCGCAACGGAATCGATGACCAGCACGTCGATCGCGCCGGACCGCACCAGCGTGTCGGCGATCTCCAGCGCCTGCTCGCCGGTGTCCGGTTGCGAAATCAAAAGATCTTCGACTTTGACGCCGAGCTTCCTGGCGTACTGCGGATCGAGCGCATGTTCCGCGTCGATGAAGGCGCACGTGCCGCCCTTCTTCTGGGCTTCGGCGATGACCTGCAACGTCAGCGTCGTCTTGCCCGACGACTCAGGCCCATAAATTTCGACGACGCGGCCCTTGGGCAGACCGCCGATGCCAAGCGCAATGTCGAGCCCGAGAGAGCCCGTCGAGATCGCCTCGATATCGACCAGTTTCTCGTTGGCGCCGAGCCGCATGATCGAGCCCTTGCCAAAGGTCTTGTCGATCTGGGCGAGCGCCTGATCGAGCGCCTGCTTCTTATCCATTTTGCCCCCCTCGAGCACCGTCAAATCCGACCGGTCCATCAGCGTTATCCTCATCCCTATGGCAGAAGCCGCCGCGCTTCAATTTACCAAAGAAGTACCTGATTTGTTCTCACGCGTCAATCATGATTTGTTCTCGTTTATCTTGGGTGCTTGCGACTCGCGTTCCGCGAGCCGGCCGGATGCGCCGGAGCGCCGGTCTCCGGGGCAAATGGCATAGGGACCGATAATTGAACCGGCTCGGCGCGCCGGACCATCAGCCCGAGTCCTCCCGCCTACTTCGCCAGCTCTTCTTTCACTTTCGCAGCGAGTTGGGGCAGTGAGAACGGCTTCGGCAGGAAGGCAAAATCTTCTTCGCCAAGCTGCTCGCGGAACGCTTCGTTCGGGTAACCCGAAACGAAGATCACCTTCATCGAGGGATTGCGCTTGCGCAGTTCCTTGAACAGCGTCGGCCCATCCATTTCCGGCATCACCACATCCGAGACGACGATGTCGACGTCGTCGTTGGTGTTCATGATCTCCAGCGCCTCGACGCCGTCAGCGGCTTCTAGAACGTCGTAGCCTTGGCGCTTCAGGGCGCGAACGGCGAACTGGCGAACTTCGACTTCATCCTCGACCAGCAGCACGCGACCGGTGCCGGTGAGGTCGACCGCCTTGGCGTTGCGCTTCGACGCCGTCGCTTTGGCGGCCGCCGCGACCTCGAGTTCGTCCTCGAATTCGAGCAGGCAGCGCGGCAGATAGACTTTGAAGGCCGTGCCTTTGCCGATCTCGCTCTCGGGCAGAATGAAACCGCCCGATTGTTTGACGATGCCATAGACGGAGGCGAGACCGAGACCCGTGCCCTTGCCTACGGCCTTGGTCGTAAAAAACGGCTCGAAGATCTTGGTCATCACTTCGGGGCTCATGCCGACCCCGGTGTCGGCGACTTCGATCACCACGTATTCGCCCGGCGTGAAGCCGCCGACGCCGGCCAATTTCTGGCTGTCGCGCTCGCTGACGTTACGCGTCGAGATGGTCAGTTTGCCGCCGCCGGGCATCGCATCGCGCGCATTGACCGAGAGGTTCAGGATCACGTTGTAGATCTGGCCGCTGTCGGCGCGCACCGTCCAAAGATCGCGCTCCGACTGCAACTTGAGCGTGATTTTCTCGCCGATCGCCGTCCTCAACGTCGGCGTCATTTCGGTCGCCAATTCTCCGAGATTGAGGATCGACACCTGCTGCGTCTGCTTGCGCGAGAAGCCGAGCAGATTGGCGACAAGGCCGGCGGCGCGGTTGGCGGCCGATTGGATGTTGCGAATGTCCTTGTAGTCGGGATCGCTCGGACGCTTGGTCTGCAGCAACAGATCCGAGAAGCCAATAATCGCGGTCAGCACGTTATTGAAATCGTGGGCGATGCCGCCCGCAAGCTTGCCGACCGCTTCCATCTTCTGCGCCTGCGCAAAGCGCGCTTCCAAGGCTTTTTCGTCCGTAGCGTCGACGACGTAGAGGGACGCCGCCTCGCCGCCGGAGACGTTCGCAATTGGCGCCATATAGACGCGGCGCGTGAACTGCTTTTGATCTCCGGCGGTCACTTCAATCGGCTGCGCCGCGCCGCGACCCGCCAATACTCTTGCGAGGGACTCGGCGACCGCCGTCCGATTTTCTGCGTCCGCCGTCACGCACAGCGCATCGAGCGCCGACAGGCCCTGCGTCGGCCTGCCATCCAGGACCATCCGCGAAAAGGCGGTGTTGCAGCTGGCGATGCGCCCAGCGCCATCGAGCGTCGCGATGCCGAACGGCGCCGAATGAAAGAACGGCGCCATGCGCGCTTCGCCTCGGCCGGCGGCCGCAGTCAACGCTGGCGCCAGGCGGTTTATCGCGGTCAGCGTGAACCCGCCATTCAAAGGCTCGACGAACAGCGTCAGCGACACGATGCGTCCGTCGTTGCGCGTCAGATCGAGATCAATGGCGCGACGGTCGTCGTCGGGATCGGCGGCGAGCAGCGCCAGCTGGCGCGCGCTTTCCTCGCCTGCGATGTCGCTCAAGCGCGGGGCGCGGGACCGCAGCGTGCCGTGCGCGTAACCGAGCCACGTTTCGAATGTTGCATTGATATGGACGAGTTCACCTTGCGCCGAGACTGCGACGAAGCCCGCCGGCATCGCGTCAAAGGCGGCGAGAGATTGCTCGAGAGCGCCAATGCGGCCCGCTTCCCGCTCGAAATCTTCCGTCACGTCGGCGAACTGCCAACTGATCAGCCGCGCCGCGTCATCGTCTCGGGCGTTTGCCGGCGCGAATGTCCGGACAGCAACGCGGAGCGTGTAGTCGCGGCCGACGACCGATGCCTTGAGGCGAAGTTCTTCCTGCCGGCTCTCGCCGCGCTCGGCGGCGCGCGTGAGCCGAAACAGCACCTGCATGGCGTCCGGGTCATGACGCACGGCGGCTTCCAGCGCGGCGAACGGGCCGGCGTTCGACCGACCGAAGCAGTCGTCGAACGCCGCGTTGCGATAGAGCGGCGCGCCGTCGGCGCTGGCGATCAACACGGCATCGGGCGCGCTGTCGAACGCCACTTTCAGAACGTCGCCGATCGGTTGCTGGACGCCGAGCCGCAACAGGCCGGCTGCGACGGCGAAAAGCAGGAAAAGGCCGAGCATGGCGAGAATCGCCAAAAGCGTCAGCAGCAAGGGCTCGCCGGAGCCAGATGCGATCAGCCCAAAGACAACCGCGCCAGCAGCCACCGCGACGAAAATGGTGGATAGCGCGCCGCCAAGTCCGTCCGCCGACGCCAGCGGATCGAACGGGGAATTCGCGATCTTCACCGCTTCGCTGGTCTTCATGGGCCGGGAATCTAACTGATTCTCAACGGCGGCGGCTTCAGCGGTGGACATGAACGGAGACTCGTACGCGACTAAGGGTTGCGCCGCTTTGGGGCGGCCTTGCTCGATCTTTCAACACTTCGATCATTAGGGTTAAAATGCCGTCAATTCCGGTTTAAGAAGAGTGACCGGATTGTGCGGCGCCGCAGTTCGATTGTGCCGGTGCGTGGGGATGGCCGGCGAAGAGCGACGACGCAGAAGGGTCAAGGGGGCGGCATGCTGGAAATCTTGTCTTGGCTGGCGATCTTCATCGCCATTGCGGGTCTTGGCGTCGTCGGAGCCGTACTGGCGCGTGGCGGCTCAGCCCGCGACCTCACGCAGCGATTCTTTACGCCGCGCGCGGACCCGCGCATTGAAGTGATCGAACATGCGGCGATGGACGGCAAACGCCGCCTGGTTCTGATCCGCCGGGACGACGTCGAGCATCTGTTGCTGACTGGCGGTCCCGTCGACGTGGTGATCGAGACCGGCATCGGGCCGCCCCCGGTGCGGCCCTCCGATCACCAACCCGCCCCGACTGCAACCGTCGTGACGCGGCCGGTTCGTGGATTTGGCGCCAGATCGGCAGAAACCGGGGGATCGCCGCCCTCGCTCGGACTCACTGCAGCTTCGGCGACGGTTTATCGAGACCAAGAGCACGAACTTTCGGTCCCGGACTTCGCCGAGGCACGCGTCGAGCGCGGTTGATGCGCCGACGGCAATGTCGCGTTAGCGGGCCGGTTCGACGTCGCCGAAATCCGAAAGCGCCAAGTGCTTGAGATCGAGCGCGCTGACGGCGATGGCTACTTCCGTCGCGCGCGCATCGACATCTCGGATGGACAGCGCGACCGCCGCCGGCCCGATGGCGATCAGCATCGCAATACCCTGCAGCACAACGGCAGGACCAACTTGACGAGGGGACACGGCGCAACAACCTTCGAATGAAACCGACACCAGAGACGTCCAGCTTCACGCGAAAAGTCTAACAAGCGGTAAATCTGCGTCCGATTTCGAGCCAACCGCGGAGGCGGCGGCGACGCGGCGGCAGGTCATTCCTCGCGGTAGACCTTTTCTCGCCGCTCGTGGCGCTCCTGCGCTTCGACCGACAGCGTCGCGATCGGGCGTGCGTCTAGGCGTTTGAGACCGATAGGCTCGCCGGTATCCTCACAATAGCCGTAACTGCCCTCTTCGATCCGCGACAGCGCCGCGTCGATCTTGGCGATCAACTTGCGCTGGCGGTCCCGGGTTCTCAACTCCGTCGCCCGGTCCGTTTCCGAAGTGGCGCGATCGGCGAGATCGGCGTGCTGCGTCGAATCCTCGTGCAGGATGGCGAGCGTCTCGCGCGTCTGGCGCAAAATCTCGTCTTTCCATTCGATCAGGCGCTTGCGGAAGTAGGCGCGATGCTTGTCGTTCATGAATGGCTCGTCTTCCGACGGTCGATAGCCCGGAGGCAAAACGACGTCGGCAATCTTTACGCGTGGCGCCATTTTCTTCGGTCGTCCCTCTGTCTTCGAAGGCGAAGTCGTTTTCGCCGCCGCAATGGTGCGCGCACCTCCGCCCGAACCACCCGATTTAGCTGTCGACGGCTTCAGCCTCGCGCTCTTGCCGACCATGACCGGTTTGGCGTTGCTCCGTGCCGGCATTTTTGCGGCCTTCGCCGTCTTCGAGCTTCCACTCGACCTCTTTGCCTGCGGCTTTGCGCTGCGCGCGGCCGCGGAGGACGCGGGCTTCTTCGCCGCGGCCTTGGGTGCGCTGGTCCTCGAACTGCCGGCCTTGCCGCCGTTCTTCTTGCTCATCGCTTGCCTCCCGTGAGGCTAAGTGTGCTGATGGCCATTGGTCCCTCAAATTGAAGGCCTGCCAAAACTGACGACTCGCCGCCTCGTTTAGGGCGGCACGACTTCTAAGGGTCGCCGGGCCCAAGTCAAGCGCAGCGCGCGTCTACGGTCAAAACCGGCGGCCGAGAGATATATCAAGTGCGACAATAGGTTATGTCAGATTTTCGTGATCGGGGCCGGAACCCGTAACGCGGGCCAAACTCGGGCTCTCGGCGCCGATCCGTCGCCTTGCTGCGGCGCAAGGCGACGCTTAGTTTGGACGCTGAACACCAGCGAGGCACAGCGCAACAAAATGCAATTCGAGGGCACGAAGTCCTACGTCGCGACCGGCGACCTCAAGATCGCCGTCAACGCCGCCATCACCTTACAAAGGCCCCTCTTGATCAAGGGCGAGCCCGGAACCGGTAAATCGGTGCTCGCCGCCGAGGTCGCCCGCGCGCTCGGCGTTGAGTTGATCGAGTGGCACGTCAAGTCGTCGACCAAAGCACAGCAAGGACTCTACGAATATGACGCTGTCTCGCGCTTGCGCGATGGTCAGCTCGGCGACGAACGCGTCAAAAACATCGCCAACTACATCAAGCGCGGCAAACTCTGGGACGCCTTCACGCGCGATCAGCGCGTCGTTCTGCTGATTGACGAAATTGACAAGGCCGACATCGAGTTTCCCAACGACCTGCTACAAGAACTCGATCGCATGGAGTTTTTTGTCTACGAGACGGGCGAGACGATCAAGGCCAAGAACCGGCCGATCGTCATGATCACCTCGAACAACGAAAAGGAGCTGCCGGATGCTTTCCTGCGCCGTTGCTTCTTCCACTTCATCAAATTTCCCGACGCCGAGACCATGCACCAGATCGTCGAGGTGCACTTCCCCGGGCTCAAGGGCCGCTTGGTGAACGAGGCGCTGCGCGTCTTCTACGAACTCCGCGACGTGCCGGGCCTCAAGAAGAAGCCATCGACCTCCGAGCTTCTCGACTGGTTGAAGCTATTGCTCAACGACGATATCGACCCGGCGTTGCTGCGCGAAAGCGATCCGAGAAAACTCGTGCCGCCACTCGCCGGCGCTTTGATCAAGAACGAGCAGGACGCTCATCTTCTCGAACGGCTCGCGTTCATGACACGGCGCAAGGCCAGCGATTGAAGGGACTTTCGTTCCGCAGGCGGGCGTCCCTGTCTTGAACTCGTCGCCATTTTAGCGCGATGCTGCGTTTAAATTGCTCCCGGGGGCTTACATGCTGTGTGTGCGATATCTCTCCAGGCGGTCTGTCTTGGCACTGGTCGCGCTTTTGGCAGCGAGCGACTTCGCCGCCGCCGGTCCGCAAGTCACCACCCGCGCCGGCCGCGTCGAGGGCGTGACAGCGGGCGCCGTGACGTCCTTCAAAGGCATCCCCTACGCAGCGGCTCCCGTCGGCGATCTGCGCTGGCGCGATCCGCGCCCCGCCGCCGTGTGGAAGGGCGTGCGCAAGGCCGACGACTACGGCCCAAACTGCATGCAGGCGCCTGCGCCGCCCGGAATCATCGGCCAAGACAAGCCGCGAGCGACCAGCGAAGACTGTCTGTTCGTCAACGTCTGGACGCCCAAGCCTCAGATCGGCGCCGATCTGCCGGTGATGGTGTGGATCTACGGCGGCGCCTTCGTCATCGGTTCTGGCGCGCTCGACAACACCGACGGCGCGGCGCTGGCCAGCAAGGGCGCGGTCGTCGTTTCGTTCAACTATCGTCTGCGACAGTTCGGATTCTTTTCGCATCCCGCAATTTCAGCGAACAGCGCTGACACGACCGCGAATTTCGGCCTGATGGACCAGATCGCGGCGCTCAAATGGGTACAGCGGAACATCGCCAACTTCGGCGGCGATCCGGGCAATGTGACGATCTTCGGCGAATCCGCCGGCGCCAAGAGCGTGCTGGCGTTGTTTGCCTCTCCGCTGACGCGCGGGCTGTTCGACAAGGGCATTGCGGAAAGCTCGTATCTCATTCCCGACATGACGCGCGAAAAAGCTGTCGAGATGAGCGTCAAAATAGCCGACGCCGTCGGATTGCCGGGCGGGCGGGCGACGGCAAAGCAGCTGCGCGCCGTACCCGCCGACAAGTTGGTCGCGCTCGACGGCAAAGGTCTGTCCAACGCGCCGGTGCCAATCAGCGGCGACAAGGTTCTGCCGCGATCGATCGAAGCGGTGTTCAGGGCGGGCGATGAAAAGCCGTTGCCTTTGATCGTCGGCAACAACAGCGACGACGCCAGCGTCGCTCTCGCCTTCGGCGTCGATCCGGCCGAGGTGATCGGCAAGATCGCCGCGGCTGGATTTGTCGTGAAACTGCTCTATCCGGGCGTCGACGATGAAAAGGAGCGCGCGCGCCAGGCGACGCGCGACCTCATTTTCACAATGCCGGCGCGATGGATCGCCGACCGCCACGGCAAGCTCGCGCCGGTCTGGCGCTACTACTTCGACTACACCGCCGAGAAACTGCGGCCCGAGCGTCCAAACGGCGTGCCCCACGCCGACGAGATTCCCTACGTCTTCAATACGGTCGATCTCGATCCCGTGACGAAACCGGTCGCAACCGACGTCGACCGCGCGTACGCCGGCCAAGTCAGCGACTACTGGTTCAACTTCGCGAAGTCTGGGACACCGTCGGCGAAGGGCGCGCCCGCCTGGCCGCGCGATACGCGCTTCTTCGACCGCACGATGATCTTCGCCGATACAATAGAGGCCAAGCCGAACTTCATGAAGCCGCGCCTCGACATCATGATCGGGCTGACGAAAATCATCGGCGCGGTCGCCAAGCCAAAATGACGCGGCTGAGCGCGCGCCGACGCCGCGCGAGGTGATGCACGCGGAACTCATGCGGCAATCAATAGCGCGCGATGAACCGCCGATGAACCGGATCTTCACCGTCCGTTCAAGCCTATCGGCTTAGTGTTCAACCATGTCGAATCGCTGTCGCGGCGCTCGTTCGCGCCGCCGGCTCAGAGCTTGGCCCACAGGAGGGTCGAATGCCTGAAATGCTGCGCTCCACCGTCATTATGCTGATGGGTATCGTCGTCATGGGCGCCGGCGTCGCCGTGGTGTTCTACGGCTGAGGCCACAAAGCCGCGCTGCGCCTTGCAGCGGCGCCGAAGTTAAGTCAGAGAGGGAGCGTTCGCGTTCCCTTTTTTTGTTGGCGAATGGCGCGCCGTGGCCGATCTCTCCACTTCCGATTTCCTCCGAAGCGCGCAATCGCGGATCGGCGACTATCTGACGCCGTCCATTCGTCTCGGCGTGACGGGGTTGGCGCGTTCCGGCAAGACCATTTTCATCACCGCTTTGGCGCGCAACCTGGTTTCGGGCGGCCGTCTTCCGTTCTTCACGCCGGATGCCGAGGGGCGCATCGTGCGGGCTTATCTCGAACCCCAGCCCGACGACAGCGTGCCGCGCTTCGACTACGAGCAGCATCTCGGCGACCTCGCCGCCGACCCGCCGCGTTGGCCCGAGAGCACGCGGCGCATTTCGGAGCTTCGCGTCACCATCGAATATCGCTCCGACAGCCGCTTGAAGCGTGCGCTCGGCCTCTCCAAGCTTCACCTCGATATTGTCGACTATCCCGGCGAATGGCTCATCGACTTACCGTTGCTCGGCCAAGACTATCGCCAGTTTTCGACGGAATCATTGCAGTTGGCGCACGGACCCGAACGCAGCGGCGCAGCAAAACGCTTTCTGGAGTTTCTTGCCGGCACCGACCCCGCAGGCCCTGACGACGAGCAAATCGCGCTGACAGGCGCGAAGCTGTTTACCGACTATCTCGCGCAACTGCGATCCAGCGGCGCACCGGCGACGCTGGCGCCGGGCCGCTTACTGCACCCCGGCGATCTCGAAGGTTCGCCGCTGCTCACTTATTTTCCGATGCCGCTTGCGAGCGAGGCGCGTCCGCCACGCGGCTCCTTAGCCGCGATGATGGCGCGGCGGTTCGAGAGTTACAAAGCCGAGGTCGTGCGGCCATTCTTCGATAAGCACTTCGCGCGGCTCGATCGCCAGATCGTGCTGGTCGATCTCCTTGGAGCAATGGATCAAGGCGCGAGCGCCGTCGCCGATCTCGAACGCGCCATACGCGGCGTCATGCTGGCGTTCCGTCCCGGCGCCAACACCTGGTTGTCGGCGATCCTCGGCGGTCGCATCGACCGCGTGCTGTTCGCCGCGACGAAGGCCGACCATCTGCCCGCCGCGAGTCATGACAGGCTGGATGGCATCCTGAAGCTGGTGGTTGAAGCTGCTTCAAGCCGCGCCGAGACGGCCGGCGCCGAGGTCCGGACAATCGACATTGCCGCGCTGCGCGCGACGCGGGAGTCGACCGTCACCACGGGAGGTGAAACGCTGCCGTGTCTGATAGGGGCGCCCATGGCCGGAGAAAAGATCGGTCGCGAGACGTTCGACGGCAAGCGCGAAGCCGCGATCTTTCCTGGCGATCTGCCCGCCGACCCGAGCGCGGCGCTCAACGCCGCGCGCTCCGCCAAGGCCGGCTCACTGTCGCTGGTACGCTTCGAGCCGCCTCGCCTGCCTTCGCTGACATCCGATACAAAAGGCGTTGCGCTCCCCCATATACGATTGGATCGCGCCCTCGAATTCCTGATCTCGGATTATCTCGCATGAGCCCGCTCCCATGACCCCGCGCAAGGCCGAGGCTCCCTCGCCGTCCCCGCGGGCGCCCCGCGCCTTTCGTATCGACGATCCAGCGATCGCGCGCGCAGATGACGACGTTGCGATCGATCCCGGCGTCAAACTTCCTGAGCCGGGCGCGTATGTACCGCGGCCTTTAACGGGGGAGGACTTGAAGCACGGCGTGCGCTGGAGCGCCATGCTGCTGTCGGCGATGGCGGCGCTCGCCTCGCTCGCCGCCGGACTTTGGTTCACGCGATTCGTTTCAATCGCGATCGAACGTCAAGACTGGGTCGGCTGGATTGCGACGGGATTGCTGGGCGCCGTCGCGCTGGCCCTCATTGCTATCCTCGTCAAGGAGCTGCTCGGTTTCCGCCGCATGGCGCGGCTGTCGCGACTGCGCAAGGATGTGGTGGCTGCGCTCGCATCTGGTGATGTAGCCGGCGAGCGGACCGCGGTCACCGATCTCGCGCGCCACTATCGCGGTCGCGCCGACATGGCCTGGGGGCTCGCGCGCCTCAACGATCACAAGGGCGACGTGCTTGCTGCCGGCGATCTACTTCGCCTCGCCGACCGCGAGTTGCTGATCCCGCTCGACGCCGAAGCGCGCCGCACGATCCTCAAATCCGCAAAGCGCGTCGCGACCGTCACCGCGCTGTCGCCCCTTATGCTGCTGGCGGTCGCTTATGTGCTGGTCGAGAATGTGCGCATGTTCCGCGGGCTCGCCACGCTCTATGGCGGACGGCCGGGCGTCCTCGGCGCGCTCCGACTCGGCAAACTCGTCGTCGGCCACATCATCGCCACCGGCGGCGTGGCGATGACCGACGACTTGCTCGGCCAGTTCCTCGGTCAAGATGTGTTGCGGCGGCTCTCGCGGCGGCTCGGCGAAGGCGCCTTCAACGGAGCGCTGACCGCTCGTCTCGGCGTCGCCGCCGTCGAGGTGACCCGGCCGCTGCCATTTCTCGATGCGGACAAACTGCGTGTGCGCGAGATTTTTCAGGAATTGTTTCGATCGCTCCGGGGCGCGCCGCAGCAGGACGAACCGCCGCCCTCCCCGACGCGGCGAACTTAGGCCGCGATGCGGTTGAGCAGCGCGTGGTCCGCCAGCGCATCAAGACGGCTACGCCAGTCGGCAGCGGCGGCGTTGGCCGAAGCGATCACTGAGGGCGCAGCGTTGTCTTCTTGCGTCGCCAGCGCCCAGCGCGCGATCGAGCCCGCCTTCAGCGATGTGTACCAGCCGACCGGACCGGCCAGCAGCAGGCCAAGCACGACCGGCGCCATCCACGCCAGAAGTCCGGGTGAGACGTTCCAGGCGATCACCGCAACGACAAAGCCGATCACAGTGTGCCAGCGCGCGAACCACATTGCGGCCCAGAATGGCAGGCGGCCGTCATCGCGTTTTTGGGCCGACCAGCCGGAATCGAACCCCAATAGGATTTGGACGGCGCCGACCGTCTGAGTCAGCATCAGAATCGGCGCTATCAGCATGGAATAGACCGTTTCGATCATTACGCCGACAGTCACCCGGCCGGCCGCCGCAATCGAGCGCGCTCGTCTCCATTCGAGGATCAAGCCGAGGCTCTTCGGAAGCAGCACGACGACGAGCGTCGCGAGAAACAGGCGCAGCGCGGCGCCCGGATCGATGACCGGCCAAATCGGGAACAGAGTTCTCTCGTCCTGGAAGTAACTGGGGATCAACTGCTGGCTCTGCAGCGCGAGGACGACGCCGACCGCGAGCGACAGCGCCCAGACGGCGGAGATCAAATACGCCGCCGCGCCCATGCCAAGATGGACACGACCCATCGGCGTCACGCCGGCCTGCGAGACAATCGCGAGATGCTGAAGATTGCCCTGCGCCCATCGTCGGTCGCGCGTCACGACGTCGATGATGTTCGGCGGCATGCCCTCGTACGACCCTTCAAGCGTCGGCATCATGTGCACGCCCCAGCCGGCGCGCTGAAGAAGCACGGCTTCGACAAAGTCGTGGCTGAGAATATGACCGCCAAATGGCTTGCGGCCCGACAGGTCCGGCAGGCCCGCGGCCGAGGCGAAGGCCTTGGTGCGGATGATGGCGTTGTGGCCCCAGTAGTTGCCCTGATCGCGATGCCAAAAGGCGATGCCGGCGGCGACGGCGGGGCCGTAGGTGTTGGACGCGAACGCCTGCAGCCTTTGCAACAGCGTTTCCCCTCCAACAAGTCGCGGCACCGTCTGGATGAGGCCCGCCTTGGGATTGCGCTCCATGGCGAGTGCGAGCGTGATCAGCGTCTCACCCGACATGACGCTGTCGGCGTCGAGGATGACGAAGTGTTCGTAGTCGGCGCCGAAGCGCTTGATCCAGTCGGCGATGTTGCCGGCCTTACGCGCAGTATTGTTCAGTCGGCGGCGATAATAGACCGACATCATCGGCTGCAACTGCGCCGCCAGCGCACCATAGGCTTCGGCCTCGCGGGCGGCGTCTGACTCACCGCGCGAATCCGACAATATGAAAATATCAAAATGCGAATTGCGCTCGAGCGCAGCCAACTCCTCCGACATCGCCTCGATGGCGCCGGCGATGCGCGCGGGGTCCTCCTGGTAGACCGGAAACAGCAGCGCGGTGCGACTGCGCACCGGGGTCGTCAATGGCTCGCGCGCGATCTCGTCGGGCCGCTCTCCGGCGAACAGCGGCAGAAAGCCAAGCGCGGCGCTGAGGCTGCCGATCGCGATCCAGCCAAAGGAGATCGTCGAGAGCACGAGGAAGAAAAACTGCAGCGGCGTCATCGTGCCGAACGCCAGAATGCCGAACAGTTCGCGGGCGAAGGCGGCAGTCAGAACGGCTGCGCCGACAAAGATGGCGGCGCGAGGCACCCAGAAGCTTCTGCGGCGCGGTTCGCCGATCAATTCGATCGGCTGGGCAAAATCTTGTTCTGGCATCTCCAGCGGCGCCGGCGGCGGCAGGGAGGCCCACGGCCCAGCATCGACCGGATCATCGGCGCCCTCGCCCGGGTGGGGGCCCATAAAGTTCTCGTTTACGGCGCGGTCCATCGATACAGCCAGGTCTCCGAGATCGTTTGTTCCTGCGCCTTGAGAACGAGGCGCAGTTCCACAAGTTCCGCGCCATCAGGGTTTAATTCGAACGCGACGCGGACGCCGGGCAACTCAGGATTGCGTTGGACAACCATGTTCGAGATGGCGCCCTTGGACGCCGTAATGTCGGCAACCGGCAAATCGCGTATATCTTGAACGGCTGTTCCTTGCAGATCGATGACGAAAAGAAATTCGTCTGGCTTTTTCGCGCGCCCGACGCGCGTCGTAGCGACGCGGGCTCCTGACCAGGCAGCCGGCACATGTTCGGACCAATACAAGCGATAGTTAAGCGTTTGAACGAGGCCCGGCTCGTATGCGGCGGCCGGCTTCCAGTAGACAACGATGTTGTCGTGAATCTCGTCTTCGACGGGGATCTCGATCAATTCGATAAATCCTTCGCCCCACGACCCCTTGGGTTCGACCCAGACCGAGGGCCTGCGCTCGTAATGCGCTTCGAGGTCTTGAAACGATGCGAAGGAGCGGTCGCGCTGCCAAAGTCCGAAGCCCTTCGGATCCTTGTCTGTAAAGGCGCTGGTCTGCAGCATTTTCGGATTGGTCAGAGGTCGCCAGATGCGCTCGCCGGCGCCGCTCCACATGGCGAGGCCCTGACTGTCGTGAACGGCGGGACGGAAATCGGCCATGGGGCGCTGATCGGCCGGACCGTGGAGAAACATGCTCGTCAACGGCGCGATGCCGACGTAACCGAGCGCCTTGCGCGGAAAGAGCGTCGCCTCGACGTCCATCACCGTCGCTTCGCCCGGCTGAATGGCAAACCTGTATGCGCCCGTGGTCGATGGGCTATCGAGAAGCGCGTGAACGACGATTTCACTGGCTCCCGGTTTGGGTTTCTCGATCCAGAAGGCGCGAAACATCGGGAACTCTTCGCCGCCCGGTCGCGCCGTATTCAAAGCAAGTCCACGCGCCGAAGCGCCATAGGATTGGCCGCGACCTACGGCGCGAAGGTAGCTTGCGCCCTGGAACACCACATACTCATCGAAGTAGTCGGCGCGATTGATCGGACCGTGAATACGGAAGCCCGAAAAACCGAATGGCGCCGCATCAGGCCCGGTTCCGATCAGCGGACCGATCGAGAACAAATTGCCGTCGGCGACCATCTGCGTCGCGGCCCCTTCGTCGACCAACCACATTTCGACTGGCGCTTCATAGAGCCAGCCCATGGGGAATGGTTGCAGTTCGAAGTCGATCTTTTCGCCGCGCCAGATCGACTTTTCCGTCCGGAAGCGGATGTCGCGATATTGGTCGTAGCTGAGTTTATCGAACGGCGACGGCAAATCGATTTTGGGCTTGGCGTATTCGGCAGCGCTAAGAGCGCGCGCCCGGTCCTTGACAAGGTCTGCGGTGAAGAGCGGCGGCGCGGGCGGCACATTTTGTTGAGCCGCGCCCCCGGTCGCTGGAGGCGCGGCGGATTGGGCCGCGGCGGACGCCAGACCTAAACCCACTTTGGCCGCGGCCATGACGCCAGCGAGCCCTGCGGCCCAACTTACAATCGACCTACGGTCGATTTCATCGTCGTTCATCTGATGATAATCGCCAACTTTCGCCCCAATTCCGCCGATCCCGCACGGCGGCGCTTGAAGCACAATGCTGCGCTGCAAAGCCGAAGTATTTCCGGTCCCTAGCGTGCGATTGTGGCGGATTTTCCACTGTCGTGCTCCCTTGGTGTGGCAATCCTGTCATGCTGTGTCCAGTGGGATCCGCAGCACTGGTTTATCGGCGTTTTTGTTGGGCTTTGATGGTCGCTTGGTTGCGACGGACGTGTCCGATATAGACAGAGCGGGGCTGGTTGGCGTTGGGGATGGTTGATGAAGCTTTTGGAAGAGCCGACACTCGTCGAAGCCATCATGGACGCGCGTGCTCAGATCGATTTCCTCTGGCAGTTTTTTGTCACCGTCCACATCGCGATTTTCGCGCTGGTTTTCATCTACGGAACTGCGGTCGAACGCCTGAATTGGCCGGCGCGCATTTTGAGCCTCTTCGGCATTGCCGGCTTCGAGTGGATCAATGGAAACGCGCTCGCCAACGCCTACATGATGTTGGACGCGATGCACGACCAATATCGCTGGAGTTTCGGCCAGGTCGAGCGTTTTCATGCAGCATTTTATGAGCAATTCGTGCTTGCGGATTTTGAATCCCGGCCTGCGATGGTGATGATCACGCATTCCGCCGCGCTCGTTGTAGTCATCCTGGCGTTTCTGTCTCAGAGATTTCTGCAGTCCCGTAACGTTTCGACCGATCGCGCGCGACAGCTGGCGCGCGGCTATGATCCAACAGATCCTTAGACCTCTAAAGATTCAGAATTTTTCTCGGCCGCAGCGCCATTGGACTCTGCTTTCAGAGCAAGTAATGAGCATCACGACCACAATTGATCTCGTGTCATTTGTGTCACAAGCCGGCCGAAAACCTTGGACATCTGCGCGAAGCTTATTTCCTGGGCAGATCAGATCTGCTTTAGGTACGTCCCTGCGCGGTGATTCGGGGGGAACCCGGGAGCTGCCAAAGACGGGTAGAAGACGGGTTAGAAGTTCACGGGTTTCAAATTGAGTGTAGGGCAGAGCCGGTTGCGTTCAGTCCGTCATTCGTAAGTTGAGCAGACGGGAGTAGGTCAATGAACAAGTACAGTCTCGGCGCCTTGGTGGCAGCTGGTCTGCTGGCAGGCGGGATGACCGCTGGCAGCGCATCGGCAGCTGACCTCGGGGGGAACTGCTGCGCGGATCTTGAAGAGCGCGTGGCGGAATTGGAAGCCACAACGGCGCGCAAGGGCAACCGTAAAGTCTCACTGACGATCTCGGGCTTCGTCGCCCAGCAGGTCCTCGGCTGGGACGATGGCGATGAACGCAACGTTTACATCACCGACACCGGTTCGGTTTCGATCGGCACGCACGTCCGCTTCGCCGGACAGGCCACGATCGCTCCCGGCTGGACGGCAGGTTATGTTCTGAAGCTTGAAGCGATCCAGAACGACTCGCTGCTGGTCAACCAGGGCAACGACAACGGGCTCATCGGCGCCAACAACGCCCAGGCCCTCGTCGCGAACAACGCTTCGAGTTCGGCCGTTGCGGTCGAAAGCTCGTACTGGTTCATCAAGAGTGAAAGCCTCGGCAAGCTGTCGCTCGGCAAGCAGTCGTCGGCCGTCGACAACCAGGCCATCCTTCCGGACGGCTCAGGCTCGCTCGTCGTCGCCAACTACGTTGCCTATGACGTCAACGCTTTCGGCATCGTGGGCGGCGGAGGAGCTGGCTGGGGCGGCCTGATGTCTTGCGCTCCGCTCAATGGCGGCGGCGGCGTCTCGGGCGACTGCGACGGCTACCCGAACAACAACATCCGCTACGACACCCCGGTGTTCGGCGGCTTCTCGGCCTCGGCCTCGTGGGGCGAGGATGACATCTGGGGCGTGTCGCTGCGCTACGCCGGCGAATTCTCCGGCTTCAAGCTCGCAGCGGCCGCTGCCTACAATGAATCGAAGGACGAGAACGGTCCGGGCTTCTTGCTTGAAGACAACGACGCGCTCGACGCTCAAGCCTTCCAAGTCGGCGCTTACATCCAGCACGTCGGCTCGGGCCTGTTCCTCTATGGCGCTTATAGCCGCGAGTACATTGATACCCTCGTCGTCGACGGAGTCGACGTCTCCGACAAGCCCGAGGGCGATCAGTGGTACATCAAGGCCGGCATCCGTCAGCGGTATTCGCCGCTTGGCCACACCGTGTTCTACGGCGAGTATCAGCGCCTCGATGACCGTATGTCTGGCGCATCGTTCTCGGATGGCGTTGACGGCCTGGACATCGAGTCGTCTGAGGTCACGCAATACGGCGTCGGCCTTGTTCAGGAAATCGACGCTGCCGCGATGTCCGTCTGGCTTGCTTGGCGTCACTACGAGGCCGACATCACGCAAGATGGCGCCGACCT
The DNA here is from genome assembly GCA_046160845.1 of Hyphomicrobium sp. Taxonomy (GTDB): domain Bacteria; phylum Pseudomonadota; class Alphaproteobacteria; order Rhizobiales; family Hyphomicrobiaceae; genus Hyphomicrobium_B. The sequence goes on from JBJXHD010000018.1 coordinate 29,323, forward strand.
CGACGCCGAAGACCTCGACATCATCAAGGCTGGCGCTCTGATCAACTTCTGATCCGAACGTCAACTTTCAAGCCTCGAAAACAGAAGGCCGCTCGCAAGAGCGGCCTTTTTTCGTTGCACATCTCACAGCTTATCCCCTCCGCCGTTGAGAATTTCCGAACTGTGTCTCAGCCGCAATACTATTTCGATTAGCGTCATTTTTTCAGATGATTAGCACGACAAGGTCAGACTCAGTCTTCGCTCTTTCCGTTGCCCATGCGCAACAACCGCCCCTCACGTCGCCGCCAATTCGCAAAGCGTAATTGTTGGGCAAGCACGAATCACAGAGGGTCCCGATCAAGCGGCGAATTCACTCGGACTGTGGTCCGCCGTTGGCTGCCTGGGAGCAGCCTTCAGATCACGGCGACATGCCGAGTACCGCGTTCACCTCTAGAAGTGAAGAAGACGGGAGACTATCACATGAAGAGATATAGCCTCGCCGCTCTGGTAGCTGCAGGCGTCCTCGCTGGCGGTCTCGCCACGAGCGCCTCTGCAGCGGACCTCGGCGGCAACTGCTGCGCGGATCTCGAAGAACGCATCGCGGAACTCGAAGCCACGACAGCGCGCAAGGGCAACCGCAAAGTCTCGCTGACGATCTCGGGCTTCGTCGCCCAGCAGGTCCTGGCTTGGGACGACGGCGATGAGAGCAACGTCTACATCACCGACACCGGTTCGGTTTCGATCGGCACGCACGTCCGCTTCGCCGGACAGGCGACCATCGCTCCCGGCTGGACGGCGGGTTACGTTCTGAAGCTTGAAGCGATCCAGAATGACTCGCTGCTGGTCAACCAGGACTTCGATAACGGCCTACCCGGCGTCGCCAACAACGCTCAGGCGCTTGTTGCGAACAATGGTTCGGACTCGCCTGTGGCGGTCGAAAGCTCGTACTGGTTCATCAAGAGCGACACCTACGGCAAGCTGTCGGTCGGCAAGCAGTCGTCGGCGGTTGACAACCAGGCCATCCTACCGGACGGCTCGGGCTCGCTCGTCGTCGCCAACTACGTTGCTTATGACGTCAACGCTTTCGGCATTGTTGGCGCTCCGGTGGGTTGGGGTTCCTTGATGTCGTGCGCCACGCTCGACGGCGGCGGCGGTGTGTCTGGCGACTGCGACGGCTATCCGAGCAACAACATCCGCTACGACACTCCGGTCTATGCTGGGTTCTCGGGTTCGGCCTCTTGGGGCGAAGACGATAATTGGGGCATTTCGCTGCGCTACGCCGGCGAACACGATGGCTTCAAGTTGTCGGCTGCTGTCGCCTACAACGACTCGTCGGACGAGAATGGACCGGGCGGGTTGTCTCACCTCGCGCTCGACGCTCAGGCGTTCCAAGTCGGTGCCTACATCCAGCACGTGGCGACTGGCCTGTTCGTCTACGGCGCTTATAGCCGGGAATACATCGACTCGCTCGTTCTGAGTACCGGCGAAGATGTCTCCGACAAGCCCGAGGGCGATCAGTTTTACATCAAGGCTGGTCTCCGCGCCCGTCATCACGCGCTCGGTCATACTGTCTACTTTGGTGAGTACGGCAGGTTGGACGATCGCATGGACGGGGCGTCGTTTAGTCCTGCCACTACGGATATCGAAAGCTCTGAGGTCACGAATTATGGCCTCGGCGTTGTTCAGGAGATCGACGCTGCCGCGATGTCGGTCTGGCTTGGATGGCGTCATTTTGAAGCCGATGTCACTCAGGCTGGTGCCGACCTCGACACCGAGGACCTCGACATCGTCAAGGCTGGCGCTCTGATCAACTTCTGATCTGAAAGCCCGTCTTCACACTTCGGAAGCCGCCCCTCACCGGGCGGCTTCTTTTTGTTTGGCGCGGGCGACTCTCCTCCGTCGAGCCGGCCGCCCGCGCCACAGCCCGCGTCGAACGCTATCGCGCTTTCCCTCTCCCCATGCACGTGCAGGGCTTGGAGAGAGGGGATATAGTGTCCCAATGTTCGCGACCTTCTTCCAAGAGCTGCGCGCCGCCAAGCTGCCCGTCACGCTCAAAGAATATCTGACGCTGCTAGACGCCGTGCGCGCCGGCGTCGCGCGAGACAACGTCGAGAATTTCTACTATCTCGCGCGCGCCAGCCTGGTGAAAGACGAGCGCAACCTTGATCGCTTCGACCAGGTCTTCGGCCACGTGTTCAAAGGCCTTGATGCGCTTTCTGATGCGGGCGTCGCCGAAATCCCCGAGGAGTGGCTGCGCAAGATTTCTGAACTCAATCTGAGCGAGGAAGACAAGGCCGCAATCGAGGCGCTCGGCGGCTGGGACAAGATCATGGAGGAACTGAAGAAGCGCCTCGACGAACAGCAGGGCCGGCATCAGGGAGGCAATAAGTGGATCGGCACCGGCGGCACGTCGCCGTATGGCGCCTACGGTTACAATCCCGCCGGCATCCGCATCGGACAGAAAGAAAGCCGGCACCGACGCGCGATCAAAGTCTGGGACAAGCGTGAGTTTAGGGATCTCGCTGGCGACAGCGAAATCGGCACGCGCACGATCAAGGTCGCGCTGCGCCGCTTGCGCCAGTTCGCGCGCTCCGGCGCCGCCGAAGAACTCGATCTTCCCGGCACGATTCGCGGCACGGCGGAGCGCGGGTATCTCGATCTGAAGCTCAGGCCCGAACGGCGCAATACGATCAAGCTTCTGATGTTCTTCGACATCGGCGGCTCTATGGACGACCACGTCAAGGAGGTCGAGGAGCTGTTCACGGCGGCGCGCGCCGAGTTCAAGCATCTCGAATACTACTACTTCCACAATTGCCTCTACGAAGGCGTGTGGAAAGACAATGCGCGGCGATACACCGACAAGACGGACACGTGGCAAGTGCTGCACACCTATCCGGCCGACTACAAAGTCATCTTCGTCGGCGACGCGGCGATGAGTCCCTACGAAGTTACGATTCCGGGCGGCTCCGTCGAACACATGAACCCGGAGGCCGGCGCGCTCTGGCTGAGGCGCGTCACCGACATCTATCGTCATGCCGTCTGGCTCAATCCCGTGCCTGAAAGGCATTGGGACTGGACGCCGTCGATCGCGCTCATTCGCACGATCATGGAGGGGCGGATGTATCCCCTGACGCTCGACGGGCTCGACCGCGCCACACGCGAATTAATGCGTTAGCCTCGACGCGCGCGTGAAAGCATCGCTTTGGGCATAAGTTCGAGCCCCAAACTGCAGCCAAACTGCTGAAATCTCGCGCCTTTGCCCAGAAAATGGTCGGATTGCTCCGCCGACGTTGCTTCCCCGCTACAGACCTGGGCGGGCTTATATCGCTAAAAGGAATACTCTTGTGAAACAGCGCTCTCGGTTCGAGCGCGGCAGGTTTGTATGCGTACAGAGTTTGTCAGGTCCCGACAGGTTCTCAGCGTCACCTTTGCGACGCTCGCCGCGGCCTCGGGATTTGTGGCGGGGCCGAGCCGCGCACAAGGAGTCTGCCCAATCGACGTTGAAGTGGTGGCGCTGCGCGACTGTCAGCTGCCAAACGGCGACGGCCTTGTCGATCTCGACGGCATCTCGCAGCCCGGTGCAGCGACCCTCAACGCGCTGATCGCCGCCGTCGAAGTCGATCCCCTCCTGGACGCACTATCCAAAGCGATCCAAGCACTCGAATCCGACATCGACATAGCGCGGGCCGCCGAGCAACTGGCCCCGATCGTCAACTTTGCAACGCCTCAGGCCGCGCTTGCTCTCAACAGCGCAATCGGCGGGCGCATCGACTCGCGCTTGCAGGATGTCGGCGATCTGACGGGTACGTCGGACCTGCCCGGTCCGTTCGGGCTCGGCATGAAGCAGGCTCTGGCGGCGCCGTCGTATCTCGGCGCGGGGTCGAACACGAAAGGCTTCGTCACACCGCAGCGCGAGGCCGTGTGGGGCGAAGCGTTCGGCGCGTTCCTCGATCAAGACCGTCGCGACCTCGTCGACGGTTACGACGCCGATCTCTACGGCGTGCTGACCGGCTACGACAATCTCGTGGCGCCCAATGCGCGCATCGGAATCGCCATCGGCTACGGCAATACGTCGATCGACGGCAAAGGCGTAACGAGCGGCAGTTCGACCGACATCGACAGCTATCTCGTCGAAGCCTACGGCGCCGTGAAAGGCCCTGGCTGGTACGTGAGCGGGCGGACCGGGTTTGCTTGGCATTCCTTCGACACGGTGCGGTTCGTCGATGTTCCGGTCGTTGATCGCGCCGACGGCGACTACGACGGCTGGCAATTCAACGCCGCGGCGGAAGCCGGCGCGCCAATCCGGACCAACGGCCTGATCGTCACGCCCTTCGCGTCGCTGACGTATTCGCATCTCGACCAGGACGCCTACACGGAAACAGGCGGCGTCGTCGCGCTGGCGATTGAAGACCAGAAGACCGAGTCGCTCGTATCGGGCCTCGGCGTCAAGGCGCTTGCGCCGCTGTCGAAGACCGCGGCCATCGAGGGGCGCGCCGTGTGGCTGCACGAATTCGAGGATGTCTCGCAGACGGTTACGGCGTCGTTCGCGGCCGGCGGCGGCACTTTTACAGCGGCAGGCCCCGCCGTCGGGCGGGATACGGCCGGGCTCGGATTTCGCTTCCTCGGCCAGATCAACGAGGCCGCCGTTTTCGAACTCAATTATGACGCGAACCTGCGCCAGGATTTCGTCGCTCATATTGCTTCGGCCCGGCTTGTCGTCGGCTTCTAGGCCCGCATTACGCCAACTTGGCTAATCGTCGTTGGGCCCGGACGAGATTGCGATGCAGCTCCGTTCGCAGGCTTCGACGGCCGTGGAGATCGCCCGAACCGCCGTTGACCGGCGGAGCGGCGTAAGTCAAACCTCTGGTCAGGACTTATCGGAACACGACCGTCATGACCCTGCGCGCACCCTTTATCGTCCTTTCCGCCCTGCTGCTCTGCGGCTGCGGCGCCAGCCTGCCGAACACGACGGGTTCGCTGTTTGGAGGGGCCGCGGCGACAGCGGCGCCACCACCTCCTTTGAATGACCCGACAGCGCGGGCGCTGCAGGTCGGCACCACCGCCGCACGCGCGCAGAAGTGCGGCTTCAATTTCGATCCCGTGAAATTGCGCACCCAGTTCCTTGCCGCGGAAAGCACGTTACTGGGGAACCCGGCGGAGGCTGAAAAGCTCGGGCAGATCTACGATACGGCCTACCGCGGCGTCGGCAAAGCAGTCGCAGATCAGGGCGAAGCCTACTGCTCGGCGCAAAAGACGGCGAAGATCAAACTCGCGCTCAATCGCCACCTTGCCGGCGACTACACGCCGGCGCCGCCGGAGCCCGTCGAAGAAGAAGCCGGGTTCTTTGGCACGACTTCGAGCACACCTTACTCGACGCCCGACAAGCCGATCTTCCACCCGGCTGACGACCAGTAGGCGCCGACGCGGCGCCCAGCACTATTTGACGCCAAGCTTCTTCTGTAGACTCGAGGACGACGTCGTGTACTGAAACAGCAGCTTCTTGTCGGGATAGACGATTTTGTGCGCCGCTTGGGCCATGAGAGCTGCTTCGTGAAATCCCGAGAGGATCAGTTTCAACTTGCCCGGATACGAGTTGATGTCACCGACGGCGAAGATGCCGGGCTCGCTCGATTGGAAGCGCTCGGTATCAACCGGTATCAGGTTCTCATGCAGGTTTAGCCCCCAGTTCGCGACGGGACCGAGCTTCATCGTCAGGCCGAAGAATGGCAGCAGCGTCGTGCATGGGATCGTCTCGTCGCCTGACGCGGTCTTGACCGTCACGTCCGAGAGCACGCCCTCGGCGCCATCGAGTTTCGTCACCTGACCGATCAGCAGGCGGATTTGTCCGCCTGCCGCCAGGGCGCGCATTTTCTCGACGGAGTGCGGCGCGGCGCGAAAGTCGTCACGTCGATGCACGAGCGTGACCGACTTCGCGACGGGCTGCAGGTTCAGCGTCCAGTCGAGCGCGCTGTCTCCGCCGCCGACAATGACGATGTCGTGGCCGCGCACCTGCTCCATCTTCTTGATGGAGTAGAGAACGGATTGGCCCTCGTACTCGGCAATTCCGTCGAGCGGCGGCCGTTTCGGCGTGAAGGATCCGCCGCCGGCAGCGATCACCACGACCTTGCAGTAGAATGTCATGCCACCGTCGCTGACGAGTCGAAAGCGGCCGTCGGGCTCGCGGCTGAGCGAGTCGATGCGTTGATTGAAATGAAACTCGGCGCCGAACGGCTTGATCTGCTCCATCAGCCGGTCAGTCAATTCCTGGCCGGTGACGATCGGCAGTCCGGGCACGTCGTAGATCGGCTTTTCGGGATAGAGTTCGGCGCACTGCCCGCCCGCTCGGTCGAGGATGTCGACGACGTGGGCCTTCAAGTCGAGCAGGCCAAGCTCGAACACGGCGAACAGCCCACAAGGACCGGCGCCGATGATCACGACATCGGTTTCGAAGTGGTCCTCGGCGGTGGTGGCCATTCTGGACACTAGAATTGCTTGGCGGGAACGCGAACGATCAGCCCATCGAGCGCCGGCGTTACCTTGATCTGGCAGCAAAGACGGCTGCCTTCGCGAACGTCGAAGGCGAAATCGAGCATGTCTTCTTCCATCTCGGCCGGACTCCCCGTCGCGCCGCGCCATGCTTCATCGACAAAGACGTGGCAGGTGGCGCAAGCGCAGGCGCCGCCGCACTCGGCCTCGATCCCGGCAATGTCGTTCATCTTGGCGGCCTCCATCACAGTCAGGCCGACATCCGCCGTCACCGTCTGGCTCTCGCCGTCGGGCTGAATGAAGGTAATCTTCGGCATGATTTCTGAAACACCTCAAGCATACGGCGTTGCGGCCCGATGTCCGTCGACGCTGCGTTTGCGGCGGGGCGGGCACGAATAGGCGGCACACCTAGCCGGATGAGGCCGGCATTTCAAGCGAGACCGGGCCAATTGCTCGGCTTAGCCGCCTCTTAGACGCGCTGGTACGCGTCGACAATGAATGCCCGTACGTCGGCGGCGGCCTGCTCGATCAGATCAATGTGTTCGCCGCAACGCTGAGCATCGGCGACGCCGGGCAGGCGCTCGGCCTGTTCCGCGAGTTGCGCGAGAGACCAGGCGCCGACCGCGCGACCCGAACCCTTTAGCGAATGGGCAGCCATCTTCCATTCATGGTCGGAGACCGCCTGCCGCAAGGCGGAAATGGTCGCCGGCAGCTGGCCAAGGAACAGATCAAGCACTTCGCGCTCAAGTTCGCGGTCACCGAGCGTGTAGCGCCGAAGGTGCGTGAGATCGAACACAGGCTGCGCATGCGGGTCCGGACCTGCGAAAGCCAGGCCGCTCGATCCGCCATTGGAACGCTGTGCTCCGATGTCCATTGCCCGCCTCGCTACCTATGTCGCCTCGCCAGCAGGACCGTGTCGGTCCGGCGGATTGATTATGGCTGTCAGAGCATAAGCCTGGGTAAAGGAGGTCCAAACACATTCGCGCGGAATCACAACTGATTCGTAACGCTCGCCGCATCGGGGGCGCGATTTCGCCTCAGACCCGACATTTTCGGGAGAGTGTTTGCGAACATATTGATGTTGCAGGCCCTTCCAGCGGTGCATGGTTGGTTTTTCGGGTTTCGGGCCGTCGGAAAATCGCCTAGTGTCATCGATAAGTGGGGGCCGGTGGGTCGACGTCCGATAACCAAGGGGTGGTTGTCGAGCGACCGGGTTAAGCCCACCTCGGGGACACGGATACATGTCGCAAGACCAAATTGCGAAACTCATGGCTGTTGCCGGCAAGTCGCAAGACTCGGCAGCGGTCGATGACGGCGCCAGTGACACCAACGGCGGTGCGACGCCGCCTCTGATCGCGAAGGTCAGTCTGTCCGATCGCAGCCCCGGCTCCGCCTCGCAGGCGGCAACTTCTCCACAGTCCGACGCCGCTCCGCGACGCGTTGCGCGCCGCCGTCCGGCCGGACCGGTTCGCGGCAAGATCGCCGCCAACGACGACGTGCCCAGCATCGGCGGGCTGATCTACGCCCTCGAACAGAAGCCATCGACCAAGGTATTCCGGATCGCCGCCGCCGCGAGCGCGCTCTGGGCTATCGCCGGCATCGCATTCGGAATCCTGACCATCGCGCCCGACGTCACCGAGCAGACCAGCATTTTCTCGCTCCTGGTCCATCCTGTCGCCTTTATGACCGCGGCCGCGGTCTTTGTGCCGATTGCGATTTTCTGGCTGCTCGCGGTCCTCAACTGGCACATCGCTTCGCTCGCGCTCAAGTCGTCGACCATGACGGAAGTCGCGATCCGACTTGCCGAACCGGATCGCACCGCCGAGCAATCGATCGCAAGTCTTGGCCAAGCGGTACGCCGGCAAGTGTCGTTCATGAACGACGCCGTGTCGCGCGCGCTCGGTCGCGCCGGCGAGCTCGAAGCCCTCGTTCACAACCAGGTCGCCGACCTCGAACGGTCGTACGAGCAGAATGAGCGTCGAATCCGTGATCTCATTCAGGAATTGTCGGGCGAGCGCCACGCGCTGCTGAATACGTCGACGAGCGTGACAGACACGCTTCGATCCCTCGGCACGGAAATTCCGAATCTGATCGAGAAGCTTTCGACGCAGCAGGTGACGCTGGCCGGCATCATCAAGGGCGCCGGCGAGAATCTCGCCAGCCTCGAAGGTTCGCTTGCGACCTCAACGGGCCGCTTCGAAAACGTCCTCGGCGAGCGCACGCATCACCTGCAATCCGTCCTCGAAGACTACACCACCGCGTTCTCAACCGCGCTTGGCAATCGCACCGAGCAGATGCGGTCCGCCTTCGACGGCTACATGCAGACGCTGGATGCGGCCCTCGGCAACCGCACGGAGAACCTGCAAACTGTCTTCGAAGAGTACGCCCGGGCGCTCGACACCACGCTCGCCAACCGGGCGCAGGCGCTCGACATGCAGCTCATGGAGCGGACACGCGCGCTTGACGACGCCTTCCAGCGGCGCCTCGAATTGTTCGACGATCAAATCATGCGCTCGACGTCGGCGATCGACAGCGCGGTCAGCGAGAAGGCGCATCTCCTCACCAGCGCCCTTGAAGTCCATGCCAACACCTTCCGCGACACGATTTCCCGCCAGGCCGTCGATCTCGACGAATCCGTGGTCAATGGCATCAACGCCGTGCGCCGAACGAGCGAGAACATCACGCGCCAGACCATGAAGGCGATCGAAGGACTGACCAGCCAGTCGAGCCTGCTGCAGAACGTGTCGGAAAACCTGTTCAGTCAGATTCATGGAGTCGCCAACCGCTTCGAAAGCCAAGGCGAACAGATCCTGCGCGCGGCCACCGTCCTCGACGACGCCAACGTGCGCATCGACTCGACCCTTCAAACGCGACACGCCGACCTCAGCCGCACGCTGGAGCGCCTGTCCGGCAAGGCCGACGAGTTTGGCCGCACGATGGCCGGCTACTCCTCGAACATCGAAGGGTCGCTGTCGACCATTGAGGTCCGGGCCCGGGCGCTAACCGACGAATTGCGCCAGGGCGCAGAAGTGCGCTCCCACGCGCTGCTCGCCGAGCTCGACCGCGTCAAGTCGCAGACGGAAGCGGAAAGCGAGCGCACGCTCGGCGAGCTGCGCCATCGATTCCACAGCGTCTCTAGCGAACTCACGCGCGAGTTCGAGTCGCTGTCGAGCCGGCTCGCCAACGCGTCCGAGGAAACACGTGCGCGCGCCGGTCAAGCGGCTGAAATGCTGGCGCGGGAGCAGGCGCGCATCCGAGAAGAGGCTGCGAACCTGCCGGCTTCGACGCGCGACACGGCGGAGAACATGCGCCGCGCGCTGCAGGATCAAATGCGGGCTCTCGATTACCTGACGCAGATCGCGGCGCGCACGACCCTCGAGCACGATATCATCCACCCGGATTCCGCGCAGGCCGCCCGGTTGGCGCCCCCGTCGCATGGGATGGCGCGCAGCGAAGGCGGCGGCTCCCAGACCGGCCGCTCGCGAACGCCGGAAGCGCGTGAAGGATGGTCGCTTGGCGATCTTCTCGCCCGCGCCTCCCACGACGAAGAGGCCCTGGCCGAAGCTCGCGCCAACGCCGAGACCGCTCGCCAACCCTTCCGTCTGGACGTCGGCATGATCGCCCGCGCCATTGATCCCGCAACGGCGTCGGCGGTCTGGAACCGCATTCGCGCCGGCCAGCGCAACGTCATGGTGCGCAGCATCTACACGCCGGAGGCGCGCATGGTGTTCGATCAGATCGCAGGGCGCGTGAAGACCGACGCCGATCTGGCGAACACCGTCTTGCGCTACTTGACGGACTTCGAGCGCATTATCAAAGAGTCCGATGGCCGCGATCCGACCGGACGGCTGACGCATACTCACCTCGTATCCGACACCGGGCGCGTCTACTTGTTTTTGGCCCATTCGGTCGGCCGACTTTCCTGAGCGAGCCTCGCTTGGCGTCCCGCCTACTGCGATAGGGACTGGTGACGCGTCACATGCCGCAATTCGTCATCGAAGCCCGGCATGAATCCTGGCCGTTGCGCGAGGCCTTCACGATTTCCCGGGGTGCGAAGACCGAGGCGCGCGTCGTCGTCGCTTCGATCAGCCATGGCCGATTTGTGGGTCGCGGCGAAGCCGTTCCCTACGCGCGTTTCGGCGAAACCCCCGAAGGGGCGCTTGCTGACATCGCAGCGCTCGACACTGATAATTTGAGCCGCACTACCCTATCGGACCGGATGAGGCCCGGCGCGGCGCGCAACGCAGTCGACTGTGCGCTGTGGGATCTCGACGCCAAGCGTCGCGGCGTGCCAGTCGCCGAGCTTGCCGGCTGTGCGTCGCCGCTGAAGCCAGTGCTGACCGCCTACACGATCAGCCTCGACAGCGCCGACGCCATGGCGGCAAAGGCCCGCGCCGTCGCCAATTTGCCGCTGTTGAAACTAAAGCTCGGCGGCGACGGCGACGACGCGCGCATGCGCGCCGTTCGGGCCGCGCGGCCGGACGCCCGGCTCATCGTCGACGCCAACGAGGCCTGGACAGTTGAGGTGATCTGCGGGTTGATCGCGGTCGCGGCCGAGGTCGGCGTCGAGACGATCGAGCAACCGCTACCTTCATCTGACGACGACGCTCTGCGTGGCGTCGAACGCGCCGTCCCTATCTGCGCCGATGAGAGCGTCCGCACGCTGCGCGATCTGCCGCGCCTCGCCGGCTCCTACGACGCCATCAACATCAAGCTCGACAAGGCCGGCGGGCTGACGGCGGCGCTCGAACTGCATCGGGCAGCGCGCGCCATGGGCTTCAAGATCATGATCGGTTCGATGGTCGCGACCTCGCTCGCCGTCGCGCCGGCGCTGCTGCTGGCGCAGGATGCGGAGTGGACCGATCTCGATGGGCCGCTGTTGCTCGCGAAAGATCGCGAGCCTGCGATTTCAATTTCCAAAGGTCTGATGTCACCCGCCGATGCGCGGCTCTGGGGCTAAAACTTCAGGTTCGTCGTCGCGTGCGGATGCCGCTCCGTCAATTTCGGGCAGCAGCAGTCCGCCCGACCACGCCTTTCGAAGACGCAGCGCGCCTGCGATCGCGAGGCCGGAGACGGCGACCATGGCCGCATAGGCCAGCGCGCCGTCGGGCGCGTAGAGCCGGCCCGCAATCAGCGTGGCAACGCCCATGAGGAGGCCCGCCGCGACAGTGGCGTAGAGCGCCTGGCCGATGCCGGCGGCGCGTCTCGGCACGGCGATGTGGACGAAGTGAATGGCCGCGATGTGGGATGCGCCATACGTGACGCCATGTAAGGCCTGTAGCGCGATCAGCCAGCCGAGGTCCGGTTGAAGCGCCATCGCCGCCCACCGAAACGCCGAGACGATCGCCGCAGCGAGGAGCAGTTGCGCCGGCCCGTAGCGCCGGATCAGCCAGTCCGACACCGAGAACACGGCGACTTCGACGAACACGCCAATGGCCCATAGCGCGCCGATCCACGCGCCGCTCAATCCCTGCGTCTGCCAGATCAATGCGCCGAAGCCGAGGAACGTCGCGTGCGCCGCCTGCGCCCCGCCGGCCGCAAGAAGAAAAGCTCGGAACGCCGGCTGACGCAGTAGGGCTGCAGGCTCAGGCGCCCGCCACAGCGGCAAGGCCGCGCTTCGCGCCAATGGCGTCGGCGCCGGACGCGGCAGCGCATGAGCGGCAATGATGGTCAGGACGCAGCCGATCGCAACCAGCCAGATGCCGACGCCGCCGCCGTACTGCGCAATCGCCAGGCCGCCGGCGAAACTGGCTGCGACGAACGTCAGCGAGCCCCACAATCGCATACGGCCGTAGTCGAGCCCTGCGCTACGCACGCCGGCGACTGCGATCGTTTCCGTCAGCGGCATGATCGTCGAATTGCAGATGACGAACGGCGCCGCGAGCAATGCGATCGGCCAGAATGACGGCGCCTGACTGAGCGCCAAACAAATGCCAAGACTGAGCCAGGCAAGACCGATCACCAGCGCGCGATGGGCGCCGGCCCGATCCGCCGCCAGCGCGACGAAAGGCGTAATCAACAGGCGCAAAAACAGCGGCACCGCAAGCACGGCGCTGATCTCACCGGCGCTCAACCCGCGCCAATCGAGCCAGACGGGCATGTAGGGGACGTACATGCCGTAGACGACGAAAAGCGCGCCGTAGAACGCCGCAATCCGAATGCCGAAGGCGCTGTTCGAAGCGGATCGCTCGGCCATGGGAAATGCGGTGTCCTCTAAACTCTATTCAATTGAATGCAGCATCTGGCGTCAGCGTGTTGTAGCGATGCCGCGGCGATTCGGCGGCGCCGCTTTCGAGCCACGCCAACCCCCAACGGCCTTGGCGGCTACAGCGTCGAATCACGGTATGGCTGGGCGAACTTTGGACTTTTCCGGCTGCTCATGCCCCTGCCCTTAGCGACAGAGCCCGACGACAGCGAAGGCGAATATCGCGCCATCGAGGACGCGCTGTTGGAAACCGCGCGCGGACGCTGGTTCCTCGCCGAGCACGGCCGACGCGCGCGCCGGCTGGACAGCGCGCTGCTTGAAGACGCCATCGGCCGGCTCCAGACTTCGCTGCGTGAACCGCCGGCCCTGCTCGGGCAACTCGAGGCGGAAATCGGCGCTCTCAAATCGCATATCGACGCGACGCGCGCCGCGCTGCTATCGCGCCCGGTCACAGGCCCCGATGCGGCGGCGTTCGATCCCGTTCAGCCACAAGCGATCCTGAAGGCGGCCGAGGATATCCACGAGATGTCGTGGTCGCTGCAGGCGAACCCTATCGATCCGAAGAGCTGTGAATCGATCGCGCGCAACGCCGTGCGGCTTTATGTGATGAGCCAGACGCAGGCGATCGAGTCGCATCGCGCGCTTG
>JBJXHD010000019.1:0-4651 GCA_046160845.1 Hyphomicrobium sp.
GTAACCCTACGCCGACGACCGCCTTGCCGTTGGCGTGCAAGACTGGGACGTTGGCCGCTGAATTGAAGCGGCGTGGGATGTGGACGTGTCCACAAGTTCCATCATGGACACAAAGATCGGTCGTCGGACCCACAAGCGCTGGCCTGAGGCGTTGAAGCGGGAGATCGTGGCGGCGTCCTTGGCGCCGGGCGCTTCGGTTTCTCTCGTGGCGCGCCGATACGACGTGAATGCGAACCAGGTGTTCGGCTGGCGCCGGAAGTATGGTCCCGTCATCGACGCGGTCGCAGCGCCATCAAAACCTCCCCAGCCGAGATTGGTCGAGCTGACGGTTGCTCGGGATACGCCCGAGGCGCCGCCGGCTTCCGCTGCGGCGCCTGCCGTCAGCGAGTTGATCGAGATCGAGATCATCGGCGGATATCGCGTGCGGGTCGGCTCGGCCTTTGACTGCCGCGCGCTTTTGCGCGTCATCGACTGCCTGGCGCGCCGATGATCCCGATGCCGACGGATGTGCGCGTCTTTCTCGCGATCGGCCGTACCGACATGCGACGCGGCATGAACGGCCTTGCGCTTCAAATCCAGGAGTCCCTGCAACGCGATCCGCATGCCGGCGACCTGTTCGTTTTTCGCGGCGCGCGCGGCGATCTCATCAAGATCCTCTGGCATGACGGCCTCGGTCTTTCGCTGTACGCCAAGCGGCTGGAACGCGGCCGTTTCGTGTGGCCGCCTTGCTCCCGCGCCCAGCCATCGACGCACAGAGCGCCCGAGGAACGCGCCATCGCCATCTCGTCGGCGCAACTGGGCTATTTGTTGTCCGGCATTGACTGGCGCAATCCGGTGCATACGTTCCGGCCGCAGCGCGCGGGATAATCTCCCGCCCTGTGTCGCATTTTTTGCAGGCGGACCGCCGCAATACATCTCGAGGCCGCGGCCGCTCGGATGACGCACAAATTGAGATGCATCGACGCGCGAAGCGTGATTCTCTTCGCCCATGACGGCGATCGACGCACTCCTTGATGACGCGGCAACGCTGAAGGCGTTGGTGATCTCGATGCAAGCCCGCGCCTTCGCGGCGGAAGCGAACGCTGCCGCCGCGAACTTGGAACTCGTCTCGGCGCAGGCTGACGCCGCCGCCGTGAAGGCCGAGCTGACGACGGCGCGCGTCGTCGTCGAAAGCCTGAAGCTGGAGATCGCGCGGCTGAAGCGCGAGGCGCATGGGCAGAAGTCGGAGCGGTTGAGCCGTCTCATCGACCAGATGGAGCTCGAACTCGAAGAGTTCGAAGCCGATGCGCGCGAAGACGAAATCGCCGCCGAGCGCGCCGCCGCCAAAGCAAATCGGCCGCCGCGCGAAGGTCGAAAACATCCCGTGAAGAAGCCGTTTCCGCCGCATTTGCTGCGCGAGCGCATTGTCGTGCAACCGCCGACTTCCTGCGCCTGCTGCGGCGGGAACAACCTCCACAAACTCGGCGAGGACGTGACCGAGACGCTCGACGCGATCCCACGTCAGTTCAAGGTGGTCCAAACGGTGCGCGAAAAGTTCTCGTGCCGGGACTGCGAGAAGATCAGCCAGCCGCCGGCGCCGTTCCATGCGATCGCGCGCGGCCATGTCGGCGCGTCGTTACTGGCCATGATCCTTTACGACAAATACGCGCTGCATCAGCCGCTCAATCGTCAGAGCGCGGAGTTCGCCCGCGCCGGAATCGATCTTTGCGTCTCGACGCTCGCCGATCATGTCGGCTCGGCGGCGTCGGCGCTCGCCCCGCTGCACAACCTGATCGAGGCGCATGTGTTCGCGGCGGCGCGCGTGCATGGCGACGACACCACCGTGCCGCTGCTGGCGCGCAAGAAGACCATCACGGCGCGGCTGTGGACCTATGTGCGCGACGATCGGCCGTTTGGCGGGTCTGATCCGCCGGCGGCGGTCTTCTACTTCTCGCCGAACCGCCTGGGCGAACATCCCGAGCGCCATCTCGAAGATTGGCGCGGCGTCCTGCAGGCCGACGCCTATGGCGGCTACCAGGCGCTCTATGCGCCGGATCGACAGCCGGGCCCCATCATCGAGGCCGCGTGCTGGGCGCATGGCAGGAGGAAGTTCTTCGTTCTTGCCGATCTCGCCGCGAAAATGCGCGACGCGCGCGTCACGATCGCGCCGATTGCGCTCGAAGCGCTCCGGCGCATCGACGAGATCTTCGACATCGAGCGGAGCATCAATGGGCTTCCCCAGAACGTGCGCCGCGATGTCCGCCAGGCGCAGTCAAAACCGCTGGTCGACAAGCTCCATGCCTGGATGAAAGAGGAACGCGCGCGCCTCTCCGCAAAGGCGCCGGTCGCCAAGGCCTTCAACTACATGCTCAAACGCTGGGACGCCTTCGCGCGTTTCCTCGACGACGGCCGCATCTGCATCACTAACAACGCCGCTGAGCGCGCGCTGAGAACCGTCGCTCTCGGGCGAAAATCGTGGCTCTTCGCCGGCTCTCCCCGAGGCGGCGAGCGCGCCGCTATGATCTACGGCCTCATTGCGACCTGCAAACTCAACGACATCGACCCCCAAGCCTGGCTCGCCGACGCACTCGCCCGCATCGCCGATCACCCTGCCGCCACACTCCACGAACTCCTCCCGTGGAACTGGCGACCCGCGATGCCCGAGCAGGCCGCAGCCTGATTTGCGCTCACCAAACAGGCGGCCTCCGGCGGATGCTTACACAACATCCATGAGCTTGGCGTAATCAGTGATCACGTCATACCTCACACTGTCGGCTTCGATCTTCTCGTTCAATTCAGCAAAGAATTTTCGTGCGCACTCGATCTTCGTCCGCTCCACCTCGCGAAGCTTCATCGATGACATTGAGCCTTTTGTCTCGGCTATAAAATAAATGTGCTTCACGCATCCCCTTTTTAGCGAGATCGCCCAATCGGGATTGTAGTCGCCGACCGGCGTTGGAATCAGGAATCCGCGCGGGAGTTTGGCGTAAACGGTTACTTCTTCGCTGGTGTCGAGGTCATGGACGAACTGCCGCTCGACGCCGGAGTCGGGCATGCAATAGTCGAAGACGTGCTTTTTAAGTTTCTCGGTCGCGCGCGAGAAGTCCTGTCCGGTTTGCGCCGCCGTGAATATGTCCGTCTCGTACTGCTGCTCGATCTCGTCATATTCGAGCTTCTCGATGATCGCCGTGGCCTTTTGCTCGCGGATAAGGCGCGATGCCTCGGCGATGAAATGCTCGGGGTTTTGACGAAACTGCTCAAAGATCGGCAGTGAAATTCGGGTCAGAATCTCGGCGACTGTCTTGCGGGTCAGATGCACTTCCTCGGCGATCTTCCCGACGAGGTCATATTCGACCATCGAATGAACCGAGCCGCCAGCTTCGGTGCTCGTCTTGGACAGCTTGAAGCCGTCGCCTGACTTGAGTTGTTCGTCGGTCACTTCGGCAAGCTGCTCGCCCGTGTGGACGGTGTATTGGAGAGGCGTCACGCGAAGCTCCTTGTTGAGCGCACCCACCGCCTTGACGATCAGCTCATCGCTCTCGAACTCGACGCGATAGACAGCCTTCTTATTGATCCGCGACCAAAGCTCCTGGAACTCCTTCTTCTTGAAGTTGGCATTCAAGGGGTTGGTCTTGGGCTTGCGGCCATCCTCGACCTTCGGGAGCTTGCTATCGTCGAAGACGCTATCGATCAGACCCAGGATTTGGTCCTTGTAGGGGACGAG
Source organism: Hyphomicrobium sp. (assembly GCA_046160845.1). GTDB lineage: Bacteria > Pseudomonadota > Alphaproteobacteria > Rhizobiales > Hyphomicrobiaceae > Hyphomicrobium_B. Next base: position 3,704 of record JBJXHD010000019.1, read on the forward strand.
GTCGGCAGGAAGGTCCGCGAGCGCCTGCTTCTCCTTGGCGTCGTGGTAGGTCTGCGTGATCGCGGCGTCTTCATCGACGTATTCATTTTTGACGAGGTAGAAGTAGATTTTCTTGGCCATCGCTTCCGTAACGGCGACCTTCTGATCGCCCACTTCAAGCACTTTTCCCTTGAAGTAAGATTCGTCGGCTTTCCTGGGGCGCGCGGTGAGCGTCTCCGAAATTTCCTTCTGAAGCCCACCGACGAAAGCCTTGTAGCTCTCGCTAGCCACAACGGTCAGCACGTTAATCTCATGCACGACGGATGGATGATCGATCCGGTCGCCGTTCTTATCCACAGCGAGGCGAAGGCCGCGCCCAACCTCCTGGCGGCGCGAGATCGTGTTGTCGCTGTGCTTGAGCATACACATCACGAACACGTTCGGATTGTCCCAGCCCTCGCGTAGGGCAGAGTGTGAGAAGATGAAGCGTGTAGGCTCCTCGAAGGAGAGTAGCCGCTCCTTGTCTTTTAGGATGAGGTCGTAGGCATCGACATCGTCGGAATCGACCGACCGCGCGCCTAGCTCGGGGTCTTTGAGGTGCTTGGTCTTCTTATCGATGGCGAAATAGCCGTTGTGCGTCTTGGTGGCATCAATGCCTGAGAGATACTTCCGATAGTCCTCGTTATCGAGAGCCAACTCAGAGAGATACTCGTCCTTGAGCGCGGCGTATTCCGCCTCGAACACGCGCGCATACTCTCCCTTCTCGTCGGCCTGATCGTAGTCCCGATACTTCACCACCTCGTCGATGAAGAAGAGCGAGAGCACCTTGATGCCTTGAGCGAATGTCCGTCATCAAATAACTTGGGACGCTTGAGCGTGTTTCCTAACGGAGGTTCCGGCTCATCCTGGGTTTCAGTTTAAGCGGCAGTTCTGGCGTGCTGCAAGCGCCGTTTTTCGAATGTCCTCCTT
>JBJXHD010000020.1:0-13203 GCA_046160845.1 Hyphomicrobium sp.
GCCATGTCCTTGGCCGGCCAGTCGCGCGCCATCAGCTGCTCTTTGGCGTCGGCGGGCGAGGCGGACGTGCGGATCAGCTTGATGACTTCGTCGATGTTGGCCACGGCGATGGCGAGGCCCACCAAGACGTGCGCGCGGTCGCGCGATTTGGTCAGCTGGTGCTTGACGCGCCGGGTCACGACGTCCTGGCGGAAGACCGTGAACGCCTGGATCATATCCTTGAGGTTCAGGCTTTCGGGGCGTCCCCCGTTGATCGCCAGCATGTTGGCGCCGAACGACGTTTGCAAATCGGAGAATTTGTAGAGGTTGTTCAACACGACGTCGGCGACGGCGTCGCGTTTCAGTTCGATGACGACGCGAATGCCTTCGCGGTTCGATTCATCCCAAAGGTCGGCGATGCCCTCGATCTTCTTGTCGCGCACAAGATCGGCGATCTTTTCGATCAGCACGCGCTTGTTCACCTGATAGGGGATCTCGGTGACGATCAGCGCCTCGCGGTCCTTGCGGATATTCTCGACCTTGACGCGCGAGCGCATGATGATGGAGCCGCGCGACTTGTGATAGGCCGAGAGGATGCCGCCGCGGCCGAGGATGATGCCGCCGGTCGGAAAATCCGGACCCGTGACAATGCCGCAAAGCTCGTCGATGGTGATCTCAGGGTTGTCGAGTTCGGCCATGCAGGCGTCGATGATTTCGCCCAAGTTGTGCGGGGGAATGTTGGTCGCCATGCCGACGGCGATGCCGCCGGCGCCGTTGACGAGCAGGTTCGGGAATTTCGCCGGCAGCACCGACGGCTCCTTGAGCTGGCCGTCGTAGTTGTCCTTGAAGTCGACCGTCTCGTTGTCGAGATCGTCGAGCAGGAACGACGCGATTTTCGCGAGCCGCGATTCCGTGTAGCGCTCGGCTGCGGGAGGGTCGCCGTCGATGGAGCCGAAGTTGCCCTGGCCGTCGACGAGCGGCACGCGCAGCGAGAATTCCTGCGCCATGCGCACCAGCGCGTCGTAGATCGCCAGGTTGCCGTGCGGGTGATACTTGCCCATCACCTCGCCGACGATGCGCGCGCTCTTGACGTATTTCTTGTTCCAGTCGAGCCCGAGCTCGCTCATGGCGTAGAGGATGCGGCGGTGCACCGGCTTCAAGCCGTCGCGCACGTCAGGCAGCGCGCGCGAGATGATGACGCTCATCGCGTAGTCGAGGTAGGAGCGCTTCATCTCCTCGGCGAGCGTGATCGGTCGCGTGTCGCCCGGTTCCTTGCCCGCAGGCTTATCGTCGTCGGTGTTATCGACCAAGGTGAATTCTCTCGCTTTTGGGGAGGCTGCGGGCGCGCGATTGACGGCGTGCCGGGGCTGCAAATCGGACGGGTTTGAGTATAGCCGAAAACGCCTCCCTCAGCAACGCCGCGGCGCCGTGACACGGCGATTTGGACGTGCCATTTTCGTCATTGTATTCAATACTTTGCAGCGCCGCGTCGCGCGACTTGCTCTCGACATCATGGGACGGCTAAATGCGCCCGCGGCGGAGGCGCTTAACCACGCCGCTGCTGGTCCGTCAGCGGACCGTGTGACCTCATAAAAGGACGCCTTCCATGTCGAACCGATGGCTTTCGCTCAGCGCCGCCGCGCTTGTCGCCGGCGCGCTCGCCCTCGCCTCGCCTGCACGCGCCGACGACGCCTACATCGCCGAGCAGACGCCGACGCAGTATCTCGCCAAAGATCGCTTGATCGGCGCCAAGGTGCACGACGCCAACAACGTCATCGTCGGCGACATCGAAGACCTTATCATCGGCAGCGACGATCAGGTGGTGGGCGCCATCATGGGCGTCGGCGGGTTCCTCGGCGTCGGCGAGAAGAAGGTGGCGGTGCGGCTCTCCGCTCTGCAATTGGAAGCGACGGACGGCAAACTGCACGTCGTCCTGGCGTCGGCGACGAAAGAGAGCCTCGCTGCGGCGCCGGCGTTCAAGCGCGTTGCGCCCAAGAAGGGCTTGCTCGAGCGCGCGCTCGAAAAGGGCGCGGAGATCCGCGACAAGTCGGGCGTGACCGCGACCGACACCTACAAGGCCGTGAAGGAAAAAGCCGGACCTGCGCTGGAGAAAGCGCAGGAGGCCGCGCAAGACGTGATCGAGAAGGCGAAGGAAGCGGCGAAACCGGCGCATCCGGCCGAAGGGACAACGCCGTAAAACTGCGCGTCAAGGCAGGTTTTTGGATTCGGCGAGCCCGGCGCAACCCACGCGCCGGGCTTGGTTTTTTCGCGCCGGCTTGGACCTTCGGAACATTTCCCGCCGCGAAATCGTTCTTGTGCCGAGTGTACCGCACTTGCCGAGCCCCGGCGCTGCGCGGTTGCCATGCGGAGGACGCCATGACGCGCAATCCCTTTCTGACGGCCGCCATGCTGATGACGGCGATGGTTCTCGGCGCAACGCTGGCGCTGGCGCAGGACAACGCCGCGTCACGCGACGAGGGACAGGCATCGTTCAACAACGCCTGCCGCACATGTCATTCGGTGAAGGCCGGCGACAACCGGCTCGGTCCTAGCCTTGCTGGAATCGTCGGGCAGAAGTCAGGGTCGCAGGCCGGCTTCGGGTATTCGGCAGCGCTGAAGGACGGCTCGGTCACCTGGGACGAGAAGACGCTCGACGCGTTCATCGCCAATCCAGAGGCTGTCGCGCCCGGCAACAACATGAAGCCCTACACCGGCATGACCAACGCTGAAGAGCGCGCCAAGATCGTTGCGTTCCTGAAAAGCGGCGGCGGCGTGACGCCGGACTGACGCGCGGCTTGGCAAGCTCATCGCATGCAAAAACGGCGGGGACCTGCAAAGGTTTCCCGCCGTTTGCTTGCAGAAGTTATGAAAGCACCGATCAGAACGGAATTTCGTCGTCCAGCGCCTTGTCGAACGACGGCTTCGATGACGCGCCGCCGCCGGTCTTGATGGCGCTGTTGCGCTTGGGCGCGGCGCCGCTCTCATAACCGCCGGCGCTGCCAGAGCCGAATCCGCCGGCGTCGTAGTCGGCGGCGCCCGCATCCTGCATCCCGGCGCCTGCGCCGCGCGCGCCGTCGAGCATCGTCAACGAACCGTTGAAGCCCTGAATGACAACCTCGGTCGAATATTTCTCGACGCCGCTGTTGTCGGTCCACTTGCGCGTCTGCAGCGCGCCTTCGACATAAAGCTTCGAGCCCTTCTTGACGTACTGCTCGACGACCTTGCACAGCGGCTCGCTGAAAATCACGACGCGATGCCACTCGGTCTTTTCCTTGCGCTCGCCCGTCGCCTTGTCGCGCCAGGACTCGCTCGTCGCCAGGCTCAAGTTGGCGATCGGCCGGCCGTCCTGCGTGCGGCGGATCTCGGGATCCTTGCCGACGTTGCCGACCAGGATCACCTTGTTCACGGAACCAGCCATCACTCAGTCTCCTTCAAAGTCGCGCGACCTACACAAGCCGCGAGTTGCATCTGCTTACGAGGCCCGACTCGCAGCCAATGTGCGCTTGGCGAACCCAAACACACTCTGGGCTGCCCGCGCGGCGCGCCTGAGGCCTTTTCCACGGATTTCAAAAGCCGCCAGGACCTCCGCCGCATTTCGCGCGCGGCGATGTTCATGTATTGTTCTGATATAGGCGCGGAGCGGGGCGATCGCAAGAGGCGTTTTTAGGCGACCCGCGCGCCCTATCCGCGAACGTCACTGGCGGCGCAAGATTTCCGCGCGACGCATTCCTCGCCGCGTGTGTCCTGCCATGCTTGACTGGCGTCGGGCATCCTCTATTGCCAACTCTGCTGCGCTGCGATTGCAGCAACGACCGATCCACTCATTCGTGTTCGAGGCGGCGCCAGCGGCATGGCCCATTACAATTGCCTGAATTGCCCGGGCTACTGCTGTTCCTATCCCATCATCGCCCTCAACACGCGCGATGTGGAACGTCTCGCCAAACACTTCAAGCTATCCTTCAACGGCGCGAAGAAGAAATTCACGCGCGTCGGCCACGGCCACAAGTTCCTGATGCGTCGCAAGCGCGACAAGCACTTCGGCCGCATCTGCCAGTTCTTCGATATCAAGGAACGCCGCTGCACCATCTACGCCGCGCGCCCGACCACGTGCCGCAACTATCCCGGCAAACAGACGCGGTGCGGGTACTATGATTTCCTGATGCACGAGCGGCGGACGCAGAACGATCCAACGTTCGTCGCGATCACCAACCACACCGATTGAAACTTGCGTCGGGCGCCCAAAGCAAACCCCGCCGCGTCCTCGGACGACGGCGGGGCTGTTTTCGCCTTCGATAGCCTGCCCAGCTAAAACTGGGCTTTTGAAGCGAGGCTCTGGCGCACCTTGACGGTTGCCGCCCTCGTGTGAAGCATCCAAATTGTGAAAGTAGCGGCAGACGCAAACATGGCCAACAGGTCGAGTTTGCTGATCAAGCCGCGGACCTCTTGTTGTCGAGAGGCCCTGAAGTGTGACCCGGTGGAGTCATCCATCCTCCTCTAGCTGTTGCGCCGCGTGAGCATCGCTCCGGCTTGCCCGACAGCGGAGAGCGGCGTCTCGAGCATTGGCGGCGCGTCGCGCACTACGCTCGAGTTCAACCCTTCGCGTCTTGAGGCGACGCGCACCGGAACCGGCAGCTCTGCGGCCCTTCAGCCTGGAGCCATCACAGTCGCGATGCGAACAATCGGCGACCTCACGATGACGAGCATCTGCCTCAAAATTCCTGTCGTCAAGCGGTGATCGTGCGACGTGCGATCACGATTTACAAAGCGTAAAAATGTGATCGCACGCCGCGTATTTGGTCATTTTTTCGCCGACGCGGCGCCTACTGGCACTGGGCGTTGCACGGAACTTCGGTGCGGCTGTCGACAGTGCCCTTGAACGGCGAAAGCGCTTCGCGGAAGCAGCGGCCGCCATCGCGGACGATGCGAACGATCTGATTATTGACGCGCGCTTCGCACAACACCTGCATGCCCGCCTGGGCAATGCGGAAGCTGCCGTCGCCTTCCGTCGCCGTCGACCGAGGCGCAGTTGCGGGCGCCTCAGATGCGGCGTGGGCCTGCGAAACGATTAGGCTCATCAAGCCAAGACTGGCCGACTGCGACGCCGGCTTCTGCAGCGCGCTGTAGGCGATCCACTCATACGTCGCCTTGCCGTCCTGGGACACCTTGATGGCGATGTCGCCGGTTTTCGGACAGGCGCCGACGTCGACGCGGGCGCCGGCGGAGGTGGACAGCGCGCGATAATCGATCTTGCAGTCGAAGTTCTTCATCCAGAGATCGTACTGATCCAGGCGATGCGAGACTTCGTTGAACGGCACGTCGTGCTGCCACGAATAGTAGAGGTTCTGCGCGGTCGGGATCGCGGCTGCGACCGAGACAGCGAACACGGCGAACTTGATCAGCCGCATGGTGTGGTTCACGGGTTTTTCGAGGGCCGTGAGGCTGAGACGGGAAGAGCTGTCTGACATGGGAAAGGCCTCATCGAAACTGGCGATTGCGGTGGACATGACGCCGTCTTTCTATAGCGGGGTTGTGGCGAAACGACTACCTCGATGCATCTGAATGGCGCTTGAGGGCGGCCTTCATCGGCCGTTCATGTCGGCGACCCGCAGGCCGTCGCGCCGCCGCATTGCCCGGGCGCGGGGCGTCGGCTAGACCTTCCGCCCATGAGCAAATCTGCGAAAAAGGCTGCGGTATCAGGCGCCCGTCCGCCGTCGGAATTGATGAAGACAATTCACGTCCGCGGCGCGCGCGAACACAACCTGAAAAACGTCGATCTCGAAATCCCGCGCGATGCGCTCGTCGTGTTCACGGGGCTGTCGGGGTCAGGGAAATCGTCGCTGGCGTTCGACACGATCTATGCGGAAGGTCAACGCCGTTACGTTGAGAGTTTGTCGGCCTACGCGCGCCAATTCCTCGAGATGATGCAGAAGCCGGACGTCGATCATATCGACGGTCTGTCGCCGGCCATTTCGATCGAGCAGAAAACGACGAGCAAGAACCCGCGCTCGACCGTCGGCACGGTCACCGAAATCTACGACTACCTGCGTCTCCTGTTTGCGCGCGTCGGCGTGCCGTATTCGCCGGCGACGGGGCTGCCGATCGAGAGCCAGACCGTTTCGCAGATGGTCGATCGCGTGCTGGCGTTGCCCGATGGCACGCGGCTGCTGCTGCTGTCGCCCGTCGTGCGCGGGCGCAAGGGCGAGTACCGCAAGGAAATCGCCGAGTGGCAGAAGAAGGGCTATCAGCGCATCAAGATCAACGGGAGCGTGTACGAGATCGGCGACGCGCCGAAGCTGGATAAAAAATTCAAGCACGACATCGACGTTGTGGTCGACCGCATCGTCGTAAAAAAGGATCTGGCGACGCGGCTCGCGGACAGTTTCGAGCAGGCGCTGAAACTCTCCGACGGCCTCGCCATTGCCGAGTACGTGGATAAGCCCCTGGCGAAGTCGGAGACAGAAGGCGCCAACAAATCCAAAAACGACACGCACGAGCGCATCGTGTTTTCCTCGCGCTTCGCGTGCCCCGTCTCCGGTTTCACGATCGACGAGATCGAGCCGCGGCTGTTCTCGTTCAACGCGCCGGCCGGCGCCTGTCCGACCTGCGACGGGCTCGGCTCGGAGTTGCGCTTCGAGCCTGATCTCGTGGTGCCGGATGGGTCGCTGAGCCTGGAAAAAGGCGCGATCTATCCGTGGGCGAAAACCGGCGTCACCTCGCCCTACTACGAGCAGACGGTCGAGAGCCTCGCCAAGCACTACAAGGTCTCACTGAAGATGCCTTGGGAAAAGCTGCCGAAACACGTGCAGCTCGCGATCCTGTTCGGCTCGGGCGACGAGGAGATCACGTTCACCTACTGGGACGGCTCGCGCAACTACACGACCGAAAAGACTTTCGAGGGCGTGATCGGCAACATCGCGCGCCGCTTCAAGGAGACGGAGAGCGACTGGGTGCGCGAAGAACTGTCGCGCTATCAGGGCGCGCATCCGTGCGAGGCGTGCGGCGGCTATCGCCTGAAGCCGCAGGCGCTGGCGGTGAAGATCGGGGCCAAGCACATCGGCGAGGTCGGCGATTTGTCGATCAAGGCGGCGAACATCTGGTTCCGCGACATCCCGTCGACATTCACCAAACAGCAGATCGAAATCGCGACCCGCATTTTGAAAGAGATCCGCGACCGGCTGAAGTTCCTCAACGACGTCGGGCTCGAATATCTGACGCTGTCGCGCGCGTCGGGCACGCTGTCGGGCGGCGAATCCCAGCGCATCCGTCTCGCCTCGCAAATCGGCTCGGGGCTGACAGGCGTGCTGTACGTTTTGGATGAACCCTCCATCGGGTTGCATCAGCGTGACAACGACCGCCTGCTCGAAACGCTCAAGCATCTGCGCGACATCGGCAACACGGTGATCGTCGTCGAGCACGACGAGGACGCGATCCTCGCCGCCGATCACGTCGTCGACATCGGGCCCGGCGCCGGCATCCACGGCGGCGAGATCATCGCGCAGGGCACGCCCGCCGACATCATGGCGACGCCGGCGTCGCTCACCGGCGAATACCTGACAGGCGCGCGCCAGGTCTCGATCCCGCGCACACGCCGCGCCATCGACAAGAGCAAGCTGCTGACTGTCGTCGGCGCGCGCTCGAACAATCTCAAAAGCGTCACGGCGTCGATCCCGGTCGGGCTGTTCACCTGCGTCACCGGCGTTTCGGGCGGCGGCAAATCGAGCCTGCTCATCGACACGCTCTACAAAGCCGTGGCGCGCAAGCTCAACAACGCCAAGGACCATCCGGGCGAGCATGATAAAATCACCGGTATCGAGCATTTCGATAAGGTGATCGACATCGACCAAAGTCCGATCGGCCGCACGCCGCGTTCGAACCCGGCGACGTACACGGGCGCCTTCACGCCGATGCGCGAATGGTTCGCCGGGCTGCCGGAATCCAAATCGCGCGGCTACGAGCCGGGCCGCTTCTCGTTCAACGTCAAGGGCGGGCGCTGCGAGAAGTGCCAGGGCGACGGCGTCATCAAGATCGAGATGCACTTTTTGCCCGACGTCTACGTGACGTGCGAGGAATGCAAGGGCAAGCGCTACAACCGCGAGACGCTGGCCGTCACGTTCAAGGACAAGTCGATCGCCGACGTGCTCGACATGACGGTCGAGGAAGGCGCCGAGTTTTTCAAGGCCGTGCCGTCGATCCGCGACAAGCTCGAAACTTTGGCGCGCGTCGGCCTCGGCTACATTCACATCGGCCAGCAGGCAACGACTTTGTCCGGAGGAGAAGCCCAGCGCATCAAGCTTTCGAAAGAGTTGTCGCGGCGAGCAACAGGGCGCACGCTCTACATCCTCGACGAGCCGACGACGGGGCTGCATTTCCATGACGTCGCCAAGCTGCTCGAAGTGCTGCACGAGCTGGCGGATGCGGGCAACACCGTTGTCGTGATCGAGCACAATCTGGAAGTCATCAAGACCGCCGACTGGATCATCGACCTCGGCCCCGAAGGCGGCGATGCCGGCGGCGAGATCGTGTTCTCAGGCCCGCCCGAGGACATCGTGAAAGCGCCGCGCAGCTACACGGGCAAATATCTGAAGCCGGTGCTGGCGCGGCGCGGAAAGGCCAGCGGGAGCAAGCGGCAGGCGGCGGAGTAGGTGGTTTGAGCGCAGGGCGCTCCGCATGTTCGTCATCCTAGCGCGGCCGAGCACGCGAGGACGTCTCGGGGATCCAGCGAAACATGGGCCGAAGGCTCATTATCGCGATAGACGTTTTGCGCTGGATCCTCGGCGCTCGCGCGCAAGCGCGCTTCGGCCAAGGATGACGATGGGCGTACATTTCAACGCGAGAGGACAAGCCATGCCCACACCCAAAAACACGATCTGCGTCTGGTACGACAAGGACGCCGAGGCGGCTGCCCGCTTCTACGCCGCGACCTTCCCCGACAGCGCGGTCGGCGCGATCACCCGCGCGCCCGGAGATTATCCATCCGGCAAGACGGGCGATGTGCTCGTCGTCGCGTTCACCGTCGCCGGCATCCCGTGCATCGGCCTCAACGGCGGGCCCGCGATGAAGCACAGCGAAGCCTTCTCGTTCCAGATCGCGACCGACGATCAGGCCGAGACCGACCGCTATTGGAACGCCATCGTCGGCAACGGCGGGCAGGAGAGCGCGTGCGGCTGGTGCAAGGACAAGTGGGGCGTCAACTGGCAGATCACGCCGCGCGTTTTGACCGACGCGCTGGCCGCCGGCGGCGCGGAAGCAAGCCGCGCGTTCGCGGCGATGATGCACATGCGCAAGATCGACGTCGCCGCGATTGAGAAAGCGCGGCGGGGGTGATGTCGCGGCGCGGGAGCAAGCGGCAGGCGGCGTCCCTCGCCCCGCGCCGCCCCTTGTGATAAGCAACAGGCCATGAAGCTCACGATTGAAACCGAATTGGAAGCCGACGGTCGCTGGATCGCCGAGATTCCTGAGCTGCCGGGTGTGCTTGCCTACGGCGCCACGCAGAACGCAGCGATGGCCAAAGCAGAAGCTTTGGCGCTGCGCGTCCTCGCCGAGCAGCTCGACAACGGCGAAGCCAAGCCCATCGGGATTTCTATTTCCATCGCCGCCGAATGAGTCGCTTCGGCGCGACGAAGGCCCGGCGCGTGCTGGCTGCGCTCGAGCGCATCGGCTGGACGATCAAGCGGCAATCAGGATCACATAAGACGCTCGCCCGCGACGGCTGGCCGGACGTCGTGTTCGCGTTTCACGACGATGTGGAAATCGGCCCGGTGATGCTGGGGCGTATCGCAAAGCGCACGGGCTTGCGGCCGGACGACCTTTAGACGCATCATCGACGCCGCGGCCATCGAGGCGGCGTGGCGCGGGTGATGTCGGCAGTGAGGGGACGCCGGAGGATGCGGCGAAGAAACCGCGGAGTTATACGGCAAGGTATTTGAAGGACCGGCTGGCAAGCCGCAGGCACCGGGTAGACGGAGTGCAGCGTGCGTATAGTTGCGACAACGGACACCACTCGTCTAACAAGCACGGTGGCTAGCCTCCAACCTTCGGAAATGAATTGGATTGCCCATGGCATCAAATGCGCAAATCATTCTTGATGAAATATTGAAACAACAGAAAGCAGCTCTAGGCGATGAACTTACGGATAGCACTTTCTTCGAATACTTTGTTGCCGAGCAAATTCTCAAAGACTTCGATTTATCGGACGAGGAAATTCAAAACGGCTTAATAGGCAATGGCGGCGACGGCGGAATTGACGCCTTTTACACTCTCTTGAACGGTGAGCTTGCGCATGAAGATACTGATTATTCAAACGCGAAGCGTGCTGCTCCGCTCGATGTCATCATCATGCAGAGTAAAACGAGCGCCTCATTTTCAGAAACCCCCGTTGAGCGTTTTATAACCGCTAGCAACGACATATTTGACCTATCAAAAGACACTGAAACGCTCAGAGATTTTTACAACAATGAGCTGATTGCAGCGATAGAGATTTTTAGATCGGCTTACCAGTCGCTCGCCAGCAAGTTCCCGAAGCTCAAGATTTCTTTTTATTACGCCACAAAGGGAAGCCAAATCGCCGTCTCCGTTCAACGGAAAGTTGAAATGCTTCGGAATGGTATTGCCCAGCAGTTCTCGACCGCCGAATTTTTATTCGAATTTATTGGCGCTCAACATTTATTGGATTTGGCACGCAAAACCAAACAAACTACATACCAACTCACGCTTGCCGAAAGCCCGGTAGCGTCCGGTGGTATTGCAGTTGCATTCTGTTGCCTAGTAGAATTGCGCGAGTACGCCAAATTCATCACGAGCAGCGACGGAGTTCTAAGTCGACAGTTGTTTGAGTCCAATGTCCGCGACTATGCTGGGAAAGCAACGGTAAATGAAGCCATCAAAAACACCCTTACTAGCAATCCACCGGAAGACTTTTGGTGGCTGAATAACGGCGTTACGATCTTGGCGTCACAGGCTGCATTGAGCGGAAAAATTTTGACAATTGAAGATCCTCAAATTGTGAATGGGCTTCAGAGCTCGACTGAAATTTTCAATTATTGCAATTCATCAGACGTCTCCAAGGACACAAGAAAGGTTCTCGTTCGCGTTATTGTCCCTCCAAGCGTCGCAAGCAGTGACCGCATTATTAGAGCAACCAACAGCCAAACCGCAGTGCCAGAAGCGTCACTAAGAGCCACAGATACAATACACCGAGATATTGAAGACCACCTCAAGCCCAAGGGCCTTTTCTACGACCGCCGCAAAAACTATTACAAAAATGAAGGTCAACCACGGTCGAAGATAATTGGCATTCCAAACCTAGCGCAGGCAGTAATGGCAATTGTGCTTAAGCAGCCGAATACTGCAAGAGCACGACCATCTTCACTGCTTAAGAATGATTCAGATTATCAGAAAATATTCAATGCTAGTTATCCCATAGAAATGTACCAAAAGTGCGCTTCCGTAATTTTGCGCGTTGAGGACTTTCTAAAAGTTCACGCCACCAATTTATCTAGCCGAGAACGAAATAACATAAAATATTATCTTGCTATGCACGCCGTTTCGCAGTGCGTTCCAGCTAGGCTTGTCAGTGCTGCAACTGTGTCATCACTCGACGTTAAAAATTTAAGCGATGCAGTGCTCATTGCCAGCTTAAAAACTTGCATTGATGAATATCGAAAGCTCGGCGGAACTGACCAGGTTGCCAAGGGTCCCGACCTGAAACAGGCGCTCACCTAGCAATCGAATATACAATCCACCCTCGCTTCGCCGGCTTCCTTCGCAGCGCTCCAGCTCATCCTGGTCGTCGTCGCTTTTCATCGAAGGTTGCTACCCCTCCACGTCCACCTCCACCAACATCCCCAACATTCCCCAACGGCTGCCGCCAACCGAGAGATCCATGCTCGACAGGCATCAGCGCCGGACGGCTCGCTCCGCCGCAGCTCCAATTTGCGAGCCGCCTCCGTCGAGCCGAAATGCGCGCGGCAAGCCGCCGTTTGTCTGGTCCTCAATCCCGGTATAGCTTCGCGTCAGCCCAGCGCTGGAGGTATGCCCGCCCCCATGCTCATCGTCTATTACAAGAACGGCGTTCCGCAGGTCGTCACGGGCTGGAAGGCCTGGCTGATGCTGATCGCCGGCGCGATCGCGTTCGTGGTCATCGGCGGGCTGATGCTCGGCGTCGCGCTCACGGTCTGGACGATCCTGCTGTTCGCGCTGCCCATCGCCGTCGTCGTCGGCCTGATCATGAGCCTGTTCGCGTCACGGCGCTGACTTGGCGCGCTCCCTAGCCCGGTATGTCCGGCTCCACCAGCAGCGCCAACTGCATCAGCGACTGCTGCCAGCCGAGATAGCATTGCTCGACCGGGATCGCGGCGGGAATGCCGGCTTGCTCGATGTCGACATCCGTGCCGCACGACACCGCCTTCAGCTTGACGGTGACGTGCATGACGCCCGGCAAATTCGGATCGTCGAATTTATCCGTGTAGCGGATCAGCTCGTGCGGCTTGAGTTCGAGATACTCGCCACCGAACGCATGCGCCGCTCCGCTCGTGAAGTTCTTGAATGACATCCGGAACGTGCCGCCGACCTTGGCGTCCATGTGCTCGACATGGGCCGTGAAACCGTGGGGCGGCAGCCATTTGGCCAGCGCGCCGGCGTCGAGGAAGGCGCGATAGACCTTCTCGGGCTTGGTCGCGAGCACGCGATGCAAGCGCACGGTCCCTGTGGCGGCGTTGGCGGCGCTCGCGGGCGCGGCGGCGGGCTTTGATTGCTTTTTGTCGGACACGGCGTTGCTCCTTGTTTCCGGGGTATGGCTGTCTCTCACGTTCGCTCTACTCAGCTATCAAGACGTTTGGACGGCGAGCGTCCCGACACGCCGCCGATTTTTTTTGGCGAGCGCAGACAGCCTCCAACTACGCTTCCTTCGATCGAAATACCGATCAGCATCATCGGTGTCATCCTCGGCTTTATGCCGAGGATCCAAAGCTTTACAAACTCCGATATGTGAGGCGGCTTGGATCCTCGGGACAAGCCCGAGGATGACATTTGCGCGGTGTGGGCGTTCGCCAAGCGCCCCTCGTAACCACGCTCCAAAAAATTCTCGTGCGCCTCCGCCAAAACTTATCCCCGCTCATTGGCGCGCCCGCATACTCCGCTCATCCACCCGCTCCGCGAGGGGCTTCCGGAAGCGCCGAAAGCGCGGGTGGAGGTGTCTTGTTGGCGTCTGGCCGCGTCGTGTCACGG
>JBJXHD010000021.1:0-186299 GCA_046160845.1 Hyphomicrobium sp.
CTGTTCAAAACGACGTCGCACGTCATCATTTATCCCGCGTCCGGAACCGGCGCCTGGGAGGCTGGCCTCACCAACACGCTGTCGCCGGGCGACAAGGTTTTGATGTGCGAGACCGGCCAATTCGCCGTGCTGTGGGCTGCCATGGCGACAAAGCTGGGTCTTAAGCCAGACGTCATTCAGACCGATTGGCGCATCGGCGCCGACGCCAACTTGATCGAGCAGAAGCTGCGCGCCGACAAATCGCACGAGATCAAGGCGGTCTGCGTCGTTCACAATGAAACGTCGACGGGGTGCCGCACGCGACTTGATGACGTCCGTAAGTCAATGGACGCCGCGCGCCACCCGGCGCTGCTGATGGCGGATACGATCTCCGGCCTTGCCTGCACTGATCTTCGCCACGACGAGTGGGGCATCGACGTCACGGTCGCTGGCTCTCAGAAGGGCATGATGCTGCCGCCAGGCCTGTCGTTCACAGCCATCAGCGCCAAGGCGCTCGAGGCAACGAAAACGGCGAAGCTGCAAAAGTCGTACTTCGCATGGGACGACATGCTGGCGATGAATGCGACTGGCTATTTCCCTTACACGCCGGCGACCGGACTTCTGTACGGACTGGCCGAAGCAATCGACATGATCAATGAAGAAGGCTTGGAAAACGTCTTCGCACGGCATGAGCGCCTTGCCGAGGCGACGCGCCGAGCGGTCAAGGCCTGGGGACTTGAGCTGCAATGCCGAGATCCGAAGTATTATTCCCCGGCGGTTACCACAATCGTCATGCCCGAAGGCCACAATGCGGACGCCTATCGCAAGATCGTGCTCGACAACTTCAACATGTCGCTCGGCACGGGTCTTAACAGGATCGCCGGCAAGGCCTTTCGCATCGGCCATCTCGGCGACACCAACGAGTTGACCATCATGGGCGCCCTTACGGGCGTCGAAATGGGATTCGATCTCGCCGGCGTGCCCCACAAGAAAGGCGGTGTCGCCGCCGCCATGAGCTACCTCGCGGAAACGGCCAAACCTGCGAAGGCCGCGGCGGCCTAAGCTCCAATCGGCGCCGGCATGACAGCGCATTCACATGTCTACATCTTCGACGCCTACGGCACGCTGTTCGACGTCCACTCTGCCGCGCGCGCGCACGCCGCAAGTCTTGGCGACGACTGGCTTCGCGTTTCCGAGGCTTGGCGCGCGAAGCAGCTTGAGTACACGTGGGTTTACTCGAGCGCGCGACAGATGCGATCCTTTCGCGACGTTACGCGCGAGAGTCTACTGACGGCGTTGACCGCTGCAGGTAGCGATGTGGCTGCTGCAGAGTCGTTGCTGAACAGTTATCGCCGCCTGGCGCCGTTCACCGAAGTTGAGAGCGTGCTCGCTGCGTTGCGCGAGCGCGGCGATCGGCTCGCAATCCTGTCGAACGCCGATCAGGATATGCTCGAGGAACTGGTTTTGGCGGCAGGGTTTGTGGGCATCTTCGATCACCTGATATCCGTCGCTGGCGCTGAGGCCTACAAGCCTGCGCCCGAAGTCTACAAGCTCGCTGTCGACTCACTGGGGATTGCTGCCCAAGAGGTCCATTTCGTTTCGTCGAATCGCTGGGATATCGCCGGCGCCAAGGCTTTCGGTTTCAAGACTGTATGGATCAATCGCCGCCGTCAGCCCGACGAGTATCGCGACTTCGTTGCCGACCAAGCGTTTGAGGATCTTCGAGGCTTGCTCGCGCAGTGAATGGCGCTATGGCTTTGCGCCAAATGTGCGTTGGACGGCCTCTGCAAGACGTACGCTGTCTACATCGTCCTTGTGGATGACGTCGGTTGCGCCCGCTGCCAGTAAAGCCGGCTTGCGCTTGCGCGTCACCTGACCGCTGACCACAACGATCGGTCCTTGATACCCTGCGCTGCGCAAGTATGGGATGGTCTGTATCGCATCGTCGCTCGGCTTCAAAATGTCGTCGAGAAATATGAAGTCGGGCGACCTCGCCTTCACAAGCTCAAGGGCCGCTGCGATCGTTGAGGCGCGCCGTAGCGATGCATCGTAACCGCACATCACCCTCAGTGTTCCGAGCATCCGATCGGCGTCGAGTGAATCGTCGTCGATGATTAGGACGTCGAGCAGAGACGCGAATCCGGCGCGCCGCTGATTGATTTCGCTCTTCTTCGAGAGGAACTCGCCCCCAGAACCCGTCGCAGCCGCCATTGCCTGTATCGTCCACCCTGATCGCCGCACGACCATTGACGCATCTTCGGACCGCTAGCAAGCGTCGATGACTTTTGGCCATTGTACTGCGAATATCGTGCCTCGGGCTTTAGCCGGATTGGAGGCCAGAGTCACGGCGCCGCCAACAGACTCGACCGCGCGGTTAACAAGCGCCAGTCCCATTCCCGTCGCCCCTGTTTCGGCCGCGGCGTTCAAGGTGCGAAAAGGCAGGAAAATAGCCGCGTGATGCTCTGGCGCAATGCCGGGCCCGTCGTCAGCGACGGTGATTACAATCGCATCCTGGCTATCGGCACAGGCAACATGGATAACGCCCGTCGAAAGGTCGTGATGCTGGCGCGCATTGGCAATTAGATTGCGCATGGCAAGATCTAGTGGTGCGCGAAGTGTCAGCAGCGTCGGCCAATCGCCGCCGATTTCGACCGCGAAGCCGGAACCTGGCAGGGATCGAATGACGCCGCGCACCAGTTCGCCGCAGTCGACTATTTCGAGCGCTTCGTATTTTCGCCCGATGTTCGAATATTCGAACAAGCGTTGGAGCATGTTTGACATTCGCTCGGCCTGCGCGGCTATGAGGTCCAATGCTTCATGGCTCGCAACGCCAGACGTTGCCGGGGCGTCGCGTGCGTTCGATGTGAGATACCGCATGTGACGCAGCGGGGCCTGCAAGTCGTGTGAAATGATGCCTGCATAGTTTTCGAGATCCGCGTTGGCGCGCTGGAGTTCGCGCGACTTCGCGTTGCTTTCTGCTTCCGCCATCAGACGCGCGCGTATCTGCCGGCTGAGTTCCACTTCAAGCGCCGTTTGCGTCTCGCTGCGATGGGCTAGCGCAATAACGGCGGATTGTTGAGGAGACCATAAGAACGTGAAGTTGAGTTTTTCAGCGCCGCCGTCGGCCGTGGGAATCGACACGGCTGGAATTTCCAGTGTGCGCGGCGAGTCGCTGCTCAATGCCACAAGTTCTGCTTCGAGGCCGATCAGCAGCGGCAAACTGTCGGCTGCTGGCGCGCCGACCTTCACGAAGTCCACCATACGGCCGAAGGTGCGGCGAACAATGAGGTTTCTGTCGAACCAGATGAGGCCGAACAAGCCGAATCGCTCGATCAACGACGCGACGTCGAGGAGAGCTTCCGCATCGCGGGAGTTGGCTTCAAGCTGTGCGTCGGGCGATCGAGTCTGCGGCATCGATGAAAGCGTCCTGCACACGACTTCCGGTCTTGGCGCTGGTCTTGATGACGGCTGACGATCGCGCCGAGAGGAATTGCGGCAGCGCCGTCACGTCGGTTTCGGGCAAAAGGTCGGACTTGTTGAGGATGTAGCCGATGTGCCGGCCAGGAAACTTTTGTCTGAATCCGTCGCCCATTTTGCGGAGCGTTTCAAGTGTGGGCGGTCTGCTGAGATCAGCGACGATCAAGGCGCCGGACGCTTCTTTCATGTAGATGTGCTTGAAAAGGCTCTCGCCGAAATTTCCGTCGGTATCCCAGACGATGAGCGACATGCGAGGTCGTGTGGGGCTATCGGGGACCTCGTAGCGATAAACGTCGACGCCAATTGTCGGCTTGTAGTCGAAGTCGAACTTGTCAAACACAAGGCGGCGGGCGAGCGACGATTTTCCGACGCCAATTTCGCCGAGCAGCATGATCTTCCGCGCCATCATGGTGCGGCTTCGCCGTCGAAACCGACCTCAAATTCGACCCGGCGATTTGGACTGCTTGGTCCGTTCGCTGCGCTGATTTCGAAACGGTCCATGCGTCCGACCGCAGTTACAAGGTTTTCTGGCGCACCCAGAGTTATCAGCTCGTTTCGTACACGATCGGCGCGTTGCTGCGCCAAAGGAGAATTGATCGCAGCGCCGCCGGCTTCGTCGGTGTAACCCACCACACGCACAAGGACTCCGGCTTCCTTCACGAGGGGAACGAGCGTCGCCATAGTTTGCGCGACTTCATCGACATTGCGATACTCGATCCCATTGTCGAAAAAGATCGCCTTGGCGCGCGCTGCGGATTCCAGTCGTTCGCGTGCCGTTGGGACGTGAGGGGGCGCCGCGGGCGTGGCTGAGACCGGCTGCTGCTGTGGCGGCATTACGGCGATCGATGCGACCACAGCGAGCGCCGCTATCCGTTCCGCAAGTGTCCGCACGGATTCGATCGTTTCGCCGAGATTCGTGTTGGCGTTTTCAGGGGCGACGGTTCGCGGTCCGGCGCTGCCGGTCGGTGAAACCACGGCTGCTAAGAGGCTGACGAGTGACGTCATTTCCGCTGTTGTGGCTGTCAACGCTTGTTGAGTCACTGCGGTTTCAAGCGGTGTCGACGCTTTGGCCAGCGCTGATCGCGCGTCACTGAGTTTTTCGCCCAGAAGCCGAGTTTCACTGGCGATCGTATCGAGAGTTGACCGTCGCTCTGGCGCGCTGGCAAGCGCGCTTGATCGCATGAGGTCGTCATGCGCCGATCTCAAGAGGGAATGAGATCGGTCAAGGCTGTGTAACGCCAGGTTCAATACCTGCCGCGGCGCCATGTTGGTGATTTGCTCGCGCAGAGCCGCTACGTCGGATGTCAAGTCCGGAGGTAGCGCTGCTGGTTGCGCGTCCGCGCCTGGAACGACGGCAAGCTGGTCGATAACAGCGGCGCCTGGCAAGTTTCGCCGCAATCCATGCGCTACTGCAAATCTCACATCCTCAGAAGGTACCAATCCCGAAACGGTGATGCGACGTCCAAAGGGAGCCACGTCGATTTCAACGGGGTAACCGCGCAAGGCGGAGGTGTCGGCAACCGTATCAGCCGCTGTGCGTCGGGCCTGCGAGACCGTGAAATCGTCGTACCAAGTGTATGCGAGCCAGCAGAGGATCGGCATCAAGACGAGAAGGGCTAGAGCTTTGAGCGCTCCGCCGGTGGCCGGGGTCTTCAAGCGGGATTTTGCGCCGTCGAGCTGCGCCTCAAGTTCACAGCCAACCGTCGCCAGCGCCGACGTTTGCGCTTCGCTTCCGCCGTCGCGCATCTCCGGATCAAGTGCGTGCTGCCGCTCGATCACCGTCAAGAACGCGTCGTCGATCAGTGGCTCAATACTCGCGGGCGCAACGCCCGAGCAACGGGCCGCAAGCAGAAACTTCGGCGAAGCGCGCAGATAAATCTCATGGCCTCCGAGATCGATTTGGCGAAGCTGGTCCTGGTCGGCGGAAAAGGCCTCATCGGCGAACTCGTTGATTGCAGCCAGAACGCCGCTGATCGCCTGCTCGCGGCCGCTACCAGCGTCGCCCGGCCAGCGCGCCAGAAGCTCGCCTGAGCCGCGACGAATTAGAAGCAAGTCGTTGACCTGGAAATCCTGAATGTCGACCATGGCGAGTTCGGCCATGGAACGGCCTGTGAGTAGGCTGCGCAGGCGCATGACAAACGAGGTCTGCTCAATACGGCGGTTCATCTGGTCGGCAAGATCCTTCATCGCGGTGGCGACGTAGGCTTTGACCATGCGCCCAGTCAGCGGATAGAGCGCTTCGACCATCTCGTCTTGGCTATTGACCAGTTCGGCTTTGATTGTCGTCACCACGAGCGGCGCGATGCTCGCGGACAGTTCGGCATGCTGGGAGACTTCGGCTTTACGCAGCGCATCGTTAAGGACAGTGGCGACGCTGTCCGTCATTTGATCGGCCGTCACGGCGCGTGCGATAGCCTCGTCGATGGCTGCGCGCAGCTCGGCGCGGCCTTGAGCGTCGGCTTCGGAGACGGCCGTGATCCTGCTTGTCAGGTTATCGCGGTTTTGCGCCCCTTCGAGGGACGTCGCCTCAATTCGGCGGGTGAGGTCGGCAAGGGCTTGAGCTTCGTCGTCGAAAAGCAGTTGTTTAAGACGCGCGACGGACTGGGACATCGTTCAGCATTGCCTCTTCGGCTTGGCGTTGATGCGGCAATCGACGCTAGCGCCGTGAAATCGCGCGAACGTGCTCGCCGAGGTCTAAAATTGTCTTCGCGAGCGCCTCAAACGTCGTGCGTCGATCACCTTCGACGGCGCATGCAAGGACGTCGATCCGCGCTTCCAGGGCGTCGAGTTGGCGCAAGATTCCGATCTCGACTTCGCTCAAACGCGCATCGAGCATGGCGACGCGCGCTTCCAGGTGGCGCACAGCGTCACCGACGATCAACTCGCGCACCTGTTCCATCGTGTGGTCGTGGGGATCGTGGCCGACGGCGGCGCGGATCTCATCCAAGGAAGGGGCATTCATAACGCGGGGCCCGTGATTTGATCGACGGCTCCGACGTTTCTTACGCGATTACGGACCCTAGCGGAAGAGTCGCATAAATTTCCGCGGCTTACCGTTGCCATTGCGCCAGGATGACAGCTCCCGGCCGCGTCAGGACGCTAGGCTATTGAGTTTGCCGTATTTCTCGGCCAGCAAGTAATAGAACGTAACCCGGTCTTTTTTGGCGTCGCCCTTGATCGTGGCGCACACTTCGGCGATGGCCCGGTCCAGCTTTTCATCCTCTTCGACAACGCCAAGTTTTTTCTTCAGCCAGCTTTCGCGAACGCGCACCAGTTCTTCCTTGCTGGAGCAGGAGACCTTGGACGCGTCGGGGCTCTTCAAGGCGATGCCGAGATGCTTAACGATGCCCGCCACGGCGCCGTCGTTGACGTTCGGCTGGTAGTGTTTGATGTTTTCCAAATATTTGGATGCCATGGAAACTCCATTGAAACTCAATCGCAGATTGGCAGATCCAAAAATTTTGGCGGATCTGGCGTCGCAATTGTCGTGCTGCGAGGATTGAAAGGCACGACTCAGCGCAAAGCGTGGCCGAAATGGGGACTTCGGGCGTTAAACTGCGTTCAAGCGATGTCTGTCGACTTGCGCAGCCTCTGATCGCCGAGTCGATAGTTTGGGACAGGGCGCACCGCGGCGCAAGGTCGAGGACGGCGCGAAATTCTCGACCTCAGTGTTGCGTCGACAGAACCACGCCAATCGACTGAAACAGCGTGTCCCTGCCGACGAAGCCAGCAATGCGGCCGAGTTCGGCGTTCGCCTTTGCAATCACGATCGTGGGCGCCATTTCAATGGGAGCGGTGAGGCTCAAGTTCGCCTCGGCCAAATCATTGATATCGACAAAGCGCACGGGAATGTCCTTGCCCCGCTCGGATGCCGTGAACACTGGCAAGACATCGCGGCGGAAAGCGTCGCAGTAAATGCAGCCGGGTGCTTCGATCACAATCAGTTCTAGACCGACGCGCTTCGGTGTAACCGCGGCGACATCGACGGCGGCGCGTGGCGTCGCGACAGAAATCGCCAGGAGGCCCAGCACGAGGGAAGCGATAACGGCATTACGCATGCAACTCAGGTCCTAAACCTTGTCTATGTCGACGATTAATCGTCGGCTTTTTAGACAATTTGGACGCAAGCGGTCGAGAAACTTGAATCGCTCGTTAATGAACGTGCTGAATTGAACTGTAAGTCTGTTTTCCGGAAAGGGCCGTGTAACCTGACGGCCTCAAAGCGGACCGGCGCCTCGGAGCGACGCCAGGAAGAAAGCGCTGCCAAGCCCGAACACCAATGTTGCTCCCGCGAGGCCGGCAGTGGCGTGAATTCGCTCGGCCCAAACGCTCGCCGGGCCGGATGCGCGCTCCGCCCAGTTGCGTGAGCCGACCGCCATCGCGGCGAGGGCGGAGACGGTGAGGGCGGTGCCGAGCGCCATGGCGAACGTGCCAAGAATGCCGGCCCAAATCATGCCCTGGCTCAGGGAGAATACCAGCAGCAGCAGCGCTCCAGAGCACGGCCGAATGCCGACCGATAAAGCAAGGGGAAGCGCTTTCTTCCATGACCACGCCCCTTGGATGTCTTTGGGCGAGGGCATATGGCTATGACCGCACGCGCACCCTGGGCCGTGGTCATGGTGATCGTGATTGTGGCTATGGTTATGGTCGTTGTCCGCGTGCATGGACATCGTGCGATTCGCCCAAATCGCGGCGACCTGGCGCCACAATAGAATGGCGCCGACCACGGCGACGAGGCCCCAGCTCACGGTTTCGATTGTTGCTTCGGTTGCGCGCATCTCGATGCTCGTTTGCTTCAAGATTATTGCAAGAATGCCGACGAACAGGATGGCGGAAAGGGCCTGAAAGAGCGCGGCCAAGAACGACAGCGCAACGCCGCGGCGCATGGTTTCTTCGTTCGACAAGACATAGGACGAGATCACCGCCTTGCCATGGCCGGGGCCGGCGGCGTGAAGCACGCCATAGGCGAAGGCGATGGCGATCAACGCTGCCGTGGCGGCAAGAGGATTATCTTTCTTCAGGTTTCGCACGGCGCCGGCCATATCGCGGTTCAGCCGGCTTTGTGTTTCGAGGAGCCACCCCCAAGCACGGTCGGCGAAGCCTTTCGGCGCTGTTGCTATCGTCCTCGGCGCCGCGGCATCGGAACTGGCTGGCCCCTGGTCGGCCGACGGCGGGGTCAGCGGAACGCCAAGCGGAGACCTGGGCGCTGCATCTTGCGCATGGACGCCGGCGGCAAGACACAATGCCGCCAACACGCTCAACGCGAGCCGCGTCACCACCGTCAAGTTTTTTTGCATGAGACGCGAACGGTCATAGCTGTGCCGTAACTGCCCATTCCGGCAGCGAGATCGCCTCCCAGATTTTGAGCCATCGCGTCTCCAAGCCTTTTCGTCTGTTCGGCAGATTGGTCGGCCGATGGGTCGACCAAAGCCGCCGTGCAGCCTTGTGGCGCGCTCGAGACTTTCACAGCGTCCGTTTTCTCGGGTTCGAAGGCGATGAAGAAGGAAGGGTCATAGATCGAGTAATTAAAGCCTTCGGCTTCCGCGAGCACCGGCTGGGCTAAGGGCAGACGGAAGTGAAGTCTGAGAATGCCGTTCACATACTCGAGCCATGCGTCCTCCGGGCCCGAGAACTTCAAGTCGGCATTCGCCAGTTTCGCGAAGGTGAAGTAGCTGAAGTCCTTTAGTCCATCCATGTTGGTTTGGGCGAGCTCGGCCAATTCCTCGCGTGAGTAGGCGCCGTCGCCGTTTTTATCGAGGCCTTGGATCGCCATGGCCGTGTACATGTCGTCGAACGTCCAGACATGGCTGACGCCCGTCACGGCGCCTTTGTCATAGTTCACCGTTGTCTCGTAGGTCACCCATACGTGGGGATGGGCGAGAACGGGCGTGGCGGTCGCCGCGATCCACAAACCGCCGACCAATGCCGAGATGAGACGACCGAGGCGGGTCATGGGTCCAGCTCCGTGCAAATCAAAGAGCGCTCAATCTTTTAGCGCGCCGAGACTGCAAATCAAAATCGCGCGTCAGAAGTGTCCGCAATCGTGGCCACATTGCGTCGTTCGAGGAGCGGCGAACATAGGCGCTCCGGAGCCCGTTCGCCGCAGTCAAGGTGCTCCTGCCGCTAGGACAAAGCGGATTGTTATACCTTACTCATTTACCAAGCGCTATCTGAAGGGTTTTCCCAGTGGCCTCAGTCACCAAGTTCGTATGTCAGCTTCGTGCAGGGCACGCAGGCGACTCTGCGCCGCATGATCGTCGCGGCAACGATAGCCCTGGCATGGGTCGCTCGCGGGACGGCACGGACGGAAAAATTCCAACGATGGTGCTCGACCAGCGCTGGCTACTTCGACGTAGAGGGGCGCTGCTAAAATCGGAACTCGATCTTTGTCTTGATCTGATGAGCAGCGTTGCGCGCAATCCGTCCGATTGCTTGGGGCCAAGGACATCAATTGGCGCATGGCCGAAGCGGCCGCGGGATGGACGGGCGAAAGCAACACGAGCGTCCACCCACCCCGCAGGCCGTCCATTGTGGCCTGCGAAAGTTTCCAGCGCGTAAAGAACGTCGCCGGTGCGTTCCAGACTGTGCGACTCAGTCGTTTATAGGACTGGCGCCGAGCAAAAGTCCCGGGCAGCGGGTCTCGCGGCTCTGGATCAATTCTGCATAACGTTTAGACTTCTGATGATGCGTTCATTCGCGTTGCTTCGCGCTTTTCACCGGACCGAGAACATCGAATCGCGCCATGACCAACGGCGACGTCCTCTCAGGCGCGAACGCCCACATTCTTATAACCGAGGATGACGCAGGCGTTCGCCGACTTTTGCGGACGCTGTTCGAAGATGAAGGTTATCAGGTCAGTGAAGCGCGATCGGGTCGGCAAGCGTTGGAAGCGCTTGCACGTGAGTCCAATTCACTGATCACCCTTGATCTGGGTTTGAACGGCGAAGACGGACTGGCCGTAGCGCGCGAAATTCGTCGCATCAGCGCCGCGCCGATCATCATGGTGACGGCGAAGGCCAGCGACGTCGATCGCATCGTCGGCCTTGAACTTGGGGCCGACGACTACATTGTCAAACCGTTCAATACCCGGGAAGTTCTGGCTCGCGTTCGCGCAGTGCTGCGTCGCGCTGATCCCGGCGGCGTGTTTGGCAATACGGCGACCCATCGGCTCGCTTTCGAGAATTTTGTGCTGGATCTGGCGGATCGTACGTTGCTGCGCCGCGACGGTGGATTGATCGACCTCACGACTCGTGAGTTCGCGCTACTGGAAGCCTTTGTGCGCCGTCCGCGACGCGTGCAGAGCCGCGACGCGTTGCTGGATCTGGTCGGCGGCGACGGGTCAGACTCGCTCGATCGCGCTATCGACACGCTGGTCAG
Source organism: Hyphomicrobium sp. (assembly GCA_046160845.1). Classification (GTDB taxonomy): domain Bacteria; phylum Pseudomonadota; class Alphaproteobacteria; order Rhizobiales; family Hyphomicrobiaceae; genus Hyphomicrobium_B. The sequence goes on from JBJXHD010000021.1 coordinate 10,834, forward strand.
TCGTTTGCGGCGCAAGATTGAGGCTGATCCCGCCCGGCCCATGCTGATCAAGACCGTTCGCGGCACGGGCTACATCTTCACTCCCAAGGTGACGACGACCTAGAGTGATTTGAGGTACAGCACGGCGGCCGTCCCGCCGCTTGCTGCGTTGGTGAGGTCGATGCCGCCGCCGGCTTCGACCGCGAAGCTGCGCACCAGCGCCATGCCAAGGCCAAAGCCTTGGCCGGGCGCTTTTGTCGTAAAGAAGGGGTCGAGGGCTCGGCGGCGCACGCTGTCTGACATTCCCGGGCCGGCGTCCGTCATGGAGATCTGCGCATAACGGCCCGGATTGAGGATCCCGGACAGCAGGGCTGTTGGCTGGTCGATCGTTGTACCGCGTGCATCAATCGTTACTGCGCCTCCTGCCGGCATGGCGTCTCGGGCGTTCGCCACGAGATTAATCAAGGCGCGCTGCAGATTACCGTCGTCAGCCGCGGCGAAGCCGAGGTCTGGGGCGACTGTCAACTGAATATCTACTTTCGCCCCGGCCGCCATGCGCATCATCTCTAGGTTGTTACTCAATGCTCGGGCGATGTCGATGCGTTTAGTATTTTTCTCGCTCCGCCCGGCAAAGGCCAGCAACTCGTTGGTCATGGCGGCGCCTAGCGAGGCGGCGCGTTCGGTCTCGAGCAATAGTGATTTCACGCGCGGATCGCTCGATCTTTGCTCGGCAATTTCAACATTGCCTTTGATCACGGCCAGCACGTTGCGAAAGTCGTGCGCGATGCCGGCCGCCAGGAGCTCGAGGGCGTCGCGTCGTGATTGCTCCGTAAACCGCGCTGTCCCAGCAGAATCGCTTTTGAAGGCGATCGTCAGCAAGACGCCAGAACGTCCTTTTTTCGCGTGTGTAAACATGACGGCGTCGACGTTGGCCACGACGGGTTGGCCCTTGGGGCCGCGAAGTGTCGCCGTTAATGGGGACACAGCATTGCACGACGCGCGCAACGCAGTCATCGCGCGCCGCGCCTCGGTCTCGTCAAGAAATATGGCGGCAATCCCCGACGCCAGCGTGTCGAGCGATAGCTGGTCGAAGCAACGAGTGAACGCCGCGTTGACGGCGATCAACTCGTCATCAGGGCCGACGATCGCCATGGCGTCATGTGCGTTTTCGAATCCCGCCCGCAACGCTGTGGCGACGCTGTCATCCGGCGCTGGGCGGCGTTGGCGCTTGGGCATGGCGGTCCCGCTGCGGCGCCGCGAGTTTGGCGCCAATCGACACATAGCCGGCAAATTCCTGGAACCGAAGCATGACCAAGTCGAAGGCTCAAGAGCCGAAGGATAGACGACAGCTGATGTCTGCACTGAAGCCCAAGCGTGCGATCCCGATCGGAATGTGGCGATCGGATTGGCATCGAGTGTCACGCGGGCTGAGTTGGCATCCAGGTCGTTGCAACGCCAGGGGGCCACGATGCAACTTTCTCCAAATCAGACCGCGTTTGGATTCTCTGGGCCGCTCTATGCGCAGGTCGCGGCCTACTTGCGCGGAAAAATCTCGACATCCGTGTGGACGTCTGGAATTCCGCTGCCCAACGAGGCGGCTCTCGCCAAGGAAATCGGCGTGAGTATCGGCACCGTGCGCAAGGCGCTTGAAATGTTGGAGGATGAACGACTGATCGATCGCCGCCAGGGTCGCGGCACGTTTGTCGTTGACGCCGCCGAGCAGGCCGACTTGAGCCGCTTCTCGATACTGACGCAGGAAGGGCGGCGGCTGCGCAGCGAAGTGACGGCGTTCGCAGCTGTCGCCGCGCCTGCCCCGTCAGACGCCGCGGCGGCGCTCAACATCGAAGTGGGGGCGCGCGCGATCGCCATCGATCTCCAATGGCGCGCCGGGCACGCAGTCCGTGTGCAGGAAAACATTATTGTGGCGGAGGCGATGTTTCCGGGACTCTCCGCTATATCGTCACCGACGATTCCGTCTCTTTTTCAGATCTACAGACGCGATCATCACGTCGTGGTGCATCGGATTGCAGAGCGGATCAAGGCTGTGGTCGCGGATGACTCCCTGTCGCACGCCCTTGGCGTCAGGCCGGATCAGCCGCTCCTTCAGGTGACGCGAGTCGCGAGGACGCGCACTGGGGAGGCCGTCGAGTGGTCGCGGCGCACGATGACCCTAGGCGGCGGCGCGAATTACGATGTCATGCTCGGCTGAATTTCGATTTTCAGGCGTCCGCCTCGCGGCCGTCGAAAACGTATCCGGCGCCGCGGACGGTGCGAATCGGATCGGGCTCGTTGCCTCGGATCAATGATTTGCGCAGTCGGCCGATGTGGACGTCGACGGTGCGCTCGTCAATCTCGGACGTCTGACCCCAGACGCGGTCCAGCAACTGGCCGCGCGACAAGACGCGCCGCGGACTTTCCATGAAGACTTCAAGCATGCGGTATTCGGTGGGGCCGAGTCGGACCTCTCGGCTCCCTCGCGTCACTTTGTGCGCCTGGCGATCGAGCATGATTTCGCCGGACACGAGCACGTCGCTCAGGCGTTCCGGAGCCGCGCGGCGCATCAGGGCCTTAATGCGCGCCATCAGCTCCTGCACGGAGAACGGTTTTGTGACGTAATCGTCGGCGCCGGTCGTCAGTCCTCGGACGCGGTCCGACTCTTCGCCGCGCGCAGTGAGCAGTATGATCGGCAGATTGGCGGTTTCAGTGCGCTTGCGCAGGCGACGGCACAATTCGATGCCGGACACCTTCGGAATCATCCAATCGAGGATTGCGACGTCGAACGCCTGCTCGGCGAAGATCAGTTCGGCTTCCTCGCCGTCGGTCGCGGTGGTGACGTCGTATCCCTCAGACTCGAGGTTGTATCGGATGAGCTCGGCGAGCGAGGCTTCGTCTTCAACGACGATGATTTTTGCGGGCATCGGCAAGTAAATCTCAATAGCTCCAATTGTGCTTTAGAGTGAAGATTGGGTGATCAGGGTCGTCGCCGTCTTGTCGCCTTTCGGCCGGTCGTCGGCAATCGGTACGCCCAGCACCAGATAGTGAACGTTTTCCGCGATGTTGGTCGTGTGATCGCCAATCCGTTCGATGTTCTTGGCGCCGAACAGGAAGTGCGTGCATAGCCCGATGTTGCGCGGATCCTCCATCATGTAGGTCAGCAGTTCGCGGAACAGCGAATTGTACATGGCGTCGACCTGAGCATCGCTTCGCCAAACTTTCAGAGCCTTGTCGATGTCGCGTTCAGCCAGCGAGTCGAGGACGTCCTTCAGCTGGGTCTGCACCATTTCCGTCATATGGCGCATCCCCGACATCAGCGGCTTCGGATAGGTTTCCGCCGCGATTGCAAGCGCTCTCTTGGCGATGTTCTTCGCCAAGTCGCCGATGCGCTCCAGATCGCCGGCGATCTTAAGCACGGTCATGATGTGACGCAGGTCGTTGGCGATCGGCTGGCGCTTGGCGATCATGGTGATCACCTGTTCCTGCAGTTCGCGCTCGAGATTGTCGATGGTCGCGTCGCTCGCGACGGCGATCTCCGCCAGATTGGGGTCGCGGCGCTCAAGCGCGTCGATCGCCTGGATCAGCAACTTCTCGGAACAGCCGCCCATCTGCGCAATGCGCCGGTCGAGCAGTTTAAGCTCTTCCTCATAGGACTTGACGATGTGTTCGTTCATTTTGGGGATCCAATCCGTGAAGCGGGTCGACATCATCCGAAGCGGCCGGTGATGTAGTCTTGAGTGCGCTGGTCCTTGGGGTTGGTGAAGATCGCCTGCGTCGCGCCCTCTTCAACAAGCAGACCAAGGTGGAAGAACGCCGTGCGCTGCGAGACGCGGGCTGCCTGCTGCATCGAATGCGTGACGATGATGATGCAATAATTGGAGCGCAGTTCGTCGATCAGCGTTTCGACCTTGGCGGTGGCGATGGGGTCGAGCGCCGAACAGGGCTCGTCCATCAGAATGACTTCCGGACTGACGGCGATCGCGCGGGCTATGCATAACCGCTGCTGCTGTCCGCCTGAGAGGCCCGTGCCAGAGTCATGAAGCCGGTCCTTGACTTCGTTCCACAGCGCCGCCTTTTCAAGACTGCTCTGTACGATCTCGTCGAACTCGGCCTTCGACGAGGCGAGGCCGTGAATGCGCGGACCGTAGGCGACGTTGTCATAGATTGATTTCGGAAATGGGTTCGGTTTCTGGAACACCATGCCGACTCGGGCGCGCAGCTGCACGACGTCCAAGCTCTTGTCGTAGATGTCCTGATCGTCGATCGTGATCGTTCCGGTGACCTTGCAGATCGAAATCGTGTCGTTCATGCGGTTGATGCAACGCAGGAACGTCGACTTGCCGCATCCCGAGGGGCCAATGAAGGCCATGACGCCGCGATCGGGGATATTGACGCTGACGTCTTGCAGCGCGTGCTTGGCCCCGTAGTAAACGTTGACATTGTTCGCGACAACCTTGGCCGGCTTGGAGGCCGCCGTAATATGGGCTGTCCGCGCCGCCTCGACGCGCTCGATTGCTGAGAGGTCCACGGCCACATTCTCCATCATCATCACCATCGGCGTTCAAACTTGTTGCGCAGCCAGATCGCGGCGCCGTTCATTGCGAACAGAAATCCCAGCAGAACGACGATAGCCGCTGCGGTGCGTTGTTGGAAGGCGGCCTCGGGCAAGTCCGACCAAAGGTAGATCTGGACCGGCAGCACCGTCGCCGCGTCCGTCACGCTGGTTGGGACGTCGACGATAAACGCGATCATGCCGATCATGAGCAGCGGCGCCGTTTCACCGAGCGCGTGCGCCATGCCGATAATCGTGCCCGTCATGATCCCCGGCATCGCCAGCGGCAGTACGTGATGGAACACCGCCTGTTGCTGCGATGCGCCGAGACCGATGGCGGCCTCGCGGATGGACGGCGGCACGGCCTTGATGGCGGCGCGCGCGGCGATGATGATTGTCGGCAGCACAAGCAGCGCCAGCACGAGGCCTCCGACCAGCGGCGCGGACCTTGGCAAGTTGAAGTAGTTCAAGAACACGGCGAGGCCGAGCAGACCGAAGACGATCGAGGGAACGGCAGCGAGGTTGTTGATGTTGACCTCGACGATATCTGTCAGCCGATTTCGCGGCGCGAACTCCTCGAGATAAATTGCGGCCATCACGCCGATGGGCAGACAGAGAACAAGCGTCACCAGAAGCGTCAACGCGGTTCCGACCAATGCGCCGCGAATTCCAGCCAATTCAGGTTCTCGGCTATCTCCTGACGTGAAGAAGCGCCAGTTGAAGGCCTTTTCGATAGCGCCCGCGTCGCGCAGTTTTTCAAGGAACACCACATCTTGGTCATTGGCCTTACGCCGGCTTTCCGGCTGCGCGTAGGTCTTGATCTGCCACGTCCCACCTTTGGCGGCATCCGTGTTGGCGAGCGGCAGAAGGACCCTGCCTTTGATCTCGTTGGGCGTGAGACCCTCGATTTTCACGAGGCCGCCGTTCAGCATGACGATGCGGCTCGGCATGCCCGACGTTATGGCAATTTCGCCGGTGTCCGAGTCAACTTCGCCGCCTTGAATCTTGGCTTCGTTGATAAGGTTCGCGAAGGCGCCATCGGGGCCTTTGAGCGCAATGTCGCCCTTGACGTCGCTCGGAGCGACATCGACGGATCCGGTGGCGACCTCGAATTTTCCCGCGTCGGACTTGAAATAGATATCGGCGTCGTCGGAAAGCAGGAGGGGCGTTTTGATTGTTTTGCCGATGATTGATGGATCAGCAAGCACCCGATCACGGAGATCATCGGCGGCGCCCGAGCTGAGCAGACTGGTCAATGATTTTCGCGCCGCTCGCCCTTCGATGCCGGGGATCGCGGTTTCGATAGCGCGGCGTGTCAGGCTGGCGTAGTCCGCGGCTTGCAAGGCTTCTGGGCTGCGCTTTCCATCAGGATCGACGACGGCCGGGTCAATCGTAACTTCAAGCACGGCGTGGTGCTCCCAGAACGCAGGGAGTGCGTTCCAAACGATGTTCGAGAGCAGAATGATCAAGAAGAGCCCGGTCAGCGCGAGGGCGCCAATGCCCAACGTCTTGAACAGCCGCTCGGAGGCGTAACGTTTGCGCACACGCGCCGCCGCAACGTCAGGCGGCACAGCGCGGCGCTTCAATGTCGTGCCGGCATCCAAGCCGGTTGCGGCGGCCTCAGTCATATTGTTCCCGATACTTGCGCACGATGCGCAGCGCGATGATGTTCAAGATCAGCGTGATGAAGAACAGGACAAACCCAAGCGCAAACGCCGCCAAAGTCTTGGCGCTGTCGAATTCCTGATCGCCGACGAGAATTGTTTTGATCTGCACAGTGATGGTGGTCACCGCTTCGAGCGGGTTAAAGGTCAAGTTCGCCGCGAGGCCGGCGGCCATGACGACGATCATCGTCTCGCCGATGGCGCGGCTGATCGCCAGCATGAATGCGGATACGATGCCGGGCAAAGCCGCCGGCAACACGACCTGCTTGATCGTTTCCGACTTTGTCGCGCCGAGTGCATAGGCGCCGTCGCGCAACGATTGGGGGACCGCGTTTATCACGTCATCGGAAAGCGACGAGATGAACGGAATGATCATCATGCCCATGATGAGGCCAGCGGCGAGCGCGGATTCGCTGGCGACATTGAGTCCCAGCTGCTCTCCAAAGCCGCGGATAAAAGGCGCCAAGGTCAAGGCCGCGAAAAAGCCGAGCACGACTGTCGGCACACCGGCGAGAATTTCAAGCACTGGCTTTGCGTAGCGGCGCATTTTCGGTGTCGCGTACTCAGCGAGATAGATTGCCGACAGCAGGCCGAGGGGCCCGGCGACGCAGATCGCGATGAATGTGATGAGCAGCGTGCCGGTCAAAAGCGGCACGAATCCGTAGGCCGATTTTATGTCCCCCTGATCGGCGCGCATCGCTTGCTGGGGATTCCATTCCGTCCCGAACAGGAAGTCGAAGACGCCGGGACGTCCTTTGATGTTAGGATCGAAAAAGAAGCGGAGCGTTTCGGTCAATACGGACGCCACGATGCCGATTGTGGTCAATACGGCGACGCCGGCGCACGCCATCAAGATGACGCGCACGACGCGCTCGAAATGGTTCCTTGCCCGGAACGGCGGGGTGATCAGGCTGAGGGACAGCGCGAGGCCTGCTAGCGCAGAGGCAAGTCCGGCCGCTAGGAGTGCGTAGGAACCGTTCTGAGTCCATTCGGCATAGCGATCCGCCGCCGCGCGCAGCGTGTCGGGTACTTCGCCGGCGCGCTGACCCGCAGCGATGTTCTGTACGTCGCGCAACGCCGCGCCGGCTTGGAGGCTGTCGGCCTGAATTTCAGTCGGAAGAATGCTCAGCGCCTGCGACGACGCAAGGTGCGTAATCAACGGGGCGCCAATCACATAGATCAGCAGCATTGGAATAAAGACGAGTGAGACGGCGAGTAGGCCGTGGTACGCCGGGAGCGAGTGAAGCCGCTGTCCCGTGGCCGCGACTGCAGCGGAACGCCGCGACGCCAAGGCGTAAGCAAAGAGCGTGAGCACGGCCAGGGCCGCGAAGTATGCGACGATCATCACATGTTCCGGTGCAAACGGAGGGCAGCCGCGAACAATCGCGGCTGCCCGTTGCCGTCACATTACTTCAGTTCATCACCCTTCAAAGCGGCCATCGCGACGGCGCCGTCGCGAATTTTGGCCGTCGCTTCCTTGGGCAACGAGACGAGGCCCTTCTTGGCGAGGTAGCCGTCTTCGCCAAGGGCCTTATCGGAGACGTACTCGGCGACGAACTTGTCGAGACCGGGGATGACGCCGACGTGCTGCTTCTTGATGTAGATATACAGTTCGCGAGCGCCCTTGTACTTGCCGCTCGAAATGTTGTCGTAGTTCGGCTCGACGCCTTCAACGAGGACGCCGGCAATCTTGGAAGCGTTTTCCTCGAGGAACGAGTAGCCGAAGATGCCGAAGGCGTCTTTGTTGCCTTCAAGCTTCTGGACGATGACATTGTCGTTCTCGCCGGCTTCGACGTAAAGGCCATCCTTGCGGATCGACTTCCAGACCTTTTCGAAAGCCTTAGCGTCGCTTTCCTTAAGAGCCTTCAGCGAGTCGAAGCCTTCCGCGCCCTTCTCCATGAACAGTTCATGGAAGCTGTCGCGCGTGCCGGAGGTCGGCGGGGGCCCGAGAACTTCGATCTTGACGTCCGGAAGCGAGGGGTCGATTTCCGCCCACTTCTTGTAAGGGTTGGCGACGAGCTTGCCGTCCTTGTCCGGAACCATCTCGGCAAGCGCCATAAACACCTGCTTGCGCGTCATCGTCAGGGGCTTAGCGCCCTTCAACTGCGCAATCGTCAGACCGTCGATGCCAACCTTGATCTCGACGATGTCGGTGACGCCGTTCTTGGCGCAAAGTTCGAACTCGGACTTCTTCATGCGCCGTGAGGCGTTTGTCGCGTCGGGCTTGTCCTCGCCTACGCCTTCGCAGAAGATTTTCATGCCGCCGCCGGTGCCGGTCGACTCGACGATCGGCGTCTTGTTGCCGGCCTTGCCGAACTGTTCGGCGACTGCGGTCGTGAACGGATAGACCGTTGACGATCCGACGATGCGGATTTGATCTCGGGCAAAAGCCTGGCCCGAGAACGCGAAGATGGAAGCAGCAACGAACGCTGCTGTGCTGGCCTGCTTATAAATGGACACGAAACGTCTCCCTCGTTGGGTTCGGCTCCGGGGGTGAGAAAGTTAACCGGTCGCCTTGCGCGCCTAGCGCATGAGCCTTCTAGACCCCTCGTGCAATGCATTTGTGACGGGTTAATATATTGATACGTAACGTATAATCAAGATGCCGTCGGCAGGATGACACGGGCCAACACGCCGTTTGCGACTTCTGACGTGATCTGCAACTCGCCGCGATGCCGGTTCAACACGTGCTTGACGATGGCCAGGCCGAGGCCAGTGCCGCCGATCTTGCGGCTCTGGTCTGCATTAACTCTGTAAAAGCGCTCAGTCAGGCGCGGCAGGTGTTCTGGCGCGATTCCCGGACCGTCATCTTCGATCGTTACAATGACTTTCGGAGACTGGCCGGGCGGCGGCGCCGGCGAGACACGCTCGATCTTCACGGAGCCGTTGTCCCGGCCGTACTTGACCGCGTTCTCGATCAAATTCTGAAAGACTTGGAACAGTTCATCGCGTTCGCCGGTGACAATCACCGGCCGACTTGCTCGCGGCAACGCGATGGATATGCCGCGCTCGTCGGCGATCGGCAGCAGCGTGCGCACAACGTCGGCGATCACTTCATCGAGGTCGACCCGACCCGTCGGTGTCAGATTGGCCTTTTCTTCGACACGGCTCAGCAACAGCAGGTCGTCGATGAGGCGCGTCATGCGTTCGGCCTGCGCCGCCATGATCTGCAGAAATCGAGCACGCGCCGCCTCGTCATTCTTCGCCGGCCCTTGCAGCGTTTCAATAAAGCCGCGCACGGACGCCAATGGAGTGCGCAATTCATGGCTTGCGTTGGCGATGAAGTCGGTGCGCATCTCGAGCATGCGATGCTGATCGGATAGATCTCGGAAAGTGACGAGCGCCATGTCGCTTGGGCCGCCGCGTTGATGAGCGATTGGGGACACTGTCGCCATCAGGCGCCTTTCGACGCCGCTGAACTGCTCGAAGCGCGCCATCGAGCGTTCGCCAAGCCTTTTGGCGTCTTCGACGGCCCGCAGCAGTTCAGGGTCACGGCTGACGTGCTCGAGCGCCAGTCCCTCCAGCGGCTTTCCGAACAACTGCTCGGCGGCCGCATTGTGATGAATGATCGTCGCCGAGGCGTCCAGAAGCAGCGCTGGCTCAGGAATAGCGGCGACGATCGTCGATGGCGACATGTCAGGAACCAATGTTAGAGATTTGGATCGCGCGGCGTTGGCGTCGTCGCGCCGATACAAAGGACTTGCTGCGACCAATGCAACGAGACTCGCGGCCACAGCCGCGACCGTGCAGACGCCGAGCGCCATCCGCTCGGACATGACGTCGAATTCGCTGAGGATCAGAGACGCCGCCAGTAACGCCGCGAGCGCGATGATGATGGCTGCTGGCTCAGGAAACGAGGCTGGCGAGGTTTCTTTAGAACGATCGGATCCTGCAGAATCTTGCGGCATCGGCCGATCGTCCTCCGACCTGCTTTCGCCCTCAGGCGCGTCGCGACGTCGTGCGGCGAAGTCCGCCCTGGATGTCGGCCGCGCGTTTGGTTGGCGCCGCGCGCTTTCGCGCTGGCGCGCCGCCGGGCATGCCTGCTGACGCATTCGAGAGTTCCGCCAGCGTGTGCTGATCGAGAACGGCGATGAATGCGCCGAGCGCGTCGTCGAATACCGTGTTAAGCGGGCTCTGCTCGCCGCGTGGAGCTGCCTTGGCCGACGTGTCGACGCGCACGCGCGTGACTTCGATCGCGCGTACGACGTCGCCTACTTTGATTGCCGCCGCCGGTCGCGCAAGTCGCACGCCCCCCGACGGACCTCGAACGGCAGCGACGAATCCGGCGCGCGACAAGATGTGGACGATCTTGAAGACGTTCTGCTTGGTAATGCCGAGGCGGGCCGAGATATCGGCGACCTTAAGGAGGCCGCCGTCCGATTGCGCGCAGTCGAGCAAAATGCGGATGGCGTGACCGGTCTGCTTCGTCAATCGCATGTGCGCCAACCTGGCCAATTCGGATTGCGGCGCGCTGGCGCCTTTGATCGCTTGTTTCACAGGTTGCCGGCCGGTGGCAAGGGCGGTGGCGGCCTTTTGTCTCGCTGGCGAACTGGGTGCAAGGAGGGGTGAGACTAAGGCGCCAACTCCGGGGTTGGTAATTCTTTACATGTGGAGTATGGAAAGCCGCAAGACGCGGGTTGACGTCAATCGCCGTTGATCGAGAATTTGGCGTCAGTCAGCCCGGCGGGATTGAGCTGTCGTAGTGCAGCAGAATTCAGAATCGAGAGGAGAAGATCGCATGTGGGTTTGGAAAGCCGTTGTCACCGCGTGCTTCGTCTTGGGGACGCTGTCGAGCACCGCGCGTGCTGAGGCGCCGTCGGTCAAGGATATCGTAACGACCTATGGCGACGTCGCTTACGCAGCCTACGGCGATGCGACGGAAAGGGCCAAGGCTCTCGACAAAGCCATTGACGCGTTGCTGGCCGCGCCGTCCGACGAAACGCTCATCGCCGCGCGCGCCGCGTGGAAGTCATCGCGTGATCCCTACATGGAGACCGAGGGCTTCCGCTTCGGCAACAAGATCGTCGATGACTGGGAAGGCAACGTCAACGCCTGGCCGCTCGACGAGGGGCTGATCGACTATGTCGACAAGGCGAGCTACGGCGAGACGAGCGAAGAGAATCCGCTGTATGGCGCCAACATCATCGCGAACGCCTCGCTCCGACTTGGGAAGGAAAAGCTGAACGCCAAGACGATCGATAAAACCGTCATCGCCAAACTCAACAGCGCGCTAGAGGTCGAAGCCAATGTCGGCACCGGCTATCACGCCATCGAATTTCTGCTCTGGGGACAGGATCTGAATGGTACGGGACCGGGCGCCGGAAAACGACCCGCCACGGACTTCGACCTCAAGTCCTGCACCGGCGATCATTGCGACCGCCGCCGCGCGTATCTGAAAGCCGCGTCTCAGCTGCTGATCGACGATTTGACCGACATGACGAAGAACTGGGCGCCCGGCGGGGCGGCGCGCAAAGCGCTGACGAAACAAAAGGACAACGCGCAGCTGGCTGCTATCCTGACGGGTCTTGGATCGCTGTCCTATGGCGAGCTTGCGGGCGAGCGCATGAAGCTCGGCGTCCTCCTGCATGATCCCGAGGAAGAGCACGATTGCTTCTCGGACAACACGCACAACAGCCACTACCATGACCAGGTCGGCATGATGAACATCTGGAACGGTCGCTACGAGGGCTCGAAGGCGATCAGCGGCGCGAGCATCGCGGCTCTGGCACGCGCCAAGTCGCCGGACGCCGCCAAACGGGTGGACGACGCCATGGCGACAACGCTTGAGAAACTAAAAGCCATCAAGGACAAGGCCGACAGCGGCGAGATGGCGTATGATCAGATGTTGGCGGCCGATAATCTGGCCGGCAACAAGTTGGTGCTAGACGCCGTCGATGCGCTCGTGGCTCAGGCCCGCGCGGTCGAAGCCGTGGTGGCCGCGCTCAAGTTGACGATTAAGATCGAGGGCTCGGACAGTCTCGATAATCCATCCGTCGTCGGCGCCAAGTGACGCGCCGGCGCCTGGGCGCCGTGTGAACTGGATGACGACACGCCGACAGGCCTTGCAAGGCGCCGCCGCAACGCTTGGCGTTGCGGCTTTGCCGTTTGCGCGAGGGGCAGCCGAGCCCGCCGTCAGCATCGCGGCGCCCTTGGCGCTCCGGCCCGATGGCGGTCTGCTCGAACTTGAGATCGCCGAACGTATGACGGCGCTGCCGTGCTTCGGCGGCAAGTCGCTGCCGCTCTGGACGTTTCGCGCTGGCGTCGACACTCTGGTCGTGCGCGTCAAAGTCGATCAGCCGCTCGACGTCGTCGTCAAGAATAGTTTGCAAGTCCCCGGTGAGCACGCGTCGATCCATTGGCATGGCTTGCGGATCGCGAACTCGCAAGACGGTGTCTCCTACATGACGCAGGCGCCGATCCAGCCAGGGGAGACCGGCACGTACCGGTTCACGCCGCCGGATACCGGTACGTACTTTTTCCATACCCACTGCAATTCCGTAGAACACTTCGGGCGCGGTCTCGTCAGCGCGCTGATCGTCGAAGGCGATGAGGTCGCGCCGTCCGACGTCGATCTCGTGCTGATGATGAAGGACTGGCGTCTGTCTCCTGACGGCGCTTTTTTGCCGTTTACATCGGAGCAAGGCGCCGCCAAGTCGGGTACACATGGGACCGTCCGCGCCATCAATGGCGCCACGCGACCGCGCTACGTCGTGCCGGCATCGGCCGACGTGCGGTTGAGATTTTTGAACGTCGATCCGGTGAGGATTTCAGAGGTCGGCGTCGAGGGCGGCGATGCGGCTCTGATCGCTGTCGACGGCAATGCATTGGGGCCAATCCCCTTGGAGCGTTGGCGACTCGGTCCAGCGGGGCGTCTCGATATTCTGATCCGGACGCCGAAGGCTGGCGAGGTCGTGCAAATCATGGACTATTTCGCAGCCGAGCCCGTCGTGCTTGCTGAACTCGTCAGCGAGGGGCGAGCGATGCGACGCGGAGGTTTCAAGCCTGTCTCCCTGAAAGTCGGCCGGCAAATGCCAGTCGAGCTGGCCAAGGCCGAGCGCGTCAAGTTCGACTTTTCTGCGACTGCAACGGGCCAGACTATAGCCGCCTTGCCGAGCATCGAGGGGTTGCCGATCGGCAAGCTCTGCCTGGCCAAGCGATCATACTGGTCGATCAACAAGCAGCCGTGGGTCAGCATGGATCAGCCCAATCTCGGGCCGCCGCTCGCCAAGCTGAAGCTCGGTTCGAGCTATATTTTCGAACTGGAGAACCGCACGCCGCACGCGCATCCCATTCATATTCACGGACACACGTTCGAAGTGATGAGTTCCAATCTGCGAGAACTGATCCGGCATCGCGCCGACACGGTGCTGCTCGTGCCGAAGGAGCGGATCGAGGTTGCCTTCGTCGCCGATAATCCCGGGCGCTGGATGTTCCATTGCCATATCCTCGAACATCAGGAGACGGGGATGATGGGGTATCTCGACGTCGCATGAAGCACGCGCTGCTTGTCATGGCGGGCGTGGCGGTGACGGCGGCGTCGCTGCGCGCCGAGAGCCTCGACGCAGCGCTCGGAAAGGCGCTGTTCGATCGGTTGTGGGTTCCTGCGCCAGCGACGACGAATGCGGCTGATGGATTGGGACCGCTGTTCAATGCGCGCGGATGCGTCACGTGTCACCGCGGCGGCGAGGGCGCGCGCGTCGTGACGCTTCGGGATGGCCGGCGCGACATCAACGGCGCCGTTGTGCGCTTCGGCGCCGCAGACGGCGCGACGGATCCGACGTTTGGCCAGCAACTCCAGACTAACGCCGTGCCGGGCTTGGCGCCCGAGGGCGTCGCGGAATTTCTGCCGAAGCTGTCGTTCAAGCTCGAAGGCGGGCAGCTTGCGGCGGGAGTTCATACCGGCGCTCGGCTCGCGCCCTCGCTGTTCGGCATCGCCGACTTCGACCAAGTTGCCGACGACGAGATTCTCAAGCGCGCCGATCCCGACGACAGCGACAGCGACGGCATCTCGGGGCGCGCCAATCGCCTGCCCGGCGGAATCGGCCGCTTTGGCTGGAAGGCGGCGCACATCTCTCTGGCTGATCAGATCGCGCATGCGCTTGCAACCGATATTGGTCTATCGAGCCCGCTGGCGCCGCGTCCCGCCGGCGATTGCACCGTGCGGCAGACCGCGTGTTTGTCGGCGCCGAACGGCGAGAGCGCCGCGTTCGAGGGCCGCGAGGTTTCGAGCGAAATGATCCGGCTCATGTCGACCTATCTCGCCACCGTGAAATTGCCAGCGCCCAAGTCGGATGCGACCGGCGCGGCGCTGTTCGTTAAGACAGGGTGCGCGGCCTGCCACACGCCGGAGCTCGCGACACGGCAAGGCCAGTTTATCCCCGCATTTACCGATTTGCTGCTGCACGACATGGGTAACGCCCTCGACGATGGGGTCGGAGAACCGGGCGTCGCGCCCTCCGAATGGCGAACGGCGCCGCTCAGAAAAAAAAGTAATCCCCGCTCTCCCGGGCGGCGTTATCTTCATGACGGATCGGCCGCGACGATTGGCGAAGCGGTGTCGAAGCATGGGGCGGAAGGCGCGGCTAGCCGCAAGGCTTTTGACAAACTTTCAGCTCGCGACAGGCGCCGGCTGGTTAACTATGTGATGGGTCTATGAGCTGGTTGTTCGAATTCGCTCCGCACCTGGTCGTTGGGAGCCTGGCGCTCTCGCTGTGGGGCGGCGTCGCGACGGCGGCCACGCCGCGGTCGCACTACGCGCTCGTGCAGGCGACGTTGGACGGCTTCGTGCTGCCGCGTTTTGCGGCGCTGCGGGCCGCGGCCGATCAGCTGCCGGCGACGGTGACGCGCGTTTGCGAGGTCGGCGATGCGGCGGCGCGCAAGAACTTCGAGCAGAAATTTCACGATGCGGTGACGGCGTACGCAGCCATCGAGTTTCTACGTTTCGGTCCGCTGGTTGAGGCGGGGCGTCGCGAGAGCTTGTCGTTCTGGCCAGATCCGCGTGGGTTCGTGCCGCGCCAGCTTCGTCAGTTGATCGCCAGCAACGATGCGGAAAAAGCGACGGCGGAGTCGATCGCCCGGCAGAGCGCGGCGATCGAAGGCTTGCCGGCGCTCGAAATTCTGATGTTCGATCCCGAGCATCCGCTGGGGCCCGGCGCTGACGCCGCCTATCGCTGCCGACTTGCGCAAGCGATCGCCGTCAATGTCGCGGCGCTTGCCGTCGCGGTCGATGACGGCTGGACGAAGGAGGGCGGCTGGAAGGACAAGATGCTGCGCCCGGGCTCGGACAACGATACGTACAAGGAGCCGCAGGAGGCCGCGAGCGAGCTGGTTAAGGCGTTGCTGACGGGCCTCGCGCTCGTCGCCGACGTTCAGATCAAGCCGCGAATCGATGGCAAGGCGCCGGTGAACGGTCCCTACGCCAAGTCCAAACTAACGGCGGATTATTATCGTTCGGGCGTCGAGTCGCTGAAGTCGCTCTACACCGCGCTCGATCTCGAAGCCTATCTCGACAAGGACACGGCGTGGATCCCCGGCTGGGCCGATGGCGCGTGGCGGGCGATGGATTCGAGCGACGGGCTTGGCGGACGGACGGCGGCGTCGACGCGGAGCGATCCGCCTGGTCTCAGGGAGTTGTTCGACAAGATCACCGGCCTGCGCAAACTCGTGACACGCGATATGTCGGCGGCGGCGGGTCTGACGGTTGGATTCAACGAACTCGATGGAGACTGAACATGTTTGATCGCCGCGCGCTGCTGCTTGGAACCATCGCCGCGATCAGCGCCGACGCGCTGACGACGCGCGCGCGCGCCGAGGTCACTGGCGAATTGCCGGCGTTCGCGTCCGCTGCGCGGCAGGCCGACGGGTCGTTTTCACTGGTGCTGCTGTCGCGCGACGGCGCCGTGCTTCGCAACATTCCGCTTTCCGCGCGCGGGCACGACGTCGCCATCGACACGACTAGCGGTCGCGCGGTCGTCTTTGCGCGGAGGCCCGGCGCCTTCGCCGTCGCGTTCGATCTGCGCAGCGCCGCCGCGCCGATGGTTTTCACGGCGATCGAGGGCCGGCACTTCTTCGGCCACGGCGCCTTTTCGCGCGACGGACGCCTGCTCTACGTCTCCGAAAACGACATTGCCGGCGCGCGCGGGGTCATTGGCATCTATGACGTTGCGGCTGGGTATCGCAAGATCGGCGAGCATTCGAGCTATGGACTTGGGCCGCATGAGATCATTCTTCTTGCGGACGGGCGGACGCTCGCTGTCGCAAATGGCGGGCTTGACACGGCGCCCGAGGCGGGGCGGGAGAACCTCAACCTCGACGCTATGGAGCCGTCGCTGGCGTTCATCGACGCGGCATCGGGTGCGCTTAAAGCGCGGCACGCGCTGACCGGGCCGCTGCGGCGGCTCTCCATGCGCCACATCGCGGCCGACCGCGCGGGGCGCATCTGGTTCGGTGGACAGTGGGAAGGCGAGTTATCGCAGGCGCCGGCGCTGATCGGCTCCGCCAGCCTCGACAGCGACATCCACTTGATCGCCGACGAGTCGGCGCCGACGGCGACGCTGAAGGGTTACATCGGTTCCGTGGCGATGGGCGGCGGCGGGACAATCCTGGCAGCGAGCGCTCCGAAGGCGGGGCGTGTCGTCTATCTCGATTGCATTAGCGGACGCATCATTGCCCAGAGTGATTTGCGCGACGCGTGCGGCGTCGCCGGTGAGGCCGACGGCGTGTTTTGCGTGTCTTCGGGCTTCGGCGCGCTGCGTCACGAACGGCCGGGTGGTGCGATCCTATCGGAAGCGGAACTCGCCAACCTCGCCTTCGACAATCATTTGCGGCGGATCGCTTAAGTGCGCAATTTCCGGGCGGCATCGAGATCGGACGCGGTGTCGACATCGAAAAAGGCGGTCTCGTCGGCGATCGGCACGGGATGCCAGGCGTCACGGTTGGCGCTGAGGATCGCCTTGCCGCCTTTGTCGCCCTGAACTTTTAGGAGGTCGCCAAACAATCGGCGTGGCCACAGCACCGGATGACCCTGCCGTCCGTCCGGGTTTTCGGGAAAGACGATGGCCTCGCCGTTCGCCTGCGCGAAGGCGGCGCAGAGATCGTCGATCATCGCAGCGGAGCAATAGGGCATGTCGGCGAGCGCGACGAGGGCGCCGGCGCAATCCTCGCCGAGGGCAGACAGTCCGACGCGCAGAGATGTGGCCATGCCGTCCTCGGCGTCGGGATTGGCAACATATCGCCAGCGGCCCTGGCCCCCAGCCGCCATAAGCCTGTCGGCGTCGATCGGCGTCACGACAACGATCTCGGCGACGGAAGACGCCTCGAACGCGGCGATGGCCCGACGGATCAGCGGTTGACCGCCGATCACCGACAGTAGTTTGTCATCGTCGCCGAACCTTTGCGAGCGGCCGGCGGCAAGCAGCGCAGCGCCGATCTTCATGACGCCGGGGTTCCAAAATTTGCAATGAATTCGGCTGTCATCGATCGCCTTTCAGTCAAGCGTCTTTCTGGCATGCGTCTTTGTCACGATTGCTTAGCCCACGCGGCGCGGCTAGAAGCGCCGTCATGACCCGACCCTCAACAAACACCATGGCGACCGCAAGTCCGACCTCTCGAGGCGCGGCTGCGCCCAAGGTCGGCTTCGTTTCGCTTGGCTGTCCGAAGGCTCTGGTGGACAGCGAACGCATCATCACCAAACTTCGTTCCGAAGGTTATGAGATCGCCGCAGACTATGACGGCGCCGATGTCGTCGTCGTGAACACATGCGGCTTCCTCGATTCCGCCAAGCAGGAGAGCCTGGACGCCATCGGCGAAGCGATGAGCGCCAACGGCCGCGTCATCGTCACGGGATGTTACGGCGTCGAAGAGGGTCGCATCCGCGCGGCGCATCCCGGCGTGCTCGCCGTCACCGGTCCGCATCAATACGAACAAGTCGTGGCGGCGGTCCACGACGCCGTGCCGCCGCTGCACGATCCGTTCCTTGATCTCGTTCCACCGGAAGGCCTGCGGCTTACGCCGCGCCACTACGCCTACCTCAAGATTTCAGAAGGCTGCAATAACCGCTGTTCGTTCTGCATCATCCCGAGCCTGCGCGGTGATCTCGTCAGTCGCCCGGCCAACCATGTGATGACGGAAGCTGAGCGGTTGGCGAAGGCCGGGGTGAAGGAGCTGCTCGTCATCAGTCAGGACACGAGCGCCTATGGGGTCGATCTCAAGTATGCGGAGAGCCCGTGGAAGGGGCAGCCGCTGCGCGCCAAGTTTTTCGATCTGACGCGGGCGCTCGGCGAACTCGGCGTCTGGGTGCGGCTGCATTATGTCTACCCCTATCCGCACGTCGACGACGTGATCCCGCTGATGGCGGACGGGAAAATTCTGCCCTATCTCGACATCCCGTTTCAGCACGCCTCGCCAAATGTGCTGAAAGCGATGCGCCGGCCGGCGGCGCAAGAGAAGACGG
Organism: Hyphomicrobium sp.; assembly: GCA_046160845.1. Taxonomy (GTDB): domain Bacteria; phylum Pseudomonadota; class Alphaproteobacteria; order Rhizobiales; family Hyphomicrobiaceae; genus Hyphomicrobium_B. The sequence goes on from JBJXHD010000021.1 coordinate 29,474, forward strand.
CGGCGCGCATCGCACGCTGGCGCGCCATCTGTCCCGATCTCGCGATCCGCTCGACGTTCATCGTCGGGTTTCCGGGCGAGACGGATCAGGACTTCGAGTTTCTTCTGCAGTGGCTGCGGGACGCGAAGATCACGCGCGCCGGATGCTTCAAGTACGAGCCGGTTGCGGGCGCGGCAGCGAATGCTATCGCGGCGGCGATTCCCGACGATGTGAAGGCGGATCGTTGGAACCGGTTCATGGCCGCGCAAAAGGCGGTCAGCGCCGAGCTACTCACACAACGCGTCGGTTGCGAGATCGACGTTCTAATCGACGAGGTTGACGAGGACGGGGCCGTCGGCCGCTCGTCGTGGGATGCGCCGGAGATCGACGGCGCGGTGTATCTCGACGGCGAAGCCAGCTTGAAGCCCGGCGACATGGTCCGCGCGACGGTGGTAGAAGCCGACGATTACGATCTATGGGCTGAACGGGCGCGCTGACGGGAGACGGGTTATAGGTGCACGGCGCCGCCCGATTCTGGCTTTGCCTTGTGTTCCGGCTCGACGTGAATGACCACTTCCGAGCCATCGATCGCCAGCTCGATGGCGTCCTCCAGCCGATCGCAAATGATGTGCGCTTGTTCCACGGTCATGGCGCCGGGCACCACCAGATGGAACTCGATGAACAGCGCGCGGCCGGCCTGGCGCGTGCGAATGTCGTGCGCCTCAAGCGCGCCGCCGCCGTTGGCCGCGATGACGGCGCGAATTTTTCCGGCGATGTCCGGGCTCGCGGCCTGATCGAGCAGCCGTGACATCGAGTCGGACGCGATCCTGTAGCCGGTCCAAAGGATATTGATTGCGACGAGGGCAGCGAGCAGCGGGTCGAGGATCTGCCATCCAGTGACAACCACGAGTCCGAGGCCGACGATGACGCCTGCCGATGTCACCACGTCGGTGATGAGATGGCGGCCGTCCGCGACGAGTGCCGGCGAGCGCCAAGCCCCGCCGCGGTTCATCAGCAGCCAGGCCCATCCGGCATTGATGGCCATCGCGACGGCGCTAATGACGATGCCCAGCCCCGGCGCCTGCAAGGAGCCGCCTGACATCAGAGCTGCATAGGCTTTCGTCAGAATGAGCACGGCGGCGACGATGATCATCGCGCCCTCGAAGATCGCCGCGAAGAACTCCGCTTTGTGATGGCCGAACTGGTGATCGGCGTCGGCCGGCTTGGCGCTCACGCGCACAGCGGCGAGCGCGGCGGCGGCCGTCACTACGTTGACGATACTCTCCACGGCGTCGGAATAGAGCGCGATCGACCCCGACGCGAGGTAGGCCAGATATTTGACGCCCATCACGCCAGCGGCGACGCCGATGTTCGCGATTGCGAAAAGCGTGATCTTGTCCAGCGCCGGCGAGGAAGACATCTTTCCAGTACCTCGCGACCGAGCGGAGCAGCTGCTCCCTGCCATAGTTTGCGGCCGACGGGGAGTCCTGGCGCCGTCGCATGGGCGCAGCGGTGGTTTGGGCTGCTTATCCACACGCGGGGGGGCCGCTAGGGGCCGTCGCCCCTCGCGAAAAGTCGGCGAATCTGGTGGTCCAGAAGGAGCGCGCGGTCGCTCGGCGCGCAGGAAGCCGCATCGCCGGCTGCAGGAGGCGTCATGGCCAACTTCACCACCCACATCGCCGTCGGGACCGTTGTCGCCGGCGCTCTTGCGACCTTGACGCTCGCCGCCGATGTCGTGGCGCCGGAAAACCTCGTGGCGGTGACAATGGCCGGCGTGCTTGGCTCGGTGCTGCCCGACATCGACTTGAAAGATTCGCGGCCGAGCCGGGCCATGTTCGCGGGGCTCGGCGTGTTTTTTTCCTTTGTGGCTCTGTTCAACGCCGCGACCAAATTGTCGGTCGCCGAATTGTGGATCCTATGGCTCGGCACGTTGGTCGCGGTGCGCTACGGGCTGCACGCGATCTTTCACCGGGTGGCGCGGCACAGGGGCATCTGGCACTCGGTCCTTGCCGCGCTGTTCTCGTCAGTCGCGACAGCGGTCGTCTACTATCACGTACTTGGGCGGCACGAAGGCGTCGCCTGGCTTGCTGCGGCTTTCATGATGGCCGGGTTCCTGACGCATCTGGCGCTCGACGAGATGTATTCGGTCGACGTGATGGATACCCGTGTAAAAGCCTCGTTCGGGACGGCGCTGAAGCTCATTGATACGAGGCATCTCGGGGCGTCGTTCGGGATGGCGGCGGCGACGGTCGCTGCGGTGATGCTGTCGCCGCCCACCAAGACGTTTGTTGATGGCGTCGGCTCGCCGAGCCTTTGGACCGGGCTGCACCAACGCATCTTGCCAAGCGACGGAACGTGGTTTGGCGTGATCTCGCCGCATAAGTTGTTTGCGCGCGCCGAAACCAAGAGCTCGGAATTGACCACAGGTTCTCTGCCGGACGCGAGCGCTGCCGCGAAAGTTATCGTGAAGCCGGCGGTTTCCGAACCGGTGCTGGCAGCGCCTCAGGCGACAGCGCCAGCCCCGCCCACGCCGTCTCAGCCGGCGGCAGCCGTTGATGTCAGCGTCAAGCGACCGCCGATCACCGTGATCCCAGACCCTTGACGAAGGTCGAGGTCAGCGTGCGGACGTAGAATTCGGCGTTGCTCGCTGTCATGGTCGGGCCCTTCGACGTCACCGCAATCGAAGTCAAGCCATACACGCCGCCCCACAGCGCGCGTGCTGCAAGTTCGATCTCCGAGGCATTCGAAGACTTCATCAGTGGCTTCAGCCCCTTGGCGATGATGCCGACGATCGCATTGACGCGATCGTGCATGGCCAGGGGTATCTGCACGCCCTCGTCGGGGTAGTGGGCCGACAGCAAATTCCACATCTGCCGATTGGAGAGTGCAAAGTTCAAGAAAGCCTGGGCGAGAGCGTCAATGTGCTGATCCGGCGAGTCGTTGGACGACACCGACTCCATGGATTCGGCGACATCGGCGAGCAGCTGGGTCTGCAAGGTCAGCAGAATGTCATCCAGGTTCTCGAAGATATTGTACAGTGTTCCGGGCGAGTACCCGATCAGGCGGGCGATCTCTCGGGCTGAGAGTCCAGGAAGGCCCTGCGTTTCTATCAGGCTCCGTGTCGCGTCCAGTATGAGGCGCCGAAGTTCCTCTGGAGTATGAAGCGATCTACGTCCCATCGGAAAAATGTCCCATTTTCAAAATGGTGGGACGATAACCGATCGCGATGCCCAAACAAGCAGTCTACGGATGAAAGTGCTACCAGGACGGCGCGCTTACGCCCTGGAAGAATTTTGAACGCCAATCAGATTGGCAATTCCATCCGATCGGCGCCGAAGTATTGGGCACAATATACCCAAAACGTGATTATCGCCCCGGCGGACTTGGATGAATTTTCCAAGGCGGCGATTTTGCAACAGTCGCGCGCTTTTAACCGATGTTCAGGGCGTCGGACACGCGGCGTTGCAGGCCCTGGACGCGTACTGCACGCAGTTGTTGCGTGGCGAGTTGGAGACCGTGTCCCTGAAGGGCTTGTTGGTGAGGTCGACCGGGAAGAAGTTCTCCAGCAGTGGGGTGTACTGGTACTCAGCCTCGACGAGGATGGCGTAGGAATTGCCGACGATCATGCCCGTGGCAGGCATGGACTTGTTGCTGCCGCAGGACGGAATCGACATCGAGTGATGCTGGTATCGCCAGACGATGCTGGTGTTGTTGGGATTGGCGGCCGGCGCAAAGATCTGCATCACGCCGATCCTCAATGGCGCAATGTCATATGGCCAAATCACATGCTCTGCAGCGCGCATGATGCCAGCGAGCTCGTCTTGGGCCTCGGGGATCGTAGTTTTCAGAACCTGCTCCCGGGCCACGAGGTCGCCAACCATGGCGACGGCGCGCTGGAAGCGCTTGTGAACGACAACGCCGCGCCCGACCTCGAACGTGCCCAACGCCATTATGGCCATGAGCGGCGCCAGAGCCGCGAATTCGATCATCGCGACGCCATCTGAGCGGCCCGCGAAGCGCCGAAGCGGCATCAGGAAGCCGGTGTATTTCTGGCGGGTCATGGGTGCGAGTCCTGTCATTCTATTTTGTGTGAGATTCGCGGCGCGCGGGTGCGCGGCGCGTCAGTTGGCATAGGGCTCCGTGCGGAACGCCGTCGCCGCCTGCAGCATGTGGGTGCCATCATTCATGTTGCCGATGCGGAGAAACGGAATGATCTTGGTGAGATCCCAGTGGTAGCAGGCCGTGACCATGACGATGGCACTCGATTCGCCGACGTAGGTCGCGATCTGGTCGGTCGGGAGGGCGGGATTTGTTCGGATGGCGCCGTTCACGACGCAGGGCTGTGGCGCGAGCGCCCCCCAGCTCGCTGCGCGGTCGGGGAAGATCTGCAGCTTGTCGCATTTGATCCAGAAGCCGGCGTTAGCGCAGATCTGATCCTTGAACTGCTTGATCGTCATGTTCGACTGTTGAGCTTGGCCAGTGCGCACCATGCGGGCCGTCTGGTCCATGCCCTTCTCCACCGAGTTCATGATGAAGAAGTAGAAGGCGATGCCGACAAGACCAAAGACCATCATGAAGAATGGAAAGACGACCGCGCCGAATTCCATCGCCGTCGCGCCGGTTTCGTCGCGCTTCCATCGTGTGAACGAACTTACGGAGATCAGTCGACACAGCGCGCGTCGGCGCTCGAACGTCGTCCGCATGACTTCAGCCTCACAGTTTCCACGGCTTAGATACCTAGGGCAAGCTATGCGGTCAGGTGTTAAAGATGCGCTTAATCAAACGTCATTCATAAATGCTGGTTGAAGCCGTCTTTCGCAAGTCGGTAAAATTGAACTGAATGGGGCCGCGCCGGGCGCAGAGCAGCCCTATCCGTTCATCCGATCCTCGTTCCGCACTTGCTCCGCCTTACTGGGCGTTGGCGCTCGAGCCGGCGGACTCTGCTGAACTCTCCGAGAACTTTGACTTGTCGCCGTTGTGCTTCAGCACCGTATCAAAGAATGCCTTGTCATCGCCGATGGTGAGGTTCGGTTCGCAGTTCGGCGTGCACGAGTACGTAAACCGCGTCGAACCCTTGTGCAGATTCACGACTTTCAAATCGTCGCGTTCCACCAGCACGCGCTGGTCCTGGATGACGTTGCGCTCGGCGTCGAGCGCAATGATGTTGGTGATGCCGAAGGTCTTGCCGGTGACGACAAGTAGATTGCCGCCCTGAAGCGACACATCCGCAATTGACGGATTGCCGATGATGATTTCGGCCGCCGGCCGTGGCAGCCGCAGAAGCTGCGACTGGTCGTATCTGACCACGAGATCGCCGGCGACGGCGATCGTCGGCTGGGCGACGGCGGCGACGCATGCCAGCACGAGGGCGGACATGCGGCTTTGGGTGAGGCAAAGGGTGGTGTCGAGGCATCGATGAGCGCGCTGGCGCATGTGCGTCTTCCCGAATGAGAACTGACAAGCCATTACCGCAGCAAAAGGTGAAAGAACTGCAAACGATCGTCGCGATTTCGACCGCCAATCTGAAGACGACGCGCGTTCTGCGGCAGTATAGGCGCCTCGCGGCTTCGATTTTCCGCGGTTGCATGTCACGATCGACGCTGTGAGTTGCACGTTGAAGGACCCGTCATTCAATCGAGTGAACACAAGTCACAATACGACGACGGGACGGCTCCAGCGTTTTTCAAACAGCGCATTCAAAAGCCAAGTCGAACCACGCCGCCAACTAGAGAAATGCTCTGCTTTAACACATCAGAAGTGATCAAGATCATAAGTATAGAAGTCATAATCGACGACTGTTCTCAGTATAGACTTCATCTATACTTGTATTAGAAAATAGATTATAATCCATAAAGCGAAATTAATTTTCAATCAGGACTGATTTATTCGCAGAACTAGCTTTTTTACTCGGTCTTAATTTCTCTGGATTACGTTGGCCTCAGTTCAGCGGTGCGGACACGCTCCCCCGATGGACAGGATCGCAAGATCACAGTCAGTGTAGTTTGGGAGAGAGTACCTATGACGAAGTTTTCGCGTTTCATGAACGATGAGTCGGGCGCAACCGCCATCGAATACGGCCTGATCGCCGCCATTCTCAGCGTCGGCATCATCACCGTGCTTGGCAACGTCCGCGACAACCTGCAGACCACGTTCCAGTCGGTCGCCGACGAACTCGACTGATTCCTAGTGATTGCCGGTCTGACCGGCGCGCTACGAAGCGGCAAAGCCAATTTTTACCGCCAATCACGCCCGAGACCTCCGTCTCGGGCGTTTTTGTATTGCGCCGGCGCCCTCCGCCTTTTGGCTTTGAAGCCATGTGTGTCGCCCGTTTTTTGCTTCTAAGTCTCGAAAAATTTGGCAGATACGCCTGATTTTACGAGGTCGGATCGACGAAAGATTAACGCGCAAACGATAGGCTTCACTGAAGTATGCAGAGTAACACCCTCCGCCGGACTGAGTCTGGCGTCAACGAGGCGAGGTCCAGGGCAATGTCAGCCATATCGATCTTCCGATCGTTTCTGCGGAATGACAGCGGTGCGACGGCCATTGAGTACGCGTTGATCGCTGGAACCATTTCGATCGTGATCGTGGGCGGCCTTACGCAGATCCGGGGAAATCTCCAGGGGACGTTTACCGATGTTTCGACTGGCATTAGCGACGCGCTGAACTGACGGCGCGCGACCTTTTTCCGTCAACGCCCAAGCGGTCCCGCGGCCTCTAACATTAAGCAGCCCTTAACGACGTTATGGCACGTTCGACCCCGTAAATTCGCGTCATCGCCGGTGAGGGGACTTCACGTGGTCGGACAGTTGCTTTTGATGATCTTCCCGGTCGCCATGGCGTTCGCCGCGGCCAACGATCTCTTCACGATGCGGATCCCGAACAAGATTTCGCTGGCGCTCATTGCGGCTTTCCTCGTTTGCGCCGCATACGTCCGCATTCCGTTCGAGACGTTTGGCGCTCATGTCGGCATCGGCGCGGCGGTGTTGGCGGTGACTTTCACGTTGTTCTCGTTCAATCTATTTGGCGGCGGCGACGCCAAGCTCATGGCAGCCGGCGCGCTGTGGATGGGACCCGACCACATCCTTCCGTTCGTCTTCAATGTGACGCTGCTCGGCGGCGCGCTCTCATTGCTGATCCTCGCGTATCGCAAACTGCCCGTCGAAGCGATGGGACTGCCCGATTGGGCGATGCGCCTGCATGTGCGTGGTTCGGGCATCCCCTACGGCATCGCCATCGCGGCGGCGGGGCTCCTCGTCTATCCGACGACCGAGTGGTTCCGCGCCTTGGCGCTCTGAAATTCGGCAAACGCCGCCTGCAACGCTCGGAGCGCGCCCGCGCACGCCCGTTTGTGTCGATCACTCAATCGTCAAACGCCTCTCCAGCGCGTGCATTTCTGAGACGGCGATTAACCTCACATTGACGTTTCTCCGACATCATCAGGCCCACGTCACTCTTGGACTGGGCCTGAAAGGACTGCGTGCGCGATGAAACGAGTTCAATTGGTCGCCGTTTCGATCGCCTTGGGCGCCGCGGCGATCGCGTTCTACATCGCGAGTACGTTCGTGCAGCCCGCGCCGGCCCCGGTTGTCGTTGAAACGAAGGTCGACAGCACGGAGGTTCTGGTGGCGGCCTCCGACATTTCCGTCGGCCAGATCGTCGGCGACGCCAACTTCCGCTGGGTGTCGTGGCCCAAGGAATCGGCGGCCCACGGCTACATCACCAAGCAGAACGGCGGAGTGCAGCGCGCGCGCGATTTCTCCGGCGCGGTGGCACGCTCGGCGCTGATCGCCGGCGAACCGATCACGCCGCAGAAGCTTATCAAGGCCGGACAGGGCGGCGTACTCGCCGCGATCCTGCCGCAGGGCATGCGCGCCATCTCGACCAAGATCAAACCGGAGACGGCGGCAGGCAGCCTCATTCTGCCGAACGATCATGTGGACGTCATCCTGATCCGGCGCCTGCGCAGCAAGGCGGGCGGGGAAGACGTGGTTGCGGACACGCTGTTTCGCAACGTGCGGGTTATCGCCATCGGTCAGCAGATCGAGACCAAGGAAGGAAAGAAGACGGCGGAGGGCGGCAACACCACGGCCACGCTCGAGCTGACGCCGCGCCAGACCGAGATGATGGCGCTCGCCAACACCATGGGCGAGATCACGCTGTCGCTCAGGAGCGTCGCCGACATGGGCAGCGATCCGGCTGCTTCCGGCGGCATGGATTTCAACAAGCAGCGCGGTAACGCAGTGAGAGTATTGCGTTATGGCGCCAAGTCTCGTGCGTATGGCGTGAACTGAAGGACGCGACGTCAGTCGTCATAAGGCAGAAAACCATGTCGAATAAAGTTCAACGCGCTTCCGGACTCCTTGCTTCGGCCATGGGGGCCTTTCTGGCCGCGACGCTGCCATGGCTCGCTGTTGCGACGGCGACCGCCGGAGGGCCAGTTGGCGATGAATCCGAAAGCGTTCCTCATGCTGCCAGCGCGCATCAATCTTTTATCCGACTGCCTGATACTGGCGGCGCGACGATCCGCAAAAACATCAAGATAGGCCTCGGCAAGTCGGTTCTTCTCGAATTTCCGACCGATGTTCGCGACGTCATGGTGTCGAACCCAGCCGCAGTTGACGCTGTGGTGCTGAGTTCCAGCCGCGTGTTCCTGCTGGCGCGCCAGATCGGCGAAGCCAACGCGTTCTTCTTCAGCGGCTCGGGCGAGCAGGTCGCGACGATGGAAATCTTCGTCGACCGTGAAACAGCGGGACTTGAGTCTCTTCTGAACCGATTGGTGCCTGGTGGCGCGATCAAGGTCGAGATGCTGAATCAGACCGTCGTCTTGACTGGTCACGTCAAGAGCCCAGCCGATTCCGTCCGCGCGGCTAGCGTTGCGCGGCAATTCGTGACGCAGGAAAAGATCGTCTACACTTCCGGCATCAGTGAGGGCGTCGCATCCGGCAAGACGACGGTGAGCGAAGCAAACGACCCGGTCATCAACATGCTCGCCGTCGAGGCCGAAGAGCAGGTGATGCTGAAGGTCACCGTCGCCGAAGTTCAGCGCTCAATCATGAAGCAGCTCGGCATCAACCTCGGCAGCGTCATCAATGCCGGGAATTTCTCGACGACGCTGTTGACCGAAAACGCCTTGCCACTCACCGCGGCCGCCGGTCTCGGCACGTTGCCGATCCTAGGCCTTTCGACCGCCGGCGATCCGTCGGACCCTTCGATCAGCTGCGCGGCCGGCGCGCTCTGTGCTTACAATCAAGGCCCTTCACCCGACGCTTTCGGCAACTCCGGCGCGTCCGGCGGCTGGACTGACGGCAACAACCGCGTGCGGGGCGCGATTCGCGCCTTGGAGCGCGACGGTCTGATCCGCACGCTGGCCGAGCCGAACCTCACCGCGGTTTCCGGCGAGCCGGCGAAGTTCTTGGCGGGCGGCGAATATCCGGTTCCGACGGTCGACAGCGTCGGCGGTCTTGGCGTCACGTTCAAGGAATTCGGCGTCGGCCTCGCCTTCACACCGGTTGTTCTCTCGGAAGGCCGGATCAGCCTGAAGATCGAGACCGAAGTCAGCGAACTGACCAACCAAGGCGCGGTCACTCTGTCGGGAATCTCGATACCGGCTCTGAAAAAACGCCAGGCGAAGTCCACGGTCGAGCTACCGTCGGGCGGTACGCTGGCGCTCGCCGGCCTTATCTCCGACGACGTCAGGCAGAATATCGACGGTCTGCCCGGCGCCAAAGACATCCCGATCCTCGGCACGCTGTTCCGCAGCCGCGATTTCATCAAAAGCGAGACGGAGCTGGTCGTGATCGTCACGCCATACCTCGTGCGCCCCGTCGCGCGCCACCGGCTCGCCACGCCCGGCGACGGCCTCGCGCCGGCGACCGACATGAAGGCGAACTTCCTCGGCCATCTCAACCGGATCTACGGCAAGGACGAAGCCGTCCCCGTCGGCGATCTCAAGGGCGATTACGGTTTCATCGTCGAATAGCTCAAGGTTCCGGAGACGCATCATGACGTTCCAATTTCATTCAAACCGCGAACCGAAGCGAAGCGGCGCCGCATTTGGCAAGCTCATCGCGATCGCGCTGCTGCCGCTGTCCATGGCCGGCTGCAAGCATCTCGATCAGGGGCCTCAGATCGCCGGCTGGGCGCTTGTCGATCCCGAGCAGCGCCACCCGATCATCGTCTCGCAGCAGCCGGCGCACCTGAGCCTCAACGTGCCGCGCGGCTCGCAGGGTCTGTCACCGTCGCAGCGCGCCGAGGTCATCGACTTCGCCAGCCGCTTTCGGGCCAGCGACTCCGGCAACAGCCGGCTGGTCATTTCGGCCCCAAGCGGCTCAGCGAACGAGGTCGCGGCCATGAACGCTGTCGACGATGTGCGTGGCCTGCTTCTCGTCGGCGGCTTCAGCGAATCGGCGGTTTCGGTCGAGGCCTATCTCGACGAGGGTCGCGGCTCGGCGCCCGTGCGTATTTCCTACATGCGCTACGTCGCCGAGGGTCCGGAGTGCGGTCGCGACTGGTCCGAGAACCTGGCCAGCAGCCGCAAGAACATCGCGCATCCCAACTTCGGATGCACGTCGCAGCAGAATCTCGCGGCGATGGTCGCCAATCCGGCTGACCTCCTTGGTCCGCGCTCAGAAGCGCCGCGCGACGGCGCGCGCCGCGACGTCGTTTTCGGCAAGTGGATCAAGGGCGAGCCGACGGGTTCGGAAAAGTCTGAAGACGAGCGCGTGCGCGTTCGCGGCTCCAACTAAGGTTTGAGGACAGTCATGGCAAATCATTCGCAAACCGCGGTTCAAGCGCTCGACGCGGACTTTCCCGCCGACTCCGAGGACGCCGGCATGCAGGCGTTAGAGCGCGCCCGGCCAATTCCGCGCATCTCGATCCAGGCGTTCTGCGACGACGCGCGCGTTGCCGAGTCGCTGCAGTTCGCCGCTGAGGATCGCCGGCTCTCGAAGGCGCACGTCAGCGTTCACATGGGCGGCATCGCCGCGGCGATCGCCCATTATGTCGACAGCCCGACGCCGAACCTCATCATCGTCGACAGCGCGCAGCGGGGCGCCGGTTTGCTCTCCGAACTCGACCGGTTGGCCGAAAGCTGTGATCCCGGCACCAAGGTCATCGTGGTTGGCCGGCATAACGACGTTCTGTTCTATCGCGAGCTTCTGAAGCGCGGCGTCAGCGAGTATCTCGTGACGCCCGTCGAGCCCGCGGCGCTGATGGAGAGCATCTCCAACCTCTACAACAATCCCGACACCGATCCCGTTGGCCACGTCTTTGCGTTCATCGGCGCCAAGGGCGGCGTCGGATCGTCGACGATCTGCCACAACGTCGCATGGACGCTCTCGGAAGTGCTCAAGTCGGACGTGACCATCGCCGATCTCGATCTCGCGTTCGGCACGACGGGTTTGGACTTCAACCAGGATCCGGTTCAGGGCATCGCCGAAGCGCTGCAGGCGCCGGAACGCCTTGATGACCAGCTTCTCGATCGGCTGCTGACCAAGTGCTCGGAACATCTTTCGATCTTCGCGGCGCCGGTTGTGCTGGAACGTGACTACGAAATCTCGCCCGAATCCTGCGACATGGTCATCGACGTCGTTCGCCAGAATGTGCCTTTCGTCGCCGTCGACCTGCCGCACAGCTGGGCTCCGTGGACCAAGCGCGTGCTGCTGCAGGCCGACGAGGTCATCATCACAGCTGCGCCTGATCTCGCCAATCTGCGCAACGCCAAGAACATCGTCGATCTGCTCAAGCAGTCGCGCAAGAACGACTCCAAACCGCATCTCGTCATCAACATGGCGAACATGCCGAAGCGGCAGGAGATCACCGTCAAGGAATTCGAGCAGGCGCTTGATATCAAGGCGATGTCGGTTGTCGAGTACGACTGCGAAACCTTCAGTCAGGCGGCCAACAACGGGCAGATGATCGAGGAGTTCAGCCCCAAGGCCAAGGCGACGGAACGGTTCCGCGAGATCGCCATGCGCATGACCAAGCGCCGCGAAGTAAAAACTGAAAAATCTGGCGGCTCGGCGTTCAGCGCCATCGGGCCGTTCCTCGAAAAGTTGAAGCTCAAGCGCTAAGGACATTGCAGCATGTTTGGCAGGCGTTCGAACGAAGCTCCGTCGCCGAAGCGCATCGCTCCGCAGTCGTCTGGCGCGCCCGCCGCGCCGGTCCAGTCGGAGATGAAAGCTGCGCAGCAGCGTCAGGCAGCCGTCGCCGCGCCGCAGGTGCGCATCGAGGCGCCGGAGCCTCAGCGCAAGCACTCGGAAGAGTACTATGACGTCAAGACGACGGTCTTCAACGCGCTGATCGACACGATCGACCTGACGCAGCTCGCGAAGCTCGAGGGTCCGGCGGCGCGCGAGGAGATCCGCGACATTGTCAGCGAGATCATCCAGATCAAGAACGTCGTCATGTCGATCGCCGAGCAGGAGGAACTGCTCGAAGACATCTGCAATGACGTTCTAGGTTACGGACCACTGGAGCCGCTACTCGCCCGTGACGACATCGCCGACATTATGGTCAATGGCGCGCAGACGACGTTCATCGAAGTCAACGGCAAGGTGCAAAAGACGAGCGTGCGCTTCGCCGACAATCAGCAGCTGATGAACATCTGCCAGCGCATCGTCAGCCAGGTCGGACGGCGCGTCGATGAATCAAGCCCGATTTGCGACGCCCGCCTTCCCGATGGCTCGCGCGTCAACGTCATCGCGCCGCCGCTCGCCATCGACGGCCCGGCGCTCACCATTCGTAAGTTCAAGAAGGACCGCCTGCGCCTCGAGCAGTTGGTCAAGTTCGGTTCGATCACACCGCAGGCCAAAATCATTCTCGAAGTCATCGGCCGCGTCCGCTGCAACACGATCATCTCGGGCGGCACGGGCTCGGGCAAGACGACGCTGCTCAACTGCCTGACCGGCTCGATCGACATGGACGAGCGGATCATCACTTGCGAAGACTCGGCCGAACTTCAGCTGCAGCAGCCCCACGTCGTCAGACTTGAAACGCGCCCGCCGAACCTCGAAGGCGAAGGCGAAATCAAGATGAAGGACCTGATCAAGAACTGTCTGCGTATGCGGCCCGAACGCATCATCGTCGGCGAAGTCCGCGGCCCGGAAGCCTTCGACTTGCTGCAGGCCATGAACACGGGCCACGATGGATCGATGGGCACGCTCCACGCCAACAGCCCCCGCGAGGCGATCAGTCGTTTGGAATCGATGATCATGCAAGGCGGCTTCACGCTGCCAGTGAAGACGATCCGCGAAATGATCACCGGCTCGGTCGACGTGATCGTTCAGGCCTCGCGCCTTCGCGACGGCTCGCGCAAGATAACGCACATCACCGAAGTCCTCGGCATGGAAGAAGAGACGGTGACGTTGCAGAACATTATCGTCTACGAGATCACCGGCGAGGACGCCAACGGCAAATTGATCGGGCGGCACCGCTCGACAGGCATCGCGCGGCCGCGGTTCTGGGACCGCGCCGAGTACTACGGAGAAACTGAACGGCTGGCGCGCGCGCTGGCCGAGTCGGAAGTCTCCGACGACAATGGCAATCCGCTCGGAGACAGAAATGCTTGAGTCTCCCATGCTGATGGTCGGGCTTGCGGCGGTGGCGCTGGCCGCGGTCGTCTACGCCGTAATTTATCCGTTCGTCTCGGGCGACCGGCAAAAGGACAAGCGCATCAGCAACGTCATCGACGCGCGTGCGCGCCGCGCCAATGCGGCTGCGTCGGAAACGATGAACAACCGCAAGAAGAACGTCGCGGAATCGCTGAAGGAGATGGAGAATCGGCAGAAGTCGCGCGAGAAGGTGACAATACGCTTGCGCTTGCAACGCGCCGGTCTCGACCTGTCGCCGCGCGATTTCTACATGATATCTGCCGGCGTTGCGATCGTCGTTTGCGGGACCTGCTTCGCGTTGTTCAACGTACCCCTGCCCGGTTATCTGGCGATCGGCTTTGTCGCCGGTCTCGGATTGCCACGCCTGGTGTTGACGAAGCTTATCCTGCGGCGTCAAAGCAAGTTCGTCAGCGAACTCGCCAACGCCATCGACATCATCGTTCGCGGCGTCAAATCCGGTCTGCCGCTGAACGAGTGCATTCAGGTTGTCGCGCGAGAGTCGCCGGAGCCGCTGGCCACAGAGTTTCGCGAAGTTGTCGAACAGCAGCGACTCGGCGTCACGCTTGGCGACTGTCTGGAGCGCATGTGCGAGCGGATGCCCATTGCGGAAGTTCGGTTCTTGGCGATCGTCATCGCGATCCAGCAGCAGGCCGGCGGCAACCTCTCCGAAGCGCTTGGGAACCTGTCTGGCGTGCTTCGTGACCGGTTCATGCTGGCTATGAAGGTCAAGGCGCTTTCGGCCGAAGCCAAGGCGTCCGCCGCGGTTCTCGCGTCCTTGCCGCCGGGCGTCATGTCCATGGTGTACATGACGTCGCCCGACTACATCCTGCCGCTGTTCACCACGCCGCAGGGCAATTTCATGATCATCGGCGGCGCTTTGTGGATGCTGACCGGCATCTTGATCATGCGCAAGATGATCAATTTCAAGTTCTAGCGTCAAGTTTCAGGTCGCTGGTCATTCGGGATCGGCGAAACGTCAGGGTTTAACCGTCGCCATGAACTCGTTCATCGAATCCGTTCTGAACCCGCAGATGGTCGCCGTGATGCTGTCGGCGATCTGCGTTTTCGCCACTGTGCTCTCCATCGCCATGCCGATGCTGCAGCGCGATCAGATGAGTCGGCGCATGAAGGAGATGGCGACGGAGCGCAGCAAAATGCGTTCGGCCAGGCTTGCCGAAATGGCGACCAAAGATCGCCAGGGCGCGAAATTGCGTTCGACGTCCAAGGGTTTCATGGTGCGCATCGTCGAGCACCTCGATCTCAGACAGAAGTTTGACAACGAAGAATTGCGCGAGAACTTGAAGCGCGCCGGACTTCGCGCGCAGTCCCACGTCGTGAGCTTCTTGTTCTTTCGCGTCGCAGCCCCCATCGTCTGCTTCATCATGGGCCTGGTCTACGTGTTCATGCTCAAGGACACAGGCTATCCGTCGACGATCAATTTCATGATGGCGCTCGGCGCCGGGTTCCTTGGTTTCTACCTGCCCAACGTCTTCATCTCGAACCGCGCCACGAAACGCCAGCTGTCGATCAAACAGGCGTTTCCCGACGCGCTGGACATGCTGCTGATCTGCGTCCAGTCCGGCATGTCGATCGAAGCGGCGTTCGCCAAGGTTGGCAAGGAAATTTCCTCGTCATCTCTTGAGCTTGCCGAGGAAATGACGCTGACGACCGCCGAGCTGTCGTATCTTCAGGATCGCCGGCTGGCTTATGAGAACCTCGCCAAGCGCACCGGCCTACCGGGCGTCAAGGGTGTGACGACCGCGCTGATTCAGGCTGAGCGCTACGGCACGCCAGTTGGCCAAGCGCTACGCACGATGGCGAAGGAGAACCGCGAAATTCGCCAGTCCGAGGCCGAGCGCAAGGCCGCCGCCCTGCCGCCTAAACTGACGGTGCCAATGATCGTGTTCTTCCTGCCGGTGCTATTCGTCGTCATTCTGGGGCCGGCAGGCATCACCGTCAGCAACATGCAGAGATAAACTGCTTCGACCCGCTGCGCGGCCGTGCGCCGCGGCGCGGGTTCAAACACCTTCGTGTTGCGTTCGGCGCCGGCCGGGTCTCTAGATCGAGATCCGGCCGGTCGACTTTTAGGACCGGTCGTGCGCCGCCGCGTCTCTACGCCGGAGTCGACAATGCGCGCCTAGGCATCGCCGAGCGGCTCAGACATTCAATTTCAGGAAGTTGGAAAGGGTGGCGGTCGGCTATTGACCGGCGACAGTGGCGCCAGGCCCCGTCGTGTTGGCCGCCACGCTGGTTTCCCAGGGTTCGGTCGGGGCCTGGTCGTCGACGCCTTGGCGCAAGGGCAGTTTGGCGAGCGAAGCCGCCATGGCCGGATCCTGCCAATGCTGCGCACCTTGTTTCGGCGTCTCGGCCGGCGCCGCGATGGTTGCTGTCGCAAATTCCGGGATTGCCGGCGCAGGGGCGGCCTTGGCGTCGACCTTGACGACACGGCGCAGCATATCGGTGTCGGATGCGAGGACCTGCGCCTCTGAAGCGGGCGCCCGCGCTGCAGCGATCGACGTCTTGGCTTCGTCATAGCGGCCCTGCAAGCCGAGGACGAGGGCTAGGTTCTGCTGCACCTTCGGCGTGG
This sequence comes from Hyphomicrobium sp., assembly GCA_046160845.1. GTDB lineage: Bacteria > Pseudomonadota > Alphaproteobacteria > Rhizobiales > Hyphomicrobiaceae > Hyphomicrobium_B. The sequence goes on from JBJXHD010000021.1 coordinate 45,653, forward strand.
CGCCTTCCAGTTTTGTAGCCTCGCGCAAGATTTCTTCGGCTTTTGTCGCGTTGCCGCTCATGGCGTGCGCCATGGCGAGATTGTTCATCACCGAAGGTTGGTTGTTGGATAGCGTCAACGCCCGCTCGTACGCGCTGATCGCCTGTTTGTAGTCGCCCTGTTTGGCGTATACCGTGCCGCGCGCCGAGATTACGCGCCAATCCGGTTTGGCGGGATTGTCGGCGACCGCAAGCAGCCGGCTCGCCGCGCCAACCTGATTGAGATCGAGCGCCAGTCGTCCGTATTCGCCGGCGAGTTCAGGGTCGCCGTCGTGCAGCACGCTGACTTGCTGCAAGACGCTCAGCGCCTTCTGCTTTTCGCCCATGGCTTTCAGATTGCGCGCGTAGTTCAGCCCCGCCTTCAGTTCCGATGGCTTTCTCGAATACTCCTGCCCCCAGTACATCGTCGCCTTCTGGAGTTCGGTGGCGCCTGCGGGCGCGCCGGTCACGGCATCGTCGCCGGCCTCCGCGAGTTTCGAGGAACCTAGGAGGTCTGCGGTTTGCGAGCAGGCGCCGAGCATCAGCGCCGCGGTCAATGTCGCGATGACGCTGCCGAGCCGTGCCGATCTCGCCGTCGGGCGCTGGGCGTGGCTTGGGGTTCGCGTCATTGCGGTCGTCTCCATGGCATCCGGAGCGCTGGCAGCGCTCTGGCGAATCTGTGCGAAAGTCAGTCTCTGGGACAGCCGTCAACAAACCTTTAAGGTTTTGCGGCAGGCGGACATGCAACTCGACGGTGGCCGGCAGCTTGTGCCGGGGCTCTCGGCGCGTATGTGTCAGACGATAGGGACGCCGGCCGGCGTCGCACGAATGAAGGTCCGGGGACGGCAATGGTCGAGACGACGGCATGGACGGCGGCGCAGATTTTCGAAGTGGGGGCGGCCGCGCCCGCCGACGTGCCGATCTGGCTGACGGCGTCGGGCGCGAGCCTCGATGACCTCGACATGGCGCCGGCATCGCGCACATGGCTCGCCTCGCAGAAATTCACCGGCCAGGCGAAGAAACAGGTTTTGACGTCTGACGCATCCGGCGGGCTCGGCGGCGTAGCGTTCGGTCTCGGCGCGGATCAGTGCGGCGAGCCGAGCGGGCCCTCGGCGCTGCTGGTCGGCGCGCTCGCAGCCTCGCTGCCGGCCGGAGTGTATCGGTTCGCCGCCGACCTCAACGACGCGGAGCTTGCGGCGATTGCCTGGGGTCTCGGGGCCTACTCGTACACCCGTTACAAGACGGCGGATGCGCCGGCGCGCCGGGCGCAACTGCGGCTCCCGGCGGGCGTCGATGCGGCTCGCGTGGTCAGCACCGTCGAAGCGGTGTGGTTCGGTCGCGATCTGATCAATACGCCCGCCTCGGATTTTGGGCCGGCGGAGGTCGAGGCGGCGGCGCGTGAACTCGCCGCCCGTCACGGCGCTTCGATCTCGGTCGTCACCGGCGACGATCTGCTGGCGCAGAACTTTCCGATGATTCACGCCGTCGGGCGAGCAAGTCCGCGCGCGCCGCGACTGATCGACTTGGTCTGGGGCCCGGCCGACGCGCCGAAAGTCACGCTGGTCGGCAAGGGCGTGACCTTCGACACCGGCGGCCTCGACATCAAGCCGGCGAGCGGCATGTTGCTGATGAAAAAGGATATGGGCGGCGCCGCGACGGCGCTGGCGCTCGCTCACATGATCATGGGGCAAAAACTCAAGTTCCGCCTGCGCGTGCTCATTCCCACCGTCGAGAATTCGATTAGCGGCGACGCTTTTCGACCGGGTGACGTTCTCAAGAGCCGCGCCGGCGTGACGGTGGAGATCGGCAACACCGACGCCGAGGGCCGTTTGATCCTGGCTGACGCCCTGGCGCTGGCCGACGAGGAGGCGCCGGATAGCGTCTTCGTGTTCGCCACGCTGACCGGCGCCGCGCGTGCGGCGCTCGGTCCAGATCTTCCGGCATTCTTTACAACCGACGAGGCGCTAGGCGCGGCGCTGCCGCCGCTCGCCGCCAGTGTCGGCGATCCGCTTTGGCGCCTGCCGCTTTGGCCCGGCTACAAGCGCCATCTCGACAGCGACGTGGCCGACATGAACAATGTTTGGGATGCGCCGTTCGCAGGCGCCATCACGGCGGCGCTGTTTCTCAACCGCTTCGTTACGCGCGCTCGCCGTTTCGCCCATTTCGATCTCTATGGCTGGCGCTCGTCGCCTCGTCCGCTTGGCCCCAAAGGCGGCGAGCCGCAGACCGCGCGCGCCGTCATGGCGTATCTCGCTCAGGAACGTTCATCGTGACCGATACGGAAACCCAGAGCTCGCTGACGTCACTGGATCCGCGCCGCAATGCGTTCCGGCCCGATCTCGCGGCGAAATGGCTTGAGGGCAAGGTAATGGCGCAGACATTCGTCGCAGGTGCGCCGGGACAGATCACGCGCGGCGCAGCGCCGTTGCGCAAGGGCAAGGACGTCTCGAGCGGTTTTGAAACCGAAGCTTTGTTTGGAGAGACGCTCGACATCTTCGAAGAGGTTGATGGCTGGGCATGGGTGCAACTCGCCAGAGACGGTTATGTCGGATACATGCCGGCCGATGCGCTTTCGCGGAACGTGACGACGCCGACGCATCGGGTGCAGGCTCTCGGCACGTTTCTCTACGCCGAAGCGGACATCAAGTCGCCGCCGCTGATGCACCTGCCGATGAACGCGGTGCTGACCGCTGTCGACGACGTCGATCGGTTCATCGAGTTGCAGAACGGCGGATTCGTCATCTCTCGCCACGCGGCGCCGCTCGATCGCACGGCGCGGGATTACGCTGAGATCGCCGAACGTTTCGTTGGCAGTCCGTATCTTTGGGGTGGACGCACGCGCATCGGCATCGATTGCTCCGGATTGGTTCAGGCGGCGTTGCAGGCCGCGGGCCTCGCCTGCCCGCGTGACAGCGACATGCAACGCGCCGAGCTCGGTCAGCTGCAGCCGATCTCCGACGAGTATGATGGCCTCGAGCGCGGCGACCTCGTATTCTGGCCGGGCCACGTCGGGATGATGCTGGACGGCGTCATGATGGTGCACGCCAACGCGCACCACATGGCCGTTGTCGTCGAACCGGCGTCGGCGGCCGCTGTTCGGATCGCCAGAGACGGCGGGCAAATTCTGGCGGTGAAGCGGATCGGCGCGCTCGGCGCCTAATCCCTAGCGCCGATACGGCAGGAACCGCTGCACGCGGCGCTCCTCGGCCATCTCCAGTCCGCGCCGAACGCGCGGGCCGACACGACGCTCGCCGATCCACGCCCAGCCGTCTTCGAGTTCGATGCGCGTTTCGATCATCTCGACCGTCGCCGTCAGCGCGCTCAGGGTCTGGATGCGCTCGACGCGCCCGGCAGCAACGGCGCGCGCCATCATCGGAAAAAACTCGAAGCGGTCAAACGGCCGATCTTCGTAGGATTCGCCCGCAATGACGAGGCTGTAAGTCTGATTGGCGTTGAACAACGTCTCGAACGTGCAGGTTCCGGGCGCGTGGGGCGCGGCTTCAATTTTCCAGAACGTCGCACTTTGCTGAATGGCGATTTCTGCGACATCGCGCATGTCGGCGGCCCATTGGTCCAACGCCGCAATCGTTTCGGACAGACGGGCGCGGAAGGCGTCGTCCGGCAGGCGTAGCGTTGACCGAATCGGCGGTTGCGTCATGGCGCCCACCTTGGCCGAGCGTCGCCGTGAATCAAGTCTCCGGATGGCTACAACCCGGCGGCGCTAACTGGCCAGCACGCCGCGATGCGCAACCTTCATGTCGAGCGCGGCGGCCAGCAGCGCCTTGGTGTAGTTCTCTTGAGGATTGTCGAAGATGTCCCGCGCCGGCCCTTCCTCGACCACTTTGCCATTGCGCATCACGATGACGTAGTTGCAGAGCGCCCGCACGACCTTCAAGTCGTGGCTGATGAACAAATAGGCAAGGTCGCGCTTGGTCTGGAGCGTGCGCAGCAGGTCGACGATCTGCGCCTGAACGCTCATGTCGAGGGCGCTCGTCGGCTCGTCGAGCATGACGAATTTCGGCTCCAGCACCATGGCGCGCGCGATGGCGATGCGCTGGCGCTGGCCGCCGGAGAATTCGTGCGGATAGCGGTCCTGCCAGTTGGCGTCGAGGCCGACTTCCTTGAGCGCCGCGCCGCACCGTGCGCGCCGCTGCTCTTCATTGAGTTCGGGCTGCTGGATGAGCAGGCCCTCCTCGATGATTTGTCCGACGGTCAGGCGTGGCGACAGTGAACCGTAGGGGTCCTGGAACACGACCTGCATCTCTTTGCGCAGCGGGCGCATGTCATTGTTGGTGAAGTCGTCAATGCGCTGCCCGACGTAGGCGATTGGCCCCTCCGACGAGATCAGCCGCAGGAGGGCGAGGCCGAGCGTGGTTTTGCCAGATCCCGACTCGCCGACGACGCCAAGCGTTTCGCCGGCGCGTAACTTCATGCTGAGGCCGTCAACCGCTTTGACGTGATCGACCGTGCGTTGCAGCAGCCCGCGCTTGATCGGAAACCAGACCTTCAGGTTTTCGGTTTCAAGTACAACCGGTCCGGAAAGATTGGTCTCCGGCGGCGCGCCTTTCGGCTCGGCTTCGATCAGGTGCTTGGTGTAGGGGTGTTTTGGCGTCTCGAACACGGCTTGCGCCGCGCCCGATTCGACGACTTCGCCGTTACGCATGACGTAAACGCGCTCCGCCATGCGTCGCACGATGCCGAGATCGTGGGTGATGAGCAGCATCGCCATGCCCATCTCGCTTTGCAGCTTTTTCAGAAGCTCGAGGATCTGGGCCTGGATCGTCACGTCGAGCGCCGTCGTGGGCTCGTCGGCGATCAGCAGATCCGGTTCGTTGGCGAGCGCAATGGCGATCATCACGCGCTGGCGCTGGCCGCCGGATAGCTGGTGGGGGAATGAGTCGAGCCTTTTTTCCGGATCGCGGATGCCGACCTTGGTCAGCAGTTCGACGACGCGGCGGCGCGTTTCTTCATCCGACAGTCCCTGATGCAGCTTGATGATCTCGCCCACCTGCTTTTCGATCGAGTGCAGCGGATTGAGCGTCGTCATCGGCTCCTGGAAGATGATCGAGATCCTGTCGCCGCGAATCGCGCGCATCTGGACCTCGTCCGCATTCAGAAGGTCTTTGCCCTCGAACAGGATTTCGCCGCTCGGATGCGACGCCGAGTTCGGAAGAAGGCGGAGAATGGAGAGCGCGGAGACGGTTTTTCCCGAGCCCGATTCGCCAACCAGCGCCACCGTCTCGCCTTTGGCGATGTTGAACGACACGTTCTTGACGACCTCGGACGCATCGTCGCCTTCGCCGAAGGCGACTGAGAGGTTTTTTACGTCGACGAGAAGCGCGGCGGACATCGTCACTTCCCTTGCCTGAAGGTCTTGCGCGGATCGAGCGCGTCGCGCACGGCTTCGCCCATGAAGATGGCCAGCGACAGGATGATGGACACGGCGACGAAGCCCGAGATGCCGAGCCACGGCGCCTCAAGATGTTTCTTGCCCTGCAGCAGAAGTTCGCCAAGCGACGCGGAACCCGGCGGCATGCCAAGGCCGAGGAAGTCGAGCGCCGTCAGCGCGGCGATGCCGCCCGAGAGTTTGAACGGCAGGAAGGTCAGCGTGGCGACCATGGCGTTGGGCAGTAGATGCTTGAACATGATCTGCCAGTCGGACAGGCCAAGCGCGCGGGCGGCGCGGACATATTCCAGATTGCGACCGCGCAGAAATTCGGCGCGCACCACGCCGACGAGCGCCGTCCACGAAAATATCAACAGGATGCCAAGCAGCGTCCAGAAGCCGGGCACGAACAGCGAGGATATGATCAGCAGCACGAACAGTTCCGGAATCGAGTTCCAGATTTCGAGGATACGCTGGAAGAAGAGGTCGATCTTGCCGCCGAAGTAGCCCTGGACCGCGCCGGCCAGAACGCCGATGATCGACGAGACGATCGTCAACAACAGGCCGAACAGCACGGAGACGCGGAAGCCGTATATGACGCGCGCGAGCACGTCGCGGCCCTGGTTGTCGAGGCCGAGCCAGTTTGTGCTGCCGAGCGCTTCATAGCGCGCCAGTTGTTCGGGCGGCGCGTCGCAATAGGGCAGCGACGACGACCACGGCGGCGGCGCCGGATATCCGAGGCATACGCCGCCGGTTCCGACGCGGCCCGGATAGTCCTTGTTGATGGTGTCGAAGGAGTAGCGGATCAGCGGCCAAATCATCCAGCCGTTGGCGTTGATCTCGTCCTGGATATCCGGCGAGCGATAGTCGGTTTCTGCCAAGAAGCCGCCGAACTTTTCCTCGGGATAGTCGACGAGGACGGGGACGAGAAGTTCACCCTTGTAGTAGGCGAGCAGGGGGCGATCGTTGGCGATGAACTCGGCGAACAGCGTGATCAGAAACAGCGCCATGAAAATCAGGAATGAGCGATAGCCGAGCTTGTGCGCCTTGAAGCGCTCGAGACGGCGCCGATTGACCGGCGACAAGCGATACCCGTAGCGCTCGCCGAGGCGAACGAACCAACCTGACTTCAGGGGCCCGCGCGGGGCCGCCTTGGCGCCTGTCTCGACCGGCAAGTCCATATCGCTCAGACCTCCCGCGTCTCGAAGTCAATGCGGGGATCGACGAGCGTGTAAACGAAATCCGTCAGGATGCCGATCACGAGGCCAACGAGGGAAAAGATGTAGAGCGAGGCGAACACCACTGGATAGTCTCGCTTTTCGATGCTCTCGAACGACAGCAGGCCGAGTCCGTCGAGCGAGAAGATCGTCTCGATCAGCAGCGCGCCCGAAAAAAACGCGCCGATGAAGGCGGACGGGAAACCGGAGATGACCAGCAGCATGGCGTTGCGGAACACGTGGCCGTAGAGCACCTGATTTTCGTTCAAGCCCTTGGCGCGCGCCGCGACGACGTACTGCTTGCGAATTTCGTCCAGGAACGAGTTCTTGGTCAGAAACGTCATCGCCGTGAACGATCCGACGGCCATGGCGATGATCGGCAGGGTCATATGCCAGGCGTAGTCGGCGATCTTGCCGAAAAACGACAGCTCGTCCCAATTGTCCGAGAAAAGACCGCGAGAGGGAAAGATCTGCAGGAACGATGAGCCCGCGAACAGGATCAGCAGAAGCACCGCAAACAAGAAGCCCGGTATCGCATAGCCGATGACCAGCACGCCGCTGGTCCAGGCGTCGAAGGGCGTGCCGTCGGCGACCGCCTTGCGGATGCCAAGTGGTATCGAAATCAGGTACGTCAGCAGCGTCATCCACAGCCCGAGCGAAATCGAGACGGGCAGCTTCTCCTTGATCAGATCGAGCACGGAGACGTCGCGGAAGTAGCTCTTGCCGAAATCGAAGGTTAGATAGTTCTTCATCATCAGGAAGAAGCGTTCGTGAGCCGGCTTGTCGAAGCCGTACTGCTTTTCCAGCTCCTTGATGAATTTGGGGTCGAGGCCCTGCGCGCCGCGATACTTCGACGACACCGCGTCGGCCGCGCCGCCGCCAAGCTGCGCGCCGGCGCCTCCCACCATGCCGTCGCCGCCGCCCCCGCCCATGCGCGAGACGATCGAGGACGAATGTCCCATCAACTCGGCGATCATGCGCTCGACCGGGCCGCCCGGCGCGAACTGGATGATGACGAACGAGAACAGCATGATCCCGAACAGCGTCGGGAAGATCAGCAGCACGCGTTTCAGAAGGTAGGTGGCCATCGGGCGTCGCCAGGTTGAAGCTTGGGTGCTTTCGCTGTCAGATCATTGCGGCTTGGAATCGGCCGGCGGTTCGGCCTTGGGCATGTTTGACGCCAGCGCATCCGCCTTCGCCGAATCAAACCACCATGTATCAAGCACGCCCGGATCGTACTTCGGCTTGGTCGCCGGGCGCGAGAATTTGTTCCAATAAGCGATGTTATGCGACGCTTTGTAGTAGTGCGGCGCCCAATAGTGCCCGGCCCGCAGCACCCGATCGACGGCGCGGGCCGCCGTTGTCAACTCAGTCCGCGATTTTGCTGCGACGATGGCGTCAATCAGCGCATCGACGACGGGATCTTGGATGCCTGCGAGATTGTAGGAACCGTCCATTTTGGCGGACTCCGTTCCCCAGAACGCGCGAAGCTCGACGCCGGGCGTCAGGCGCAGCGAATAGCGCTGCACCGAGAGATCGAAATCGAACGATTTCATGCGCCGCTCGTACTGCGCCGGATCGACCATGCGGAGTGAGGCGTTGACGCCGATCTTTTTGAGATTGTCGACATACGGCAGGATGATGCGCTCGAACGCCGGTTCGAACATCAACACTTCTGCGTCCAGCGTTTCGCCCTTGGCGTTGCGTAGCATTCGATCCTGGCCTGGAGTCCATCCGGCTGCCACCAGGAGGTCGCGCGCCATTTTCAAGTTGTCGCGATTGTTGCCGCTGGCGTCGGTGATGGGCGGCGAATACGGCTCGTCGAACACAGCTGGCGCCAATTTGTCCTTGAACGGTTCGAGCAGCGCCAACTCCTCGGCGCTCGGCTTGCCGGACGCCTTCATGTCGGAGTTCTCGAAGAAGCTGGCGGTGCGTTGATACAGTCCGTAGAACAGTTTCTTGTTCGACCATTCGAAGTCGAACGCGAGGTCGAGCGCCTGGCGCACGCGCACGTCCTTGAACTTGTCGCGCCGCGTATTGATGAAAAATCCTTGCGCGCCGGACGGGCGCTCGTCGGGCAGGACTTCCTTTTTCAGCCGGCCGTCGCGCACTGCGGCGATATCGTAACCCGTGGCCCAGTTGCCGCTTGAAAATTCCTCGCGGAAGTCGAACTGGCCCGACTTCAAGGCTTCGAGCTCGATGTTACGATCACGGTAATAGTCGTAGCGGATCTCGTCGAAGTTATAGCGCCCGCGATTGACGGGCAGATCCTTGGCCCAATAATCGTCGCGGCGGGCATACGTCACGGACGAGCCTGGCTGGAACGATTTGATGAGATAAGGTCCTGAGCCGAGCGGCGGCTTCAGTGACGTTTCCTCGAACGGCTGCGTCGCGTAGAACGCCTTAGAGAGCACCGGGAGCGTGGCGACGATCAGCGGCAGGTCGCGCGTCAGCTCGCCGGTGAACGCATAGCGCACGGTTTCCGCGTCGACCGCTTCGGCGGATTCGACGTCGCGCAGGGTTAGCGAGATCGACGGGTGCCCTTTCTCCTTGAGCAATTTGAAGCTGGTTACGATGTCGTCGACGGTGACGGGCGTTCCGTCCGAAAACTTGGCTTCGGCGCGAAGCTTAAAAGTCACCGACATGCCGTCCGCCGCCACGTCCGCCGATTTGGCGATCAGGCCATAGGCGGCGTCCGGTTCGTCTTGCGCTCGCGCCATCAGGCTGTCGAACAGGAAGTCGAGGCCCTGCGCCGCGTCGCCCTTCTGGATGTACTGATTGAAGGTGTCGTACGTCGTCGCGCCGCTCGTGCCCATCGTCACCATGCGCCCGCCTTTCGGCGCGTCGGGATTGACGTAGTCGAAATGCGTGAAGTCGGGGCCGTACTTCAGTTCGCCGAAGATCGACAGGCCGTGTTTCGGCTCGGCGTTCGCTGGCGATACGGCCGCCGCGAAAAGGTAGACGGCCGCGCATGCTGCAATTCGCAAATAGCTTGTCATCCCGGACGCGATGCCCGGCATCGCGTTCCGAGACCCAGAAGCGATGCAGCTATGACGGGGGCTCTGGGTCCCAGGTCTCGCCGCACGGCGGCTCGCCCGGGATGACAGTGGGGAATGATCGCGCGCCTGGGCCATCGCCTTTACTGGCCCCGCCCGGCATTGGTCGCCTTGGCTTTCGCGGCGTCGTACCACCAAACCTGCATCGGCGCGGAGGTTTGCGAGGGTGTTTTCGCCGGCCGGCCGAAGATGTCCCAGTACACGAGACGCTCAAAAGGATAGTGCCAGTGCGGCACGACGTAGAAATTCCACAGCAGCACGCGATCCAGCGCCTTGGTCGCCGCGACGAGTTCGGCGCGGTCCTTGGCGAACACGATTTTGTCGATCAGCTTATCGACGGCGGGGTTCTTGATGCCGATGGTGTTTCGGCTGCCCTCCTTGTCCGCCGACTCCGAGCCCCAGAACTGGCGCTGCTCGTTTCCGGGCGAAACCGACTGCGCGAAATTGTCGACGATGACGTCGAAGTCGCGATTGTCTTCGCGCTGCTTGTATTGGGCGCTATCGACAACGCGAACGGTCGCTTTGATGCCGAAGACCTCCAGGTCTTTCAGATACGGCAAGATGATGCGCTGGAACGTGTCGCTGTCGATCAGGAATTCAACGATGAACGGCTCGCCGGCCGCGTTCTTCAGCGCGCGATCCGGCCCGAGCTTCCAGCCCGCTTCGTTGAACAGTTTCATCGCCGCCTTTTGGTGCTCGCGGTAGTCGCTCGGCGCGGCGTTGACCGGGTTCTTCCATTCGACTGTGAAGACTTCAGGTGGAACCTGATCTTTGACTTCGTTCAAAATCTCGAGCTCGCGGCCTTCGGGAAGTCCCTTCGAGCGCAATTCCGAATTCTCGAAATAGCTGCCGACGCGGACGTAGAGATCGTAGAACAGCTTCTTGTTGGCTTCCTCGAAGTTGAACAGCAAGCCGAATGCCTGGCGCACACGCGGGTCCTCGAACTGCTTGCGGCGCAAATTGAATGCGAATGCCTGCATCGGCGCGACGCGCTCAACGGGGATTGCCTCCTTCTTGACGAGTCCTTTCTTCAGCGCGTCGAAATCGTATTGCGTCGCCCAGGCGCCGGCCTGATTTTCGACCCAGAGATCGAGCCGACCTGTCTTGAAATCCTCGAACGCCGGTGTGCGGTCGCGATAGTAGGTGTAGTCGAGGCTATCGAAATTGTACTGCCCGCGCAGCACGGGCAAGTCCTTCGCCCAGTAGTCGGCGACGCGTTCGTAGACAATTTTGCGGCTTGTCTCGACAGTTTTGACCTTGTAGGCGCCGTTGCCGACCGGCGGTTCGACCGTCGTTGCGTCGATGTCGCGCTTGCCGTCGTCCCAGTAGTGCTTCGGCAAAATCGTCAGCTCGCCGACGATCATCGGCAGTTCGCGGTTGCCCTTGGAGTCGAACGAGAACTTGACCTCGTGATCGCCGGTCTTCTCCGCCTTCGCGACGTTCTTGTAGTAGTAAGCGTAGAATGGATTGATCTTCTTCAGCGTCTCCATCGAGTAGATCACGTCTTCCGGCGTGATGGGTTGGCCGTCGTGATGGCGCGCCTCCGGCCGCAGCTTGAATGTCACCGACGAGAAGTCGTCGGGATACATCGCGCATTCGGCGATCAATCCGTATTCGGTCGACGGCTCGTCGACGCTCGGCGCCATCAGCCCGTCGTAGAGCAGGCCGAGTCCGGCCGCCTTGACGCCCTTGTCGGAGAACGGGTTCAGCGTATCGAATGTGCCGTCGACGTACTGGCGGATAGTCCCGCCCTTGGGCGCATCGGGATTGACCCAGTCGAAATGCTTGAAGTCCGCCGGCGCCTTCGGCTCGCCGACGAGCGACAACGCGTGATGGCAAGTCGCTTCATCTGCGACGGCCTGGGTCAGGGTTAACGGCGAGGATAAGAATGCGGCGGCGATCAGCAGGCGCAACAGGCGGGTCGTCAAAGTCATACTCGGTTCTCAGCTCACGTTTCTGTCGTCATTGCGCTCTTCACGCTCGAACTTGTCAGAATAACACGCCGCCAAATAGCGGGGATAACTTCCACGCAAAAAAAACGAAATCGACCCCGCCGATCACCCGGCAGGGTCGCAAACTTCATAAGCCTTAGCGAGTTAACTTGCTGTCATTTAGGCAGTGGAACGGGGGTATCCGCCAGGGTTGCAAGGTAAGCAATCAAGTCGGCTTCTGTCGCCGGGTCCTGGATGCCGCCGAACACCATTTTTGTGCCGGCGATGTAGGCCTTTGGATTGCGGATGAATTGGCTCAGATTCTCGAAAGACCATTCGCCGCCCTTGGCCTTCATCGCTTCGGAATACGTGAATCCCTCGTAGGAGGCTTTCGGACGATTGACGACGCCCCAGAGGTTTGGGCCAACCGTCGAGTTCTTACCTTTATCAACCACGTGACACGCCTTGCATTTGGCGAACGCGGCCTTGCCATTTTCGGCGTTGGCTTTGGCGAGCAATGCGACGACGTCTCCGCCGCCCGCCGCTGGGGCATCGCCGTCGGCCTTCTCTGCCGGGGCGTCAGATTTTTCTGCAGGCGCCTTCGCGTCCGCGCCGGCTTCAGCGGCAGCGCCTTCGGCCTCGGGCTTGGCGGCGGCTTCGGCAGCGGGGGCCGTTTCTGGTTCCGCGCCTGGCAACGCATATCCGGGCGACTCGGACTTGTGCCCCGTGCGCATCTCGACGACCGTCTTCGCGCCGAAAATCAGCAACAGAGCCGCGAGGACGGAGCCGGCGATCTTCGTGTATTCGAAGCTGTCCATGTGGGTGAGATCCCGTTTCGAAGGTTCGGTCGGCCGGAAAAATCGAAGCTGACGATTCCGCTCCGAGGTATATAAGCTGCCGCTGATGTGACAAGCGCGCAAATCCGCAATTCGCCGGCTGATTAGCGAGACTATTTGTCACCGATCTGACCTCTGATCCGAAAGCGTCGGCCGATCTTGACCGCCAAAGCCCTCATCGTCATTCCAGCCCGCATGCAGGCGACGCGACTGCCGGGAAAGCCGCTCGCCGACATCTGCGGCGCGCCGATGATCGTCCATGTGCTGCGCCGCGCCGTCGCGTCCGATGCCGGCCGCGTCGTCGTCGCGACAGATAGCGACCAAATCGCCGCCGCCGTCACGGGCGCTGGAGGGGAGGCGGTCATGACGCGCGCCGATCATCCGTCCGGCTCCGATCGGGTGTTCGAGGCCGTAACGAAAATCGATACCGACGGCGCCTTCGATCGCGTCGTCAATCTGCAGGGCGATTTGCCGACGTTCGATCCGCATCTCGTCGCCCGATGCCTTGCGCCGCTCGACGACGCCGCGACCGACATCGCTACGCTCGCCGCCGTCATCCACGACTCGGAGGAGCGCGCCAACCTCAACGTGGTCAAGGTCGTCGGCTCTCCCATCAGCGCTGACCGTCTGCGCGCCCTCTATTTCACGCGCGCGACCGCGCCGTGGGGCGAGGGCCCGCTCTATCACCACATCGGCATTTACGCCTACCGCCGCGCGAGCCTCGCCCGCTTCGTCGCGTTGCCGCCGTCGCCGCTTGAGAACCGCGAAAAGCTCGAGCAACTCCGTGCCCTCGAAGCCGGCATGCGCATCGACGTCGCGATCGTTGACACCGTTCCTCTCGGCATTGATACTCCCGCCGATCTTGCGCGGGCTCGTCATCTGCTCGCGAAATAAGTCCGCGTCTTCCTCCTCAAATTCGAGCTTTCCGAAAGACCATGCCGCACGCCTCGCGCACCGCCGCCGGCCCGAAACGCATCGCCTATCAGGGCGAGCCCGGCGCCAATTCGCATCTCGCGGCGCGCGAAGCGTTCGCCGAGATGGAAGCAATCGCCTATCCGACGTTCGAGGATGCGCTGGCCGCCGTCAAATCCGGCGATGCGTTTCATGCGATGATCCCGATCGAGAACTCGGTCGCGGGCCGCGTTGCGGACATCCACCACTTGCTGCCGCACTCTGGCCTCTTCATCGTCGCCGAGCACTTCCTGCGCGTGCGCCATCAATTGATGGCGAAGCCCGGCGCGACGCTCGCCTCGATCAAGAGCGTGATGAGCCATACCCAAGCGCTCGGCCAGTGCCGCAACACGCTGCGCAAGCTCGGCATCAAACCTGTGCCGGAGGCCGATACGGCTGGCTCGGCGCGGCTCGTGGCGGAAGGGAGTGATGCGAGCGTTGCGGCCATCGCGTCGCGTCTCGCCGCCGAAATCTACGGCCTCGAAATTCTAAAAAGCGACATGGAGGACGAGACTCACAACACCACGCGCTTCGTCGTTCTGTCGAAGGAACCCGACGACGCCGAGCCAGGCAGCGGCGCGGTCATTACCTCATTTATGTTTCGTGTGCGCAACGTGCCGGCGGCGCTCTACAAGGCGCTCGGCGGCTTCGCGACCAACAATGTCAACATGACGAAGCTTGAGAGCTATCAGACCGAGGGCACGTTCAACGCCACGATGTTCTTCGCCGACGTCGAAGGCCATCCCGTCGATCGCTCCGTTCGTCTCGCGCTGGAGGAGCTGTCATTCTTCTCGACCGAGACGACGATCCTCGGCACCTATCCCGCGAGCCCGTATCGCCGCGAGGCCGCAGCGCTGGCGTCTGCGAAACTGACCGGTTGAGCGCCGCCATGCCGAATCGCCTAGATGGAAAGGTTGCGATCGTCACCGGCGCGGCGTCGGGCTTCGGGCTGGGCATCGCGGAACTGTTCGCGGCGGAAGGCGCGCAGGTCGTCGTCGCCGACATCAATGGCGACGGCGCGTTGGCAGTCGCGGCGTCGATCGGCGCTGCGGCGATCTCGGTCCAGGTCGACGTGACGAAGCGCGCCGAGGTCGAGGCCATGGTGTCAGCCGCCATCGGCGCATTCGGCGGGCTCGACATCCTCGTCAACAACGCCGGCGTGACGCACCGGAACCAATCGCTGCTGACGGTCAACGAAGACGAGTTCGATCGCATCTACGCGGTCAACGTGAAGTCGATCTATCTGACGACGCTCGCCGCCGTGCCTCACATAGAGAAGCGCGGCGGCGGATCGATCATCACGACGGCATCGACGGCGGGCTTGCGTCCGCGACCGGGGCTCACCTGGTACAACGGTTCGAAGGGCGCGGCGATGACGTTGACCAAATCGATGGCCGCCGAACTCGCGCCGAAGAACATCCGCGTCAACGCCATCAATCCGGTGATCGGCGAGACCGGCATGCTCGAACAGTTCATGGGCCTTCCCGACACGCCCGAAAATCGAGCGAAGTTCGTTGCGGGCATTCCGCTGGGGCGCATGTCGACTCCGCTCGACATCGCCAACGCCGCGCTGTTCTTCGCCGATCCGGCGAGCGCGTTCATCACGGGAGTCTGTCTCGAAGTCGACGGCGGGCGGTGTATTTGACGCTGCGTATTGTCATCCCGGACGCGATGCCGTGAATCGCGATCCGGGACCCAGGACAGCTTGGTGAAATCGTCGTTTTGACTCTGGGTCCCGGTTCGCGCCGCGTGGCGGCTCGCCCGGGAAGACAATGGAAATCTAGCTCTGGCCCTTGTACTTCTGCTTGTTCATCGGCAGCACGGTGGTGCGCACGCCGACTCCGGCGAGCAGCGCATTGGCGACGGCCGGCGTGACGACGGGCGTGCCCGGTTCGCCGACGCCGGTCGGCTTCTCCGCCGACGGCACGATGTGGACTTCGACGTTCGGCATCTCGGAGATGCGCAGTACGTCGTAGCTGTCAAAATTGTCCTGCTCGACCTTGCCGTCCTTGAGCGTGATCGCGCCCTTCAATCCGGCGCCGAGGCCGTAGCCGAGGCCGCCTTCCATCTGCGCCGCGACGACGTCAGGATTGACGGCGACTCCGCAATCAATAGCGCAGACGACCTTTTCGACTTTCACGGTTCCGTCTTCCCTGATGCGCACGTCGGCAACATTAGCGACGTAGGACGAGAAGCTCTCGTGAACCGCGACGCCGCGGTGGAGGCCTTCTGGCGGCGGCGTTCCCCAGCCGGCCTTTTCGGCGGCGAGTTTCAGCACGCCGGCGTGGCGCGGATGTTCGCCCAGCATATCGAGCCGGAACTGCACGGGATCCTTGCCGGCTTCGCGCGCCACGATGTCAATCATGTGCTCGGTAGCGTGGGCCGTATGGGTCGAGCCGACGGAGCGCCACCACAGCACCGGCACGCCGGCTTTCTGTGTATGCAAGTCGACGCGGAAATTCGGTATCGCATAGGGCAGGTTCGATGCGCCTTCGACGGACGTCTGGTCGACGCCGTCCTTGAGCATGCCGGGCGCGAACGGCGTTCCTTCGATAATTGACTGGCCGACTATGGTATGCGCCCAGGCGACGATTTTGCCGTCTGCGTCGAGGCCGGCGCGAATTCGGTGCACGTAGATCGGCCGATACCAGCCGCCTTTGATGTCGTCTTCGCGCGTCCAGATGACTTTGATCGGCACGGGCTTGCCGTACGCCTTGGCGATATCGCACGCTTCCTTGACGAAATGACTGTCGGCAATCGCTCGACGTCCAAAAGAGCCGCCTGCCCACACGGTGTGCAGGTTGACGGCTTCAGGTTTCAGGCCGAGCGTTGCGCACGCCGTCGCGTGATCGAGCGTTTGCAACTGGGAACCCGTCCAGATTTCAGCCGACGCGCCGTCGTACTTGATGACGCAATCCATCGGCTCCATCGGCGCGTGCGCGAGATAGGGAAACTCGAAGTCGGCGGTTACGACCTTGGCCGCGCCTTTGAGCCCTGCGTCGACGTCGCCGCGCTGTTTGGCGACGGCGCCCGGCGTGTCGAGCAGAGCCTTGTAACTCGCTACGATGTCCACCGAGCTGCGTTTTTCGGCGGCGCTGTCATCCCACGTGACGGAGAGCGCACGCTGCGCCTTCAGCGCCGCCCAGGTATTCTCCGCGAGTACGGCGACGCCTTGCGGAACTTTCAGGAACTTGACGACGCCCTTGATCTTCTCGGCTTCTGTACCATCGAACGATTTCACTATCGCGCCGAACATCGGCGGCCGGGCGATCGTGGCGATCAGCATTCCGTCGAAGTGCTGGTCGATGGTGTACTTCGCCGTCCCGTCGACCTTGCTCGGGCTGTCGACGCGCGCGAACGACTTGCCGATATACGTGAAATCTTTCGGGTCTTTGAGTTTGGGCGCCTCGGGCACGCTTTCGGCGGCTGCGAAATCGGCGAACTCGCCGAAGGTCGCCGACTTGCCGGAGGCGTGCGAGAGCTTGCCCGCCTTGACCGTGATCTCGCTTGCAGGAACGTCCCAGGCTTTGGCTGCCGCCGCTACCAGCATCTCGCGTGCGGCCGCTCCCGCCGTGCGGTACTGCTCGTAAGAATTTGCCAGTCCTGTCGATCCGCCGACGCCTTGCACGCCGAAGGCGAAGTTCTTGTATTTGACCGGATCGGCCGGCGCGAACTCGGTTCTGATCTGGGCGTGGTCAGCGTCGAGTTCTTCGGCGACGAGCGTCGCAAGACCGGTCGCGGCGCCTTGGCCCTTGTCGAGATGCTTGATGATGACGGTGACAGTGTTGTCCGGCGCGACAATCAGGAACGGGTTCGGGGCGAACTCGCCGGCTTTCGCGGCGGCGCGGGGAATGCCCGGTTCTGACGTGGACAGCGGCGCGGCGAGGCCCAGCACAAGGCCGGCGCCGGCGCCGCCGGTGATCTTCAAAAACGATCGGCGCGAGGTCGCGACCGGTTCGGGCGGCTCGATCGAGAATATTCGCGATAGCTTGGTCATATCGGGTCTCGCTCGTTTTGGCGTCGAAAGGGTCAGGGGCAAGGCGCGCCGGCGGCGGCCCAGGTCTGGAGCTGATTCACAAACTCGGCATGCGGCGTTGCAACGGGCTTGCGATCGCCGCCCGGTTCCCAGCCCCACAGCACCAGTTTGTCGCTGGTCATGTGCTCGACAAGGGCGGCGATGTCCTTGTCGCCATTCTTAGAGCGGTCGACCAACGTCTTGCATAAAGCGCTGTCGTCGAGCCCGTCCCATCCCATCGACAGTGGCGCCAGATGCCAGTTCGGCGCGCCCGGCACGCCCGAGTACGCGTTGTTTTCGTCGCGGTGGCAGGCGTTGCACCTGAGATTCACGAAGCCGAGATCGTCGACACCGCGCGTCACGTTCTGCAGATGGATGTGACGATCATCGCCCTGGCGTGGGCGATCGTCGCGCGGGTGGCAGTTCATGCAACGGGGGTCGCGCAAGACGGCGGCGACCGGCTCGAACAGTTTCGGATCGCCCTTGGGCTGCGAAGTCGCCGCCGGAGCAGCGACTTTTGCGATCACTTCAGCAGCCGGCGACCCCGGCGCTTCGACAGTCTGCGGGCGGATTTGCGTATAATAGAACGCGCCGGTTGCGCCGGCGGCGACTAACAGGACGGCGTATCTCAGCCACGAGTCATTCATGCTTCCACCCGCATTGGAGAGGCTCTTTCATCTAAATCGTCTTTGCAGCCTCGTGGATCGCCGCGCGGATGCGGTGATACGTGGCGCAGCGACAGATGTTGCCATCCATCGCCTTGTCGATGTCGTCGTCGGTCGGCTTGGGAATTTGCGACAATAGGCCGACGGCCGACATGATCTGGCCCGGCTGACAATAGCCGCACTGGGCGACGTCCAACTTGATCCACGCGGCCTTCACGGCCATCGCGATGTCGCCGGAGACGCCCTCGATTGTGGTGACGTCACGGGCTTCGGCGTCGCGCAGTTGAATCTGGCAGGAACGGACGGCCTCGCCGTCGAGATGCACGGTGCACGCGCCGCAGAGCGCCGCGCCGCAGCCGAACTTCGCGCCCGTCAGTTTCAGCTCATCACGGACGACCCAGAGCAGAGGTGTTTCGGGGTCGGCGTCGAGTGTCCGTTTTTCGCCGTTGATGGTGAAGGTGATCGCCATGCGGTGATCCTTGTGATGCTTTGAGGGGCTCTAGGGGAAGAGCGTCTGAAATTTGTCGGCCGGGGCGCGACCTGGAGAAGACAAAGCTAACGGGAACGCTCGGCGCGCGCCACATCTGCAGACACAACGCTGCAGTGCGGCGTCTAGTTCAGGTAGGTCGCTGGTCGGCGAATTGAAAGGCCCCGTTCGCGATCTTCCAAGAAAAACACGGCACTGTCGCCGTTGCCCGCCCATTTTCTGTGTGCGTGTCGGTATTGGCGCGGTCGTTGGGGTTGTGCCGTGCGTGGGGACCCCTATTATGTGCGCGGGAGGTTGGCGGCGGACGAATTCGTCGCCAACCGGGTCAGGTCCGGAAGGAAGCAGCCCTAACGATTTTGAAATCGGGTCGTTCGCCAGCCTCCTTTTGACCGCTCACGGGCGCTGTTCGGACGCGCAGGCGTCCGGCGCCCTCCGCGGGGGCGGCGCTTGCGCCGGGCCGCGCTTGCGGCCTCGGCCCTTTGGGCCGAAGCATCTATCGGGACATGGCCAAGAAAAAATCAGCAAGCGGCGGCGAGTTCGTGGATGGGTCGGACGGGGCCGGTCCGGCGAAGCCATACGTGGTCCTGGCGCGAAAATATCGCCCGCGCACGTTCGACGAACTGATCGGCCAGTCGGCCATGGTGACGACGCTGCGCAACGCGTTTGCGTCGGGCCGGATCGCGCAGGGCTACATGCTGACGGGCGTGCGCGGCGTCGGGAAAACGACCACCGCGCGCATTCTGGCGCGTGCGTTGAACTATGAAGCGCCCGGCTTCAACACGCCGACGATCGACATGCCGGCGCTTGGCGTTCATTGCCAGGACATCATGGAGGGGCGCCATCCCGACGTGTTCGAGATGGACGCGGCGTCTCACACCGGCGTCGACAATATTCGCGAGATCATCGACAGCGCGCAGTACACGCCGCTCGTCGCACGCACCAAAGTTTTCATCATCGACGAAGTTCACATGCTATCTAAGGGCGCGTTCAACGCGCTGCTGAAGACGTTGGAAGAGCCGCCGGCGCACGTCAGGTTCATTTTTGCGACGACTGAAATTCGCAAGGTGCCTGTCACGGTGCTGTCGCGCTGCCAGCGCTTCGATCTGCGCCGCGTCGAGCAACCGGCGCTGGTCGTGCATTTCAGATCCATTGTCGCCAGCGAAAATGGCAGCGCCGACGACGACGCGCTGGCGCTGATCGCGCGCGCCGCCGAAGGCTCGGTGCGCGACGGTCTGTCGATCCTCGACCAGGCGATCGCCATGGGGCAAGGGCGCGTGAACGCGACGGCCGTCCGCACGATGCTCGGCCTTGCGGACCGCGCCCGCATCATGGATCTCGCCGAAGCGTTGTTTCGCGGCGACATCCAGGAGGCGTTCGCCGGCTTTCAATCGCTGCACAGCGCCGGCGCCGAGCCGAGCCAGATCATCGGCGATCTGGCCGAGGCGGTGCATGTCGTCGCGCGAGTCAAGGCCGTCGGCGCGGAGCCCGCGGGCGAAGCGCTTTCGGTCGAAGAAAAGCAACGCGCGGGAGGGCTCGCCTCGGAACTGTCGATGGCGTACCTGGCGCGCGCCTGGCAGATGCTGGCGAAGGGTCTCGATGAGACGGCGCGTGCGCCCAATCCGCTCGCGGCCGCCGAAATGGTTCTGATCCGCCTCGCCTATGTCGCCGACCTGCCGACGCCGGACGAGATCATTCGCACGCTCGGAGGCGACAACGTACCTTCACGGCGATCCTCCGAAGCGCCGCGAGGTGAGGCGCCGCGCGGGCCGCTGAACGCCGCGCCCGAAGCGGCTCCGCGGGCGGCGGCCGTCGAGGAGGAGTTCGTCGACGGAGCGGTTGTGGCGATTGACGGCTTCGATGACGCCGAGAGCGATCTGGGACTGGAGCTGGATCTCGCCCCCGTCGCAACCGCTGCGCCGGCGACGTCCGTCCCCGATCCGCGTTCGTTTGCGGAGGTCGTGGTGCTGGTCGGCGCCAAGCGGGATGCCAAACTTCGGCTGCATCTTGAAGATCACGTGAGTCTGGTCAAATTCGACGCCGCTGCGGGCTCCATCGACCTCTTTCTCTTGCCGGGCGCGCCGCCCGAGATCGCCAACGATCTGCGCGAGAAACTGAACCAGTGGACCGGGCGGCGATGGATGGTCGTGCTGTCGAAGACTGCAGGCGCGCCGGCCATCGGCACCGTGCGCCGTGCGCGCGAGGCGGCTGAACTCGAAGAGCTGAAATCGCATCCGGCCGTGCGAGCGGTGCTCGCGGAATTCCCTGACGCGAAGATCGCCGAGGTGCGCAAGATCGATGACGCGGTGCGCCGCGACGACGACAAAAGCAAGGTCGGCTAGGCGTGGGTCCACTTGGACCCTCTCGTTTTTCCTTATCTAGCGCGAGGACGCGAATGAAAGACATCATGGGCATGATGAAGCAGGTCGGGCAAATGCAGGCTCGGCTTAAGGACGTGCAGGAAGAATTGGCGCGCGCCGAGATCGAAGGGCAATCCGGCGGCGGGCTCGTCAAGGTGACGCTCGACGGGAAGGGCGAAATGAAGCGCGTTTCGATCGATCCAAGCCTGATGAAATCCGACGAAGTGGAGATTCTCGAAGATCTGATCGTCGCCGCTGCCTCGGACGCGCGCATCAAGGCTGACGCCGCAATGCAGGCCAAAATGTCGGAACTCACCGGCGGCCTGCCATTGCCGCCCGGCATGAAATTATTCTGACGCAGCGTGCACGACGAACATCAGCGAACGTATGTCGAAAAGCATCGCAGGTCCTGAGATCGAACGGCTCGTGCAGGTGCTTTCACGCCTGCCAGGGCTCGGTCCGCGTTCGGCGCGCAAGGCTGTCCTGGCGCTGCTGCGTCGGCGCAATGATCTGCTGCTACCGCTGTCGGACGCGCTTCGCGACGCGGTCGACAAAATCTCAGAGTGTTCGGTTTGCGGCAATCTCGACACTGTGCAGCCGTGCACGATCTGCGCCGATCCACGTCGCGACGCCACCCTCATCGTCGTTGTCGAGGACGTCGGCGACCTGTGGGCGCTCGAACGCGCCGGCGTCGTCTCGTCGCGATACCATGTTCTCGGCGGCCGCCTCTCGCCCCTGGACGGGGTCGGCCCGGAGCAGCTCAACATCGCCTCGCTGCTGACCCGCGCGCGCGAGGGCGCGGTCACGGAAATATTGTTGGCGCTGAACGCCACCGTCGAAGGCCAATCGACGGCGCACTACGTAACGGATCAACTGGCTGCCTCTGGCGTTGTTGTCTCGCGCCTCGCGCAGGGCGTTCCCGTCGGCGGCGAACTCGACTATCTCGACGACGGCACGCTCGCCGCCGCCTTCAAGTCTCGGCGCCGCGTCTAGGCCACGCCGGTCAAGGATCAAACCATTATGCCGATTGCGCCGCCGGACGCGCCACCTGCAGCGCCGCCCCTGCGCCGAAATCAGGCGCCACCCAAATTCATCACCGGCTCGATCCTGCGCCATATCCTTGAAATGACCGGCGCCGGCGCCGTCGGTCTGATGGCGATTTTCGTCGGCGACCTCGCTAACATTTATTTTCTTTCGCTGCTCGGCGACGAAGCCGTCGTCGCCGCAGTCGGATACGCCAGTTCGATCCTGTTCGTCTCGACGTCGATCGGCATCGGCCTGTCGATCGCCGCGACGTCTTTGATCGCTCCGGCGCTCGGCGCGGGCTTGAGGGTTCGGGCACGGCGATTGTCGGCGCATTCTCATGTGCTGACGGCCGTACTATCGGCGCTGCTGAGCTTGGCGCTCTGGCTCGCGATTGGTCCGATGCTGCGGACGCTCGGCGCATCGGGCCGCGCGCTTGAGCTGGCGAGCGGGTATCTTTCCGTGCTGCTGCCGACGCTGCCCTTTCTGGCACTCGGGATGACGTCGGCGGCCGTGCTGCGCTCGGTCGGCGACGCTCGGCGGGCCATGCACATCACGCTCACCGGCGCCATCGTAAATACGATCCTTGATTTGATCCTTATCGTACATCTCGGATGGGGCATCGAGGGCGCGGCCATCGCTACGGCGATCTCGCGCGTCGCCATTCTTGGGATCGGGCTCTATGGCGTCATCGCCGTCCACAAGCTGATGGGGCGTCCCAAATGGGCGACGCTGCGCATAGACGCTTTGGCGTTTTCGGGCATCGCGCTGCCGGCTGTTCTGACAAATATCGCGACGCCTGCAGGCAGCGCCTATGTGACGGCGGCGATCGCTGCGTTCGGCGACGGCGCCGTCGCGGCCTGGGCCATCATCGGGCGGATCATTCCTGTGGCGTTCGGGGCCATCTACGCACTTTCCGGATCGGTCGGCCCGATTCTGGGTCAAAATTTTGGAGCGCGGCTGCCGGACCGGATGGAGAAGGTCTTCACGATGTCGCTCGCGGTCATGGCCGCGTTTACGGCCGCTGCCTGGCTGGCGCTCGCCATCTTCGCGCACCCGCTTGCCGACGCCTTCAACGCCAGCCCGGAGGCGCGCCGCCTGATCATTTACTTTTGCCGGTGGCTGTCGCCGCTGTTCGTTTTCCTGGGCGCGCTTTTCATCGCCAATGCGGTTTTCAACACGCTCGGCCGCCCGCACTATTCTACAGTGTTGAACTGGGCGCGCGCGACTATTGGAACCGTGCCGTTCGTGCTCGCAGGCGGGGCGCTTGCAGGGGCAGATGGTGTGTTGGCCGGAAATATGATCGGCGGAGTTGTCTTCGGGGTTGCAAGTGTTGCGATCGGCTATCGGTTAGTGCGAAAACTTGCGGATACGGCGCCTTAGGCTGCCGAAGGCATGTTACTGGCGCCTCATTTTTTCTGTGTGGTATGAACAAAAAGAGCTTGCTCTGATTTCAGCGTCGAGACCGGTAGATTTCTGTGCATGAATGGCCAAACTGTGAATTGACGCCGACGCCGATGCTGCAAGGCGACTTATCTAGACGGATTTGAAAACCGGTGGCCCAGGACCAGCCGACACCGCGCGAATTGACCGGGCTGCGCCGGCGCCTGCTCAACCTGCCGCGCCACTACAAGCGCGGCATGCTCATCGTTTTTGATTTCGTATTGTTGGCCGCAATTCTTTGGGCCGTTATTTCGGTCCGCTATGGCGGATATTATCGGCCCGACACCTGGCTTGCGGCGGCGGCTCTGGTCGCAGCTCCGGTGCTGACCATCGCCGCGTTCTCCTATGCAGGACTCTATCGGCAGGTCACGCGGTATCTTGGTCCGCATGGTCACACGCGCATCATCGCGAGCGTGGTGGTCGCAGGTCTGCTGTGGTCGCTGCTAGTGTTCATGCTGGGGCAGAAGGGCATTCCGCGGTCCGTTGTTATTTCCTTCGTCGCTTTCGCCGCTGTCGCGCTGACAGTGACTCGTCACATTTTCGGTTGGGTGCTGCGTTCACAGGGAATTCGCATTCCTCGCTTTGATTCAATTAAGGAGCGTCACGCCGTGCTGGTTTACGGCGCGGCGCAGGCGGGCGTGACGCTGGCTAAAGCCGTGGTCCGCTTACCAGGCCGCGACGTGATCGGATTTTGCGACAATTCGCCGTCGTTGTGGGGGCAGTATATCGGCGGCCTAAGAGTCTATCGACCTGATCAGCTGCGCTCGATTATCGATCGCTACAACGTGAAAGAGGTTTTGATCGCAATCCCTTCGCAAGACCGCAACGAGCGCCGCCTGGTGATGAGAGAACTGGAAAGCATGCCGGTCACGGTCAATATTCTGCCGTCGATCGACGACATTGCGAGCGGGCGCGTCTCAATCACCGATCTCAGACCTCTCGACGTTCAGGATTTGTTGGGTCGGGATAGAGTTCCGCCGATTGGCGATCTTCTCGCGCGCAACACGCGCGGCAAGAGCATCATGATCACCGGCGCAGGCGGATCCGTCGGTTCGGAGTTGGCCCGTCAAGTCTACGGGCAGCGTCCGTCCAAGCTCGTGCTGTTCGACGTCTCGGAGTCGGCTCTGTACGACATCGACATTGAATTGCGTGATGCGGCGATCGAAACCGGAGATAAACCAGTAGTCGTCGCCGTTCTGGGGTCCGTCGTAGACCAGGCTTTGGTCAACGACACCATCCGACAGCATAAAGTTGAAACCATCTACCACGCCGCCGCCTACAAGCACGTGCCGCTGGTCGAACGAAACGCCTCGGTCGGACTCGCCAACAATGTCTTTGGGACCGAGGTTGTCGCCGAAGCTGCATTGGCCGCGGGCGTTGAACGCATGGTGCTGGTCTCGACGGACAAGGCGGTCCGTCCGACCAACGTCATGGGCGCTAGCAAACGACTGGCTGAACTCGTCCTGCAGGCGCGCGCGGCGCTACAACCTACGACCGCGTTTACGATGGTGCGATTTGGCAATGTTCTCGATAGTTCCGGTTCGGTCGTCGGGCGCTTCCGCCGGCAAATCAAAACGGGCGGTCCGCTGACGGTCACACATCCAGAGATCATTCGGTATTTCATGTCGATTCCCGAAGCCGCCGAACTCGTCATTCAGGCCGGCGCCATGGCCAAAGGCGGCGAGGTGTTCGTGTTGGATATGGGTGAACCTGTGAAGATCGACGAACTGGCTCGTCTGATGATCCGCATGAGCGGACGAGATGTGAAAGACGCCGACAATCCACACGGCGACATAGAGATTGTCTATACGGGGCTGAGGCCTGGAGAGAAGCTTTATGAAGAGCTTTTGATCGGCGCCAACACGATGAGCACGGAGCATTCGCGCATTATGCGGTCGGACGAGCCGGCGCTGTCCGCCGCCGAACTCGATCACGAGCTCGGGCTGTTGCGCACGGCGATGTCGCTGCGCGACATGGAGACCATCCAGGCTGTTCTGCTGCGTTCCGTCGAAGGGTACCGTCCGGACGCCGATCTAAGGATCGCGGAAACCGGTCCCGCCGCAAACTGGATCCCGCCGACGCGGACGCTTCATTGACGAAATGCCGCCTGCAGCCGGCGCGGGAGGAGATCAATCGGCGCATTGACCGCGGCCCCCGGCTTACATATGTCACGGCGATGAGCATCCTCCCGATCATCACAATCCCAGACCCCATGCTTCGGAAAATTTCCGATCCCGTCGAAAAGATCGATGCGTCGGCGGTCAAGTTGATGGACGACATGCTGGAGACGATGTACGCCGCGCCGGGCGTCGGGCTGGCCGCCATCCAGGTCGGCGTGCCATTGCGCATTATTGTTCTCGACACGGCGGACGAAGGCGAGCCGAAGAAGCCTTTGGCCTTGGTGAATCCGGAAATCGTTGCGCTGGCGCCGACCACGCGGATCTACGAGGAAGGCTGCCTGTCAATCCCCGACGTGCGCGTCGAGATCGAACGTCCCGACGCCGTGACAGTGCGCTACCTCGATCGCCGCGGTAAGGAACAGGAAATCGCAGCGACGGGGTTGCTGGCGACGGCCTTACAACACGAAATCGACCATCTCGACGGCCAGCTCATCATCGACTTCCTGTCGCGCCTGAAACGCGACATGGTCATCCGCAAGTTCAAGAAAATCGCGCGCGACGCTAAGGACTGATCGCGGCGCGACGCGAGGTTCTCCTCTATGTCGTTGAAACTCGTATTCATGGGGACGCCGGATTTCGCCGTGCCCGCGCTCGACGCCGTGGCAGCGGCCGGTCACCAGATCGTGGCCGTCTACTGCCAGCCGCCGCGTCCGGCGGGCCGTGGCATGGCGCCGGCGAAATCTCAGGTGCAGCGGCGGGCCGAGTCTTTGGGCTTCACCGTCGTGACGCCGCTGAACTTCAGAGGCGAGGCTGAGCGCGCCGCCTTTGCTGCATTGGAAGCCGACGCCGCCGTCGTCGTCGCGTATGGGCTCATTCTGCCGAAGGCTGTTCTCGATGCGCCGCGACTCGGCTGTTTTAATATTCACGCCTCGCGGCTTCCCCGCTGGCGCGGCGCGGCGCCGATCCAGCGTGCGATCATGGCTGGCGATACATCGACCGCGGTCGCCATCATGCGCATGGAGACAGGACTCGATACCGGAGCCGTGTGCCTCACTCGCGATATCGCCATCTCATCGGATACAAATGCGGGCGCCCTGCATGACGCCCTTGCTTCCGCGGGATCGGAGTTGATCGTCGAAGCGCTTGCGCGACTCGAAGCAGGTACGATTGCCGAGACGCCGCAGTCGAGCGACGGCGTCACCTATGCCGCGAAGATCGACAAGGCTGAACTCCGAATCGATTTTGCGCGTCCCGCCGCTGATGTCGTCAACCACGTACGCGCGCTCGCTCCGCAGCCCGGCGCCTGGTTCGAAGTGAAGATTGAAGGCGGCCGGACGGAACGCATCAAGGCGATCGAGGCCGAGGCCGCGGACGGCGCGGCAACACCTGGAACGGTGCTCGACGGCGAATTGACCATTGCCTGCGGGTCGAGGGCGGTGCGGCTCAGGCGCGTGCAGCGCGCCGGCAAGACTGCGGTCTCCAGCGCCGAGTTCTTGCGCGGCTTCCACTTAGAGCCAGGCGCTGTCGTCGGCTGACGCGCGAATTAAGCATAGTCCAGAAATTGCAGGTGTGAACGCTGTCTGGTGACTAATGTCGCCGTAGCTGCATCGCGACTGGTCCGGAGTTTTTTTCCATGCTGCACGCCACCGCTTTCCGATTTGTCCCGACGCTTTGCGCGCTGCTCGGTTTCGCCGGCGCGGCGGCTGCGCAGGGATACACGACGCGCATCGAGCCGCGACCGTTCTACGGCGCCGTTATCACACTCGAGGAAGGCGTGCGCGTCATTCGTCCGTTGCCGCCTGAGCGGCAAGTGATCATAAATCCTGATCACGGGACGCCGCTTTCGCTTGGCTTCAACGAGACGCGCGTCTACGAGAATCGCGTTGTTCGGCATTATCACGAGGGCGACCGTGACGACGGCTACGCACGCGGCGGCGGGGTTGCCTACGGTTATATCGGCAAAGGCTACGGCCGCCACGGCCGCGGCTCG
Source organism: Hyphomicrobium sp. (assembly GCA_046160845.1). GTDB lineage: Bacteria > Pseudomonadota > Alphaproteobacteria > Rhizobiales > Hyphomicrobiaceae > Hyphomicrobium_B. Next base: position 73,147 of record JBJXHD010000021.1, read on the forward strand.
GGATATGGCAAGATCATGCGCGTGCCAGGCTACGCCGCTGAACCTGGGCGGGGTTCAGTCTCTGGTCGATAAGCCACGCTTTCCGGTGACGCACTTGCACGAAGCTGAAATTGGGTGTCGAAGGGCCATCGATGCGGCGGTCATGCGCGACTCGTCGCCGGCGTGAGGCCGAGGCATGCCGCGTTATCGCTTCGTCATCGAATACGACGGAACGCCATTTTCTGGCTGGCAACGCCAAAGCGACGCGCCGTCGGTTCAAGGCCAGATTGAGCAGGCCGTCCTAGCATTCAGCGGCGAGTCCGTGACGATACACGGGGCCGGCCGTACGGACGCGGGTGTGCACGCGCTTGGGCAAGTCGCGCATTTCGACCTGCAAAAGACCTGGGACGCCGGGCGGGTGCGCGAGGCGGTCAACTTCCATCTGAAGCCGCATCCGGTCGCGATACTGACGTGCAGCGAAGTTCCGGACGCTTTCGATGCGCGGTTCAGCGCAATCCAGCGGCATTATCTCTACCGCATGCTGATCCGGCGCGCTCCGGCAGTACTTGATCGCAATCGGGTATGGCGCATGGCGCCATTCATCGACCATGGCGCCATGGTCGAGGCTGCGAAGATTTTCGTCGGCCATCATGACTTCACGACGTTCCGCGCAGCGCAGTGCCAGGCGGCGTCCCCGGTCAAGACTCTGGACTCGTTCGAGGTGTTGCGGCTGGGTGAGGAAATCCAATGCCGCGTCTCAGCCCGGTCGTTCCTACACAGTCAGGTGCGATCGATGGTTGGCAGTTTGAAGCTAGTCGGCGACGGCAAATGGTCGTCCGACGATCTCGCCGCTGCGCTGGCGGCTCGCGATCGCACCGCCTGCGGACCGATCGCACCGGCTGCTGGATTATATCTCGCGGAAGTCGTCTACCCTCAGGACTTCGAATAGCCCGAGCTGCCGGGTCAGCTTCGGCCTTGGTCCTCTGTGACCAAGGCGAGAAACTCCTGCCGGGTAATAGCGTTCTCGCGGAAAACACCTAGCATGCGGCTCGTCACCATATCGGTGCCATGCTTGTGCACGCCGCGAGTCGTCATGCAGTGATGCTCGGCCTTGATAACGACAGCGACGCCATCGGGCTCCAGAACCTTCTGGATCGTATTGGCGATCTGCGCCGTCATCTTTTCTTGAATCTGCAACCGTTTTGCATAGGCGTCGACGACGCGCGCCAGCTTTGAGATGCCGACAACGCGCCCGCGCGGCAGGTATGCGACCCAGGCGCGCCCGACGATCGGGGCCATGTGGTGCTCGCAATGACTTTCAAAGCGAATACCGCGCAGGACGATCATCTCGTCATAGCCCTCGATTTCTTCGAAGGTCTTTCTCAGAATTGCTTCAGGGTCTTCATCGTAGCCCTTGAAGTATTCTTCAAAGGCCCGCGCGACGCGAGATGGTGTATCCTTCAGCCCGTCGCGTGTGGGATCATCGCCGGTCCATCGAATGATGGTCTTGATGGCGGCTTCCACTTCAGCAAGCGTCGGCTTTTTTGCAACGGTCATGGTTCGATTTTCTCAGGGCTTCCGGGATCTTGACGCGATAACGCATCAAGGGTTGTGTCGTCTATAGTTTGTAGCGCAGTCGCTGTTCGCTTTGCGGACGTTTTCTAGGTCCAGCGCTTTCATAGCAATCACTCAGCGGGGGAGACGGGACCGCATGGTATTTGCTAACGATCTCGATCGCGTCTCACATCCTGTGGCAGATCGCGTGTGCGGCATTGTCCTTGGCACGTTCGTTTTGGTTACCGCCGCGGCGGTGTTCGTCAGTCCACGCACGATCACTGTCACAGTTCCGATACTCTCTTTGGCGGCCCTGGCGCTGAGCGCACACCGGCGCTCAATCGTGTCTCGAAGTCTACTGAGCGACTACGTTGTCGGACCCGTCATTGGATTTCTCATCCTAGCGTTAGCGAGCACGATCTGGGCCTCGCAGTCAGACGCGCCGCTGGGGCCGGTCATAAAGGGCGCGCTGTATTTACTATGCGCCCTAGTTTTCGCAGAGGCGATGCGGCTTGAGAGGTGGAGCAACGCGCTGCATATCGCGGAGGGGTTGTGGATCGGCGCTTTTGTTGGAATATCGTACTTGTTGATCGAGATCCTGTCGAACCAAGCAATCAAGCTTGAACTTTACCGTTTTCTGGAACTGACCAGATCCGACCTTCGTCCGCCGCGTTATTTTTCGTGGCGGGGTGACTTTCTCGCAGCGATTGCGCCCAATGATCTGACACGCAATATTGCACCCGTGACGTTGTGCCTTTGGCCGTCGCTTCTCAGTATTCATTCTGGACTATCGCTGTGCTCCGCGCGCATAGCGGGGGCCATGATTTTCGCGGTCGCCGTTCTGGTCGTCATACTCTCAGAGCACGAAACGTCAAAAGTAGCCCTTGTCGTATCCTCGCTGATCTTTCTCATGGCGAAATCTTGGCCCGCGCTCAGTCTGCGGCTACTTCGCATGATCTGGGTCAGTGCGTGCCTTGCTGTCATACCTTTGTCGCTGGCTTTTCATCGCGCTGATCTGCAGCAGGCTGGATGGCTACAGTACACGGCGCGACATCGGGTGGTGATCTGGAACCACACTGCGAAGGAAGCGTTGAAGTCGCCAATTCTCGGGGTTGGCGCAGGGATGATGTATCGACTTTCGCGCATGGACGACGAGAAAGAAGAAGGTTTCGAGACAGTCTTGCCGCACGCGCACAACATCTATCTCCAGACGTGGTTCGAGCTCGGCGCGATCGGCGCCGCGCTGTTGACGTTGATCGGACTTGCAGTTCTGGAGAAAATCGAACGACTCAAAGTTCGCCTGCAGCCGCATGCTCAAGCGACGTTTGCAAGCGCGATGGTTATGGCGGCGACAAGTTATGGCATGTGGCAGCCCTGGTACATTGGCATGTTCGCGCTCTGCGCGATGGCGTTCGCAATGGCCCGACGCGTTAGCGATCGAGTCGATATTTCAAGCGACGACAATCGCTTGGACTCTGATCGGCCGATCGAGGCGGCTTGAAGGTGGCTATTGCGGCGGGTTCGGTACGGGCACGTTTCCGCCACTTGATGTCTCGAGGGCCTTAGTTTGCGAAAACGCCCTGACCAGGACATAGAACAGCGGCGTGAAGAGAAGTCCGAAGAGCGTGACGCCGATCATTCCCGAGAAGACGGCCGTTCCCAGAGACTGACGCATTTCGGCGCCTGCGCCGGAGGCAAACACCAGCGGCACGACGCCGAGAATGAACGCGAGCGACGTCATGATGATCGGCCTTAGCCGTGTGCGCGCCGCTTCGACCGCAGCGTCGAAGCGGTTCATGCCCTCTTCCTCTGCCTGCTTGGCGAACTCGACGATCAAAATCGCGTTCTTGGCGGCGAGGCCGACGAGAACAACAAGTCCGATTTCGACCAAGATATTCCGGTCGAAGCCGCGAAGGCCGACGCCGATCATCGAAGCCAGAATGCACATCGGCACGATCAGGATGACCGCCAACGGCAGCAGCCAGCTTTCATAGAGTGCGGCGAGCAGCAGGAACACGAACACGACGGCGAGTCCGAAAGCCAGAAACGCCGTGCTGCCGCCGAGCTTTTCCTGAAGCGCAATTTCGGTCCACTCGAAGCCGAAGCCGGACGGCAGCTTGGTCGCGGCGATGTTTTCAATCGATTCGATCCCTTGGCCGGTCGAGAATCCGGGCGCCATCGCCGCCTGCAGTTCGGCGGCCGGATAAAGATTGTAGCGCGGCACGCGGTAGGCGTCGGTTACGTCGTTGAAGCTGGCGACCGAGCCGAGCGGAACCATGCTGCCGTCCGAACTTGACGTCTTCAAGTTGGCGACGTCGTTGACGCTAAGACGGAACGGATTGTCGGCCTGGGCGGTCACGCGGAACGTGCGTCCGAGCAAATTGAAGTCGTTGACGTAAGACGAGCCCATGTAGATCGATAGCGTGTCGAACACACGGCTGATCGGAACGCCGAGCTTCTCGGCTTTGACGCGATCGATGTCCGCGTAGATCTGAGGCGTCCGCGTATTATAGAGTGTGAAGGCCTGTGCGATGCCGGGGGTCTGGTTTGCGGCGCCCATTGCAGTAAATGCTGCGCCCTCGAGCGCCTGCAGTCCGCGGCCGGCTTTATCCTGCACATAGCCTTTGATGCCGCCACCAGTGCCGATGCCGGGAACGGATGGTGGTTCAATAACGAGGACGAACGCTTCGCGCAGCTGCGCCATCTCCTTGCGCACGTCGGCAAGGATGCCGTTTTTCGTGAGCCCCGCGGCCTTGCGCTCCTCGAATGAGGCCAGACGCAGGAAGATCACGCCGGCGTTCGGCGAGTTTGTGAACGTCGCGCCATCGAGGCCGACGAACTGGACAGTTGCAAACACGCCGGGTTTCTTAAGCAGAATATCGCTCGCCTCGCGGATAACCTTGTCGGTGCGATCGAGCGTAGAGCCTGGAGGCAACTGGAAGGCGAGGATGAAATATGTGCGATCGAGCTGTGGGATGAGCCCGGTCGGCGTGGAGACTAGGCGCCAGTACGTAAGCCCGAGCAGGCCTGCGTAGATGACGAGCATGATCACGGTCAGCCGGATCAGCTTGCCCGTCAGCCAAGCGTAACCGTGCGAAAACGCTTCAAAAGTGCGATTGAACTTGGCGAAGAACCAGTTGAGAGGCGCAGAGAGGACCGCGAGCACGCCGCGTTGCTTTTGGTGCTCTTCATGCGGCTTCAGCAGCAACGCCGCTAGGGCTGGAGATAGGGTGAGTGACACGAATGCCGAAATCGCGGTCGCCGCCGCGATGGTGATTGCGAATTGCCGGTAAAACGCGCCCTGAAGTCCCGTGATGAACGCCGTCGGCACGAACACGGCGATTAGCACAAGCGAGATCGCAAGCACTGCGCCGCCGACCTCGTCCATGGTCTTGTGCGCCGCCTCGCGCGGGTTCATGCCTTCGCGGAGGCGTCGCTCAACGTTCTCGACGACGACAATCGCGTCGTCTACAACGATGCCGATTGCGAGCACCAGGCCGAACAGGGAGAGCGTGTTGAACGTGATGCCGACCGCGGCCATAACCGCAAAGGTGCCGATCAGGGAGACGGGGATCGCGACGATGGGAATGATCGCGGCGCGCCATGTCTGTAGGAAAAGGATGACGACGAGGACGACGAGCGCGACCGCCTCGAACAGGGTTTCGATGACTGCGTTGACCGACGACTGGATGAAGTCGGTCGGATTGTAGACGATGGTATAGGCGACGCCGGGCGGAAAGTCCTTCGCCAAGGTTTCCATGGTCTTCTTGATCTGCTCGGCCGTCGCGAGCGCGTTGGAGCCCGGACGCTGATAGATGCCGATGCCAGTCGCGAATTTGTTGTTCAGGTAAGCGTTGACGAGATAGTCCTGCGCGCCAAGTTCGACGCGCGCAATATCGCGCAAGCGGATCACCGAGCCGTCGGTTTCGGAGCGGACGACAATATCCTCAAACTGGTCGGTCGTCGTCAGCCGTCCAAGCGTCGTGACTGATAATTGGAAACCGCCGGGTGACTGCGCCGGCGGCTGATTGACGGCGCCGGCCGCGACCTGAAGGTTCGCGGCGCGGAGCGCTGTCACGACATCGCTCGCAGCGAGATTGCGCGAGGCGAGTTTCGCCGGATCGAGCCAGATGCGCATCGAGAAGTCGCGGGCGCCAAAGACGTTGACGTTGCCGACGCCGTCGACACGGGTAAGTACGTCCTTGACGTTCAATGTGGCGTAATTCGAAATGTATTGCTGATCGCGGCTGCCGTCCGGCGAGATCATGTGCACGACCATCATCAGGTCGGGCGATGCTTTGCGCACCGTGACGCCCACGCGGCGCACGTCTTCGGGTAATCGCGGTTCAGCGACGGCGACGCGGTTTTGCACCAGCACCTGCGCCATATCGATGTTGGTGCCGGACTTGAAGACGACGTTGATCGACAGCTGGCCATCGCCGGTCGACTGCGACACCACGTACAACATGTCATCGACGCCGTTGATTTCCTGCTCCAGCGGAGTCGCCACCGTCTCGGCGACGACCTTCGCGGAAGCGCCCGGATAGGTCGCGCGTACGTTGACCGTTGGCGGCGCGATTTCCGGGTACTCGCCGACCGGCAGCGCAAGCTCGGCGATCGCCCCGACGATGACTATCAGGATTGCAAGCACCGTCGCAAAGATCGGGCGGTCGATGAAAAAATGCGGGAAGCGCATGCGTAGGGCCTTTTAGCGTTTCTTACTTCGCGGCGGTCTTGATCTCGCCTTGGACCGGCGCGACCTTGGCGCCTGGGCGTACGGCGGGATTGGCGATGCCTTCGATGACGACGCGATCGTCGGGTTTCAGTCCGCTGCGAATAATCCGAAGCCCTTCGTGGATAGACCCGAGGGTCACCGGCGCCGGGGTCACGACGTTTTCAGCATTCACGGTGAAGACGATCTTGCGCGCCTGATCGGACACAATCGCCGAATCCGGCACCAAAAGCGCGTCAATGTCGCCGCCAAAGAGCGCGAGGCGCGCGAATACACCCGGTGTCAGAATGCCGTCCTTGTTGTCGAAGATCGCGCGGCCGCGGATCGTTCCGGAACGCTCGTTCAATGCGTTGTCGACGAAGTCCATCTTGCCGTCGTGCGACCAGTCTTTTTCGTCGGCTAGCTTCACGCGAACCGGGTTTGCGGTCGTCCGCGACGACTCGCGCTCGCCGGAAAGCTGCTGGCGCGCATACCGCAGGTAATCGGCTTCCGACGCCTCAAAGATGAAATGTATCGGATCGAGACTAACGATCGTCGCTAGCAGTGTGGGGCCGTCCGGTCCGCCGGCGACCAGGTTGCCGGAATCAACTTTCTTGTCGGAGATGCGGCCCGCAATTGGCGCGCGAACCTCCGACCACTCCAGATTGAGTTCCGCCGTCTTCAGAGCGGCTTTCGCCGAGAGAAGTGACGCCTGGGCCTGGCTCAACGTCGCCTTGCGCTGCTCAAACACCTGCTCACTTAGCACCTTGGAAGCCGCCAATGGTTCGGCGCGCGCGACGTCCGCTTGCGCATAATCGACTTGCGCCTGCTGACGCGCGATTTCGGCTTTGGCGGATTCAACCGCGATCGTGAACGGCCGTTTGTCGAGCGTGAAAAGCAGATCGCCGGCCCTGACGATCGATCCGTCTTTGAATTCGACCTTGTCGATGAAGCCGGAAACACGCGGGCGCACATCGACGCGTTCGACGGCCTCGAAGCGGCCTGAGTATTCATCCCACAGCGTGATGCGCTTGGAGAGGGGCTGAGCGACGGTGACCGGAAGCGCAGGCGGTGGAGCGGGCTGTGCGTAACCGGCTGTTGGAACAATGGCGAGCAGCGCCAGCGCAACAAGTAGCAGCAACATCGCGTGCGCCACGTCGAAAATTCGCGCGACGTGCCGCGACACGTGTATCTCGATCATATCCAAATCATCCAAAGCTTCGGAATCGCCGTCGAACGCCGGAACGGCTATGTCGGTGAATAGTGTATCGGCCTAGTGTCAAGACACAAGGCCTGCAGAGCCATCAATGCTTTGTGACATGGCTGGCACTATGAAACGGCATAGAGGAGGGGCGCATCAGGCGGTAAATCAGCTAACCATGAGGGTCGAATGAAGCGCCAGTGACTTTCTGCGCGACACAGTAGCCTCGATGTCGACCGCCGCGGCAGCTCTGTCCGGCATCAGTACTAGTGAGTGAGATTTAGCGGCTTGAGGACCAGAGGATTTTGGGCTCATCGCCACCACCTGAGGAGTCGAGCGTGAGACCCAAGTCCAGCACGCCGATATCCTTAATGCGCGCGGGGAACGACTTAGGCATTGAGAACGCTCGTTGGCGTGGAGATACGCGACCTCGATGCTGCGCGCCTTTCCTCCCAAGTCGAGGATGCCGGGTTTGAGGGTAGACTAACTTTTGGCCGCCTCTGCCGAGTAACGGTATGCAATCTCGTTAAAGGCATGGACGGCGAACCCATAGGCGAACGAAAGTCCCTGCAAACCGGCGACAACGCCATGCTCCGCGTTGCCCGGAATGTACACCGCCACGCCCGGCGCAATCCGAAACTCTGCGCCGTCGATCGTCGCCGTGCCCTCGCCTGATAGCCCGAAGTAGAACTCTGCTGGTGCATGGCTATGGAGGCCAAGCCATCCACCCGGTTCGAAATGGGCGATGCCGAACACCATCTCGCGCGAGGGTGTACGGTCGGCTGAGATCAACGTATGCCACGTCACGTTGCCATAGACGAGATGATCGTCGCCCTCCCGCGTGACGTCCGCGCTCGAGATTGCGAAAGCTCGCGGCTTTTCCTCGACATTGGTCTCATGCCTCATAGGGCTCACCTATGTTGGGTTCTGCGGATCGTAGGTGTGATGAACGCACGCGAGTTTGTTGCCATCCGGGTCGCGCACGTAGGCGACGTAAAAGGCCGGTTCGTAGTATGGCCGCGTTCCGGGTGCGCCTTCGTCGGTACCGCCGGCCGCCAGTGCCGCATCATGAAAGGCCCGCACCTCGCCGGCGTTTCTTGCTCGCAGCGCCACCATGGGCCCATTGCCTGGCTGCGGCGCTCTCTTGTTGAAGGGAGTGCAGGCCCAGAAGCTGTCGCCTTCGTTGTAAGGCACGCCCCAGCCTGCCCAACCCTCCACCCAATCCGGACAACGGCTGACACCGAGTGCTCCGAATACGGCGTCGTAAAAACGGACCGCGCGATCCAAGTCGTTTGTTCCGACGGTCGTGTAGAGAATGAGCGTCATGACTGATCTTGCAACTGGATTGTGAGGATCAGGCCGCTTTGGTGCCTTGTGCGTGGGGGAGACTCGGTTTGCCGAGATAACCTGATGCCACGAGATAGACGAACTCGTGCAACTGTTCTTCCTCGCTCGCGAGAATGCCAGGGACAAAGCGCTCCGATTGTAGCCCACGCTGCACGGATTCGACGGCGTGCCAGTCTTCCTTGTTGGTCGTGTCCCAGAAATTGACGGCGTAGCTTGGATCGAAGTCGGGCCTGTCGAAGGACTCAGGCGCAAATAGCCACTGGCACTCGATGTAAGTGGTTGTTGCGGTCAGTGGCTCGATGCGGTGGGTCATCACGTAGTCCGGGTGCAGGCTGATGAGCATGCCAGGGAACAGTACAATGTAGAGGACCTGACGCAATTGCGTCTGGTCGAGTTTGCGGAACATGATCCCGCTCGTTTGCCCCGAGAAGCTCATGGTCTCGGCTTCCTCGATCAGATCCATCCAGCCGGCTATGTAGCTCCCGGTCACTTCGCGGTGTGCATCGCCGGATTGGGGTGGTGAAACTCTGCAGAGCGCTGGGTGAATGGATGGGCAGTGATAGCATTCGAGGTAGTTCTCTGTGGCGATTTTCCAGTTCGCATTGAGCTCGTAGTGATGCGTGGGCCCGGGTAGGAGGCGCTCGCACTCCCAGTTTGTCAGCATGTCCGGAAGGTTACCCAATTGCTGCGTCAGTGAAGCGGCATCGGGGGCTGAATTGACGAAAATCCAGCCGCCCCACTCGGCGGCTTTCAAGGGTTTCAGTCCGAGGTCTTCCTTGCACGCGTTGGCAATATCCTTTGTTCCCCGGGCGTTGCGCAGACTGCCGTCCAGACCATACGACCAAGCGTGATAGGGGCACACAATGCCATTGCGCTTGACCTTCTCACCACAGGCGAGCAACTCGTGGCCGCGGTGAGTGCAGACGTTTTCGAATGCGCGAAGGGCTCCGGTTGCGTCGCGGGTCAAGAGAACGCCCCGGCCGTTGACGCGCACGGCCGTCTGGCTGCCGGCCTCTGCGACAAGGCTCGAGCGGCCAGCGCAAACCCAATTGTTCTCGAAGAAGTTGCGCTTTTCCCACTTCAAAACGTCTTCGTCAGTGTAGGCGATGCGTGGCAACATGCGCGAATGGCCAAAGGGCTTAAGGCAGGGTTCCAGATCGGTTCTCGGAATTGGGGCGATATTGGTATGTTTCATCACTTTCTCCATTCATTCGCTGTCCTTAAGAACCGCGCTGGGCCAACTGTGTGTCCAGTTCCCGGCGTGCTTCGACGTGGTTCATGATGACGCTCGCTGTGGCCACGACGATGCCGACGGTGACGACAATGATGGTCGCAAGAGCATTGATGTCGGGCGTGACGCCCAACCTGACTTTGCTCCAGATCAGGATCGGCAGCGTCGTTGAGCCAGGACCGGACGTGAAGCTGGTAATGACGACATCGTCGATCGAGATCGTGAACGCAAGCAGCCAGCCCGTGACGAGGGCCGGCGCGATGATCGGCAGCGTAATGTCCCGCAGCACCTGCCAAGGTCGTGCGCCAAGGTCGAGGGCGGCTTCCTCGATCGCCACTTCGGCCTGTGACAGACGCGAATGGACGATGGTGGCCACGTAAGCCATCGAGAACGTGATGTGCGCGAGTGTGATGGTCGTGAAGCCGCGTTCACCCGGCCAACCTGTCCACTCGGCGAGCATGATGAACAACATCAGCATCGAGATGCCGGTGATCACCTCGGGCATGACCAGTGGGGCTGTAACCATAGCACTCATCAGCATCCGGCCGCGGAACTTGTGAAAGCGCGCGAGCGCCAGACCGGCCAGGGTGCCAAGGATGGTCGCAAAAGTTGCGCTCACCAACGCGATTTGAAGCGACAGAGCCGCGGCGTCGATGATCTGGTCGTTCCGCCAAAGACGCGAATACCATTCAGTCGAGAAGCCGCCCCATACGGTGGCGAGCCTGGACTTGTTGAAGGAGAACACGATCATCGAAAAGATTGGGACGTAAAGGAACGCCAATCCGAAGCAGAAGACTGTGGTCAGGAATGCGGTTCGACGCTTCATGTGGCGGCCCCCGGCGGATCCTTCGCCCGGCCTTCAAAATACATCAGCGCCACCATTGGTAGCACCAACAGTAAAAGTAGTGCGGCCGCAGCAGCGGAGGCCATGGGCCAGTCCTTGGCGAAGGAGAACTGGTCGTTGATGACCCGCCCGATCATCGGATCGGCCGCGTTGCCGACGAGGTTAGGGATGATGAGTTCGCCACAAGCCGGAATGAAGACCAGAAGACCCCCGGCGATAATGCCAGGGACCGACAGTGGCAGCGTGATATCGCGGAACACGTTCCAGGGTCGCGAGCCGAGGTCGAGGGCTGCTTCGTCCAACGCGGCGTCCAGGCGCTCGAGGTTGGCGTAGAGCGGTAGCACCATGAACGGCAGGTAGGTATAGACCATGACCAACAGAACCGCGAAGTTCGTATTGGACATCGGGATCGCACGGATGGCCCACTCTGCCGGTGCGACCCAGTTATAAAGGCCGGTCAAGCCCTGGTTGAACCAACTGTTTGCACCGAAGAGACCCATCCACGCGTAGACGCGCAAGAGGAACGAAGTCCAAAACGGCAGGATGATCAACATGAGCAGCGTGTTGCGCCAAGTGCGGCTTACGCGCGTCAAATACAATGCAATCGGAAAACCCAACAGCAAACACAGAAGTGTGGTCAGGGCGGCGTTTTCGACTGAAGTTATGAAGGCGCGCAGGAATAGATCGTCCTCGAACAGGCGCGCGTAGTTGGTGAAGCGAATATAGGGCCAGCTGTTTAGATACTCGAAGGGCGGAGAAGCCGTGACGTTGTGCGCCAGCGACATTCCGATGACGATGAAGAACGGCGCGAGCAGAAAGACCAGAAGCCAAACGAAGGGCGTCGCAATTATTGCGTCGCGCCAGCCTGCTCGATCGAACCAGGCTCTGACTCCAGACTGCACTGCTGCCTGCTGCGTCATGATCAATCCACCAATAGAATGACCGACGACGGATCGAACGATAGCCAGACCTCGTCTTCCCATTGCGCGACGCGCGCGTTCTCACCGGCGCGCCGGGCATTCACGCTGTTTGCGGCAATGACCGCTCCGTTGGCGAGCTTGATCCGATAGAGAGAGTCTTTGCCGAAGTAGCCCAAGTCCTGGACATGACCGGTCAGCGCATTTGCGGCGTCTTTGGGCTGCTCGCGGGTGATCGCGATTTTTTCGGGGCGGAACGCGGCTTTGATATGCTGTCCCGGGGAGAGACGTTGGTCGCTTAGGGCGCAAATTTCGGCGTCCAGGCTTTTGACTTTGATACGTGTAGAAGTTGAGTCACGGCTGACAACCTCGCCGTCGAACAAATTGATGGAGCCGACAAAGCTCGCAACCATGGCGCAGTTTGGATACTCATAGACATCGGTTGCCGTTCCAATCTGGCGTACCAGACCTTTGTCCATGACAGCGATGCGGTTGGCGAGGGTCATCGCTTCTTCCTGGTCGTGCGTCACAACGACAAAGGTGATGCCTGTCTTGTATTGGATGTTGGAGATCTCGAACTGCGTGTGTTCGCGCAGCTTCTTGTCGAGAGCTGCGAGCGGCTCGTCGAGAAGAAGCACCTTTGGCTGCTTGGCGAGGGCTCTGGCCAGGGCCACGCGCTGTCGCTGGCCGCCGGAAAGCTGATGCGGTTTGCGTTGTCCGAGCGATTTCAACTGTACGAGATCGAGCATCTGGCGAACGCGGTCCTGGCGGTCAGCGTCCGGCATATTCTCGTACTTGAGGCCGTATCCGACGTTCTGCTCAACCGTCATGTGCGGAAAAAGCGCATAGGACTGGAACATCATGTTGACGGGGCGATCAAAGGGCTGCACGCCGGTCATCTCAACGCCATCAATATAGATCTTGCCTTGGGTGGGCGCCTCAAAGCCCGCGATCATTCGTAAGAGCGTGGTCTTGCCACAACCGGACCCGCCAAGAAGGGCGAAGAGCTCGCCCTTCTCGATGGAAAGCGAGACATTGTCGACGGCGATAAAATCGCCGAAGGCTTTTGTCACCCCTTCGATCCGCACCATGGGCTTCTCTTGTGAAGCAGTCACGGCGGCTTTGCCTGGCTCAGTCATTGCATCCATGGCGCGTGTCTCGCTTGCGATGCTGCTGCGCCATCATATCAGAAGCGTTGTTCAACCTGACTTGAGTTTCAAGAATGCGCGAGTGATGGCCTTGTCTTGTGCCTCCGTCAGGCCTTTCGGGGCCCAGATGCGCTTCATGGTTTCCTCCGTCGGGTAGATGGCGGGGTTGCTCAGGATCTCGGGGTTCACGAACTCCTTAGATTTCAGGTTCGCGTTGGCGTAGTTGATAAAGTTGGTGCATTTGGCGACGACTTCCGGCTGGAGCAGATACTCCAGGAACTTGTGCGCGTTGTCCTTGTGCTTTGCGTCGGATGGAATGCTCATGCAGTCGACCCAAGCGGGGGCGCCGGTCTTCGGTACAAAGTAAGCAAGGTTGAGCTTGACGCCAGCTTCCTCGGCTCGTGTGCGCGCCGTGGCGTAGTCACCGGACCAATTATTGATGACACACAGTTCCTTGTTCGGGATTGCATTCAAGTAGTTCGTCGAGTCGAATGTCTTGATGTACTTGCGGATCGGCTTGTAAAGCTCAACCACCTTCTCGTACTGGGAAGCGTCCTGGGTTTCGGGATCGATGCCAAGATACTTCAATGCCATTCGGAAGATGTCTTGCTGGGAATCGAGCATCGAAATTCCGCAATCAGCGAGCTTGGCGGCGTTCTCGGGCTTGAAGACGAGATCCATCGACTCCAGATCAGCATCTGGAATCCGCTCTTTCACCATGTCGACGTTGTAGGTCATGCCGGTCGTACCCCACATGTAAGGCATGGCATGCAGGTTGCCGGGGTCCCAATTCTCGAGGATCTTCAGGATGGTGGGGTCCTGATTGCCCCAGCTTGAAAGCTTGCTGCGGTCGAGCTTGTCAAAAATACCGGCCTTGATGAAGCGCGCCATGCTGTTGCCGGACATATTGGCAACGTCATAACCGCTTTTCCCCGCCAGCATCTTGGCTTCCATCTCCTCGCTGGTGGAGTAGGTGTCGTAGACGACCTTAATTCCGGTCGCCTTTTCGAAGTCCGCAATTGTCGTCTCGCCGATGTAGTCGGCCCAATTGTAGATATTGAGCTTCTTGTCGTCAGCAATACTGGGACGTACGAAAGGCATTGTCAGTGCCGCGCCGCCTACCAGGCTTAGGGCTGTGCGTCGTGTGACTTTGGTCATGGTTGTTCGACTCCTCAGCGACTTTCGATCAAATGTTCGCTCGCGCTAGCCGACCCGCCAACTGAGCGCGCCTTTCTTGACGTTATCATCGATTGTGGTCATGGCGCGTCCCGCACTAACTCGTGCCTCAGCCAATTTTGGAAGTGCGCGACTGCGTACTCCTGAGGCACAAGAATACCGTGTTTGAATTTCGCATTGCGCAATCCGCGCTGGTTCATTTCGCACGCAAAGGCGTCCTCTTGCATGACGGTGCGGGCGAATCCAACGACATCCTCAAGATCGAAGCCGGGCGCATCGAGCGTCTTTTGCGGGAAGAGCCATTCCGCGCGCAGAGCCGTTCGCTCTGGTCCAAGAGGAGTCAGAGATACCGCGCGAACGTAGTCAACATGAGCGGAAATGAACATGGTCGGCAGCAGGGTCGCGTAAGCGTAACCGGAGGACTTCTCATCCTCGCTCAGGCCAGGGAATTCGGGACCACATAAGTTGCCGCTCTTGGTCCAAGTGCGGGCGCCGGGCCGTAATCCGTGTTGGGGTCCTTTTTTGTCTGGTGTCCAGTCGGGCGCAGCGTCGTACGACATCATCCCCTTGCGATAGACAGGAACGAGATCGCAAAGCCCTGGATGGATGCCGGGGCAGTGCAGGCACTCGTTGTAGTTTTCCCAGAATACCTTCCAGTTACAAGCGATTTCGTGATGGAAGGTGTCGCCCACAATGAGATCGGCCATTGGCCAGTTGTCAAAAACTTGAGGTTGGGGGTCGATGCCACGTGCGAAATCTGGCGGCCTGTCGGCAAGGCAGGCGAAAATGAAGCCGTTCCAAGTGGTCACGTGCACCGGGATGAGCCCGTAGTCGCGCTTGTCGAAATCCGGCGGTAGTGACGCGAGTGGAGTTTTTTGGAGTTCGCCGGCGATAGTGTAGGTCCAGTTGTGGTAGGGGCAGGCGATGAGGCTCGATGTAAGACGCCGCTCTGCCACCGTACACAGCTCCGAACCACGATGACGGCAAGAGTTGAGAAAGCTCGAGATATGGCCGTCTTGATCCTTGATGAGAATAAGATTTTGGTTGGCGACAGAAATTCGCCGCATGGTCATCGTCGGAAGTGCGTTCTCGCGGCCAACATAAATCCAGTTGCGCCCCCAGACTTTGGATAATTCCGAGTCGTACCACTCAGGATCATAGTAGGAGCGCCCCGGCAACGACGGCTGGCACTCCGTCAGAAGCGGGGAAGCTTCATGGAAAAGCCGGATCTCATTCACAGGCTACTCCTGTAGTCTCAAGTTTCCGGGCCACGAAGGATCGCGTTGCTTGCGGACGGCCGTTACGCGCGTCGCCGCGTTCTTTCCTAAAATCTTTGCGGAGCATGGGCTAGACCTGCCTTGTACTGAGACCGCGCAGAAACCGAAACTTCTAGTAGTCGACTATGCCTTCTAGAGAGCTGTGCTTGATCTTCTTGCGGTTGGCGAGGAGTTCATCAATCGTCGGCTCACCCTTCATGGCGCGCGAAATCGCCAGCTTCGTTGCTTCGTAGTTCGTGCGGTACAGGTCCTTCTTGTCGAGGTTGGGATCATCAGGGCAGCGCGGGTCGAGCCAGATCATGATGATCATGCAGATGTCGTTCAACACCTCCCGCGGGAGCGTGCCATCCGCCACGCAATCGACAATGGCATCCGCTGTGGCGCCCTGCACCACCCCGCCGAGCAAATCAACGTAGCCTGCGCTGGCGATAGTCACCTTCGTGGTCATGATGGCCGGTGGACGGACGAGCTGGTTGTAGTCGCGAATGACGAACATTCGGGTGTGACCGACGGCCTGACCCATCATGGATGCGAATGCGTGACCGGCTGGACCATGCACCGAACCAATTAGGACTTCCGGCATCGCGTCCGTCACCTGCCCGTCGGCGGCCAAAACCGTGGCCTCGCCCGTCCTGAACCAAATTTCAGAACTGCCCTGTGCCATTGGATGCACTCCATGCGCGGTTGCCGTGCGCCGGCGTCTGCCATGCGCGGAGCATGCGGGCTCCCGGATGGCCGCGTCAGCTTTACTGAATATGTATCCAAAATTTATTTGTCTGGCTAGACAAAATTTTTGGGTGTTGATAGAGCGCTCGGTATCCGGACCGGAATGAGAGCCTCATGTCTCCTCACAAACAGTACGATGTCGTGATCGTCGGCGGGGGACACAATGCATTGACATGCGCAGGGTATCTGGCGAGAGCCAGGCTCAAGGTCGTGGTTCTGGAGGCGCGCCATATCGTGGGCGGGGCGGCGATCTCGGAAGAGTTTTACCCCGGTTTCACGAATTCGGTTTGCTCCTATTCCGTCAGTTTGCTGCATCCTAAAATTATTCGCGAGCTTGATCTCGAACGCCACGGCCTGAAGATCGTGCTGCGCAACTCGGCGGGCTTCGTACCGTTGGAAAGTGGAGACGCACTCTATCTGTCGCGGGATAAGGCGCAGAAGATGGCTGAACTCGATCGGTTTGCGCCCGGGGATGGCGATGCCTACTTCCGTTTTGAGGACATGCTTTCCGATGTCGCCGGTGCTTTGCGTTGGCTCACACTGCAAACCCCGCCCAATCTTGGAGGCGGTCTCGCTGACGTGCTGAAAATCCTGTCGACAGCCAATGGACTAAAGAAGCTGCGTCCGGCTTCGCAGCGTGCGTTCATCGACATGATGGCCATGTCCGCCGGCGACTTTCTAAATGAGTGGTTCGGGGGCGGTCCGATCAAAGGGCTTTACGGGTACAATTCGATCGTCGGCAATTTCCAATCCATCTATGCGCCTGGCAGCGCGTATGTCGTGCTTCACCATAACTTTGGCGAGGTCAATGGAATCTTGGGCGCCTGGGGGCACGCAATCGGCGGAATGGGGTCGATATCGCAGGCGATGGCGAAATCCGCGCGTGCGCATGGCGCCGACATCGAGGTCAACGCCCGGGTCAAGGAAATCCTTATCGATCGTGGAGAGGCCGTCGGCGCGGTGACCGTGGATGGGCGGGTGTTCCGCGGCCGAAAAGTGGCAGCAGGAGTCAATCCGAAGCTGCTGTTTGACCACCTTATCGATCCGGCAGCTGTCAGCGAAGATTTTAGCCGCACGATGCAGGGCTGGCGCTGCCGATCCGGCACGTTCCGCATGAACGTGGCGCTGTCGGAGTTGCCCAACTACACATGCAGGCCTGGAACTGATCTTCAGGAGCACCATACGGCGTCCATGATCATCGCTCCCTCGCTCGACTATCTTGAACGGGCGTACGATGACGCCAAATACGGCAGTTGGTCGAAACGCCCGGTTATCGAGATGAACATCAACTCGACGATCGATCCGACGCTCGCCCCACCGGGTCAGCACGTGGCGAGCTTGTTCTGTCAGCACTTCCATCCTGAGCTCGATGGCCAAGACTGGGATGACGTGAAGGATCAAGCGGCGGATCTCATCATCGATACGATCACGACCTATGCGCCAAATTTCAAGGCCTCCGTGATCGGGCGACAGGCCCTCAGCCCCAAGGATTTGGAACGCACGTTCGGTCTCGTTGGCGGCGATATCTTTCACGGCGCTCTTCATCTCGACCAAATCTACTCACTCAGGCCAGCCGCGGGGTTTGCGGCCTATCGCATGCCGGTGAAGAACCTTTATCTGTGCGGTTCCGGGGCGCATCCGGGAGGTGGAGTCTCCGGACTGCCAGGACACAACGCAGCGCGCGAGATTCTGGCAGACTTCAAGACGAACTTGTTGGGGCGCCTGATCGGCTGGAAAAGCTCATAGGAGGAATCACTATGACGACGAAATTATTCGACGCGATCATCATCGGCGGGGGGCACAACGGACTCACGACGGCGGGCTATCTGGCGCGCAAGGGTCTCAAGGTCAAAGTCCTGGAAGCGCGCCACATCGTCGGTGGCGCAGCTGTGACGGAGGAGTTTTATCCTGGTTTCCGCAATTCCATCTGTTCCTACACGATCAGCCTGTTGCATCCCAAGGTGATCTCCGATCTCGAACTCCACAAGTATGGCCTGACGATCAATCTGCGGGACACGGCGTCGATTTCACCGCTGCCGGATGGGCGATGTCTGGTTCAGCACAAGGAGGCGGACAGGTTTGCTGCGGAGCTGGCTCAATTTTCCAATCGAGATTCAGTGACCTACCCTGAGTTCGACGCACGGATCAGTGAAGTGGCCCGCGCACTACGGGACCTGACGATGACGACGCCACCAAACATCGGCGGTGGTCTACCGGATCTCATGCGCGCAATCTCGGCTGGAAACTCGATGCGCAAGCTTTCGCTCACAGGACAGAAAGAGCTGGCGAAGCTCATGACGATGTCGGTTGGCGACTATCTGAATAGCTGGTTCGACGGAGACGCCATCAAGGGGTCATATGGTTACGTCGGCGTCGTTGGCAACATGCAATCGGTTTACTCTGCAGGCACCGCCTATGTTCTGCTGCACCATGCTTTCGGCGTCGTGAACGGCGTCGAGGGCGCTTGGGGTCATGCTATTGGCGGGATGGGGGCCATTACTCAGGCGATGGCGAAATCGGCCGCTGCTTATGGCGCCGACATCGAGGTCAGCGCACCTGTCAAAGAAGTGCTCGTCAAGAACGGACGGGCGGTTGGAGTCGTGACGGCCGATGGCCGGCGATTTGAGGCGCGCGTCATAGCGGCGAATGTCAATCCGAAACTGTTGTTTGGAAAGCTCGTGGATTCGGCGCATGTGCCGGCTGACTTCAAGCGGGAGATGGACGGCTGGCGTTGCCGCTCTGGTTCGTTCCGAATGAACGTTGCGCTAGCGGAGTTTCCGAAGTTTACCTGTATGCGCGGGCGGAACCTCAATGAAGCTGACTTCGGCTCGATCGTCATTTCGCCATCGCTCGACTACGCGGAGCACGCGTTCCAGGACGCGCTCAAGTTCGGCTGGTCACGCAAGCCGATCATCGAGATGTGGATTCCAAGTGTGATCGACAGCACGCTCGCGCCGCCCGGGCAGCACGTGGCAAGTCTGTTCTGCCAGCACTTTGATCCGTACATGGCGGGAAAAGATTGGGATGATGTGCGGGAAGAGGCGGCCGATCTTGTTGTCGATACGTTGACCGAGTACGCACCTAACTTCAAGAACTCGGTGATCGGGCGGCAAATCCTATCTCCAAAGGACCTTGAGCGTATTTTTGGGCTGGTCGGTGGCGACATCTTCCACGGAGCGCTGCATCTCGATCAGATCTACTCGCTAAGGCCCGCGGCAGGCTACGCGGACTACCGGATGCCCATTCCCGGTCTCTATCTGTGCGGATCAGGAGCTCATCCCGGCGGCGGCGTTTCCGGAATCCCCGGGCACAATGCGGCGCGCGAAATTCTAAAGGACTTGAAGCCGGGGCCTATTGCCGCTTTGCGGCGTGCGCGAGCGTCATGAACCGCATGGCTATTCGGGGCGTGGAAAATGCCGTGGGTAGAGCGTCTCGAGAAGCGTCGCCGTCGCGGTTTGGAGCTTCGACATGCGTTTGGGGCCTGGATCAAGCTGCACGGTCAACCACAGTCCATCGGTCATGATGTCGAGCATCTCGGCAACGGCCCCGGGCTTCTGTTTGTATTTGCCGCTTTCAGTGGCCGCGCGACAGGCGGCCAACAGGGCCTCTCGATATTCGGCGTCGCGGCCTGAGCAGATTTTATGATAGGCGGGACGGGTCGCTGCTTCTCCCCAAAACGCGTACCAGACCGAAATGCTGCGCGGATTGCATACTCTTGGGTCGAGATTGGCATCGACGAGCGCCTTCAGCCTGTCGAAAGGGTTGCTGCCGGCCTTGGCGAGCACTTCGCGCCAGACTTGACGGTACTCCTCAGCCAATTGCCGCAGCGTCTCGGCGAACAGGGCTTCTTTTGAATCGAAGTGAAAATTGACGAGTCCATGCGACAGACCTGCCTGCTTGGCAATGTCGACTAGCGTAGTTCCCGAGAAGCCCTTCTTGAATATTGAATCAATCGTTCCATCAATCAATTGTTGTCGCCGCTCCTCGCGCTGGCGGTCGCGGAGAGAGGGCTTTCTTTCCGGTTCTGGCACCATTGGCGTCCGATCCTCGTCGGTTGGCACTGTCGACACTTCGGATGCCAATAACGCAGTTCGTACGTCAAGCCCAATTATAATCTAGACATCCAATAATTGTCTATCTATACAAAGTTTATATGATCCGATAGTGAGTGATTTTGTGGTCAGGAAAGGCGCCGGGATGGTGCGGTCTCTGCAGAAGTCAAACACACATTTTCAAAAGGCTGTGCAAAAGCTGCCTCTCGGTGTGTCGTCCAACTTTCGTTACTGGGGTGACGATAGGACCATCTATGTTTCGCGCGGGCAGGGCGCTCGGCTATGGGATCTCGATGGCAATTGCTACGTCGACTACCGGCTTGCGTACGGGCCGGCAATCCTCGGGTATGCCCATTCTGAGGTTGATGAGGCCGCCCGTCGCGGCATGGAAGTCGGAGGCGTATTCGCGCTGGGAACGGAGCGCGAGTACACGGTGGCTCAGCGCATCTCTAAAATGGTGCCAGCCGCGGAACTCGTTCGATTTTCGAACTCCGGCACTGAAGCGGTGATGGCTGCCCTACGGCTTGCGCGCGCTTACACAGGCAAGGAAGAGTTCGTCGTTGTTGAAGGCGGATATCACGGTCTGTTCGACGCTGTGTTGTGGCAGACCGACATTGAGAACTGGAATGGTAAAGGCGAGCCGGCAGTAGCGGCGTATTCCGAAGGCGTGCCGTCAGTCGTCAAAACGCTGATGCATTCGACGCCCATGAATGATGCAAACCATCTCGAAGAGATATTGAAGCGCCACGCGAACCGCATTGCAGCCGTCTTGATTGAGCCGATTCAAGGTAATTGTTGTGCGCTGACGTCCACACACGAGTATGTGCATGCAGTGCGATCGCTGTGCACGAAGTACGACGTCGTCATGATCGTCGATGATGTGAAGACCGGGTTTCGAGTGGCAAAGGGTGGGATTCAAGAGTTCTACAACGTCAAGGCCGACGTGTGCACGATGGCCAAGGCTGTTGCGAACGGATATCCGATCGCCGTTGTTGCCGGACGCGAGGACATCATGCGCAAATTCGGGCGCGGCACGGCTCATGGTGGAACGTACACCGCTCACTCCGTTTCTCTTGCAGCGGCTGAGAAAACGCTCGAGATCCTTGACGAAACGGACGCTCTGGCCCGTATCGATACTTATGGGCGCAAGCTTATGGACGGTATTTCGCGCATTCTCACGATGCGCGGCATTCCTCACGTATTCACTGGGACGCCGGCCATGTTTGGACTCTTCTTCTCAGAGAAGAGGCCAATGAATTATAGAGATTGGAAAACGTCCGACTATACATTCTACGACGCGCTTGCGCCCAAGCTGCAAGACCGTTGCATCCTAGTCGAACCCGACAGCCGTGAACCCTGGTTCGTGAGTGCGGCTCATGATGACAGTTGTCTCAAGGACACGCTCACAGAGTTCGAGCAAGCGGTGGACGAAACGCTCACCGAACTCAATCGCGGTTCCGCCCGCAAGGCATCTTGAGCCATGAGCGAGCCGATCAACTGGACCGCTGAGCGGGCTTTGCTGCGCATGCCTGGCTGGCGCGGGAGAGGCCGCCTCATCTGCGTCAACCCGGCAACGGAGGAACCGTTCGCCGAAGTGGGCAGCGCGGAACCGGATGATGTTGATCGTGCGGTCGAGGAGGCTGACCGGGCTTACCGGTCCGGGGTGTGGTCAAAGCTCGAGCCCGGCGACCGGGCTGCGGTTCTGCATCGCTTTGCGAAACTCATCGAAGCAGACTGCAAGAAGCTTGCATTGCTCGATACGCTGTCCGCAGGCAAGCCGATCAACGCCACGTACGGGTCCGAGATCCCGGACGTTGCAAAGACCGTCCGCTTCTATGCGGAGGCGATCGACAAGATCGAAGGTCAGGTGACAGCAACTGGACCAAACGCGCTGCACTATGTCTTGCGGCAACCGCTTGGGGTGGTTGGTGCGATCACGCCTTGGAATTATCCGGCTCTCATGGCGAGCTGGAAATTTGCTGCCGCGTTAGCGGCCGGAAACTCGGTGGTGCTGAAGCCATCGGAGCTCGCTCCTTTGAGCTCTCTGTGGCTCGCTGAACTATTCCTACAGGCCGGTGGGCCGCAGGGCGTGTTTTCTGTCGTTCCGGGGCTGGGCGACGTCGCCGGAAAGGCTTTGGCGCTTCATAAGAAGGTTGCCAAAATCGCGTTTACGGGCTCAACGCGAACGGGCGGCCTGATCATGGGATATGCTGGCCAGTCGAACCTGAAACAAGTTGCATTGGAATGCGGAGGCAAATCTCCGCAGATCGTCATTGGGCACGGTAATGATCTTCAGCGGGCTGCTGAGGTCATTGCTACGTCCGTGTTCGACAACGCGGGGCAAGTTTGCAACGCCGGCTCCCGGCTGATTGTGGACGACGCCAATCACGATGAGCTTTTGGAACGCATTGTCGGACTGCTCGGTGATTGGGCGGCCGGAGACCCGATGCTGGAGGAGACGCGCGTCGGTCCATTGATCTCGGCGGATGCGAAGGCCCGGGTGCTCCGCTACGCCAACGAGGCGCTGGAGGAGGGGGCGTCTTGCGCGGGCGCCGCGCCCGTGACCATGACACGCGGCTATTACTTCCCTTCGACCGTGTTCTCCGGTGTTGAGGTCGGGCACAAGCTGGCGCAGGAAGAAGTTTTTGGTCCGGTACTTGCCGTGATGCGGGTCAAGGACGCGGCTGAAGCGGTCGCGGTGGCAAACGCGAACGATTATGGTCTTGCGGCCGGAATTTGGACCTGTGACGTCGCAATGGCGCATGCGCTTGCCCGCGATGTTGAGGCAGGCGTGGTGTGGGTCAATTGCTATGATGATACAAACATGAGCCAGCCGTTCGGCGGCACCAAATTGAGCGGTCATGGGAGGGACAAAGGGCTGGCTGCGCTCTTGTCCTACACGCAAACCAAATCGGTTTGGGTGGATTTGTCCAAGGCGCTTGCCTGAAGCGGATCTGGCAGTCTGACGAGGAATCCATGAACGCCAAAGCCTTCGATTGGGCTGGTTTTCGGTCCGGAGACATTTCTGGCGTGCGCGCGATCGAGGCTCTCCTGCCCGATCTCAACGGCTGTCTGCTGGTGAAGCGGTCGAGTGCAGAGCTGATCGAAAAAGTGCTGAAGGAGGGTGTTCTTTTCCCACGTTCCATCTACGCCTGCGATCTCCTCGGGGAAGGCATCTGGTCGGCCGAGACGCTGGCCCGAGGCGGAGAAGCTGATTCCGCCTGCCTCCCCATCACGACAACGTTTGGTCCTTTGCCCTGGGATCCGGCTGTTGTGCAGGTTCTCGTCGATATCGTTCTCGATGACGGCAAGCCGGACCCGGTGTCCCCGCGAGCCTTTGTCGCCGACGCGCACGCCAAACTTCTTTCACTCGGGATCCGTCCGGTCGTGGCGATCGAGCTCGAGTTCTACATTCTCGACGGCAAGGCGCTCAAGGAGAGTCGGGTTGCGCCACCGCCTTGCGAGAACGGTCGTGGTCTGACGTTCGACCAGCAAACGCTATCTCTTGATCGCGAACGCGAGCACCGCGGCATTCTCGAGGCGCTCACCTCAGCGTGCAGGTCTCAAGGACTCTCTGCGGAGGGGGCCGTCATCGAATATGGCCCTGGCCAACTCGAGATAAATTTGCGGCACACGGCGGATGTTCTTGCTGCCGCCGACGAAGCGGTTCTGTTCAAACGAACAGTGCGCGAGGTTGCAAGCCGGCTCGGCGTCGAAGCGACATTCATGCCAAAGCCATACGGAGAATTTGCAGGCAGCGGGTTGCACATTCATATGAGCCTGCTGGATGCGAAAACCGGCGCCAATCTGGCGGAAGCGTCGATCGATCCCGTTCTCAAGCCGGCGATCGCAGGTCTGGTTGGAACGATGTCGGATTTCATGGCGTTCTTCGCCCCTCACGCCAACTCCTACCGAAGGATCGCCGGATCTTACCTCGGCGCGATGACAGCTAATTGGGGCTTCAACCACCGCGGCGTTTCCGTGCGGGTGCCGAAGAGCGACGCCAAGAACATGAGGCTTGAGCATCGCATCGCAGGCGCTGAAGCCAATGTCTATCTCGTGCTTGGTGCGGCGCTCGCGGGCGTCTACGAGGGCATCAAGAATAACATGCCGTTAATTGCGAGCGTCAATGACGAAGAGGCAAGCGGAAACCGCGTTCCAACTGGCTGGATCGAGGCGCTCGACGTTTTCGAGAAGAGCGAAGTGGTGCGTGCGCACGTCAGTGACGTTTTGCGTGAAACCTTTCTGGCAATCAAGCGCAGTGAAATCGCGAAGTACAACGCCGTTATTCCGCCGACCGAGCTAACTTGGATGACGCGGCGGTTCTAAATCAGGGATTACCCAAGTGCATCCCGATGCAAATCGGATCTGACGATTGTTGTGGCGGCTTCGAGTTCGTGGCTGCCAGTCAGAACATGGTCGTGGATGACCCCGCGCGCGTTCAATGGTAGGCGGAAACACCGGCGCTAATACCTACGGAAATGGCGCTTACAATACCCACACCGCTACCCTCGAGCGATTTCGGCGCCCGCGAGCGCAAGCTCAAACTTTTGCCTAAGCCCTTGTTCGGAATCGCAAATATCTGGTGCTGCCGGAGGGGATTGAACTCTCGACCTCTCCCTTACCAAGGGAGTGCTCTACCACTGAGCTACGGCAGCCTGGGAAAGAGGGGATCGAGACGCTGCCGCTGTATATCGCGACGGCTGTCGGCGCGCTGCCCCTGCCCCTTCAAAGCGGCCGGACACTGCCACATGCCTTGACCGCGGGCAAGGTCGAACCCCATGGTCGAACGAGCCCATCCGCAGGCGTTACCGGGGCGGCTCAAGCTCTGCAAAGCCATTGGGAGTCAGTTGTCAATGATCGGCGACGGTAGCACTGACGATCGCGAGCCACCGGTCGGAACGGTCAACGGCAAACGTAGCGGTCGGGCGGACGCCCGGGCCAAGCGCTTATCCGAGCAGCTGAGAGCCAATCTCAAGAGGCGGAAGGCCGCGGCCCAGACGCGACCGGAGAAATACGACGTCGAGCCAAATTGGGGTCCAGGCTCCGATAAAAGCTAGTTAAGCGAGCGGCTCCGTTGAGACGAACCCCGACGAATGGTCATTGGTCTGGCAGCCACTGACTTTCAACACTTGTCGCTGGCCACCCTGACCGTCTAATCAGACGCGCGCCGCGAATCGTCCGGACGCTCGCTCAACTTTCCTACGGGCTGCTTATTCCCCATGGACCGCATCCAAATCAAAGGCGGCACGCCGCTGAATGGGATGATCCCGATTTCAGGCGCCAAGAACGCGGCGCTGCCGCTGCTCATCGCAAGTCTGTTGACCGAAGACAGGCTCACTCTCAAGAACGTTCCAAATCTTGCCGACGTCAACCTGCTGGTCCGCATTTTGCGCAATCATGGCGTCGATCTGGCCGTCGACGGCAAGCGCCCCGGCGTGACGCACCTCGGAGAGACCTTTCATCTTACCGCGCGCGACATCGTGGATACGACCGCCCCCTACGAAATGGTGTCGCGCATGCGGGCCAGTTTCTGGGTGCTTGGACCATTGATCGCGCGGATGCGCCAAGCCAAGGTTTCGCTTCCCGGCGGCTGCGCGATCGGCACACGGCCGGTTGACCTGCATCTCACTGGTCTGAAGGCGCTGGGCGCCGAGATCGACATCGAGGGTGGCTACGTTCTCGCCAGAGCGCCCAAAGGATTGAAGGGGGCGCATATTGTTTTCCCTAAGGTGTCGGTCGGAGCGACGCACAACGTGTTGCTGGCGGCGGTCCTCGCGAAGGGCGAAACGCTGATCGAGAACGCCGCGCGCGAGCCCGAGGTCGGCGACGTGGCGGACTGTCTGGTGAAGATGGGCGTCCGCATTGATGGGATCGGCACCGCGCAGCTGCGCATTCAAGGCCGGGACCGTCTTGAAGGCGCCGTTCACACTGTGCTTCCCGACCGAATCGAGACGGGGACGTTCGCGCTCGCCGCGGCCGCAACGGGCGGCGATGTGAAACTCGAAGGCGCGAAGGCGGCCCATCTCAGGTATGCGCTCGATATCCTGGCCGCGACGGGAACGGTCGTCGAAGAGGTCGACGGCGGCGTTCGTGTTCGTCGCAACGGCGGTCTGATCCAGCCTATTTCCGTTGAAACGCAGCCATTTCCGGGCTTCCCCACAGATCTTCAGGCGCAGTTGATGGCCCTTCTGACCCGGGCCACGGGCACAAGCGTGATCCGCGAAACGATCTTCGAGAACCGATTCATGCATGTTCAGGAATTGGCGCGTCTCGGCGCCGACATCCACCTGCATGGTGACACGGCGACAGTCACAGGCGTCAAGACGCTCACGGGCGCGCCGGTTATGGCAACCGATCTGAGGGCGTCGGTGTCGCTTGTGATCGCCGGGTTGATGGCAGAGGGGACGACGACCATCAACCGCGTCTATCATCTTGATCGTGGCTTTGAGCAGCTCGAACAGAAGCTATCGCGCTGCGGCGCGGACATCGAGCGTATCAGCAGCGGCTGAAACGGCGCCGACTTGCGCCCGATATCCTGGCGGAGGCCGAGAATGGTCGTTGCTGCATTGAGATTGTTCGGTGCGTTTGCCGCGGCTTTAGCAGTGGCCGTAAGTATCGCAGTTGTCGGCGACCTGCCGGCCGCGCATGCAGGCCATTCCATTCCTGCCCTGATTTTCGGGTTGTCGCTGATCGCCATTCCCGGAGGCCTGCTCGCCATCGCGCTCTCTGAAGCGTGGCGCGTGCGCGGACTTCTGTTCTGGCTGTTTGCCGGTCTATTCATAGCGTGGGAGGGGTTGGCGTTTCTGCCCGATAACGGCTGGCGCACGTTAACGGTTCTCACGGCGATGGGTCTCGCCGGCGGCTATGTGTATTGGCGCCTCGCAG
This sequence comes from Hyphomicrobium sp., assembly GCA_046160845.1. GTDB lineage: Bacteria > Pseudomonadota > Alphaproteobacteria > Rhizobiales > Hyphomicrobiaceae > Hyphomicrobium_B. Next base: position 100,198 of record JBJXHD010000021.1, read on the forward strand.
GACGGCGCGCCGGACGTCTCGCAGCGGCGATCGTTCGAAGCCGAGGGCGCGGCGACGGTCTGCCGCGTAATTAGCTCCGACAGGCCATCGCGGTTTCGGACATCTCGCTTTGGTTGCGCGAGAGGATCGGCGCCGGTATCAGTGTCGACTAGCCATCGACGCCGCGCCGACGGCGCCTAAACTTCGCGCTTTTTTAAGATTCGCCAGATGCCTGACTTGAAACTCATTGCCCTCGACCCCGAGGACTTGGCCGTCATTTCCGCTCATTTGCAGGATGCGGTGTTGCGCGTCGGCGACATGGCTTACCTCCCGAGCGCCAAGCGCTTTGTAGCCCTAGCCAACCGGTTTGACTGGGCGGCGGGACTGCGCGGCGACAAGAGAACGGGCCGATCAAAACCGCCCGAGCGCCGACGGTCGGCGCTGCGTTTCGAGCGGGTTCTTTCAGCCAAGGTCACCGGCCTTGATCTTAACGACAAGCGCGCCACGCTGGCGCTTCTGGCGATCACATTTATCCCTACCGCCAACGACGTCCCCGACGGCGATGTCACGTTGACATTTTCCGGTGGCGCCGCCATTCGCCTGTCGGTCGAGTGCCTCGAAATCCAGATGAAGGATCTTGGCGCGGCGTGGACGGCGAAAGGCTCGCCCGACCACCCTGAAGATCACTCGTAACGCCATCGAGGACCGGCGCTTGCCGGATTGGTATCGCGATGCCAATGCGGCTCAACATCCGGGACCCGTCGTTTGCGGCCGACTTCGCGAAACTGCTTGGGCAGAAGCGTGAGGTTTCGACCGACGTTGGGCACGCGGTCGCTGAAATCATCGCCGCCGTGCAGGGCGGCGGCGACAAGGCCCTCATCGAGCTTTCGCGAAAATTCGATAGTGTCGATCTTGCCACCGTCGGGATCGCCGTCACGGTGGAAGACGTGCGGGCGGCTGTAGCGCAATGCTCGACAGAAACATTGGACGCGCTGCGCTTTGCACGCGACCGGATCGCCAATCACCATCTACGCCAGACACCGGCTGACGATCGCTATCGGGATGAGCAGGGCGTCGAACTTGGCCACCGCTGGACGGCGGTTGAATCGGTCGGGCTCTACGTGCCGGGCGGTCTGGCGTCCTATCCGAGTTCGGTGCTGATGAATGCCGTGCCGGCGAAAGTTGCGGGCGTGCCGCGCATCGTCATGGTTGTGCCGGCCCCACGAGGCGAATTGAACCCCCTTGTTCTTGCGGCCGCTGATCTTGCCGGCGTGACGGAAATCTATCGGATTGGTGGCGCGCAGGCTATCGCAGCACTGGCCTTCGGCACTGAGTCGATCGCCGCGGTTGTCAAGATCGTTGGCCCGGGCAATGCTTATGTGGCCGCGGCGAAGCGCCAAGTCTTTGGCGTCGTTGGCATCGATTCGATCGCCGGTCCATCGGAGGTTCTGGTCATCGCCGACAAGGATAACGATCCTGAATGGATCGCCGCCGATCTCTTGGCGCAGGCCGAGCACGACACCGCGGCGCAAGCGATCCTCATGACGGATGATGCAGGTTTCGCAGACGCCGTCGAAGCTGCCGTGGCGCGCCAACTCAAGACATTGAGCCGCGGCAACATCGCGGGCGAGAGCTGGAACGTGTATGGCGCGATTGTCGTGATCTCGTCGCTGGCGGAAGCGCCGGCGCTTGCCGACCGCATCGCCGCCGAGCACCTCGAAATCGCGACCGCCGACGCGGAAGTACTTTCAGAGAAAATCCGAAACGCCGGCGCGATCTTCCTCGGCAGTTCGACCCCTGAGGTGATTGGCGACTACGTCTCGGGTTCGAACCACGTGCTGCCGACAGCGCGAAGCGCTCGGTTCTCGTCGGGCTTGGGCGTTCTTGACTTCATGAAGCGGACGTCGATTTTGAAGCTCGACGGGCCCGCATTGGCCGCTCTCGGCCCGGCTGCGATGACGCTGGCGCGCGCGGAGGGTCTGGAGGCTCACCGCCGATCCGTCGAAATTCGCTTGCGACCGGCCCGGTGACGCCATGATGGATCAACGCGCGCCCGCCGACGACAACAAATCCCGCGACCGCTTGACTGACATCACGCTCGACCCAAAGTCGCTCGGTCGCACCAGCGCCAACATTGAGCATGAGCGTGAGGTGGCGATTTTCGATATTATCGACGGCAATGCGTTCGCCGTGGATGAGACGGACCGTGGTCCTTACAAGCTGCATCTCGCGCTCGCCGAAGATCGACTGTTGCTGAATGTCGCGACGGCTGACGATCAAGACGTGGCGCAGCATCAGGTGCAGTTGACGCCGCTCAAGCGGATCATGAAAGACTACTTCATGGTCTGCGAGTCCTACTACGAGGCAGTGAGAACCGCGCCGCCAGCGCGAATCCAGGCCATCGACGTCAGCCGGCGCGGTTTACACGACGAGGGCAGCACCATACTTCGCGAAAAACTGGCGGGCCGCATTACCATTGATGAAGATACTGCGCGCAGACTTTTCACGCTGGTCTGTTCGCTGCATTGGAAGGGCTGATCGGTTGATCAGGGATCCCGCTTCGCAACGAGATACCAGGCTTCCTGAGCGCCAAGCCCTTTAATCTCAATGGCGCCGCGCGATTCCAGGATGAACTCCTTTTCGAGTTCGTCTCTTGAAGTCGGGCAAACGAGAATTCGCCCCGGCGCGCTCAGCCCTTCGAGCCGACTCGCCAGATTGACCGGGTCGCCCCACACGTCGTAGCTGAACTTCTTGCTTCCGATCACGCCGGCCATCATCGGGCCGGACGCCATGCCGATGCGTAAGCTGAGCGCCAAGCCGGTTTCGGCGCTGGTCTTTTTTGTCGTTGAGAGCATGTCGAGGGCCATGGCGCCAAGCGCGGCGACGTGATCCGGCCGCGGCTCGGGAACGCCGGACGCCACCATATAGGCGTCGCCGATCGTCTTGATTTTTTCAACGCCGTGGCGCTGGGCCAGAACGTCAAATGCGCTGACCAGTTGATTGAGTAGCGCGACGGTTTTTTCGGGACCCAGCGACCGGGCAAGGCCGACGAAGCCCGAGATATCCGCGAACAGCACCGAGGCGTGCGGAAACGCATCGGCGATTGTCTCGTCGGGACGGGCTTTCAAGCGTTCGACGACGCTTTCCGGCAGAACATTGCGGAGCACGGATTCGGTTTCGGCCTTCGCGCGCTCCGCCAGAGAAAAGGCGTAGTAGACCGACGCCGCGATCAATCCGAAAGTCGTCATGCCGCCCTGTATGTAGAGCGAGTTGGTCATGTCTGGCGTCACATTGAGAGAGCCGGGCTGCGGGAACGAAAACCAGGCAATGAAATGCAAGACCAGCGCACTTGCGACGACGGCTAGAGCGATGCGGAAACGTGGAACGTCAAAAACCACGAATGGCGCGGCTGCGAAGACGGCGTACTGCAACGGCGCGCCGCCCGCCTTGCCGAAAAACCATGCGAATCCCACCAAGGCCACCAATTCGGCCGAGATCAGCAGGAGCGCGCCGGCTATGTCATTGAAGCGATGCATCAGCGGCACGATCAGCGCGATGCCCGCGAGCAGAACATTGATGATGACGACCGGAGTCAGCGCCGGGTCTCCGGACGCCGCAAGCTGGATGGCGTAGATCAAAGTCGTCGTGGCGACCAACGCTGAAATGACGTTGAGGATTTTCAGTCGTCGTCGCGTGTCGGGCGGGTAAGTCGCGATGCCGTAATTCGCGAGCCCCGAGAAGTAGTTCTTGAATCGCTCAATTGCCCGGCGGGTCAGCGATCTTAGTGAGATCGCAGGCCGGGGCTGGTGAGGCTGCTCCACTAGCGTCAACCTTGCGACCTATTACTGGAAGAGTTCGTCGACAGTTCTACTCAAGGCCGCCGAGCCCGCTTAAAACCTCTACGTCGCAGATTACATGCTGTCCGCGCCGTTCGATGGCGCCTTCAGCCTCGAGCAGCGACAGGGCGGCGTTGACCTTGGGACGACTTGCGCCGACCAGCAGCGCCAGTTCGGACTGCGAAATCGGCAACGCCAACGTCACTTTCTCGTTCTTGCCGGCCGGATCCTTTTGGCGCGCCGCAGTCAGGAAGAAGCGCGCTAGGCGCGCTTCGATCGGGTGCAACGCGATGGCCTCGAGCTGTTCGTCGGCCTGTCTCAGCCGGCCAGACAAGAATTTCAAAGCGGCTTCGGCGACCGAGGGGTGCTGGGCGAGCAGCCGCGACAGGGATGCCTTAGACAGCATTAACGTGACAACCTTGTTGACGGCGGTGGCGTCAGCCGAGCGTGGCAGCCCGTCGAACAAGGCCAGCTCGCCAAAAATCGACGGCGGTTCCGCGTGTGCGAACGACAACTCGCGACCGTCCGAGGTCAGGACGGAGAGCTTGACGCGGCCGCGTGCGATAACATGAAGATCGCTCCCCTGATCGCCGCGCGAAAAAATCGTCTGTCCAACGTCGTAAGTCGCCTCCCGCATCTCAAGCGCCACCGCGTTTCGGCCGGCCTCGTCGAGCGTGCCGAACAGGGGCGCGCGGGCCAGGACTTCAAGGGCTTCCGATTTTGAGATCATGGGTGTCTTCAAATGTGCGGAATGAGTTTCGAGTATACATGCCTTGTTTCGCCCGGACGAGCAACGCAAAGCCCGATAGACTCGCCCCAGCAAGGACTTGCAAACAGGGTTACGGTTGCGCCATTGTCCGCGCCTAAACGCGCGATTTGCTGTTAAGGCCACTATGATCTCGTCACTCAAAGCGCACCTAATGCCGTCATTCGCGCGTGGAGACGCACCCAGCCGGGAAACGTTGCGCAGGTCGCTCGCGCGGGATCGCAGCGCAGCGAAGGATGAAATTGATCGCCCAAAATTGGTGCTGGCCAGCGCGAGTCCGCGGCGAGTTACGCTCCTGGCGCAGATCGGGGTGGCGCCTGACGCTTTACGACCGGCGTCAATTGACGAGTCCTCCAAGCGCGGAGAAGTGCCGCGCGGGCTGGTCGCCCGCCTCGCCCGCGCCAAGGCGGAGACGGCGCGAGATCAGATCGCGAACGAACGCGAGCTTGCGGATTCCTATGTGCTCGCCGCCGACACTGTCGTTGCAGTTGGCCGGAAGATCCTCGTCAAACCGGCCCACGTCGAAGAGGCCATGGCGTCGCTGCAACTCTTGTCAGGACGAACGCACAAGGTGCAGACGTGCGTTTGCCTGATCACGCCGGATGATCGGGTTCGAACAAAGATCATCGACACGCGCGTGCGCTTCAAACATCTGACGCGGTCTGAACTCGAAGCCTACATCGCGTCGCGTGAATGGCGCGGCAAGGCCGGCGGATATGCGATCCAGGGTCTCGCAGGCGCATTCGTGCAACGGATCGTAGGCTCATATACCAATGTGGTTGGCTTACCAGTCACGGAAGTCGCCGCGTTGCTGACGTCGGAGGGTTTTCCTGTTCACTACAATTGGCTGCGATATGCCGAGGTCGACCGGGACTAACCCGGTCCAAGCATAGTCGTGGAAACAGAGCAGCCATGGTTGAGCCATCGCCTTCAACGAGACCGCCCAAATGTCCGATTTGCGTGTCGCCGACTGACCCTGCTTATCGACCGTTCTGCTCGCGGCGCTGCGCTGACGTCGATCTTGGTCGCTGGTTCACCGGCGGATACGTATTGGCAGGCGTCGAGACCGACGAACAGACCGAGTCGAGCGGCGATCCGAAGGGCGAAAAGCCAGGCGAATAGCCTCGGTTTTGGCCCGAGTTTGCCGTACATAAAGCGCCTGGCTACGACGCTTGCCAGTCGCCAGTGTGACCCCTATAAGGACCGGGCTTCGGTCTGGCCTCGCGCCGCGGGGGCGCGCCCAGGTAGCTCAGTTGGTAGAGCATGCGACTGAAAATCGCAGTGTCGCTGGTTCAATTCCGGCCCTGGGCACCATTTACTCTAAATCATTGAAATCAAAAATCTATTTTGAAAGTGGGGAACTTTCCTCCACTCGCATTTTCTGGATTAGCTCAGCTCTTTGCGGGCTTTGTCTTTATTCAAAATCACATGCTGCACCACAGTCCGATGGAGCAAAAAACAAGATCCTCACCACGTTGTAATTGCTCGCGTGTGGCATTCCGAAACTGGGCGCCATGAGTGCAGTGATGGTACGGAAAACTGCCACTGCAGAAATCTTGCGCCCTATGCGAAATCTCAGAAATTTACCGCTGTTGCTGAAATTGACCGCTGTTACGAATTGAGCGGTCATTGGGGCCGCTGGCAGGTCCGAAACCAGGATTTACCCCGCAGCGGGCTGACTTCGAAGCAGCGGAGTTGATGGCGCAATTAAACGTCCTTGTGGGTCCCTTGCAAGAATGCTCAACGCAGCACTAGCATCCAGGAATAGCGGAGTACTGCAAGAGACCCCAACCGTATGCGTTGTCCCGCCCCGGAGCGCCAAGATCCAAAGCCGACCGCGCCAAAGTTTGAGAGACCTCCGAGCGTGGTCTGCCGTTTTTTGCGCTCATCGCGTAGGCGGCTACGACAAACGGCGCGGCGAAAGACGTGCCGTCGACCTTGCGCAGACCGTTCTTACCGTGCGCCACTGTCAACCCGACGCCTGGCGCTGCAAATGCCACGTGTCCTCCGCGGATAGAATGCCGCGATAGGCGCATTCGGTTGTCGACGGCCGAAACGGCGATCACGCCGTCATAGCGCGCGGGATAACCCGCCAAGTTGCCGCGATCTGGCCGGCCAACCGCCGCTATGACTTGGACGCCCTTATTCTGCGCGGCCAGAATGGCGCGCTCCACAAGTGGATTGTCGGGACCGCTGAAGCTCAGATTCAGCACTTCGACCCTTTCCGAGAGCAGCCAATCGATCGCCGCGACAAGATCGAAGACGTCGGTGGCGCTGGAGTCGCCGCTGCCGTGGAACGCGTCTGCATGCAGCACTTCGGCCCCGTGCGCTAGGCCGACGACGTCACTGTCAGGTTTGCCGACAAGCAAACTCAAGACCGCGGTGCCGTGATCGGTGTCGGACGGTGCGCGATCCTTGCTGCGAAAAACCTTCGAGACAATTGGCGTTCCCGACAGAGTTGGATGATCGAGATCGGCGCCGGTGTCGACAACTCCTATGCGGGCCTTTGCCGTGCACCGTCCAAGCTCCTTCGTCCAGGCCGTCAGCTCAAACGCTTCGCAGCGCTCTCCGCAGCCATCGCCGGCTGGCGCGTAGACAACGCGCGACAGTCCTCGATAGCGATCATTGGCGGCGACCGATACGCCTGACGCCTCTTGTGCGACGATGTTGGTTGCACCGCTCAGGCTCTGTTTTGGCGGAATCTGTAGCCGCGTCACGGAGGCGCCGAACGTCGCAATCTGGCGTTCAGCGAGTACGGTGAAGCCAAGCGCCGTAAGGCGGTCGATGTCGGAGGGCGTAAGGCCGACCGCAACCAATTCGCGCTCTTGTTTCCGGATGGGCGCCGCCGCTGCTCGCCGCCGCTTCACAGGTCTGCTACCTGGGACTTTGATGCCTCGCAAGATGCGCGGCGCGAGGCCGAGTATCGTCTTGGCGCCGCTGAACCCGCCCCCGAAGCCGCGGCTGAACCCGCCGCCCCCGCCATCGTCATCGTCGGCCAGAGCGGCCGGAACCGCAAACGGCGAAAGCGGCGCATGAGGTCCGACCAATACGAACGCAGCTGCGAGAATTGACCCACAAAGCCTTGCCAGCATTGTCCCGATCTCCAGTTCATGCAGAGCCGCCGAACGGATAACGCGGCAACATAGAAACTATTCCGTAAGTCATACGATATTTTCCGACTATGAGGTACCGTTGCGACCGGTTCATATCCGATCGCAGAACAATTTGATTAAGAGCGGGAATAAATCTTGGCAGACGACGTTTCGGGATCTAGCGAGGCGCTGAAGCCAAGCGATGGCCCGCACATGCTGAGCGACGTCCGCGAGGAGATGGTGGCATTGCTTCCGCGATTGAGACGGTTTGCGTTCGCGCGGACCGGATCGATGCCGGACGCCGATGATTTGGTGCAGGCAGCCTGCGAGAAGGCGTTGTCGCGCCTCGACCAGTTTGAGCCCGGCACGAGGCTCGACAGTTGGATGTTTCGGATCGTGCAAACGACGTGGATCGATAACGTGCGCTTCCGGGTCAGGCGTCCGCACGTGAGCAACCAAGACATTGTCGAGGCTATTCCGTTTAACGACCGGATCAGCGAACGGGCGGAAGCGCGCTCGGACCTCGACGTCGTCCGGCAGACCATGGACGAACTGCCGGACGATCAGCGCGCCGTCCTGATCCTGGTCGCCATTGACGGCCAGAGTTATCAAGACGCCGCCGAAATCCTCGGAGTCCCGATCGGTACCATCATGAGCAGGCTTTCGCGGGCGCGGGCCAAACTCGCCGACGCCGTCGAACGACGAAATGTGGATAACATAGAAATTGTGAAGGGCGCAGCCGATGACTCGGCCCAATGATGACGTTCTCAACGCCTATGCAGACGGCGCGCTGGATTCAGCGAAAGCGGCGGAAGTTGAAGCGTATCTTAATTCGGATGCCGAGGCGCGCGCTTTCGTTGAGAGGATTCGCCGGATCGACAAGCTCGCGGCGCAAGCGTACGCCAACCCGATCTTCGAACGGCCTCCTCAGAGGCTGGTCGACGCGATCATGACGTCGCCGCAACGCCTGCCAGAAACGTCGAAAGTAATTGAGCTGGCGCGACGCGGATCGTCTGGAAGAACGCCGCCTGATCGTCGCCTCTTGCCTTTCGCGGCGATGCTGGCGCTGGCGACAGGTTTGGGATTGACATACGCGATGCTGAGCGGCTCGCGGCTGGATTCAAACGTGCTGGTCGCCGGACCCGTCGCAAGCGGCAGCCCGCTTGCCGAACTGTTAGAGAAGGGTCGCAGCGGCGACGCCAAGTCAATTGTGGACGCCGCGCAAAGCGACGGGCGCGTGGCCTCCGTCGTTTCCACATTTCGCGACAAGACCAATCGCTATTGCCGCGAAATCGAACTCAAGCCCGACGCGGCCGAGGCGGAGCCAATCTCCGCATCGATCGCATGCCGATCGGGTGAGGGGTCCTGGACGATCGAAGGATCGGTCGCGATCGCCAAATCGGGCGGGACCGGTTCCCCGGGCTTTGAACCCTCAGGCTCGGAAAATGTGGAGCCGTTGGCGTCACTGTTGACATCGCTCGGCGCCGGTCCCGCACTCGATAGCTCACGTGAAAACGCAGCGGTTCAGTCGGGTTGGCCGCCGAGCCGGTAGGCATCGGATAGCGTTTCCGAAGCTTGCCACGCCCGCAAGCGATTTGATCAACGGGAATAACGACCTCAGCCAAACGTTCTCTTGTGGCCGTCGTCACGCGACGCGGTCGTGTAAAATTGAAGGAGAACGTTACAATGAAAAAGACCGTTCGCATTTCTGCGATCGTCGGCGCCGCGTCGGCAATGCTTGCCGCCGCGCCGGCGCAGGCCGCTCAGGTTCCATTTGATGACCTGACGGCCGACGCGAAAGCCCCGATGGCCGACAAGGCCGAACGCACGCGGGTCGCCGGAAATTCGAGTTCGAATTCATCGTCAAACAGTTCGTCGAACAGTTCGTCCAACAGCTCGTCGAACTCTTCGTCGAACTCCAGCTCGAACTCCTCTTCCAACAGCAGCTCGAACAGCTCGTCAAACTCGAGCTCCAATCGCGGCTATCGGCAGCGCAGGCGCTAAAGACCACATATAAGACGCATTGAGGGGCCGGAGATTTCCGGCCCCTTTTATTCTGACATTCTGATTGGAAGCGGCGGCGCCGCGCACGGGGAGGGGCGACAACTCTTTCTGCCTATCGTTGCGCGCGGGCGAACCGGCGATACCAACCTTCGGATGCTTGGGTCTGCGCCAATATCCGCTCCCGCGTGGCGGCCTCGCTCTCGCTCTCGGCCCGAATTTCGCTCAAAAGCGCCGTTCCGTCCCGGCGAAACGGGATGACCTGCACGAGTGGCGCGCCGCGTTCCAACGTATAGACGCCGTCGGACGCCGTCGCCAAGAACGGGAAGTTGATCAGGGAGTGATAAACATCGGTATCGACGACGCCGGCGACGCACTCAAAGACGCTATTCGGTCGGTTAAGCGGCGGTACGAACAAGCAGCTCCAGCCTGGCGGCGTCTTGATCGTCCAATAATTGTGGAACTTGCATGGAGGTCTTGGTTCGCGTGGGTTGCCAGCAATCTGATGCATGGCGTGATTTGAAACCATCACTCGATCGATGTCCCACCCGGCCTCGACTGTCTGTCCCGCGTCGCTGATTTCCAAGCGGACAGTCGCCGCCAGCGGCAAGATCCAGCCCGTCGTCATGGCATCGAGAAACGGCATGCAGCGTTTCACAGTAAGGCCGTTATTGACGGCTGTCAGATGATTGGAATCGACGGGCGGGAGTTTCCGGAACCAATCCGGCATGGCCGTCTTTGCCTGAACCGGCTCTGCGATCACGCCCAGATCTGCGGGATGACAAACGAACTCGACCTTCGGCTTCGACAAGGGATTCAAAAGCTTCAGCATCGGCATGGCTCCGGGAAACTGGGGCATGGTCCATAACTCAACGATCAATACCGGCAGGTATTCCCCGGAACCCAGCCGAAAAGCGACGAAATCTTGGGAATAAAGCTTGGCGTTGATCGTTCAAGTCGATGTGGGATGTCCGCTGAGGCCGGCGGTCGTGCGCTGCAAGCTGAGGAGGCAACGACAAATGAATGGCGACCGCCAGGACGAACGCCGCGTTGTGCCTCATTGCATTGCGATGATTGCCGGCATTGGGGCGATTGGAACTCTAGCCCATGTCTTCGCTGCCGGCTCTGCTTCGAACATCGAGCCTGGCTCCAACCTCGATCTTACTCTAACGCCAGCTGCGAACCATTCAATGTCCCCAATCTCAATGACCGCCGCCGACGGCCAGAAGCCGCCGAGCGCAAAGCTCGTGCAAATTTTAGCGGCGCGATACCGCCTTGCCGCAGAGCGCGACGGCATGGAGAGCCTCAAACTTCCTGTGGCCTTCGACAGACTGTCGCGCAATGCGCCCGCCATCGCGGCAAATGAACGGCGGTTGTTCGAATCGCGGCGGCTCGCCTTCGAAAGCCGGCAGAGAGACATGCGGCATCGCGTCAAGGCAATTCATGACGAAATCGAAGGCTTCGAGCGGCAGCGCAACGCGAAAGAGGAAGAGATTGGGCTCATCCGTGAAGAACTCCGAGCGGTTGAAAAAATGCGTCAGCGCGAGCTTGCCTCGCTGCCCCGCGTGTTGAACCTAAAGCGCGATCTTACGCGAGCCCGGTGGGACCTCGGATCGATTGACGCCGCTGTTGCGCGTAGCCGGCTCCTGATCAAAGAGGTCGAGCAGAGCATGCATGAGATCAAGCACGCTGTCATCATCGACGCCGAAAGAGAGATCCGCGACATCGATGTCGAGATTGGCGCATTCTCTGGAACCGACGAAGCGTTGTCCGGCTCATTCACCGCGCTCGTGTTGGAATTGCAATCGACTCGTCAGCGCGACAGGATGTTGCGAGGCGCCAACTACTCGAAACAGTAGAGCAGCGATGATTGCGTTTTGTTGCGCAATAAGTTTCGTCGAGTGTGCAGGCGGGCTAGGGTCAGCATTCCGACCGTCCGGATCAGGAATCACTATCGCACCAACTTGAACTTTGACAAATGGGCACCGTCGTCTGCGTGGAACTAATCTCTATCGCGTAGTCAAGCAAGTCGAGTTCGGCGGAGCGGTGAAAGTTGTCGCTGCCTATCTTAGGGACGTGCCAGCGGTCAGGGCGCTCTCGGTGCGTACGACGGGCTCTCTGTTGCGATTCAAGATGAAGCGGCAAACATGCCCGGAAGCTGCCGGTCTTGGGTTTTCGCCTAGTTGTTGCCATTGCAGTGCCCACTTTCGTAGAGAGTGCCCCGTCGTAGGATCTTCCAGACTTCGATTTAATTGGGTGGGGTCCGCCGTGCACGGAATGCCCTGGAACGGCGTGGAAAACTTTAAGGTCCCCACTGCCGCTAACGCGTTGGCCCAATTGAAAAGCGGTACGCCGGCCCTGGGCACCATTTACTCTAAATCATTGAAATCAAAAATCTATTTTGAAAGTTTGGAACTTTCCTCCACTCGCATTTTCTGGATTAGCTCAGCTCTTTGCGGGCTTTGTCTTCATTCAAAATCACATGCTGCACCACAGTCCGATGGAGCAAAAATCAAGGTCCTCACTGCGTAGTAATTGCTCGCGTGTGGCATTCCGAAACTGGGCGCCATGAGTGCAGTGAAGGTACGGAAAACTGCCACTGCAGAAATCTTGCGCCCTATGCGAAATCTCAGAAATTCACCGCTGTTGCTGAAAGGGCCGGTGGCCTTTCTGAGCGGCAGGTATGGAACCATCCGCAGCACGCAGTCCTTCGCGCCAACCGGCCAAGCCATCACCGCCGCAGTTGTGAGCGGACGCTGAGGCCCAAGACGCCAACCGGCTCTGAACTCTCCGCTGTTCCGCTACGCTCCACTGCTCCGCGTTCAAAGCCAAAACAGTGCACGCACCATAGGGTCAAGATTGGACGCCGATACAGGGTCAAACTTTCACGCCGATTGACAGCCGGTGTCGGGGGAAGTGACGCGGCGTCACTTGGACGGCGCACAATTTCTCGAAATCGAGTCCACCAAGGGCGGGAAGCGCGCAAAGGCCTCCGCTGCCACCTGATAACCCTTCGGCGAGGGATGACCGTCGTGCGGCAGTAGATAGCCGTCCTCGACTCGCGCCAGCCCGCGATACAGAACATCCTGCAGGTTCAACGTCGGAATGCCCATTCCTTTGGCCGTCGTCTCGGCCCACTCGACCATCTCCCGATCGTACCAGCTCACTTCGCCGGGTTTGCTGGCCGGATTGGGCTTCGGAGGGCCGACGTGCAGATAGTTCGGGAACATTGCAAAAATGAAATCGACCGATCTTTCCTGCAAACGCTCGTAAACACTCCGCAGCTCGCCGGAATAGACGAGCTTCATCCTCTCGCGGCGATCCAACTCGTCCTCCCGCGAGGCGTCGGACGCCATCGTCTCCTTTCGCAACAGGTCCCTGACCTGCTTTTCGGCCCTGCGGGCCAGATGGTACGTCGCCGTCGAGTGCAGCAGGGAGAAGACGACCGACATCGGGAAGCTCGATCGGATCTGCCGATTGATCTCGAGTTCCTTCCATAGCGAGGCATTTAAATCGATGACGTCGTTCTCGTGGAACATAAGAATGACGATGTCCGGCTTGACCCGCACGGCGCGCTCGATGAGCGCGGATTGAGCGTCGACCGTCGAGCCGGCCAGCCCAGCGTTGATGACCCTGACCTTCGCGCACCGGCCTTCCAGCAGCACCTCGAGCTGGAACGGCAGCGTCTTGTCATCGTCGACGACGTCACCGTAGGTGAACGAGTCGCCAGTCATAAAGACCCTGAGTTCGCCGGGAGGCTTCTCCGCCGGGAAATCTGCTCCGCGATAGCCCAGACTGTTGATCGTCACCTTGTGAGGTAGCGTCGGGACATGACGCGCAACGATGCGCTGGCTAGGCATATAAGCGCCGGGCAGCGTCTCAAACAGCTCCTGGTTTACGGACTGGACCCCCTGCGTGGGGGAGAGCCGAAAGATGCGCAGGATGATTTCGACAACCGAGAGTGCGACGGCAATACCGATCAATATCGATATCACCGGGAATAGGAACGACTTCCTGAAGTGTGTCATCGACGCACTCCGTCACTCCATTCCGTTTACCCGCAGTCCTCATGCTTGAGTACGCAGCCAATTGCCAGGAAAATAGGCATTCGCGGCGCATGGTTCCACCAAAAGCGACTCGTCGATGTGAAGGTCACGGGCCTGCCCCGCATCGCGATACCAAGGATTATGTTAGAGCCCGGCTGCTCACGGCCAGCGTCTGGATTGACCGGAGCGTAGCGTAGGGCAGACTAGATGCTGGCGGCAACATTGTTTCTGGTGCCGGAGGGCGATAACCGACCGAAGAATGGGTGCGAACAGCATTATAGTGCCGGCGCCAAGGCTAGATCTGAACTTGGGCCTCGCGTAGCGTCGTGAAGATTTCTCCATTCAGCAGTTCATCTCTGAGCTTCGAATTTAGGCACTCGCAGTAGCCAATCTCCCACGGGCTGCCGGGCTCGGTGTAGAGCGTCTTGACGCCGATCCGCTCCAGCCAATGAGGCACGTTTCTGGCAACGAATTCAGGGTCGTTGTCGGAACGAATTTGTTCAGGCGGACCGTGCGTGTCCGTCGTCGAATGCTTTGAAACAGTTGGCGATCCTTGAGGGTCGTGTCGGCGGTAAATAAAACCACCGGCGGAGGTGAGCCGGTGTCTCACGAAGGGCATTAATCGCTCGGGCCATTGTGCAAAGCAGCTTTACATTGCAATGAACATTGGTTTGCAGAGACCATCAAATCCCTGACTTGATTGTGCGGAATACAACTCCAACACACTCACATCATTGCGTGAATCTAAGCTGCGTCAGACTGGCACAGTCGTTGCTTACCTATGGTTAGCGCATCGAACCGGCCGCGAGAGCCGGACCCCGAATTCGCGCAACCAAAGGGAGACGCCGATGGCCAATCTGCTGTGGCTCCAAGGTGGAGCATGCTCGGGCAACACGATGTCGTTCCTCAATGCCGAGGAACCAAGCGCCTGCGATCTCGTCACGGATTTCGGGATCAATGTGCTCTGGCATCCCTCGCTTGGCGTCGAACTCGGCGAGAATCTCAAGAACCTCCTGAAGGGATGTCTCTCAGGTTCAATCCCGCTGGATATCTTCGTTTTTGAAGGGACAGTTGTTCGGGCACCCAACGGCACAGGCGAATGGAACCGGTTCGCCGGCCGCCCAATGCAGGATTGGGTCGCCGATCTTGCAAAAGTCGCGACATTCACCGTCGCGATCGGCGACTGCGCAACGTGGGGCGGCATCCCAGCGACGGCGCCCAATCCGTCGGATTCAACGGGTCTGCAATTCTTGAAGCGCAATCACGGTGGCTTCCTCGGCGCCGGCTACAAGTCGAAGTCAGGCTTGCCCGTCATCAATATTCCGGGCTGCCCCGCGCATCCCGATTGGGTGACGCAAATTCTCGTGGCTGTGGCGTCCGGCCGTGGCGGCGATCTGGCGCTGGACGATCTGCAGCGCCCAAAAACGTTCTTCTCGAGCTTCACGCAAACCGGCTGCACCCGGAACATGCACTTCGCCTATAAGGTCTCGGCGACGGAATTCGGCCAGCGCAAGGGCTGCCTCTTCTATGATCTCGGCTGCCGCGGGCCGATGACGCACTCGCCGTGCAATCGCATTCTTTGGAACCGCCAGTCCTCGAAGACCCGTGCAGGCATGCCGTGCCTCGGTTGCACCGAGCCGGAATTCCCGTTCTTCGAACTGAACCCAGGCACTGTGTTCAAGACGCAAACCGTCATGGGTGTGCCAAAGGACTTGCCCGCGGGCGTCAATCAGGCGGGCTACATCAAGCTGACGAGCGCCGCCAAGGCCGCGGCTCCCGCGTGGGCCGAGCAGGACATTTTCGTCGTCTAGCGAACAATCAAAAATTTGATCCCGGGAGGATCGCACCATGGCACAAACAGCAGTTCAGACTCTTGATATCTCTCCTGTCGGCCGCGTCGAGGGCGATCTCGACGTGCGCGTCGACGTGCAAGACGGCGTCGTTGTCAACGCTTGGACGAGCGCGGAACTTTTTCGTGGCTTCGAAGTGATCCTGCGCGATAAGGATCCGCAGGCGGGGCTGGTCGTTACGCCGCGCGCGTGCGGCATCTGCGGCGCTTCGCATTTGACGTGCGCCGCGTGGGCACTGGACACGGCTTGGAAAACCGAAGTTCCTCGCAACGCCATCCTGGCGCGCAACCTCGGCCAGATCACGGAAAGTCTCCAGAGCCTGCCGCGTCATCATTACGGTCTGTTCCAGATCGATATGACGAACAAGAACTATCGCAAAAGCAAATTCTATGAAGAGGCCGTGAAACGATGGGCGCCGTTCACCGGCACGAACTACGAGGCCGGCGTTACGATCTCGGGGCGGCCGGTGGAAATCTATGCGCTTCTCGGCGGTCAGTGGCCGCATTCGAGCTACATGGTGCCGGGCGGCGTCATGTGCGCACCGACATTGACGGACGTGACCCGCGCCTGGGCCATCCTCGACCATTTCCGTAAGAACTGGATGGAGAGCATGTGGCTCGGCTGCACGTTCGAGCGCTATGAGCAGATCAAGACCTACAACGACTTCATGGCGTGGCTTGACGAGAAGCCCGAGCACGCGAATTCCGATCTTGGCCTGTACTGGCGCATGGGCGTCGAGATTGGTCTCGACAAGTATGGCAAGGGCCACGGCAAATACATCAGCTGGGGCTATCTTCCGCACGAAGACAAATACAACAAGCCGACGATCGAAGGGCGCAACGCGGCGCTGATCATGAAGAGTGGCGTGTACGACGGCGCGACCGACTCGCATAAGCTGATGGATCAGGCCATGACCCGCGAGGGTTTGAGCCATTCGTGGTACGACGAGGCGGGCGGGCTTCATCCGTTCGACCGAACGACGAAGCCCGTGCAGAAGAACACCACGGATTTCGCTGGCAAGTACTCCTGGGCTACGGCGCCGAGCCACGTTGAAAACGGCCGCCTCGAAGCCGGTCCGCTCGCCCGTCAGATGGTCGCCGGCGGCAAGCACGGAGAAAGTTGGCAGCATTACGATCCACTCGTGCTCGACATGTACAAAAACATGGGCGGCGCCAGCGTCCTGCTTCGCCACTTTGCGCGTATGCACGAGGGCGTGAAGCTCTATCGTCAGGCAGAGCATTGCCTGCGCGAAATCAAGTTCAACGATCCTTGGTACATCAAGCCGACCGAGAAAGACGGTCGGGGCTGGGGCGCTACTGAAGCCATCCGAGGCGCACTCTGCCACTGGATCGAAGTCCAGGGCGGCAAAATCAAGAACTATCAGATCATTGCGCCGACAACCTGGAACGTTGGCCCGCGCTCAGATAAAAATGAACGTGGTCCGATCGAAGAATGCTTGATTGGGACGCCGATCACCGATCCTAGTGATCCGGTGGAAGTCGGTCACGTCTGCCGTTCGTTCGACTCGTGCCTCGTTTGCACCGTTCATGCTCACGACGCAAAGACGGGCAAAGAACTCGCGCGCTTCCGTACGGCTTGAAAGCCCACGCCGCAAGGCAGCGAAGCAAGAGAAATGAGCGAGGCGTCGATAGGCGCCTTAGCCTCCTTTCTCTAGTTCTTTGATAAGGGTCACCGATAAATGGGCGATAAACGCGGAAGAAACGGAGACGCGCTGCTCGCGGAAATATCGGGCATGCTCGCCAATGGTTTGGCGACCCGCACGGAGCCGTTTCCGAATACTGAAAAAGAGTTCGTGGCGATCCTCGACGAACTGCGCCAGCTCGGCCCCGATGACATCAAGGGGCGCCTGGTGGTGTCCGGCTTTGTCAACCACCCGATGGGTCCTGACGAACAGCGGTGCCAGGAGTGCATCTATTATCTCGTCCACCGCAAATGGTGCGATATTCCGGAACTCTCACTTCCTGCTGAGCCTGACTGGTGGTGCCGCCTCTGGCGCATCTGAGCGCGGCCGCCTGAACGATTGTACGGGAGCGTTGGGACATGGCAGACGCCGCCAAGGACGACGCCGAACGTAAGGAAATCGAGAGGCTTCTGTCCAACGGGCTTAAGACCGAAGTGCAGCCCCGCGCCGATACGAGCGAACAAACCCAGGAAATCATCGCGCGATTGCGAGCTTCCGACAAAAGTCTAGAGTCGCGACTTGTCATTGGCGGATGGACTCTCGAACCGGTAGTGCATCACGACATCGAACAAGCCTGTGAATCTTGCATGTACTATTTGGTGCACCGTCGATATTGCGAACTTCCGGAACTCGATTGCGTTGCAGAACCGCAATGGTCGTGCCGATTATGGCGTATCTAACTCCACCATGCTGACGATCATCGGGTGCGGCAATCTCAATCGAACCGACGACGGCGCCGGAGTTGAGGTGGCGCGTCGACTACTGGCTGCGAGGGACGGCGTGGCGTCGTCGCGTGTGCAGATTTTTGACGCCGGCACTGACGGGATGGGCGTCATGTTCCGGGCACGTGGCGCGACGAAGCTGATCATTGTCGACGCCTGTCGTTCCGGAACGGAACCCGGCGCCATTTTCGAAGTTCCTGGCTCCGAGCTCGAAGGTGAGCCACCAGAAAGCTTAAATCTCCATGATTTTCGCTGGCAGCACGCGCTTTACGCGGGTCGAAAAATTTTCAAGAACGATTTCCCCGACGATGTCGTGGTCTATCTGATCGAGGCGCGTTCCATTGAGTACGGCATCGGTCTGACCGAGCCCGTCGAGAAAGCCGCAAAGCGCGTCGCCGAACTTATCGACAAACGCATCGACAACGAGTTGGCCTTGGATGCCGACGCTGCGCCTATAGCTTCAGCGTCGACAATCACTTTGAAGGCAGGGCGCGTCTACCTCGCTCGCGCGGTCTACGATCGCTATTTTGCGGGTCTGACTTCGGTCATCCTGATTCGGCGTGATGATCAGTTGATGATCATGCCCGTGCGTCACGCTGCGGCCGGTGGCTTCGTCGTCAAGATTCGCAACGCCGCGGGAGACCGATTGATCGAAGCGATCGACTTTTTTCGCGCGCAAAACAGAGACGCCGATGAGGCCGACGAGTTGACGGTGATCTGGGATACCGACGCCGCGGCGCTCGTCTCAGCCGGTGCATTTAGACTGCATACTTAGTTTTCAATACGATTATGTTATAGACATCTAGGGCGCGCGGCCCTAGCCTTCGTTCAAACCAACAAGGGCGCTTCTCGTTTCAAATGGAGCGCTCGGGGAGTAACGCCGGTGGATACGACGCGCACCCAGACGCAGGTGCAGGCGGCTTTGGCCGCCGTCGAGAGCGATGCCGCCACGACGATCGAAAAAATCGATATGTTGGCGGAAATCGCGATGGGCCTGCAGACCCGGCCGAAGGATCGCGCCGATCTCGAAGCGGCCATTCGACTCTATGATGTCGCGCTCGATCTTTGCCCTGACGATGACGCTCTCATGCGCGCGCGGCTGACGGCGCGCAAAGGCACCGCCTACCAAGCAGTCCCGAACGAGACAGCAGAGCCGCTGGAGCAGGCGCGCGAGTGTTTGATGGCGGCGGTTCCGATCTTGTCGAGAGAAGGCACGCCAGAGGAAGCCGCCGAAGGCGAATTGAACCTCGGCCTTGTTCTGCAATCGCTGGCGAGCGCCGGTCGCGCGCGCATCACCGACGCGATCTCCGCGTATCAGCGCGCCTTGAGAACCTTTGATAGGAAGGCGCACCCGAAGGAATTCGCGATCTTACAAAACAATCTGGCGACGGCATTTCTCTCGATTCCATTCACAGACGAGCGGTCCAAGATGCGCGAAGCGATGGCGGTACGCGCGTTCGAGGATGGCCTCGAGGTCGTCAACATCCTCGACCATCCGTCCGAGTACGCAATGTTGCAGAATAATCTCGGTAATGCGCTGCAGTACGCATCGTCGAGTCATGCCGTCGAAAACAATTTGCGGGCCCTCGAAGCCTACGACGAGGCTCTGAAGGTGCGGACGCGCGACACAACACCCCTCGAGTACGCCAATACTCTTTCCAACAAGGCCAATTGCCTTTCCAACCTTCCCGACGATCCGGAAGACCCGGAAAAAGGCAACAAGGACAACCTGACAGCGGCGCGCGCTCTCTATCAGGAAGCACGCGAAATATTCGCCGAACGTGAAGACGTCGAAAAAGCGCGGCTCGTTGGCGAAGCTTTGACCCACATTGCGGCCGAGTTGGACGGTGCGCGATCGCGGGCTTACGGCGACATCAGCGCGTTCGCGCCGAATGGATCGGGGCATGGGTGATAATGGAGAGCGGTCGATGAGCGGTGGAGAGTTTGCGCTTGCGCTGGCGCTTGGCGTCGCGGCGTCCGTCGGCGGCGGCGTCATCGGCGGCGTCCTAGTCGGCGGCAAGCACATCGGCAATGAACTCGCGGCGATGATGGGCGGCTTCTACGGGCCGTTGGCCGGCGCTACCGGCGTGCTTGTCGGTTTGGTTCTGCTCTCGCTCGTTGCTGCCTAGAGGTAAAGTCTGATGTGGGAAATGGCCAAGAACTCGATGTCGCTGTTTTTTCAGGGTCGTCTTTTTCAGGACCCGGCCAAAGTCATGATGCAACTCGCGATTGGCATCGCCCTGACCGTACTTCTGCTCGTCGTGCTGGCCGGTGCGGGTGTGTCGATGCTCGGAGCGGCTGCTGCTGCTGGGTTTATCGGCGGTCTGGTGCAACCCTATCTGTTCCGAAATCTGAAGTACCGGTGAGTCATGGGCCAGGCGCAGCGCATTGATGATCTAAGTCCTGCGCCTCAGGGGCTCGACTCCTTTACGCGGGACATCGACGCGCTCGAAGCGATCGTGGCCGGCTGGGACGACAATCAGCGCGCGACCATTCTCGCCTATCGCCGCGCCATCGAAGCCTTGCACAAGGAAGGATTTCGCCGCCTCATCGCCGAACTGAAGGCTGATCCGGCGGCAATGGGCGCCATGCGCGGCGCTGTTTCGGATGAAGTCGTCTACGCGGTGTTAAGACGATTCGAGTTGGTGAAGCCGAGCCTTCATGAGCGCGTCGAAGACGCGCTTGAATCGGTTCGTCCAATGCTGGCCTCGCACGGCGGTGGGGTCGAGCTCGTGGCGGTGAAACCTCCGGTAACGGTTGAGGTCCGCTTTATTGGCGCGTGCGACGGCTGCCCGGCCTCGATGTTGACGTTCGTCGCAGGCGTCAAGTCCGCGATTGAAGCCGCGTGCCCCGAGATCACAAATATCGTGCAGGCCAAGAGCAAGCTGGACATCAAGAGCGATTCCAACGGCGTCAATTTCATTAGTCCGTTCGCGATCAATCAGACAGGCGGCTGGAGCTACGCCGCCAAGCTCGACGATCTGCCGGACGGGGGGATGTTGGAACACGCGATCGGGACGCGCTCGGTCCTTCTATCGCGCAACGGATCCATCATATCCTGCTTTGAGAACGCTTGTGCGCATCTCGGCATGCCCATCGATATGGGCGACGTGCAAGGCGGGATCGTCACCTGTCCGCATCACGGTTTTCAGTATGATTTGCGATCGGGTGAATGTCTAACGGCCCCAGAAGTTGCGCTGCAATCGCATGCCGTGCGCGTCGTTGGGCGCCGCGTGGAGGTTCGTTTGTCGAGTTAGTGAGGCGACGGAAATGCGCGTGTCGTTGGCAGCACGACGTCCGCCCGCATCAGAAGCGGAGCGATCTGCTGTGCGGCCATTGTTGACGGCAAGTGGACCGCGCGTGATTCTTGGCTCGCGCCCCACTGTTGACGGACTTGCTCAGTCGATCGTGCCTGGTCGGGCGGCGTTGTTTGGTCCGCGTTGCGCCGTTCTCAATCCTATAACCGGCGCGCTGGCGGTTTCGGACACAGGGCATCACCGGTTGCTGATCTGGCGAGATACGCCTGAGCGCGATTATGCCGATGCCGACCTACAGATCGGCCAGAAGGATTTTGCGAGCGAAGGCCGTAACGGCAAGGCAGCCGTCGGGCGCGCGTCGCTCAATGTGCCAACCGGCGTTGCGACTGACGGCAAGCGTCTAGCCGTGGCTGACGCGTGGAACCACCGCGTACTGATCTGGAGCTCCTGGCCGGATAAGTCCAATCAGCCGGCTGACTTGGTTCTAGGTCAGAAAGACTTCACTGGCGGCGAAGCCAATCGGGGCGCGTTCGTTGCCGGCGCGGATACGCTCAATTGGTGCTATGGGGTGAGTTTCATCGCCGGCGGCATTGCCGTCGCCGACACTGGCAATCGCCGCGTTCTCTTTTGGAACCACATCCCGACAGAGAATGGGCAGCCCGCTGACGTCGTCCTCGGCCAATCGGACTTCACTGTGCGTGACGAAGGTGCTGGTCAGACTTCTGGTCCGATCGGTATGCGATGGCCGCATGCAATCGCGGACGATGGCGCTCGTATTCTGGTCGCGGACGCCGGCAACAACCGCATCATGGCTTGGGAGCGCGGACATGTCGTCTCCGGCGCGCCCTGCTCGTTCGTGCTGGGTCAGAAGGACGCGATAGCTGTAGAGCACAATCGCGGTCGCTATTTGCCGGACGAGCGCGCGCTCAACATGCCTTATGGGCTTTGCGTCTCTGGAGACTTCCTGATCGCGACCGACACGGCGAACTCGCGCGTCGTCGGGTGGTCGATCGATACGCTTGGGCCCGACGCGCCGGCGTCGGCGCTTTCCGGTCAACCGCACTTCGGCGCCAAGGGTGACAACCGCTGGCGCGCCGCCGAGCGAGACAGCGTGTGCTGGCCCTACACCGTCACGGCTGCGGGCGGCGTGGCCGTCATTGCCGATTCCGGCAACAATCGTGTTCTGCTTTGGGAGGTCACCAAATGATCTCTTCGGCCTCTCGTATTGCGACACTGGAATCGGAGGATTTCGCTCTGGAGATTCGCGTGCGCGGCGCCGTGCAGGGTGTTGGCTTTCGCCCCACGGTCTGGCGACTCGCGCGCGCATGCGGGCTTGCTGGCCAGGTGTCGAACGACGGCGACGGAGTGAGAATCGAGGTTGAGGGCCGGCACGACGACATCGCTCGGTTCTTGAAGCGACTTACAGCGGAAGCGCCGCCGCTTGCCCGGATCGACCGGATTGATCAGGGCCCACTGCGCGCGCCGACCGGTCGGACATCGTTTTTCGTCGCCGAGAGTTCTGACGGCGAGATGCATACGAATGTAATACCAGACGCCGCGATGTGCGCGGACTGCCGCGCCGAGACGCTGTCGCCGTTTGAACGCCGGTTCCGCTATCCGTTCACCAATTGCACGCAATGCGGTCCGCGTTTCTCGATCATCGAGACCTCCCCCTATGACCGCGCATCCACGACGATGCGTTGGTTCGATTTTTGCGCAGAGTGCGCGCTCGAATATGGCGATCCCGCTGACCGACGTTTCCACGCCGAACCGATTGCCTGCCATGTGTGCGGGCCAAAGGCGACGCTGATTCGCCTTGACGGTCGAGCAGTTCATTTTGAGCAGCACAGCATGCTCGACGATGTTGACGCCGCAGGAAGTCTGATCGCCAAGGGCGAGATCGTGGCGATCAAGGGCATCGGCGGCTTTCATCTCGCCTGTGATGCGACGAACGCCAATGCGGTCGCGAAGCTCCGCGATCGCAAGCATCGCTATCGCAAGCCGTTCGCCATGATGGCTAGGGATCTCGATGTCATTCGCCGCTATGCAATCGTTAGCGAAGCTGAAGCAGAACTGCTCGCCAGCCCGCAGGCGCCGATCGTACTCTTGCGCGCGACCGGCCAGAGTCTGCCTGATGGCGTTGCGCCCGGGCTCGACACGCTTGGGTTCATGTTGCCGTATGCCCCACTGCATACTCTGATCTTCCGTCGGCTCGAACGGCCGGCGGTCATGACCAGCGGGAATTTGTCTGATGAGCCGCAGGTGATCGGCAACGAGCAGGCGAAAGCCAAGCTCGCTGCGATCGCCGACTATGCGCTTCTGACCGATCGCGAGATCGCCAACCGCGTTGATGATTCGGTCGTGCGCGTCATGGCGGGCGCGCCGCGCATACTTCGCCGGGCACGCGGTTACGCGCCGTCTTCAATTCCGTTGCCGCCAGGATTTGAAGACGCTCCAGATTTGCTGGCTGTCGGCGGCGAGCTGAAGGCCGCGTTCTGCCTTGTTAAGGATGGTGCAGCGATACTTTCTCAGCACCAAGGAGACCTGGAAGAGGTTGCCGCGTTCGAGGACTTCCAGAAAAATATTCACCTCTATGCGCAGCTTTTCGACCACCAGCCTCAGCTCGTCGCGACGGACCTGCATCCGGAATATCTGTCGCGCAAGCTGGCTCTTGATCTCGCGCGTGAGCGAGCGTTGCCGCTGGTCGAGACGCAGCATCACCACGCGCATATCGCTTCGTGTCTGGCCGAAAACGGACGGCCGCTCACCGCGCCGCCGGTTCTCGGCATCGCACTCGATGGGGTCGGCTACGGAGCTGACGGCACAATATGGGGCGGCGAGTTCTTGCTTGCCGACTATCTCGGTTTCGAACGCGTCGGAACCTTGAAGCCGGTTGCCATGCCGGGCGGCGCCCAAGCTGTCCGCGAACCCTGGCGCAATACGTATGCGCATCTCATGGCCGAGATCGGATGGCCAAGGTTCGCACTGAACTGGAACGAGCTCGATCTGTTCAACTTCCTTGAGCAGCAGCCGAGGCAGACACTTGACGCGATGATCAAGGGTCAAGTGAACTCGCCGCTCGCCAGTTCCTGCGGCCGCCTGTTCGACGCCGTCGCTGCGGCCGTTGGGCTGGCGCGAGACCATGCCGCTTACGAGGGTGAAGGCGCGATGCTTTTCGAAGCAGCCGTCGATCATGATGCCCTCGAGAATGAAGACGAGGATTTGGCCTACCCATTCTCCATCCCGAAGCTGAAACGCTCGGGACTTCGGTACATCGAACCCGTGGCCATGTGGCAGGCGCTGCTCGGCGATCTCATTTTGAGAACGCCTGTGCCGGTGATCGCAGCGCGGTTCCATCGCGGCCTCGCGAAGGCGATCGCCCAGATGGCAGGCAAGGTCGCTGAAAAGCGCGACGAAGGCGCCGATCCCATCGACACTGTCGCGCTTTCGGGCGGCTGCCTACAGAATCGAGTTCTGCTTGAAGAAGTCGACCGAAGGCTTCGCGGCGCAGGGTTCGTCGTTCTCATGCATGCCAAGGCGCCCGCCAACGACGGAGGCTTGGCTTTGGGTCAGGCTGCAATTGCAGCGGCGCACGCGATAAAGAGCAGATCAAGGAAGGAATAACCCATGTGCCTCGGCATCCCCGGCCAGGTCGTCGAAATCACGAACAAAGTTCGCAAGCTCGGGCTTGTGGATGTCAGCGGTGTGAAGCGCGAAGTCAATCTTGCCTGCATCGTCAGCGAAACCCATTCGATCGAGCAGACCATCGGCGATTGGGTTCTCGTCCATGTCGGCTTTGCGATGAGCCGCATCGACGAGCGCGAGGCGGCAGCGACACTCGAAATTCTCAATGAGCTTGGTGAAGTCCAGGCCGAACTCGAAGCGATGCGCGCTTCGGGTCAAGTTTAGCAAGGGAGCCGGACCACAGTCTGGATCGACCCATGGCAGATAAGCGGCTCGAAGATCTCTACCCATTCTTGCACGGCAAGAAGCAGGAGCCTGTTAGCCAAAATGCGGCGCTGATCGAATCGGTGCGCCAGAAGGCGGCGCACCATCTCGTGACGCTTGAAGCGTTTTTCGCCAAAAACGATCAAGTCGTCGTCGAGGCGGCGAAGACGATCGCGGGAGTTTATCGCAATGACCACAGGTTGTTCACGATGGGAAACGGCGGCTCATCCTGCGATGCGTCCCACGTCGCTGTCGAGTTTCAGCATCCGATCACGGCGGGTCGCCCGGCTCTGACGGCAATCGATCTCACCAACGATCGCACGATGATGACGGCGGTCGGCAACGACATCGGGTTCGCGCACATTTATGTCCGCCAGCTCATTGCGCAGGCCAAATGCGGCGATTTGCTGATTGGCCTGTCGACGAGCGGCAACTCCGCCAACCTTGTCCGCGCTTTCGAAAAGGCCAAGGACATGGGGCTGAAGACAATCGGTCTTGCCGGCATGAGCGGCGGCGAAATGGCGAAGCTTGGCCTAGATCACTGCCTCGTCGTTGAAACCGACAGCATCCATCGCATTCAGGAATGTCACGTCACGATCTACCACATCCTGTGGGATCTCGTGCACACGCTTCTGGCGGACGACCGCGGGCGATTGCACGTCAATGCAGCCGAGTGAAAGGCGCCCCGAATGAAATACGT
Organism: Hyphomicrobium sp.; assembly: GCA_046160845.1. Lineage (GTDB taxonomy): Bacteria > Pseudomonadota > Alphaproteobacteria > Rhizobiales > Hyphomicrobiaceae > Hyphomicrobium_B. The sequence goes on from JBJXHD010000021.1 coordinate 126,097, forward strand.
CGATGAGTTTCGCGACCCCGACAAGGCCCGCGCCCTGCTGTTCGAGATCAATGCGCTGACGGCCATGATTGGCGCGACGAAAGACGAGCCAATCTCGATCATGGAGGTTTGCGGCGGGCACACGCACGCGATCTTCAAGTTCGGCATCGAGAACATGTTACCGGAGGGCATCGAATTGGTGCACGGCCCGGGCTGTCCTGTGTGCGTGCTGCCGATGGGCCGCGTCGATGATTGCGTGGCGCTAGCCGAAACGCCGAACGTGATCTTCACGACGTTTGGCGACGCGATGAGGGTTCCGGGTTCAAAAAAGAGTTTGCTGCAGGCCAAGGCCGACGGCGCCGACGTGCGGATGGTCTATTCGCCCCTCGATGCGCTCCAGCTTGCGCGCGCCAATCCTAAGAAGGAGGTCGTGTTCTTCGGTCTTGGCTTTGAAACCACAATGCCGTCAACGGCGCTGACGGTGCTGCAAGCGGAAGCCGAAGGCACGCGCAACTTCTCGCTGTTCTGCAACCACATCACGATCATTCCGACCATCAAGGCCATCCTCGACAGTCCTGATCTGCAACTACATGGATTCCTTGGGCCTGGCCACGTCAGCATGGTGATTGGGACGCGCGTCTATAAGTTCATCGCGGAGCACTACAAGCGTCCGCTCGTTGTCGCTGGCTTCGAGCCGCTGGATGTTCTGCACTCTATATGGATGGTGCTGCAGCAGATCGCGGAAGGACGCTGCGAGGTCGAGAACCAATACAATCGCGTCGTTCCCGATGACGGCAACAATGTCGCTCTCGACGCCGTCGACCGAGTCTTCGAGCTGCGCGAATTTTTCGAGTGGCGCGGATTGGGCTCGATCGATCACTCGGGCGTCAAAGTTCGTGAGGCCTATGCGCACTTCGACGCCGAGAGCAAATTTACGGTGCCCGCCATAAAGATCGCTGATCCGAAATCATGTCAGTGCGGAGAGGTCCTCAAGGGCGTCATCAAGCCCTGGGAATGCAAAGTGTTCGGAAAAGCCTGCACGCCAGGGTCTCCACTCGGCGCATTGATGGTTTCGTCCGAAGGAGCGTGCGCCGCGTACTATCAGTACGGCGATCTGGAGGGACTTCGAGACAAGGTGGAAGCGGCATGAGCGTGGTCCAGTCTTTGGCTAACGGCCTCCATAGTCCCCGCAAGCGGCGGGATGGCATCCACGTGCCGTCGGTCACACTCGCGCACGGCGGCGGCGGCAAGGCCATGCGCGATTTGATCGACGACGTCTTTATCTCCGTCTTCGACAACCCGACCCTCGACATGCTTGACGACTGCGCGCGCATTTCTCTTGCTAGTCTCGCGCAGCACGGCGACAGGCTCGCTTTTACAACCGACAGTTTCGTCGTCACTCCTCTTGAGTTTCCAGGCGGCGACATCGGCAAGCTCGCCGTCTGCGGCACAGTCAACGATTTGGCGGTCGGCGGGGCCAAACCCCTCTATTTCACCTGCAGCGTCATCATTGAAGAAGGTCTTCAGGTTGACCGGTTGCGCAAGATCGTACGCTCGATGGCCGAGACGGCGCGCGATGCGGGCGTTCAGATCGTCACCGGCGATACGAAGGTCGTCGAGCGGGGCGCTTGCGACGGACTCTTCATCAATACGACGGGCGTCGGCGTCGTCCCCAAGGGTCTGATGCTCGGCGCAGAGCGGGCCAGACCAGGTGACGTGATCCTCGTCAACGGACTTCTTGGCGATCATGGCGCCACCATTCTAAATGCTCGCGGCGATATGGCGCTTACTACGCCGATTGAGAGCGACTGCGCGGCTCTGCATGGGCTGTGCGAGGTCATCATAGCGGCTGCCCCAAACCTCCGCTTCATGCGCGACGCAACGCGCGGAGGACTTGCGACCGTGTTGAACGAAATCGCGGAAGCGGCGCGCGTCGGCATTGAAATCGTCGAAACCGAAACGCCGATACGCACCGAGGTCAAGGGCTTCTGCGAGATCCTCGGTCTTGACCCACTCTATCTCGCCAACGAAGGCAAGATCGTCGTCGTGGTCCCGGAGGCCGAAGCGGTCGCCGCGCTCGCGGCGATGCGTGCGCACGAATTCGGGAGCCAATCAGCTCTCATTGGAAAAGTGACGGCGGAACGCGCTGGTCGCGTCGTCATGCGTACAGTTTTCGGCGGCCGGCGCATCGTCGATATGCTCGTGGGCGAACAGCTCCCGAGAATTTGTTGAGTGCAACAACCCGTGTCGTCTAGTCGGAGGAAAAAAGATGCTGAGAAAGATAGCGCCTTCAGCGTTATTCGCGCTGTTCTTGACAACCGTTCCTGCCTTCGCCCACGTCGGGCAAGGCCATGTAGAGACATTCGCAACTGGGTTCTTCCACCCACTCGGCGGCATTGACCACGTCCTGGCCATGGTGGCAGTCGGTCTCTATGCGGCGAGCCTCGGCGGGGCCGCTTTGTTGCTGGTGCCGTCGGCGTTCGTTGGGACGATGATCGTTGGCGGCCTGATCGGCTACGGCGGCATTGGATTGCCCTACGTCGAGCAGGTGATCGGCTTGTCTGTCGTCGTCATGGGGCTGGCCATCGCACTTGGCGTTAAATTGCCGACAGCCATGGCTATGGCGCTCGTCGGAGCTTTCGCCCTGTTTCACGGTCATGCACACGGCAGTGAGGGCGCCGAACTCGCGAGCTTCTTGCCCTACGCCGCGGGGTTTGTCATCGCAACGAGCTTGTTGCACTGCGCCGGCATTGCGCTCGGCTTGGTGCTGGACCGGCTGGGACGTACGCCGTCAGACATCTTGAGGCGATCGGCTGGCACCGTCGGGGCGCTCGCGGGCGTTTCGCTCATGGCTGGATGGCTGACCGTTTAGGCCCGTAAAGGCTTTCACCGATGCACGAACTCGGCATCACACGTTCGGTAGTTGCGATCGTCGCAGAGCACGCGCGGGGCCAAAAGGTCCTGCGCGTGACCCTCGACATTGGCAAACTTGCCGGCGTCGACGCGCGAGCGGTCGCATTCTGCTTTGACGCCGTAGCGATGGGCACCCCGCTTGAAGGCGCAAAGCTCGACATTCGAGAAGTCGATGGTCGAGCGCGGTGTGCGACGTGCGGGTCAGAGTTTGAAGTCGCTGCGCATTTTGCGCCGTGCGCTTGCGGATCGCGTCAGCTGACGCGCATCGCAGGCGATGAGTTGAAGATAGGTACAATGGAACTGGAAGTGGAGGCTGCGTAATGTGCGTGACGTGCGGATGCGGCAGCGGCGCAAGAACCACCCTGCTTGATCTTCAGACGGGGGAGATGCTCCCCCTCGGCAAGGATCACACCCACTCCGATGGGCATGAGCACGAGCACATATTGGCGGACGGAACGCGCGTGCGTCATGTGCATGGCCATCATCACGATCACGCTCATAATCATGATGGGGCCACTCATGATCACGAGCATGGCCACGACCACGACCACAGCCATGATCATGCACACGGTCATCATCATGAACACACTCATGCTGGTGGCGCCCGCCATATACATCACCGCCATCACGGCCATGACCATGCCCACGAAGAGGCCGGGGATGCGCCGCGCAGCTCAGTTGTCGATATCGAAACGCGAATTCTCGCCAAGAATGACGAACGCGCGGCGCGCAACCGCGCTTGGCTCTCGGGACGGGAAACTCCGGCGATCAACCTGATGAGCGGGCCTGGCGCGGGCAAGACCACATTGCTTGAGCGCACGATCCGCGAATTGGACGGCAAACGAGCGCTTTTCATTATTGAGGGCGACCAAGCTACCGCCAATGATGGCGAGCGCATCCGCGCCGCCGGAGCGCCGGTCGTCCAGGTCAATACAGGAACTGGCTGTCACCTAGATGCCGAGATGGTGGCGCGCGGGCTTGCAACGCTGCAACCGCTTCCGGGTTCGCTGGTCATCGTCGAAAACGTCGGCAATCTCGTTTGCCCTGCACTTTTCGATTTGGGCGAGTCGGCGCGCGTGGCGATCCTATCGGTCACTGAAGGCGACGACAAACCGGCGAAGTATCCTCATATGTTCGCCACTGCGGATTTGGTTCTGATCAACAAGATCGATCTGCTTCCCCATGTCGACTTCAGCCTCGCTAATGCGTCCGCGTCTATCCGTGACGTAAATCCAGCGGCCAAAATCTTGATTGTTTCGGCGCGTACCGGCGAAGGCTTGGAAGCCTGGCTGTCATGGCTGCAGACGCGCAACGTCACGAATAGTTTAGCGGTGTTGGGATGAGTAAGGCCGCTGTTCCAGAGAAGCAGGTTGAGCGTTTCAATCGTTGTACGTAGCCGACTCTGATGCTAAGAAGGTATGCAGTTTGAAAACAAAATAATCCCGTGACCGAGCACAGCACAGTTCTTGTCGTTTCCAAGACCTCCGACGACTGGCGTCCCGTCATCGCCGAGCTGAAGGATGAGTACGGCTATAGGGTCTTGATGGCCCCGGGCGCACGCGAGGCGCTAGAGCTAGCGGACGAAGCCCACGTCGATATCGTCATTGCCGACCGTGGCATCGGCAAGAAGGCGGGTCTCGAAGTCTTGAAGCACTATCGGACGGCCCACCCGACCGTCGTTCGTCTGCTCGTCAAGGATGTTGGCGCCAAGACCGTGATGTCGAACGGTCACGACGAGGCCGCCGTCTACCAATTTGTGCGCCGTCCGCTCGATGCCGAGCAGATTGGTCTGGTCGTCAAGCGTGCGCTCGAGACACGGGAACTGGCGCGCCGCCATAGGTTGCTCAGTCGCGAGATCAAGTTCCACGAGGATGCACCGTTTCTTCATCATGCGAACGGCGAAAAGTCGCGCTCCGAGGCCAACAATTTTGAGAAGCTCGTTTATGCGAGCGAGTCTATGGCCGTACTTTGCGACTTGGCACGCGTTGCTGCGCCAACCGACTTGCCAATTCTTGTCCAGGGTGAGACAGGAACCGGTAAAGAATTGCTCGCTCGCGCCATCCACTACAACAGCGCCAGACGATCGAGTCCGTTGCTGGTGCAGAACTGCGGCGGCATGTCAGACGAACTCCTGCAATCCGAACTGTTTGGTCACAAGCGCGGCGCATTCACCGGGGCGATCAGCGACCGGCTGGGTCTCTTCCGAGCGGCCGACAAAGGGACCGTTTTCCTCGACGAGATCTCCGAGGTCTCGCCGTCATTTCAGGTCAGCCTTCTTCGTTTCTTGCAGAATGGAGAGGTCAAGCCTCTCGGCTCGGATCAGGTTCTTCTCACGGACGTGCGCATCATCGCCGCGTCAAACAAGCCGCTGCAACGGCTCGTCGAGCAAGGAAAATTCCGACAAGATCTCTATTTCCGCCTCAAAGGCTTCGAACTGACGGTGCCGCCGTTACGCAACCGCCGCGCCGATGTACCGGCACTCGCCGAGTTCTTTGCGCGCAAGTACGGCCAAGCCATGAAACGGCATATCCTTGGATTTGCTGGCGACGTTCTGGAACGGCTTGCGCTTCATGATTTTCCGGGCAATGTCCGTGAACTTGAGAACGAAGTTCGCCGTATGATTGCGGTGGCGAACGACGGCGGGTTCATCACGTCAAAACACCTTCCACCAGCGATCGCGGCGCTGCAGCCGCGAAATGGCATTACTAGCGCTGTATCCGCCGGATTGTCGGGCGCGACCTTACGCGAAAAAGTTGAGTCGCTCGAAACTGAAATGGTAAAGTCTGCTTTGGTTCGACACCGCTGGAATCAGAGTGAAGCGGCCCGCGAGTTGGGCTTGTCGCGGGTCGGGTTAGCGAACAAGATCAAGCGCTACGGCATCGAGCCCCTGTCATGAGGGAGTGTGTCAATGGCGGACCCGGACAACAACGGCAACGGAGACGGCGGCGCCAAACCGACGCCCGTCGTCCAATTTCCGCACTCTAGAGTGCGACCACCCGGCGGGCCTGAACCCTATAAAGACCTCGGCATCGGCCGCATGGCAGAGTTCCTTGGCGTTGCGCAAGAGCAGACGACAGGTCATTGGTGCCGAAACTGTAAAGGGATCTGGTTCGGCTACCTTCTCGAAGTCGAATGTCCGGTGTGCGGAAATCGGAACGGCTGAGGATCGATAATCGCGACCGCCTGCCGCTGTACTGCTTTATTTTTCATAAGTTCAGCATTTCTCCTTATTTTGCCGGGGTTCTGGCCGGCTTTAACGCTGCGCCAGTTTTTGAAGACGACTGAAGGAGACTAGACTTATGAAGCCCTCGTTGCCGTCCGTCTCTTATCAGCCGTTCCTCGACGTCCAGCACATTGGATATCCAAGCGTTAAGCCGTCACCGATCGCATAGACCTTTCCAACCGAGCGTTTGGTCTTCAGCGTACAACGGTAGTTCTTGGGTTAAGGGCTCTGAGTTCGAGATGAGATTTGAAGGCAATCGTTTCTCAATGAACGCGCAGGCCAGTGCGTTCGCTGCCCGATTAATCGATGCCGCGATTCATGCTACAGTATGACACAGGACCGCCTATTGTGAATTTCCAACAGCTGCGCATCATCCGCGAAACCGTCAGGCGCAACTTTAACTTGACCGACGCAGCGAGCGCTTTGAATACGTCGCAATCCGGCGTTTCGAAGCATATCAAGGATCTTGAGGACGAGCTAGGCGTGGAGCTTTTTGTTCGACGCGGAAAACGCCTGCTTGGATTGACAGAACCAGGTCAAGAACTCGTCGCAATCGTCGAACGAATTCTAGTTGACACGCAAAGCATCAAGAAGCTCGGCGAGCAATTTGCGAACACGAAAAAGGGTTTGCTCACTCTCGCGACGACGCACACGCAGGCCAGGTACGCGTTGCCCGGAGTCGTGACAGCCTTCAAGCGTGAGTTTCCGGAAGTGACCCTCGTGCTGCACGAGACGAGCCCGCCTGAGATCGCGAAAATGCTCGTCGAAGGAACCGCGGACATTGGCGTTGCGACCGAAGCGCTTCAGGATTTCGCCGAGCTTGCCACGTTTCCCTACTATAGCTGGCACCACGGCGTCGTTGTTCCCGCCGGTCATCCGCTTGAGGGCATGAAGCGACTGACGCTCGAAGCCATCGCCGAGCATCCCATCGTCACCTATAATCAGGGGTTCACGGGTCGTGGTCGCATCGACGACGCATTTGCGAAAGCGCGACTTGAACCTCAAATCGTAATGGCCGCGCTCGATGCCGACGTCATCAAGGCCTACGTGGATATCGGGCTTGGAATCGGCATCATCGCGTCAATGGCCTTCGAACCGCGGCGCGACGCGGCTTTAAGGCGGCTCGACGCGTCACATCTATTCGAGCAAAATACGTCGCGGATAGCGGTGCGCCGAAACGCCTACCTCAGGGGATACGCCTATCGGTTCATTTCCCTTTGCTCGGGCGATCTTACCGAGGAACGCGTTCGGAGCGAAGTCGTCGCAACCAAGCCGGAAGTGTGACCGCAGTTTTATTGAGATCAAAGTTTTTTCTTCGGCAATTTATAGCTTCACCATCACGTGTCGAACGACGGTGTAATCTTCGAGCGCGTACATAGACAGATCCTTGCCGTAGCCTGACGACTTCAGGCCGCCGTGTGGCATTTCGCTGACAAGCATGAAGTGGGTATTCACCCAAGTGCAGCCATACTGCAGACGCGCAGCCGTCGCCATACCCTTGGCGATGTCGGAGGTCCACACCGATGAGGCGAGGCCGTAGTCGCTGTCGTTTGCCCACGCGACCGCCTGGTCGACGTCATCGAAACGCGTAATCGACACGACCGGCCCGAACACTTCCTTGCGCACGATCTCGTCGCTTTGTTGGGCGCCGGCAATGACGGTTGGCTCGAAAAAGAAGCCTTTGCCGCCCGGCGCCTTGCCGCCAGCCGTGACTTCGATGTGGTTCTGCTGACGGGCGCGATGGACGAAATCGTGCACGCGGCCCTTCTGGGCCGCAGAGATCAGCGGTCCAATATCATTGTCGTCGTCGTTTGGCTGGTTGAACTTGATCTCGCCGACCGCGCTCGAAAGGTCGGCGACGAGGTTGTCATAGATCTTGGCGCCGGCATAGATGCGGCACGCGGCCGTGCAATCCTGGCCAGCATTATAGAAGGCAAACGTCTTGACTCCATCGACAACGGAGGCGATGTCGGCGTCGTCGAAGACGATCACGGGCGCCTTGCCGCCCAACTCCAGGTGCGTGCGCTTGATGGTTGGGCCGGCGGCCTGTAGCACCTTCTGTCCTGTGCCGATGCTTCCGGTGAGCGAGACCATGGCGACCTTGGGATGCGAAATCAGCGCGTTGCCGGTCGTCGCGCCGCGCCCGACAATGATGTTGACAACGCCCTCGGGGAAGATTTCCGCAATCGTTTTGGCGAGTTTCAGCGTCGTCAGCGGCGTCTGCTCGGACGGCTTGAGCACGATTGTGTTGCCGGCCGCCAGCGCCGGCGCAAGCTTCCACGCCGCCATCATCAGCGGATAGTTCCACGGCGCAATTGAACCCACGACGCCGATCGGATCACGACGGATCATGGAGGTGTGTCCAGCAAGGTATTCACCGGCGACGGCGCCGTGCATGTTGCGCACCGCGCCGGCGAAGTAGCGGAAACAGTCGGAGATTGCCGGCATCTCATCCTGCAGCACACGGATGCGTGGTTTGCCGCAGTTGAGGGCTTCAAGCGCGGCGAAGCCCTCCGCATCACGGTCGATGGCGTCGGCGAGCTTCAACAGCAGTCCGGAGCGCTCGGCGGGGGTCGTCCGCGACCAAGTCTTGAAGGCGGCTTCGGCGGCAGTGACGGCCGCGTCGACTTGCGCTGCGCTGGCTTCCGCGAGATTCGTGATCGCATCTTCAGTCTTGGGATTGATGACGGGTTCTTCGCCCTCGGCACCGGCGACGAACGACGCGCCGATCAGCATTTCGGTATCCAGCATGGCACTCCTCCCAAGATTCTATTTGGACGACCCACCGGTATGCTCACCTTCGCGCGTCAGATAGTAGGCGGCAAGGATCGGCAGAAGCGTAACAAGAAAAACGAAGACTGCGACCACGTTGGTGACGGGGCGCTGGCGCGGACGCATGAGCTCCGACAGCATCCAGATGGGCAGCGTCGACTGCTGACCAGCGGTGAATGTCGTGACGATGACTTCATCGAAAGACAAGGCAAAGGCCAGCATGCCGCCGGCGAGCAGCGCGGTGCCGATCTGCGGCAGGATCACGTGGCGGATGGTTTGGAAGCCGTTAGCGCCGAGGTCCATCGACGCCTCGACCAGATTGCCGGGCAGGCGTCGGAAGCGGGCGATGGCGTTGTTGTAGACCACCACAATGCAGAAAGTCGCGTGGCCGAGGATGATGGTCCACATCGAGAAGTCTAGCCCCATGATGTCGAATGCTGAGCGCAACGAGATACCGGTGATGATGCCGGGCAGCGCAATCGGTAATACGAACAGCAGTGAAATTGTCTCGCGGCCAAAGAAGCGGGTGCGCGATAGCGCTGCGGCGGCGAGCGTTCCGAATATCAACGCCAGAAACGTGGCGATCGTCGCGACCTTGAGCGAGAGATAAAGCGGTGGCCAGATGTCTGGGCGCTCGCTCCAAGCAATGCCGAACCACTTCGTCGTGTAGCCGGGCGGGGGGAACGCAAAGCTCTTGTCCTCGGTCGTGAAGGCATAGAGGAAGATAAGGGCGAGCGGCAGGTGCAGGAACAGCAGGCCGCCGATCGCCGCGATGCGCAAGCCAAGCGGCGCGGGCGTGCCAGGACTAGAGGACATCGAAGGCCCCCATTCGTTTGGCCATCCAGAGGTAGACGCCCATGATAGCCATCGGCACCACGGTGAAGGCGGCCGCGAGCGGGATGTTGCCGGCCGTACCCTGCAACGTATAGACGGCTTGCCCGATCATCAGCCGCGAATTGCCGACGATCTGCGGAATGATGTAGTCGCCAAGCGTCAACGAAAACGTAAAGATGGAGCCTGCGATGACGCCTGGGAGCGCCAGTGGAAGGATGACGGTCCGGAACGTCTGGCGTGGATCGGCGCCGAGATCCGCCGACGCCTCGATGAGGTTCGCAGGTACGCGCTCAAGGGCCGCCTGGATCGGCAGGATCATGTACGGAATCCAGACGTAGACGAACACCAAGAATGTCCCGATGTAGCTGAATGACAATGACGGACCGCCGACGATCGGTAGTGCGAGGATGGCGTCGAGCAGCCAAGTGAGGTGCAGACCCCCGGCCATCCAGGTGAGAATGCCCTCTTTCGCCAGGATGAGCTTCCACGCGTAGACTTTCACGAGATAGCTCGACCAAAGCGGCATCATCACCGCAAGATAGAAGAACGCTTTTGTCCAGCCGCGCGCATAGCGGGCGGCATAGTAGGCGATCGGAAAGGCGATGATCGCGCAGCCAATCGTGACCAACGTTGCGAGCAGCACCGTTCGCACGATGATCTGGACGTTGGCTTCTTCCAGAAGCTGCGCGTAGGTCGACAGCGTGAACTCGTGCACGACGAGGCCTGAGAAGTCGTCGAGCGAATAGAAACTTTGCAAGAGGAGCGCGAACAGCGATCCGACATAGACGACGCCTATCCAGAGCAGCGGCGGCAGCAGGAGCAGGAGGGTGAGAAGCCGCGGGCGCGCCAGGAAGAGATCGGAGACCCCTTCGAGGAGTCCACCCGCCGCCCGCTCTGCCACCGCATGGCTCACGCCTCGCCCTCCATTGCGACCATGGCCGATTTAGGCCAGACCAGCCGCACGGCATCGCCGGGCCGGAAACGCCGCTCTGCGGCCGCGACCTCGGCCGTAATCGTGGCGCCGCTGGCTTCGACGCCGAACCGGGTCGAAGATCCTTGATAGTTGATTGACGCCACTTCCCCGTCCGCGTGTGCGTGCACCGCCGGAACGAGCGCGCCCGGCGCGAACACGCCAATCCGCTCGGGGCGCAGGCTGGTCCAATAGGCCGTCCCGCCATGCGCGGTTGAAAATTCGGGCGAGAGGACATTTGAAGAGCCGACGAAATCGGCGACGAACCGTGACTGCGGACGCTCGTAGACGTCGGCTGGTGTGCCGACTTGTACAATGCGGCCTTCGTTGAAGATGGCGACGCGGTCGGCCATCGACAGCGCTTCTCCCTGGTCGTGTGTGACGAAAACAAAGGTGATGCCGAGCGCCTTCTGCAGTGACTTCAGCTCCTCTTGCATTTGTTCTCGTAACTTGAGATCGAGCGCGCCCAGCGGCTCATCGAGCAGGAGTACTTTGGGATTGTTGACGAGCGCCCTGGCCAGTGCAACGCGCTGGCGCTGACCTCCTGAGAGCTGAGCGGAGCGCCGCAACTCATAACCGGCGAGCTTAACCATGCCGAGCGCATCCTTGGCGCGCGCTTCCCGCTCAGTCCGGCCGACGCCCTTGATCATCAAGCCGTAGGCCACGTTCTCACCAACAGTCATGTGCGGGAACAGCGCATAGTCCTGAAAAACCGTGTTGACGGCGCGCTTGTAGGGCGGCACGCCCTCTACGGCGTCTTCGAAGATGTAGATGTGGCCGTCATCGGGTTGTTCGAAGCCGGCAATGAGCCTCAAGCATGTCGTTTTGCCGGAACCGGACGGGCCGAGCATGGCGAAGAACTCTCCGCGCGCGATGTCGAGACTGACATCGTCGACGGCGCGCACGGCGCCGAACCGGCGCGAGACATTCCTGAAATTGACTGCTGAGGGCATCGCGGATTCAATTTGCAAAGCGGCCCGACCTTCGAAGACCGGACCGCTTTCTGTTGGATAGGAGCTACTTGCCGAGGATGGCGATGTAGTCCTTCGCCCACTGCGAATAGGGAACGCAAGCGCTTTCCTTTTCACATTTGGCCGTAGGCGTGCGCCAGAACCAGATCTTCTGGAAGTTGTCGAAGCCGTTCGTGGCGCAGCCTTCGTCGGTCAACAGCGCGTTGCCTTTGCACGCTGCCGGCGCCGAGGGAACTGAACCGAACCATGAGGCGAGGTCACCCTGAAGCTTCGGGCTAATTGAATGCTCCAGCCACTTATATGCGCAGTTGGGATGCTTGGCTTCCGCGTGCAACATCGTCGTGTCGGCCCAGCCCGTCACGCCTTCCTCGGGTATGGTCGAGGCGATCGGCTTCTTGTCGGCGGCGAGCAGGTTGACCTGAAACGGCCAGGACCCAGAGGCCACCACGCCCTCGTTTTTGAAGTCGTCGACCTGCACCATCGCGTCGTGCCAGTAACGTCCGATGAGTGCGCGTTGAGATTTCAGGAGATCGACCACCGCCGCATACTGGGCCGCATTGAGCTCGTAGGGGTTCTTGATGCCGAGATCCGGCTTCTTTTTCATCAGATAAAGTGCAGCGTCCGCGATGTAGATCGGTCCGTCAAATGCCTGGACACGTCCCTTGTTGGACTTGCCGTCGGGAAGGTTCTGATCTTCGAAAACGATCGACCAGCTCTTCGGAGGCTCCTTGAACACGTTGGTGTTATAGGCGAGTACGTTCGGTCCCCACTGGAAGGGCACGCCATAGTGAACGCCTTCGACAGTATGCCAGGGCGCGTCCTTAAGGCGATCGTCAACCGTCTTCCAACTCGGCACGAGTTCAACGTTGACCGGCTGCACCTTCTTGCCAGCAATGAGACGGAGCGACGCGTCGCCTGAAGCCGTGACGAGATCGAACCCGCCTTGGTTCATCAGCGTGACCATTTCGTCGGACGTGGCCGCCGTCTTGACGGTGACCTTGCAGCCCGTCTCTTTCTCGAAGCCGGTGACCCAATCGTAGTTTTTGTCCGTCTCGCCGCGCTCGATGTATCCGGGCCATGCCACGATATCGACTTGACCCTCGCCCTCGCCAATTGATTTCGGCATTTCTGCGAGTGCGGTTCCAGCGCCAATGAGTAGCGCCGCCGCGAAAGCACCCTGAAATTTCTGCTGCATTGTGAACCCCTTCACACTCGACCGACGCGTCGCGATCTTCAGCCCGATGGCCATTGCTGAGTGTTATTAGCCAAAGCCGACCGCACACTATGTTAGTCGAGGCGCAAGATAACCGAAAGGAACGCTGTGTGCCAAAACAATGGGCATTGCGAGATCAGAGCGCGTGTAAATCGAACACGGGCGCCGGCGTCCCCCAATTTCAATTGGATTGTGGCCCTAGATTGCTGTTGCTGCACCGCATCAAGATTGCACGCGCGCTGCGCTAACCATCAAGCGCTTATCGCCACGCTCCGAAACAAGCGGTTTGGGGCACAATCCTTATTGCTCAGGAAATGCCCCGATCCGAGCGCGCAGAATTTTGTCGAATAGCCTTAAAAGCCAACAGATTTCAACTCTACGTTGGCAAGCGAATTGCTCTGTTCAAAAGTCACGACGCGATCGCATCTATCGCTGTCTCGGCGGAACATTGGAGTGCTGAATATGTTCAAGCTCGCGACCGTTGGATTCGCCTTGGCTGCGTTCTTCACGGACTATCCAGTTTTTCTGAAGCGCGGCGTCGTCGTCGAGGCGTGGACGGATCGAGGACCGATTCTCGAATTGATCATTCGCTGCCCCGTGGGAACGGGTATCATTTCATATTCGAAAATCGAGAACATTTACTGCAGCTCGAAGCATGGCTGCTTTCCGCGGATGCAATCAGCGGTGTCGGAGACATGTGGCTGATCGGCAGTATTGACCCCTAAGACCAGTACTTGACCAGCGCAGGTCGGGCGTTTGATACAGTCCCATGACCGTCGCCGTCTCTACATTCTACAAGTACGTGCGAATTAGCGATTGCGAGGCGATGCGCATCGCGCTGCTGCAACTTTGCCTTGTGCACGGGATCAAAGGCACGATCCTGATAGCTACCGAGGGCGTCAATGCGACTGTGTCCGGCAGACCTGCCGCGCTTGAGGCGCTGCATTCGGTCCTTGGCTCAATGATAGGCGGGCAATGCCTCACTAACAAACTGTCCGCTGCGCCTGAGCATCCGTTTGCCCGCATGAAGATCAAGATCAAACCTGAAATTGTGACGTTTGGAGCAGAGCGCGCGAATCCCAGTCAGGGCGTTGGTCGTCATGTTGCTGCTGAAGATTGGAATGCACTGGTCATAGACCCAAATGTGGTTTTGGTCGATGTGCGGAACGACTACGAAGTTGCGCTTGGTTCATTTCCCGGCGCGATTAACCCCGGCACGCGATCATTTCGAGAATTTCCGGCGTTTGTCGATCGCGAACTGGCCAACGCTCGCGAGAAGTCAATTGCGATGTTCTGCACCGGCGGTATTCGGTGCGAGAAGGCGTCATCCTATTTGCTAAGTCAAGGCTTCCGGGACGTCAGGCAACTTGCGGGCGGCATTCTGAAATACCTCGAGGCAGCGCCGCCGAATGAAAGTTTGTGGCTTGGTGAATGTTTCGTTTTTGACACGCGCGTGTCGGTTGGTCACGGCGAAGTCCCCGGGTCGCATGCATTGTGCCAGCGATGCGGTCGTCCAATGGCAAAGGCCGAAGATGAACTCGCGCTATGTTCAAAGTGTGCTGATGCCCAATCGTCCGCTACGTGGCCCGTCCACTAACGGGACGCAAAATAAACGCGCGTTCTTTGGGCTAACGCGTGACGCCAATGCAACCGCGATATTTGTTCTAATTTGTAACCACCGGCGGGCGGCCTAAGGTGGCCAGGCGTTGGTTGAGCACGTCGATATTGTTCAAGATTAGAGGATTGCCCGGATCGCCGCGATTGGCGGCGAGCAAGGTGTCGCGCGATTGTTCGAGCTTGCCGCGCAACAGGTACGAGTAACCGAGATTGTTGAGCACGCTCGGAGTTTGTCCCACCAGTTCCTGGACTTTGGCGTAGGCCTTGTCGGCTTCGTCGAATCGACCGACCTGATCGTAGGACGCCGCCAATCCGAGCCATGCCTCCGGATTTAGTGGGTCGCTTTCGACTGTCTTGGCGTAGGTATCGACTGCCCGACCGAAATTGCCTTCGGTGAACTGCAGCTGCGCTTCTTCTACAAGATTTACCGTGTGTGGCAGCGCCGGATCTGGAAGTGACGCCGTTTCGAAGTCCGTCGCAGCGCAGGCCCCAAGCGACAGGGCAACGCCAGCGACGACAGTCCGCCACAACATTCCAAGATGCGCCACGACTACGTTCCCCACCCGAATTCACGGCTAGTGCGAACCATGCGCACTAGAGACTCGAACCCTCAGTCTGTCGCCAGAATTAGTGCCCCAAATCTTGTCGCGATACAAACGTCACCGCGATCAAATCGTCTGACGTCGGATCATCGTGTTGACAATTTGTGGAAGTTCTCGCGCGGCGCTTTCGGCGAGGGTCAAAAACGCTCGTCTGAGCTCAATATGCTCTGTTCCCTCGTGCGATTAAGAGTTCATTAATATGTCGTCCACAGGCGCTTTATGAAGAACTTAACGATGGCTGTGCCAGAGTGGGAGTGTCGAAGAATTGTCACGCTGGGGACCCCTCTATGCGCCGTGAAGTGACTCTTGCGCTGTCCATTGCTGGCTTCAGCGGCATGCTGGCCGCCGTTGGCGCCTATGATTGGATGTCGTCGATGTCGGACGCGAACAACCGTCCGGCGGTTGCTTCAGGTCCTTCCATGAAGTTGACGACAGTTGTCGTGGCCAAGGACAACCTCAATTTCGGCACGGTCCTGACAAAGGACAAGCTCGGGACGACGGAGTGGCCGTCTGAAAATGTTCCCAAAGGCGCGTTTCGATCGGTCGAAGAGATGTTTGCCGAGCAAGAGACGCGTACAGTGTTGGAAACGATCCAAACCAAAGAGCCAGTGCTGAAAGGGAAAGTTACAGGCCCGGGCCAGCGCGCCAGTCTTGCGACGATGCTTCGCAATGGCATGAAAGCAGTCAGCATTCGTGTCGATGACGTTATTGGCGTCGGTGGGTTCGTTCTGCCAGGCGACTTCGTCGATGTGTTGGTGACGTTCGGCAAGCGCAGCAGCGAAGAAACGCGGGACCAGACCTTCCAGCCGTACACTGAGCTGTTGCTTCAGCGCATCCGTGTCTTGGCTATTGATCAGTCGGCCGATCCTCGCCAGGACGGCGCAAAACTCGTTCGGACGGTGACGCTTGAGGCGACTCAGGTGGACGCCCAGAAGATCACGCTTGCTGGTACCATCGCTTCCATATCTTTGGCCTTGCGTGAGCAAAGCGCCTCGGCCGTGCAGATTGCGCAACGGCGGGTGACCGCTGACGACCTGGGTGAGGATAGCGGGGATAAGCGGGTCGCGGTGGCGCTTGAGCCGACAATAGCGGTTGCGCCGCCGGCTCCCTCGGCGCCAGTTGATGCTGTCTGGTCGCCGCCGCGCGCGAAGGTTAAGATCGTGCGAACGGGCGTGCCGACCGAGTATACGGTCGATCGTCTCATCGTCGATCGGTAGTTCCAGGTCAGTCGTCGAGCGGCTTAGAAGCGGCGCGACGGCGCGTTCGCTGAGCGGTCGCTATTTGTTTTTAGTCGACCTGCTTCCATCTCTCGTAGATGCGTCCCCGTGTTGAGTTCCGTATGTCGCGTTCGGGACCGTAACCGTGTGAGGACGTATTGCGATGCATCAAGTGCATGCGCGTTGTGACGGGTCGCGTCCGTCGTGCGTTGCCGCTCGCCAAGTTGGCTTTGCGACTAGCGCTGTCATTATCGGCATTTTTGCCACCCTTTGTTCGGCGAGCGCTGCCGGCAGAAAGGTCGAAGCCGGGCCTACCGGTTCCGTCGTGGCCTACGACGACAGGTTTTCGGGTTCGATCGGTAGGGCCGCTGTTGTCGTCAAGAAATCTCAGGTCGTGCATCTCGACCATCCCTACGCCACAGCGCTGATCGCCGAGACGGAGATAGCCGATGTCGTTCCTCTTTCGGATCGCGCGATCTATGTGCTTGGAAAAAAGATCGGCGCGACCCGGTTGACGGTGGTCGGTGAGGACCAGAAAATTCTCAAGATCGTGGAAGTCGATGTAACGCCCGACATCGACGATCTCAGCGCCAAGCTTACCGAAAACCTTCCTGAGGCCGAAATCCGGGTAAGCGCCGTCAATGGCGGCATTATGCTGAGCGGCATCGTGCTGTCTGGGCCCGACGTTGAACGCGCCGTTGCAATCGCCCGCCAATATAGTCCACCAGAACTGGTGACCAACGCGCTTTCTGTGGCGTCGCCACAGCAGGTGATGCTGGAAGTCCGCTTTGTCGAAGCCTCACGGTCGGCCGCCCGCGAACTTGGGATCAGCAGCCGGACTCGTTCTTCAAGCGTTGCTGCTGACACGGGCGGTCAGTTCCTGGACCCAGGAATTGGTCCGTTGCAGACAGCTGCGCTGCTTTCGGGCTCCGCGCCCTTCGGCTCTATTCTTGCGCGTGTTCTCGAAGGCGGCACCAACGTCGATATTCTGTTGAGAGCCCTAGAAGAACGTTCGCTTGCGCGCCGCCTTGCCGAACCGAATCTGGTGACGTTATCGGGGGACACTGCAAACTTCTTGGCCGGCGGTGAGTTTCCATTCCCAGTCAGCGCCGCCGACAATCGCATCACGATCGAATTCAAGCAATTCGGCATCGCGCTCGCGTTCACGCCCACAGTCCTGTCGGGTGGGTTGATCAACCTCAAGATCGCTCCAGAGGTCAGCGATATCGACGAGACCAATTCGGTCGAGATTAATAACGTGCGTATTCCGGGCCTCGTCGTCCGTCGCGCGAATACAACTGTCGAATTGCGCGATGGGCAGAGTCTCGCGATCGCGGGGTTGTTGCAGCATTCGCATACCAAGAATCAGGCCCAGCTGCCGTGGATCGGTCAGGTGCCAGTGCTCGGGGCGCTGTTCCGCAGCGCTGAGTATCAGAAGCAGGAATCAGATCTCGTGATTATCGTGACGCCGAGGCTCGTGAAGCCCAAGCGTCCTGGTGAGCGCCTGGGCACTCCGCTCGACGGCCCGGTTGCCTCAAATGACGTCGATTTCTTCTTGGACGGTCGCTCTGAGATACCGCGGACGGGAGACCGCCACAGCGAACGCCCTATGATCGGCCATATCATTCACATTGGACCGGAGGCTGTGGCCCATGCTGCAACCAAGTAATGTCATGTCGGTCCAACGCAGGTTTTGGATGCGCGGCGCAGCGCTGGTGTTGTCCGCGGTTACTCTGTCCGGATGCCAGGAGCATTTCGACAGACGCGATACCATCACCTATGGAATCGGCGACTCGATCGAAATCAACAAGGCCACTCAAGCGATTGAGCGCTGGCCGAACGCGGCGCGTTACGATCGCTGGCCAACAGACGGAGAGCGTACGCGAATTGCGATCGAGAAATATCGCAAGCGGGAGGTTGCCAAGGGGGCAGCTCCAGCAGGCTCTGCTGCGGCTGTGACTACGAATGCTGGTCCCTAGCCGCGCGAGTGGGGCCGGTAGCCCACTATCGATTTGGGTTGATTGTTGACTGCGAACCGCGGCACTCAAAATTTATGTGGTCGCGGCGACGGGCCGGGATGACTTTAGCGCGGCGAAGTGGTCGCCGGCGTGATGCGATGATCGGGTGAACGGCGAAGCGGTGACGATCAAGAAACCCTTGGCCAACGCTGCGACCTTCATACTGTCAAACTCTGTCGGCGACACGTACCCTTTCACCTCGGCGTGCTTTCGCGTCGGCTGCAAATACTGGCCGATCGTTAAGAAGTCCACCCCCGCCGATCTAAGGTCATCCATGACCTGCAAGATCTCGTTGCGCGATTCGCCAAGGCCGACCATTAGCCCCGATTTTGTAAAGATGCTGGGGCAAAGCTCCTTGGCGCGCTGTAGCAGGCGCAGCGAATGGAAGTATCGCGCGCCGGGCCGTATCTTGATGTAGAGCGACGGCGTCGTTTCAATGTTGTGATTGAAAACGTCAGGCGCCGCGTCGATCACCTGCTCTAGAGCGCCGTCCTTCCGTAGAAAGTCCGGCGTCAAGACCTCTATCGACGTCTCGTGCGCCTTTGCGCGTACGGCGCGGATCGTCGCGGCGAAATGCGCTGCGCCGCCATCTTCAAGATCGTCGCGATCGACAGACGTAATGACGACGTGATTCAGGCCTAGCGCCGTTACGGCGTCCGCCACGCGGTTCGGCTCACTTGGGTCGAGAGGCGACGGCAGCCCCGTCGCTACGTTGCAAAATGCGCAGGCGCGCGTGCATACGCCGCCCATTATCATCATCGTCGCGTGGCGCTTGTCCCAGCACGATCCGATGTTTGGGCATGCCGCCTCCTCACAGACCGTCGTGATACCGTGCGCCTTGACGATGACGCTCGTTTGGAGATAGCCGGCAGAACCAGGCGGTTTTACGCGAATCCATGCTGGCTTCTGCAGCAAAGGCGTATCCGGCCGATTTTGCTTTTCAGGATGGCGCAGGGCTTTGGCGCCGTCGATCAGCGTGACCATTTTGATTCCTCGGTGCGTCTGTCGCCGACTATAGACTTCAGCGCGGCTTTTGCGATGGGCTAGATCAGCCATTAAATTGGTGCGTGCCGATGGCGTATGGCCTGCAATTGCAAAAATGCAAAACGGGCGGCCGGAAGGGCCACCCGTTCAAAATCAACATTTTTGTCGGCAGGTTGGTTATTGAACTTCCGCTGTGCGGTTCGCTTCAGGGCGCACGGACGTGTATTTCTTGATGGTCGTTGGACCGTATGACTTGCGCTTCACCGGCGGGGCTTTGTCGCTGGTCGAAGCGACAGGTCCGCTTGTGAATCGCTGCCACGTGACCAAGACGCGAGCGCCGATAGGAACCCGCGGATAGAGATCGAGCACGTCCTCGTTATACATGCGCACGCAACCCTTGGAGACATTCTGACCAATCGTCCAAGGGGCGTCAGTGCCGTGAATTCGGTAAGCGCTTGAGCCGAGGTAGAGTGCGCGAACGCCGAGTGGGTTCATCGGATGTCCGCCTGGAACCCAGCTGGGAAGCTTCGGATTCTCGCGGATCATTTCGGGCGTTGGGGTCCACGACGGGTTGATCCGCTTTTCGGATATGAATGTCGTGCCCTGCCAGCGGCTCTGTTCTCGCGGAATGGCCACTGGATAGCTGATCGCCTGGCCAGGCGCTGTTACGAGGTACAAGCGGCGATCCCCGAACGAAACGATGATTTGGCCGGGCTTGTATTGATTGCTGAACGAAATGGACTGGCGACCGCCACCCCACTCGCTGCCGCCGCCCCATAGTAAATCGCCAAGTGTCTGGGCGCTGGCCATTTGCGGCGATGACAAGGCTGCAATCACGGTGAGGGCCGCGAAGGCGAGGTGACGCAGCGGGTGTTTCAAAGCCATCGGCAGGTGCTCCGGATATCGATCCTATCAAGGCGAAGGGCGTGTCGTCACCTTGCGTTCGTTTGTCGAATTCGCCGTATATAACAGTCGCGTTTCGACGGGCAGAGCACAGAGGTCACAGTCCTGTCACGATCGTGCGCTGCAGCAGAAAGTTTTTGGCGCTTCAGATAACTCAACGCCTCGGTCGGGCTTTTAGTTTGATCGTTGGCGGCGCAGCGCGAGATTTTTTTGTTCAATTTTTGTTCCTTTTTCTTGACGACCAAGGCCGATGGCGACTAGAACAAATAATGAACAAAAATGTCTCCGAGACTCGTTCTGGATCCCCAATCATGCTCCGCGCCCCATCCGTTATGGCTGCAGGCCCCCGACAGCCTGATTGCAGCGATATTGGCGTCGGCTCTCAGAAAAAATCCGCGCTGATCGCTCGATTGCGCGACAGTATTAGCCGGATCGAGCGGCATACGCCGCGCATCGCCGAATCTCCCCTGCCGATAAGGCCGCGGCTTGCGGCGCATGGTTGGACGCTTGGCGCTTCTGCGTTCGACGACGCTTTGTCGCCTGGCGGGATTGCAGTGCGCGCAGTCCACGAGGTCAAGGCCGCATCGGATGCCGGCGCTTGCGGCGCCGCCTCGGCCGCCGACTGGATGACGGCTCTCGGTTTCGCCATACGTCTCGCCGTTTGCCGCGTCGCCGCGTCCGAGAATACGTCGCCCTGGCTGTTGTGGTGCTGGCCGCGCGCGCTTGCCGCGGAGTTCGGCTCGCCTTCAGCGGCGGGTCTCGCGCATTTGGGCTTTGATCCCGCAAGGCTCCTGATCGTCGAGACTGCGCACGCGGCTGAGGCGCTTAACGCCTTAGAATATGGGTTGCGGTCGTCGCGCCTAGGTCTTGCTTTCGGCGTCTTCAATGACGTGGCGCTGACCCCCGCGCGCCGCATCAGCCTTGCGTCCAACGCCGGTGCGACGCCGTGCTTGCTGGTCACTCATCCTGCTACCGCACCAACCGCAGCTGTGGCGACGCGTTGGCGTGTCGGCAGAGCTCCTAGTGCGCCGCATCCTTTTGATCCTAGAGCGCCGGGCGCCGCGCGTTTTTTTGCGCATCTCGAACGCTGCCGCGCCCGACCGGAGGCTTCGGGTTTGTCTCCTCTGGTTTTGGAATGGCATGATGCGACGCGTCGTTTCCGTCTGGCTTCCGGCTTGGCCCATCACGCGGCTCTTCCGAGCAGAGCCAAAATCGATTCCTCCCGATTTGCCGTTTGCGCTGGTTGAGACCGGCGTTCATGGCCTGACGATCACGGCCATCAACGCAACGGCGTCGCGGGCCGGGCTCACAGCTGGGGTCTCGCTCGCCGACGCCCGCGCGGCCTTTCCCGGGCTCATCTCGCGGCCTGCCGAGCCGAGGAGAGACCGGGCTGCGCTGCTGCGCTTGGCGCGTTGGGCCGGTCGCTATGGTCCAAGCCGGCATGCTGACGGCGCCGACGGCCTTTGGATCGACGTTTCCGGCGTCACGCATCTCTTTGACGGCGAAAAAGCCCTGCTCGACGATCTCACTGGTCGACTTTCGGGCTTTGGCGTCAAAGCGCAGGCGGGCCTTGCAGATACGCTCGGCGCCGCGCACGCGCTTTCCCGTTTCGCGTGTGCGGGCGACGACGTTTGGGCCTTGGCTAAACAAGGCGAAACGCGCGCCGCGCTCGCCGAAATTCCCGTCGAAGGTCTGCGACTGGCGCCGGGGAGCGTGCTGTTGCTGAAGCGCCTGGGGCTGCGCCGCATTGGCCAGCTTTACGATATTCCGCGCGCCAGCCTCGAACGCCGCTTCCGCTCTGCCGATGCCGCAAACGCCGTCTTGACCAGGCTCGACCAGGCCCTCGGCTGCGCGCGTGAACCGCTCTGCCCGCTCGTCGAGCCGCCGGCGCTGTTCGTTGCGCGTAGCTTTTCAAACCCTCTGATCTCGTCGGAGGCTCTCGAAGACATCACAGGAGAACTTTGCGCCGACCTCGCGGCGCATCTGAAAGCCGAAGATCTCGCCCTTCGCGCCGTTAAGCTCATGATCTACCGCGCCGACGGCACGGCAGGCGCCGTTTCTGCTGCAATGAGCGCGCCTTGCGGCGATGGCTCACACATCATGTCGCTGTTGGCCGAAAAGATTGCGGCCTTCGACGCCGGGTTTGGCGTCGACCTCTTGCGGCTCGAAGCGACGAGAGTGGCGCATGGGTTTCAGAGCCAGGATGCCTTCCCGGCGGACGGACCGCATATGGCCGCTGATGCCGCGCCGCTGATTGATCGCCTGGTCAATCGACTAGGAGAGAGTTCCGTCATGCTGCTCGCTCCGTGGGCGAGCCATATTCCCGAGCGCGCCGAGGTTCGCGCGCCCGCGCTCGAGGCTTTGCCTCTCGCGCTCAATTTTCAGCGCACGTCTGCGTTGCCGTGGCATTATCAGACGGGGCCGCTCCGCCCGCCTTTCCTGTTGAGGCGACCCGAGCCGATTCTTGTCGTCGCGGGAGTTCCGGACGGCCCACCTGCGCGTTTTGTCTGGCGGCGCGTCGAGCGGCGCGTCATCCGCGCCGAGGGCCCCGAGCGCATTGCGCCCGAATGGTGGCGCGCCTTGCACATCGACGATGGCAGTCGCACCCGCGACTATTACAGGATCGAAGACGAGCAAGGCTCGGCGTACTGGGTTTTCCGACACGGGCTTTATGGCGGCGGTCACGACGAAGGTTACCCAAGCTGGTTTTTACATGGGTTGTTTGCATGACGCGCTACGCCGAACTGCAGACGATCACGAATTTTTCATTCTTGCGGGGCGCATCCCACGCGGAGGAGCTGGTTGCGCAGGCCAAGGCGTTGGGCATCGAAGCGATCGGCGTTGCCGACAGAAACACGCTCGCGGGCGTTGTGAGGGCCCATGCCGCCGCGAAGGCCGCTGGACTTCGATTGCTTGTCGGCGCGCGCCTCGAACTCGAAGATGCGCCGTCGCTGCTTTGTTATCCGACGGATCGCGCCGCTTATGGGCGCCTCTGCCGCCTGCTGTCGCTTGGCCAGGGTCGCGCCAAAAAGGGTAAATGTTTGCTCCGCCTCGCCGACGTCGCGGATCATGCCGAGGGCCAGCTCTTCATCACGCTTCCGCCTGATTATTGGGACTGGCGCGAGGCGGTACCGGAGGCCTCTAGCTTCTCCGTTCAATCAGGCGCCCAAATCGTTTCCTTCGATGCATCGCTCTCGAAGGCCGATCCGGAAATGGGGTCATTGCAATCGACCGTCAGCCGCATCAGGGCCGCTCTCGGCGTCGCTCCAGTCTACCTTGCCGCTTCGCATGCATATCGCGGCGATGATCGCGCGCGGATTTCGGCTCTGGCGATGATCGCGCAAAAATGCGCCACGCCGCTCGTCGCTACGGGCAACGTGCTCTATCACTCGGCCAGCCGTCGCCCGCTGCAAGATGTGCTGACATGCGTGCGTGAGAAAACCACGATCCAAAAGGCGGGCCTCCGTCTTGAAATCAACGCCGAACGCCATCTGAAACCTCTGGGTGAAATCGCGCGCCTCTTCAAAGGTCATGAGGCGGCTGTGTCCCTCACGCTCGACATCGTCGCAGCGTGCCGATTCTCGCTCGACGAACTTGTCTACGAATATCCGGATGAGCCCGTGCCGCCGGGCAAGACACCGCAGGAGCATCTCGAAGAGCTGACGTGGGAGGGCGCCGCGGCCCGTTTCCCCGAAAGCGTCCCTGAGACCATTCGCACGCAGATCGTGCGGGAGCTGGCGTTGATCGCGGATCTCGATTATGCGCCGTATTTCCTCACGGTGCACGATATCGTAGCCTTTGCGCGTGCGCGCCACATTCTCTGCCAAGGCCGCGGATCGGCTGCAAACTCTGTCGTTTGCTACTGCCTCGCCATCACCGCTGTGAACCCGACCGAAGTCGATCTTCTGTTCGAGCGCTTCATCTCGAAATCGCGCCGCGAGCCGCCCGACATTGACGTCGACTTCGAGCATGAGCGGCGCGAAGAGGTCATTCAATACATCTACGCGCGCTATGGTCGCGATCGCGCCGGCCTTGCGGCCACCGTCATCTCCTACCGGGCGCGTTCCGCAGTTCGCGACGTCGGCAAGGCGATGGGTCTCTCAGAGGACACGGTCGCCGCGCTCGCCGGCATGGTGTGGGGCACGCGTTCGGGCGGCGTCTTGCCGGAAAGACATGTGCGCGAGGCAGGCCTTGATCCGACAGATCCCATGCTCGCGACCGTCATGGACTTGAGTCAGGAGCTGATGGGTTTTCCGCGCCATCTCTCCCAGCATGTTGGTGGCTTCATCCTGACGCGCGGACCGCTGATCGAGGTTGTGCCTGTTGGCAACGCGGCGATGGCGGATCGCACCTTTGTCGAGTGGGACAAGGACGACATCGCCGCGCTCGGCCTGCTAAAGATCGACGTGCTGGCGCTCGGCATGCTGACCTGCATCCGCAAAGCGTTCGACTTGATCAAGCTGCACCACGGGCTTGAAATGACGCTGGCCAAGGTTCCGCGCGACGATCCGCAAGTCTACGACATGCTGTGCCGTGCGGACTCCATCGGCGTTTTCCAGGTTGAGAGCCGCGCGCAGATGAACATGTTGCCGCGGCTCAAGCCGCGCTGCTTCTACGATCTCGTCATCGAAGTGGCGATCGTGCGTCCGGGCCCGATCCAGGGCGACATGGTGCATCCGTATTTGCGCCGCCGCGACGGTCTTGAGGTGGAAACCTATCCTGCGCCCGCGCCGGAGTACGGCCCGGCCGACGAATTGAAGCAGATCCTCGGCAAAACCAAGGGCGTGCCGCTGTTTCAGGAACAGGCGATGCGCATCGCCATGGACGCGGCAAAATTTTCCGACCGCGACGTGAACGAACTGCGCAAGGCGATGGCGACGTTTCGCCGAGTGGGCACAATCGGCAATCTCGAAGTGAAGATGGTCTCTTCGATGATGCAGCGCGGATACGATCCTGAATTCGCCGCGCGCTGCTTTGCGCAGATCAAGGGCTTCGGCGAGTATGGCTTTCCCGAAAGCCACGCCGCGAGCTTCGCGCATCTCGTCTATGTTTCGGCCTGGATCAAATGTCATTATCCGGCGGCGTTCGCGTGCGCGCTTCTGAATTCTCAGCCGATGGGTTTCTACGCGCCGGCGCAGATCGTTCGCGATGCGCGAGAACACGGCGTCGTGGCCCGTGAAGCAGACGCCAACTTTTCAAGCTGGGATTCCACGTTGGAGGATCGCGCGTGCGCCGATCCCGCTCTTCGCCTTGGGCTTCGTCAAATAGATGGATTGAGCGAAGGGGAAGTCCAAAAAATTATGAGCGCGCGAGAGCGCGGCGCTTTTCGCGATATCCACGATCTCGCGACTCGCGCGGGCGTCAGGCGGAATACTCTTGAAAAGCTTGCCGCCGCTGACGCGGTTCGCTCGCTTGGGCTCGATCGTCGTCAGGCGCTGTGGAACGTGAATGCGCTGGTTGACGCGCCGCCATTACCGCTTTTCACATGGAGCGAAACGCGAGACGCCGGGGCTGAAGCCGACGTGACGCTGCCGGAAATGCGGCTCTCCGAGCACGTCGTGAGCGACTACCAGACGCTGCGTTTATCCCTCAAGGCGCACCCGATGTCGTTTCTGCGCGAGGCCTATGCGCGAGAGCGCATTGGTGCCTGCTCAGATATCCGGGCTTTGCGAAACGGCGCCTATGTTCGAGTCGCGGGCGTCGTATTGGTGCGCCAGAGGCCGGGCTCGGCGAAGGGCGTTGTGTTCATGACGATTGAGGATGAAACCGGCGTTGCCAATGCCGTGGTCTGGCCGAAAATACTCGAGAAATTTCGCAAGGTTGTCATGACGGCGCGACTAATCATGCTCGAGGGGCGAATCCAGAGGCATGAGGATATCATCCACATCGTCTCAGGTTGCCTCGCCGATCACAGCGATCGGCTGCTGGCGCTTTCCGAATGGGCGGCTGATATGAAGATCCCGCTCGCGAACGCTGATGAGGTTCTGCATCCTGATCCGGGTTCAGCGCGGGGCGTTGCGGAGCGCGATCGTCGACTGCATCCTCGGTTCACGAGAGAGCCCAAGCCGCACCACTTTCGCGACGTGCGCATCATTCCAAAGTCGCGTGATTTTCATTGAGCAGGTTTCGGCGGCGGCGCCACTGGAATCGAATTCTGCAATCCCTCGGCCCCGATCGTAACAACGAACAGCCGCATGAGGCCGTCGCCAGTATTCTTTCCGTTGTGCGGAACCTTGATCGCTTCTGCAATCGCATCACCCTGCCGATACGTGCGCGTGCCCCGCGGGCCATAGTCCACCGTAAGCTCGCCCTCGAGCACGATCCCGGTGAGAGGCGCGCCGTGAATGTGCCAACCAGTTTCGTCTCCCGACGCCAGAGCGATGATCGCTCCGGTCAATTTCGCTGGTGTTTCGGTCGGATAGACGATTGTTTCATCCATCACAGTCTTGCTTGTCGAGAACAATGGCGTAAATCGAACCAGTGGCTCACGGGCTCTGGCGACGTCAAACACAACTGAAACGGTTGCAACGGCCGCCGTAGCCAGAAAAAGCCCGCATGACGGCATAAACTTTGGCTTCATGTTCACCCTCTCCTTTGATGGCCCTCAATGCTTCAATGTGCTGCACTTTCAGAATCAACCGGACATTACACCTGCATGCCGCGTGCGAAGCAGTATTTGGCCGCGCATTTCGCCTTCGCACTGGTGTTCGCTACGGGACTCAATCTTCGTGTAGCCGTTGCTCAAGATGTTCGGCCGGCGCCTGAAGCTGCTACGGAGCAGGAGACGAAGGATGCCGCTGCCGCCTCACGGCACATGGCTGCCGCGGCCGATCCCCGCGCTGCAGCCGCCGCGCGTGACATGCTTCGCAAAGGCGGATCGGCCATCGACGCAGCGATTGCCGCCCAACTTGTTCTGGGCCTCGTCGAGCCGCAATCTTCAGGGCTTGGCGGTGGAGCGTTCATCGTGCATTGGGACGCCGTCGTCCGACAAGCCAAAACATATGACGCCCGCGAGACGGCGCCCGCCGCCGTGAAGCCCGATCGTTTTATCCGCGACGGCAAGCGCATGACTTTCGCCGACGCTGTTGGCTCAGGATTGAGCGTCGGCGTGCCGGGCGTTGTGCGCGGCATGGAACTCGCGCACCGAGCGCACGGCAAACTGCCCTGGCGAACGCTATTTGAACCTGCAATCAAATTGGCGGAAGGCGGTTTTGAGGTGACACGGCGACTAAGCCAACTCTTGAGCTCACAAGGCGCCGAGAGTTTTGCGCCCGCTGCCCGCGCCTACTTCTTCGATGCCGTCGGGGCTGCCCGACCCCCGGGCTACACTTTGAAGAATCCAGACTACGCCGCGACCTTGAGCGCGATCGCTGGCGGCGGCTCTGCCGCCTTCTACGAAGGGCGAATAGCAGTCGCGATCGTCGACGCCGTCGAAGCGGCCCCGATTGCTAAAGGCGATATGACACATGCCGATATCTCTGCTTACGTTGCGAAAGAGCGCGAACCACTTTGCTTCACATATCGCGTCCGGAAAATTTGCGGCATGGGCCCACCATCGTCCGGCGGACTTGCCGTCGCGCAGATTTTGAAGCTGATTGAGCCGATCGAGGCAGCGACATCCCACAGCTCCGCCATGTCTGCGCCAGCGCTGCATGTCATCGCAGAGGCCGAAAAGCTGGCGTATGCCGACCGTAATCGCTATGTGGCGGACACGGACTTCGTGCCGCTCCCAGACGGACTTTTGGACGACATTTATATTGCTGCTCGTCGCTCCGAAATTAACGTATCTCGCGCGATGCCGCCGCCCTCAGCCGGCACGCCATTCACGCTGCTGAAGCATGCTTATGGCGAGGATGCTACCGTTGAGGCCGCGGGCACCAGTCACATTTCGATCGTCGACGACGTTGGCAACGCCGTTGCGATGACGACGACTATCGAGAACGGGTTTGGTTCTAGGCTATGGGCTGCTGGATTCCTGCTCAACAATGAATTGACGGATTTTTCCTTCGATTCAGTCGACAAAGATGGCCGCGCTATCGCCAATCGGCCCGAAAGTGGCAAGCGGCCTCGGAGTTCAATGTCGCCGACGATCGTCATTGATGGGGACGGCAGGGTCGAGGCCGTGACTGGTTCGCCCGGTGGTAGCCGTATCATCATGTACGTCGTCAAATCGCTCGTCGCGATGCTCGACTGGCGACTAAGTCCACAAGTTGCCGCTGACCTGCCGAATTTTGGGAGTGAAGGCGCGGCTTTCTATATCGAGCCTTCATCCGGATCGATCTGGCCAGCTCTGGCTTTAAAAGGATATGGCCACGCCATCCGTGCTGAACCGATGACGTCCGGCCTGCATACCATCGTGCGGCGTAGCGGCGTGTTGCTCGGCGGCGCCGATCCACGCCGCGAAGGCGCAGCGCTAGGCGATTGACGATATGAAGTGCGCAGAAATGCCGACGTCGGAACAGGCCCTTTGACCCGCACCAATATTACCGTTGTCGGCGCTGGAGTCGTCGGCCTCTGGCAAGCGCTGACGCTGGCGCGCGCGGGGAATCGTGTGCGCCTCATCGAGTCAAGCGAGTTACCCTTCTCCGACGGCGCCAGCAGATGGGCAGGCGCGATGATTGCGCCGGATTGCGAAGCCGAGTCGGCGCCTCGGCAAGTTCGTGATCTCGGTCGCCAAGCGCTTGGCGTCTGGCGCGAAACTTATCCTGGCCTTGTTGAGAAGGGTACGCTCGTCGTCGCCGCCGCGCGTGACGCCGGCGAATTACAGCGTTTCGCACGCGTTACGGAACGCCATCGCCTGGTGGACGGCGATGAGATCGCGGCGTTCGAGCCCGAACTCGCGTTGCGCTTCAGCAAAGCTCTCTTCTTCTCCGGTGAAGCGCATTTGAACGCCGGCGCGGCGCTCGGTTGGTTGCTGCAGGCCTCTCGTGACGCTGGCGTCGAAGTCATACTGGCGACGACCTGGAATGGCGTCGCCGACGAGATGACCATCGACTGCCGCGGTTATGCAGCCAAGAATGACCTCAAGTCGCTTCGCGGCGTGCGCGGCGAGCGCATCTTGGTGGCCGCACCGGATGTGGCGCTGACGCGACCCATCCGCCTGGTTCATCCGCGCCATCCAATTTATGTCGTACCGCAGGGAGACACGCGCTACGTCATCGGCGCGACAGTGATTGAGCGCGAAGATGATGGATCAATGACGGTGAAATCTGCGCTTGAACTTTTGGGTTCGGCCTACGCATTGCATCCGGCGTTTGCCGAGGCTGAGATCATCGATTTTGGCGCCGCCGTCCGTCCCGCTTTCCCAGACAATGCTCCAAAGGTGATTGTGGAAACCGGCGGGCTCATCATTCGCGTCAACGGCGCCTATCGGCATGGATTCCTGCTCGCTCCTGTGCTCGCGAAAGCCGTTCAAAAATTCCTGGCCACGGGCGAGCTTAGCGAGGATTTTGCTTGAACTATTCAGCCGCCGCTGCTGATTTTGCGGACGATCGCGCTTTTGCGATCTGCAACGCTGCCACGTAGTCTGGTTTTCCAGAGCCAAGTAAGGGGATTTTGTCGACGACGAGAATGTCGGCCGGAACCATAAGTTCGTTGGCGCCCTTGCGCTTCGCAAATTGAGAGAAGGCCTCCCGCGTGCAGCCGGGATCGGTGGTCAACAGCGCCAGCCGCTCGCCCTTGCGGGCGTCTGGGAGAGAAACGACGACGGTGATCAGTTGCGGCCAGAGTTCTGCGGCGAGCGCCTCAACTGCAGACAACGACACCATCTCACCGGCAATCTTGGCGAAGCGTTTGGCCCGCCCCTTGATCGAGATGAATCCTTGGGCGTCAATCTCGACGATATCACCCGTGTCGTGCCAGCCATCGGTAGGCCTTTCGATTGCCCCTGGGTTTTCGACGCGCAGATAACCGAGCATCACGTTCGGACCGCGCACGAAGAGTCGCCCGCCTTTCTCAATGCCTGGAACAGGTTCGAGACGTGCCTCCATCAAAGGCGATAGGCGGCCGACCGTGCCCGCCTTGTTCGCGAGCGGGGTATTAATGGCGAGGACCGGCGCCGTCTCCGTCACTCCGTAACCCTCAAGAATGCGAACGCCGAAGCGGTCCATGTAGAGCTGGCGCGTGCGATCCTTGACGGCTTCGGCGCCGGCGAGCACCAGGCGAACGCGCGCGAAGTCGTAAGGGTGTGCAGCGCGGGCGTATCCTGCAAGAAACGTGTCGGTTCCAAACAAGATGGTGGCGTTGGAACCATATACGAGCTCGGGAATGATGCGGTAATGAAGCGGCGTCGGATAGAGGAACACAGGGATGCCGCCAACTGCCGGCATGAGCATTCCGGCCGTCAATCCAAAAGAATGAAATACAGGGAGCGCGTTGAAGACTTTGTCGGCGCCGTTACATGCGATTCGCGTCAGGCACTGGGCGCAATTAGCAAGCAGGTTGCGATGTGAGAGAACCACGCCTTTTGGCATGCCCTCCGAGCCCGATGTAAACAGGATGGCGGCCGGAGCATTGGGTTCGGCGGCGACCTGCGCCGTTCCGCCTTTCATCAAGCCTTGAATCTTGTCGAGCGTTGTGATTGACGCTCGAATATCCTCCAGAAATACGATCTTCGCCACTCCACTGATCGCCTCAGTCAACGCCTCGAGATGGCCCTTCTCCACAAATGTGCGCGAGGTGAGAACCACGCCGATATTTGCGGCTCGACATGCGGCTGTCACATTTTGTGCGCCTGCGGTGAAATTCAGCATTGCCGCTACTCGTCCAATGGACTGAAGCGCAAAGAATGTGACGGCGACGCCGGCCGAATTTGGGAGGAGGACGCCGACGTTGGCGCCAATTGGCGCGAGTGGTGCGATTTTCCGGCCCAGGACCTGCGCGCCGACGATCAGCTTTTTGTATGTGAGGCTGCCGCCGAGTGGATCTTGAATGACCGGGCGGCCCGTGTCGCGGGTCTTATATGCGAGGACCAACGCATCGAATAGGCTCTGGTCAATCGGCGTGGTGAGAACGGCGCTGTCTGTCATCACATCCTGAAGCGCTGCACCGGACGCTTGGCGTCGCGCCTTGCCCTTCAAGTTCTGGTCAATTTTCGCCTTCACAGAGGGCAGGATCGTAACGATGGTCTTCGGAAACCATGCCTTCTTGGTTTCCTTCGCCGTGAGATAGCCGAAGTGAGACCGCTCCAAGCCGTCAATACGCACAGGAATGATTGGCGCATCGGCCTTGTCGGCGATCATGGCTGTTCCGTCGTACACCTTCATCAATCCGCCCGTGACGGTCAGGCGCCCTTCCGGGAAAATGACCAGCGTGGCGCCGTCTTTCACTGCCTGGATAAGGTGGCGCATTCCGAGTGGGCGGGTCGGATCGATCGCGTAGGCATTGGCGAACTTCAAGAACGGTTTCACCCACCACTTCGAGGCCATGCCGGTGTCAATTGCGTACGACGCGTGCGAGGGCAGGATCGCGTGCATCAATGCTGCGTCCAGTAGGCTGACGTGGTTTGGTGCGATGATCGCTTTTTCGCCCGGTTTTGGGAGGTTCTCGAGGCCGCGGACTTCGAGCCCCAAGAAAGTCTTAAACAGGAATGCCGTGACATCCTTTGCGCCGTCGCCACCCCAAGCGCGCAAGATGAGCGCCGCCGCGATAAAATTGGCGACTGCGAGTGCGCCGTAAATGTAGGAAAGTGGTGACTTAGCGTATTGAAGTCCGGCGACGACAATCGCCGACAACGTCATGAAAGCGGCAGAGAGCACGTTGCATCCGGCGATGACTCGGGCTCGGCGATCGATCGGCGACCAGGCTTGCACAGCTGCGAAGGAGGGCACGATGAACAGCCCGCCCGCAAATGCGATGCCGCCGAGATCAGACAACATTCGAATTCCAGCGAAGGACGTCAGCACGTCTGTCGCGCCGATGGGCGCGGGCGCCGGTTCCAAAGTAGACGCCAGAAAGGCGAGATCGAACGTAAAGAGCCCCATCAGAATAGCGCCGATTGGCACAAGCGCGAGATTGGGGCGGTTTGCGCTGGCGCGAGCCGCAGTCACTGAGCCGGCCGCAACAGCAATTGCGAAAACGAAGAGCGCGAGCGTGTAGACCTGTGGCGCGCCGTTCAGAAGTCGCGGAATGAGGGTCTGCAATAGCGCCAGCACGACCGCCCCGACCAACCAGAACCAAGACGTGATCAGTGCGCCTTGCCAAATGCGCCGGTCTTTTTTCAAGTCGGTCAGTAGGGCGCTGGTCGACGTGATAAAGTTTCTATCTATTGCGAGATCAGGCGCCGCTGCGCCCGTTGGCGGAATCATCCGAGCCGCCAACCAACCGAGCACCGCGAAGATCAGGATCGATCCGGCAACGGCCTGCATGTGCCCGTCGCTATAAGCAGCGAAGTTGCCGCCCACCGTGCCGAGCAAGATCGCCATGAACGTCGCGCCTTCGACCAGCGCATTGCCAGCCGGCAATTCGCGCGTTTCGAGATGCACCGGCAGCAGCCCGTACTTCACAGGACCGAAGAAGGCGCTGAGCGTGCCGAAAGCCAGCAGGGCAACGAAAAGGAGTGAGACGGACGGGATCAGAAATCCAATTGCCGCCGTTGCGGCGACTGGAATTTCCAAGAGCTTCAATCGCGAGGCGATCATCGCTTTGTCGTATTTGTCGGCGAGCTGTCCGGCGAGCGCAGAAAACAAGAAGAATGGCACGATCAGCACGGCGCCTGCGAGCGTTCCGAGCACTGGCCCATTCTCCATTGCGAGCTTGTAGACAACCAACATCGCCAACGCGTTCTTGAGTAGATTGTCGTTGAGGGCGGACAGGAACTGGCACCAGAAAAGCGCTGCGAAACGCCGGGCCGTCATCAGTGCGGTGAACATTTTGGCTCCTGTCGTCACGACATTGCTTCGGGGGAAGTACGGCAGATTCTGGACACCGGGCCCAGTAAAGCCTATGTGCTATAAAAAAAGCCCAAAAAGACTGGAAAACAGCGCATTTGTCCTTACTTTCCAGAATGAAATACTGGAACTGGGGAAATCAGTGACCATGCAACGCGCGAATCGCAAAATCGAAGTGCTCGTCAATGGGCGAGCCGCCGCGACCACTGCGCAGACGCTCAGCGAACTCATCGTCGAGCAGGATCTGAGCGCGGTCAAAGTGGCGACGGCGGTCAACGGCGACTTCGTCCCTGCCGTACGACATGCTACTACGCAACTTTCTGAGGGGGACAAAGTTGAAATCGTCACGCCCCGTCAAGGCGGGTGAGATTTAGGTCCATCGCCCCGCCTTCGGGATTGTTTTGATCATCGGCTGACGAATGAACATTCGCGATCACGCCCTGCATGATCCTGGCTCGCTTCGCCTTTACGGTGTGGCGGTTGCATCGCGTTTGCTCCTCGGCACCGCAGGCTATCCCTCACCTGCGATCCTTGCTTCTGCGGTGAAAGCGTCCGGCGCGGAAATTGTCACAGTTTCGCTTCGCCGGGAAATGGCTGGTGGGAGAGCCGGGCAGGGCTTTTTTGAGTTGATCCGTAATCTCGGCGTCCGAGTTCTGCCGAATACCGCCGGCTGCCACACTGCGCGCGACGCCATCGCGACGGCGCAGATGGCTCGTGAACTTTTCGAGACCGATTGGATAAAGCTTGAGGTCATAGCCAACGACGACACTTTGCAGCCGGATGTCTTCGGCCTTGTCGATGCGGCCGACGCGTTGGTCAGGGACGGATTCAAAGTATTTCCATATAGCACCGAAGACCTGTCGGTAGCCGAGCGCCTGCAACGCGCAGGTTGTGAGGTCATCATGCCGTGGGCCTCGCCAATCGGAAGCGGGGGCGGGATTGCGCATCGCCGGGCGTTGGAAACACTTCGGGCGTACTACCCCGATGTCGTTCTCATCGTGGACGCTGGCATTGGCGCGCCTTCGCATGCCGCCGCGGCGATGGAACTCGGCTATGACGCCGTCCTGCTCAATACTGCTATTGCCAAGGCCGCCGATCCAATTCGTATGGGGGCGGCCATGGCGCAGGCCATCAATGGTGGGCGCCTAGGTTACTTGGCCGGTCTGATGGCGCCTCGCGACATGGCTTCGCCCTCGACGCCTGTCGCCGGCACGCCGTTCTTTGATCTCGATAATGATGGCTGAGCCCGCACGGGCGCGGATTGCGCGGTTCTACCCCATCGTCCCCGACGCTCGATGGGCAGCGCGGTTAGCGCCGCTGGGCGTGAAGACCATGCAATTGCGGATTAAGGGCCAAGATGATTTTGCCGTTCATGCGGCCGTCAGCAAGACACTTGAATTGGCGCGCGAATATTCCTGTCAAATCATCATCAACGATTATTGGCAGATTGCGATCGACACTGGCGCCGACTTCATACATCTCGGACAAGAAGATCTAGCCGCAGCGGATTTGAAGGCCATTCGCCGCGCCGGCCTTAGAGTCGGCGTGTCGACCCATGATGAGGCCGAACTTGACGCGGCATTGGCGGCGAAAGCCGACTACGTCGCGCTCGGCCCGATTTACGAGACGAAACTCAAAGCTATGTGCTTTGGCCCGCAAGGCCTTGCGCGCATTGGCGATTGGAAGCGCCGGATCGGAGACACGCCCCTCGTCGCAATCGGCGGCATCACGCCGGACCTGGCGTCGGACGTTTATGCGGCGGGTGCGGACAGCATTGCCGCGATTACCGATTTTATCATGCACCCTGACCCCGAGGACCGGGTTCGGCTGTGGCTCAGCAGGTGCGGCGGTGCGCCGAAGGGGTGATTTTTATTCGACATTCGCCTTGCGCCCCATCGATTATGACAGTTTTGTGTGATTTCGATCGAGCGCCAACCACTTATGAGCGGCAGTAACCATGGCGTATCGCTTTAAACTGGACGAGTCCTTTGAAAAGGGCTTTCGGCGCATCGCGCGCGAACAAATCGATCGGGCATTGTCGGAGTTAAGTTCGCTTGAGGTCGGTCCGGCTAGCGTACACGAGAGTCGCAAAGCCATAAAGCGCTTGCGCGCGCTGGTGCGGCTGGCGGCGCCGGCCATAGGCGAAAAGGCGGCCGCTCGACGCAACGCTTCGCTTCGCAAGATTGCGCATATGTTGGCCACTCGGCGCGACGAAGCCGTACTATACGAAACGATGGCTAAATTTGACTTAACACTCGGCACTGGCGCCAAGGAGGCGTTGGCGCATTTGCGCGGCCACCCCACCGCCCGCGCGAGCGACCCGCCAAGGCCACTGGAGGCCGAGGCCGCGCAACAGGCCCGACTGCTGCTCGTCAAGGAAGCGAAGCGATTTGCCAGGATCAAATTCAAGGCTCGGGGTTTCGATGCCGTGAGCCATGGTTTGGACGCAAGTTATCGCTCTGGTCGACGCGCTCTCAAGGCTGCCTACCACAAGCCATCCGACGAAGCGTTCCACGAACTTCGCAAGACTGTGCAGACGCATTGGCGCCAGATGTCCTTGCTTTCGCGGGCTTGGCCCGAGACATTCGAGGCTCGCGTTTCGGCGGCCCGTGAGATCTCTCAGTTTCTGGGCGACGATCACGATCTCGCAATTCTGCATCAGGCCGCCAAATCAGCGGTTGGCTTGCCTCAGGCGTCGTTGGACGCCATTGAGCGAGCCTGCCGCGCCCAACAGGGCCGTTTGCGAAGTTCGGCTGAGTTTCGAATTGCGCGGCTTTTTGCCGAGGCGCCCGGCGCATTTTGCCGCCGGATCGAGCGCTATTGGTTAGCAGGTCGCCAAATTCGACCCCTGGTCGCGCCAAAAGTGGACCCGCTGTCCCTAGTCCCCATAGCGGCGGCGCCCGTCGAGACCCCCAATGCCATAGCGTCGAAAGCGCCCGCGGTCGCCCCGTCGCAACGGCGGGCTTGATCGGCTAGTCTCCCGCCAGCGTAGTCTTGCCGGGACACAGCATGAACGAACTGCCGAAATCACTGCTTTTTGAGCCTGATCGCTCGACATGGCCCGCTGGTCATCCCCGGGCAGCTCACGGTCGAGTCGGCGTTCTTTTGCTGAACCTCGGCACGCCAGACGGCACCAGCTATTGGCCGATGCGGCGCTATCTCAAGGAATTTCTCTCAGACGAGCGCGTCATAGAAGTTCCCAAGTGGAAGTGGTGGCCGATTCTCAACCTCATCATAT
This sequence comes from Hyphomicrobium sp., assembly GCA_046160845.1. GTDB lineage: Bacteria > Pseudomonadota > Alphaproteobacteria > Rhizobiales > Hyphomicrobiaceae > Hyphomicrobium_B. The sequence continues at coordinate 162,438 of JBJXHD010000021.1, forward strand.
TGACTGTGCGGCCGGGCAAGAAAGGCAAGGACTACGCCACGATCTGGAACAACGAAAACGACGAGGGTCCGCTTAAAACGACAACGCGCAACCAGGCCGCACAACTTGCCGAGCGGCTTGGCGACACCACCAAGATCGTTGTCGACTGGGCGATGCGATACGCCAACCCGACCACAGAGAGCCGAATTCTGGCGCTCCAGGAACAAGGGTGCGATCGCATCTTGCTCCTGCCGCTTTATCCCCAGTATGCCGCTGCTACCAGCGCCACGGCTTGCGATCAGGCGTTCCGGACCTTGATGAAAATGCGCTGGCAGCCAGCGGTGCGCGTTGCGCCCTGCTATCATGACGATCCGACGTACATCGACGCGCTGGCTCGTTCGATCAAAAAAGGGCTCGCCAAACTTGCTTTCGAACCTGAAAAAATCATCGCTACATTCCACGGCATGCCGGAAAAATATCTACTCAACGGCGATCCCTATCATTGCCAATGTCAGAAAACGTCGCGGTTGCTTCGTGATAAGCTTGGGATCGCCTCGGACCGATGGTTGACGACGTTCCAATCGCGCTTTGGAAACGATCCCTGGCTGCAGCCATATACTGATATGACGGTTGAAAGTTTGGCGCGTACCGGAATCAAGAATTTGGTGCTTGTCGCGCCAGGATTCTCCGCGGACTGCCTGGAAACACTGGAAGAACTTGACGGCGAGAATCGCCATATCTTCGAAGACCATGGTGGCCAGAACTTCGCCTATCTGCCAGCGTTAAACGACAGCCAAGAGGGCATCGACGTCATCGAAGCCATTGTGCGACGGGAATTGATGGGGTGGATGTAACTGGTGCTACGAAATGTAAAGTGTAATTGTGCGTCAACTATTCTTGTCGCTAAAGGATATTAATTCCCGAGTGCGCGCTTATAAGACAGCCAATTACCTCTTGTTTACAGTTTCTTTGTTCTCTCCCCTTTAAATGCGGCCAAGGCATCCACAATTCAGGTTGCTGATTCGGTGGGAGATGCGCGATGCCCGATATGCCAATCTTCGGCGGTTTTGAATCCTTCGGTTTCATTCTGCTCGCGGCTGCGATCTGGGGCCTTTGGTCGACCATCAAGATCGTGCCGCAGGGGTTCAACTACACGGTTGAAAACTTGGGGCGCTACACGCGCACTTTGACGCCCGGCATGCACATTCTCATACCGGTGATCGAGCGCGTCGGGCGCCAGATCAACGTCAAGGAGCAAGTAATTGACATTCCCAGCCAGGACATCATCACGCGCGACAACGCAATGGTGCGCGTCGATGGCGTCGCGTTTTTCCAGATTTTGAACGCTGCCAAGGCCGCCTACGAAGTCGACGTTCTGGAACCCTCGATCATCAATTTGACGATGACGAATATTCGCACGGTCATGGGGTCGATGGATCTCGACGAACTGCTCTCCAATCGCGATCAGATCAATCTTCGCCTGTTGCAGGTCGTCGACGCCGCCACTGAAGCCTGGGGAGTCAAAGTCACGCGCATTGAGATCAAGGACATCGCGCCGCCGCGCGACTTGATCGACAGCATGGGCCGCCAGATGAAGGCGGAACGCGAAAAACGCGCGCAAATTCTTGAATCCGAAGGCTTGCGGCAGGCCGCGATCCTGAAGGCCGAAGGCGCTCAGAAGGCCGTCATCCTCGAAGCAGAAGGCCGCAAGGAAGCCGCCTTCCGCGACGCCGAAGCTCGCGAGCGGTCGGCCGAAGCGGAAGCCAACGCAACGCGGATGGTTTCCGACGCCATCGCCGGCGGCAACGTGCAGGCGATCAACTATTTCGTCGCCAACAATTACATGAAAGTTCTTGAATCGCTCGCCCGCTCGCCAAATCAGAAGATCCTGATGATGCCGCTTGAGGCGTCCTCGATCATCGGCTCGCTCGGAGGCATCGCGCAAATCGCCGGCGAGGCGTTTGGCGGCGACGGCGGTTCGAAACCGGTTGGACCACGCACGCCGTTCAGATCGGGTTCCGTGCCCGATGCGTGATACGCTTGAACTCTTTGGCCGCGTGAAAGGCGTTTCCACATGCAGGTGCTAACCAACATCGTCGACCAGTTCGGGCCCTGGCTCTGGTTTGCCGGCGCCGTCGCGCTGTTCGTGCTGGAGACGATCATTCCGGGTATCCACTTTCTTTGGTTCGGTGTGGCGGCGGCGATCGTCGGCCTGATCGCGCTGCTCACGCCGATCACGTGGCCGTGGCAGGTGATCCTGTTTGCGTTGATCGCGGTTGCGACTGTCTTCTGGGTCCGCCGGTCGAGTGATCCGGCAACGGTCAAGACCGACTTGCCGGACCTGAACGTACGCGGCGCGCAGTACATAGGCCGCGCCGTCGTCGTGACCGACGCGATCGCCGGCGGTCGCGGCAAGGTTCGCGTCGGCGATACGGTATGGGCGGCGGAAGGCGAAGACGCAGCCGTTGGCACGACTGTCGAAGTCACGGGCGTCGACGGCACCGTGCTTGTCGTCGCGAACATCGACAAGAATTAGTCAAAGCTAGGCGGCTTAGCGACCGCAGATCAGGCGACGCCAAGGCGCAATAGGTCGTGGACGTGAATGACTCCGACCGGTTTGCCTTTCTCTACGACGAATAGCGCCGTGATGCGCGACGCGTTGATGAGTTCGAGCGCCGCAGACGTCAGCATGTTGGATGTGGCCGTCTTGGGCCTTTTGGTCATCACGTCGTCCACCTTTGCGTCGAACAGCCTATCGGCCATGTGGCGGCGCAAGTCGCCGTCCGTGATGACTCCGACAAGTCTGCCTTTTCCGTCAACGATACCGACGCAACCGAGACCCTTCTCGGTCATGGTCGCCAGCGCTTCGCGCATGCCACGTCCTGTCTGCATTAGCGGGAGACGATCGCCAGTATGCATCACGTCGGTGACGTAGTTGAGGCTGGCGCCAAGCGAGCCTCCCGGGTGGAATAACTTGAAGTCCTGTGCCGTAAAGCCTCGTGCTTCAAGTAACGCGATCGCCAGTGCATCTCCAAGCGCCAGTTGCATGGTGGTCGACGTCGTCGGCGCCAGCCCGTGCGGACAGGCTTCCTTGGCGCGGGGCAGCGTCAGCACCACGTCGGCCTGTTGGCCGAGCGCACTATCTGGGCGGGAGGTGATGGCGAGGAGGGGCACTGAGAAGCGTCGCGAGTAAGTGATGATGGGTTTCAGCTCAACGGTTTCGCCCGACCACGACAAAGCCAACACCAAGTCGCCTCGCGTCACCATGCCTAGGTCGCCGTGAGACGCTTCGCTCGGGTGGACGAAAAAGGCGGGTGTGCCGGTCGAAGCAAAAGTCGCGGCGATCTTTTGTCCGACGTGACCGCTTTTGCCGATGCCGGTGACAATGACTCGCCCTGTAACCGCTGCGAGACGCAACACGGCGTCGGCGAACGCGGAGCCCATAGGCCCCTCGATCTCAGCCGTCAGTTGGGCCAGGCCGTCTTTCTCTAGTACGAGCGTGCGCATTGCCGAGGCGATCGTTGCCGCCGCCTGTTTGCCACTTTCAGGCTTTGTCCGGGTCGTGGCCGGAATCTTGGAAAGCGCCTTCTGCATTGGCGTGTTGTCTCTTGGTTGGCGGCCTCAAGGGGGCAGCACGACGACCCGGCGCCGAGTGCGACATCTGTCTCGGCTTCTCGACTCGATAGCAAAGGTCGGTCGAGTCCGCCACAGGACTTGGCGAGGCAATCCCCGTTTAAGTCACCATTAACCTAGCCTTTTTACAGTCGATGGGTCGAGTCGTCAGCGTTCGCGTGATCTCTACTTCATGGGGACGCCACCGCAATGGGCGACCGGCGTTTCGCCTGGATTTACTTCGGCTGCGCAGTCGCCGCGCACTGCTGCGCGCTCCCGTCGCCGGCTGCTGCGCAAGCGCCGCAGCCTCTTCCATCAGGCGCGGTTGCGCCGCGTCCTTTCGATTCAGACCTGTCTGTCGCGCCATAACGCCGCCTGCTATGGTCGATCATTCCGATGAGCCGGATGCCGAGCGCGACGGAACAGATCCGGCGCCACGTTTTGGCCAGCGCATTTTTGCCGCGGACGGGGACATGAGTTTTCCGGTCTCTTAAGTCGAGCCGCAAGACGGAATCATTGTAGTTGGAGAGCCGCTCCAGCCCGAGGTCGGCGTCGATCCGACGACGGTCGATACGCGCCCGCCGGAAGACGTCGCCCTCTTTGAATCGCCACCGGCGGGGTACGACCGCTCCTCTTCCAGATCGAGGACGTCGATTCCATTCGCGACAATCGAGCGCCCGCTCGACTGGCCCGGATCGAGCCTTACGATCCGATTGGCGTTGCGATCGGCAGCTTCGTCTTCTTTCCGGAGTTGGAAACCGGGGCGCTCTGGAACTCGAATGTCTTGCAATCGCCGATGTCTCAATCGAACATTGCGGCCGAACTCCGTCCTGCCGCGTGCCTCGTTTCCAAATGGTCGAGCCATACGCTTGAGCTGAGAGGCACGGCCGCGTTGAGTTACTACGAAGACTTTGATTCTGAAAACGACGCGACCTACACTGTTGAGGTGCGCGGCCGTTTTGATGTTTCGAAGTTTACAAATGTGCAGGCGATCTTAAGCCAAGATAGCAGACTGGAAAGCCGATCCTCCATCGGCGCCAGCGCGATCGGAAGTCGCTCCAAGGTCGAGACCAGCCGCGCCGAGGCGGCGACGAATCACCGTTTCAATCGGCTGTCCTTGCGAATGCGCGGCAGCATCAGCGACTGCGCCTATGGGGATACGAAAATCCTCGGCGTGACCATCAGTAATTCCGACCGCGATTATAGGCAGACAGAACAGGCCGCCAGGGCAACATGGGAGTTCAAGCCGACGCTTTCGGCGTTCGCGGAAGTCGCCATCAATCAGCGCGACTATGATCAAGTCGCCGCTAGCGACCTGATCAATCGAAGCTCAAACGGAGGACGCTATCGGCTTGGCCTCGCATTCGGCAATACGAGCGAAGTGCTTCGCGGTGAAGTCAGTATCGGATACGGAGTTCAGACTCCTGAAGACGATCAGCTTCACCGCGTCGACGGCCTCATTCTCGACGCCAATGCGACTTGGCGTATGACAGAGCTAACGTCGATACTGTTCAATGCGCGTTCGGACGTTACAGAAAAAACCACCGTGAATATCGGCGGCGCATTCAGTCGGTCGGCCGGCGCCGAAGTGCGCCATGCGCTTCGCCGCTATCTCATTGCCTCGGCAGGCTTGGCGTATTCGATCGCAGACAGTCAGGATGGCGTGATCGAAGACAGGGAAATTTCGGCGACGTTCGGCATTGAATATTTCGTAAGTCCGGAAGCGATTTTATTCGGCAGCTACCTGCACACGAATTTTGATAGCGTCGGCGCCGGCTCAGACTTCCAGACCGACGAAGTCCACTTGGGCGTGCGTATTCGGCGCTAAATCCCGCTAAAGCAACTTCGCGAGTTCCGTGCGCAGATCGGCGGCGAGGTCGTCGCGTTGAAGCGCGTACGCGATATTTGCGGTGAGAAAGCCGATCTTGGAGCCGCAGTCATAAATGGCGCCGTCAAAACGCACGGCGTGGAAGGATTGCTTTGTATCATTCATGAGTCGAATCATGGAGTCGGTCAGTTGAATCTCGCCGCCGGCGCCCTTGTCCTGCTTGGCTAGCAGGTCGAAAATCTCAGGCTGCAGGATGTACCTGCCGGTAATGTGCAGGTTCGACGGCGCCGACCCCGGCTTCGGCTTTTCAACCATGGCGTTGATTGCAGACACCTTCGCCGATTTATCGGCGACGCCGACGATCCCGTATTGATGCGTCTGCTCCTCTGGGACAGGGGCGACGGCAATGAGATTTCCACCTGTTTGTTCGTAGGCTGCAATCATCTCGGCAAGACAACTTGTCGATCCGTGATGCAGCATGTCGGGCAAGAGGAGGGCGAAAGGTTCATTGCCGACGATATAGCGTGCGCACCAAACGGCGTGACCGAGGCCAAGCGGCCGCTGCTGGCGGGTGAAGCTCGTCTGCCCGGCGTCGGGCAGATCGCGCACCAGGCCGTCGAGTTCATTCGTCTTTCCGCGATCGGCAAGCGTGCGCTCCAACTCGAATTGGCTATCGAAGTGATCTTCGATGACGCCCTTGTTGCGGCCGGTCACGAAAATCAAGTGTTCAATGCCGGCGGCTCGCGCCTCGTCCACCACATGTTGGATGACCGGTCGGTCAACCACCGTGAGCATCTCCTTTGGCACGGCTTTAGTCGCTGGCAAGAAGCGGGTGCCGAGCCCGGCGACGGGAAAAACGGCCTTGCGGATTCTTCTGCTTGCGGCGGGCATGCAACTCTCCAAAGGAATGTCGTCTACAGATCGGCCTTTTCGCTTGCCACGGAACTGAAAACGCCTTGGCAATCCGTCGCGGGCGCGACTCGGCATTGTGCGCTAAAGGTGCGCCCGCTGCGATCCCGTTTCTTTGTGTGGCGCATTGCCTGAACCAGGAGCAGGTACATTTCAATGGCGATACTTGTGACTGGCGGCGCCGGCTATATCGGTAGCCACATGGTTCTGGAACTAGTCGATGCCGGCGAGAAAGTCGTTGTCATCGACAATCTGTCAACTGGGTTTCGCTGGGCCGTTCCTCCGCAAGCAGTGTTAACGGTTGGCGATGTGGGTGATGCGGACCTCGTCCTTCGCACGATACGCTCTCATGACGTCTCGGCGATCATTCATTTCGCCGGCTCAATAGTGGTTCCAGAATCGGTTGCTGATCCGCTCGCTTACTATCTCAACAACACGGTGAAATCGCGCAGTCTGATCGCCGCCGCCGTCGAGGCTGGCGTGAGGAATTTCATATTCTCATCGACAGCCGCCGTTTATGGCAATCCGACTGAGGTTCCCATTCCCGAGACGGCAAGACTGCTGCCGGTCTCGCCTTATGGCTCGTCGAAAATGATGACGGAAATCATGCTGGCCGATACCGCGGCCGCGCACGATTTCAGCTACGTTGTACTGCGCTATTTCAACGTCGCTGGGGCCGATCCGAAGGGGCGCTCGGGCCAGTCGACGCCGAAGGCGACACATTTGATCAAGGTCGCGTGTGAAGCCGCGCTCGGCAAACGCCCGGATATGAGTGTTTTTGGTACGGACTATCCAACGCCGGATGGCACGTGCATTCGCGACTACATTCACGTCACTGACTTGGCTCGGGCGCACTTGGCGGCGCTTGACCATCTGAAGGTTGGGGGCGCCTCCGAGACCTTCAATTGCGGATATTCGAAGGGCTACTCGGTCCACGAGGTCATCGCCGCGGTCAAACGCCTCTCCGGCGTCGACTTCAACGTCCAAACGGCGCCGCGGCGCCTCGGTGATCCAGCGGCCATCGTCGCGGGATCGGCGAAGATCCGCAATCAATTGGGTTGGGAGCCGGAGCACGACAATCTCGACGCCATCGTCGCCAAGGCTTTGTCCTGGGAAACGCGGCTCGATCGATTGAGGGCGGCAGTATAGCGGTCGCTACTCTGGGCCGCAAAAAAGCCCCGAACGCGCCGCCTAACAGCGACCGAGCGACCAAGATCGTTCGCGTTCGCGATGGTCCGTGGTGATTTCGGAGACACAGCAATGGCGCAACGGAGGCTGATTTGCGTATTAGCAGCGGTCGCCGCCGCGGCAAGCATCATTCTGGGGACCGGCGCAAGCGCCGCTGAAACCACTTTCAAATCATTTCTGGCCGGTATTTGGCCCGAAGCTGAGGCGCAAGGCGTCTCCCGTCAGACGTTCGACGCCGCGACGGCCGGCCTAGAGCCCGACATGAGCCTCCCGGATCTGGAACTCCCGTCCCGCCCGAAAGTTGACAATCAGGGCCAGGCCGAGTTCACGAAGACGGCTGCCGACTATCTCTCGAAGCCGTATCTCGAGAAGCTCGCGGTCCAGGGCCGCGTGTTCTTCGCCCAGCACCGCAAGGAATTGCTGCGCATCGAGGCGACGACGGGCGTCGAGCCCTACATTCTCGTGGCGATATGGGGTCGGGAGACCGCCTATGGATCCTATAAGCTGCCGCACGACGCCATTCGCGTGCTGGCGACACTGGCTTTTGCAGGGCGGCGCAAGGACCTGTTCCGCCAGGAGTTCATCGCCGCCCTGAAGATGCTGGACGTCGGAATACCGCGCTCCGACATGAAATCCTCCTGGGCGGGGGCCGTGGGCCTAACTCAGTTCATGCCTACCGAATATTTCAAACACGCAGCTGACGGCGACGGCGATGGGAAGACCGACATCTGGCGTTCGATCCCCGATGCGCTGGCCTCCGCAGCGCGCCAATTGCAAGGTAAGGGGTGGGTGCGCGGCGTGCCGTGGGGACATGAGGTTGAACTCGGCCCGAAATCCGACTGCGCGCTTGAGGGGCCGCCCGACGAACGACCGCTTGCGGAATGGGTTTCTCTTGGCTTCAAGCGCGCCGACGGCAAGGCATTCTCTGAGGCGGAACTGTCGCATCCGGCGTACCTGATGTCGCCAGGCGGCGCATATGGGCCCGCATTCCTTGTATCCGATAACTTCAAGGTTATTCGCCTCTACAACACTTCAGACCTCTACGCGCTGTTCGTCGGCCATCTCTCCGACCGGCTGCGCGGGGGCGGCGATTTTCTCACCTCCTGGTCGGCGTTCCAGCAACCCCGCACGATCACCGTGCACGACCTGCAGGATCGGCTGCGGGCGCTTGGCTATCCAATGGATAAGATCGACGGCAAGATTGGTTCCAATACCCGCAAGCAAATCGGCCTCTATCAACGCGCCAATGGTCTAAAGGTTGATTGTTGGCCGTCGGATGCCGTGTTGCGGCACGCCAACGCCAACGCCAATGCGCAGCGGTAAGGGCCAGCGCCCATTGGAAGGCAGCTGTGATAGCGCTACAAGTGCTGTCAAAATGCGCTTTGCTGTCCCCAAGATCGACGAGATAAGGATACGTGGCTTGCGCGCTACCGGAGCCAGCATCCCAATGAGGCCTTTGAAGGCCTTTTGGTTGTCGATGTTGCTCGCATTTGCGGCCGCCTTGGTAACCCCTGTCCAGGCAGCGGAAGAAGACAGCGCCAACACCTTTCTGACGCCGTTTCCCGACGACGAAATATATCAGCTCACCGTCTTCGGCGACGGTTACGCAGACGGCCTACTGGGGAGCCTCGTCGAGTCAATGGGCGCCGACACGCGTCTGGGCATTCAGAATAAGGTGCGCAGCGTGCCTGGGGTGATGGGGGCGGAGTTCGACTCGCGCATTCGCGATCTCGAAAACTCGATTACAGGTGCACCGTTGCATGTCGCCGTGGTCATGGTCGGCGAAGACGACCGGGTGCCATTGCGCAGTCAATCGACGGGGCGGCGCGTTCCAATCGGCAGCGAGGAGTGGGTTGCCGAGTATTCGCGCCGCATCGACCTGTTGATGAAAGCCATCAAGCGCGCCAACCCCGGGGTTTATTGGGTTGGTCTTCCAAACCTATCGCGCGGGGAAGCCAACGAGCAGGCGCAAAAGATGAACGATGTCATCCGCGAGCGCGCCTATCTCAACGGTTACAAATTCATCGACGCCTTCGCCGGGTTCGCCGACGAGAACGGCGGCTATTCGGCTTACGGACCGGATCTGCAAGGCAAGATCCGCGTGCTGCGGCAGGGCGACGGCTTTACGGAATCTGGCAATCGCAAGTTGGCCCATTTCGTCGAGCAGGAATTGCGCCGCGACCTCAATCGCGCCAAGGCCAACCGCACCGTACCCCTGCTTGGATCGGAAGCCGAACAGGCGAAGGTCAATCCCGACAACGCCGTGAAGACGCCTGCGCCGTCATCGCCGGTCGCCAGCGCAGATCCGACTGCTGACGCGCAGAAGGACAAGACTGCGAAGCCCATTACAGCCGCGGCCGGGGCGCCGGGCGAGGCCAACGGCGATCAGAAAGCGGAGAACAGCAAAGTCAGCTTCAAGGTGCTTGGCCCCGATGGGCGCGAGGAAACGCAAAGCGTTGAGATCGTTCGACCGGCGATTCCTGCGTCCGTCGTCGCGCTGATGGCCCGGCGCGAAGGCTCGGGTCAGTTTGGCGACCTGATCGTTGAACAGATGCCAGGCGGACTGACGTTGATGAGTTCGATAACGCCGTCAGGCGCCAAGGCGCGCGGAAAGCAGGCGCCGACCCAAGCTCCCTACTTCCGTCTGCTGGTCAAAGGCGAGCGGTTGACTCCGAAGCCCGGCCGCGCCGACGACGTATCTTGGCCGCGCGACGAAAAAGCGAGCGACGCGGCGAAGCGATCTGCTCTGCCACCCAGCTGACGCGCAACGGAGGGTCTATCTCGGCAGCGTGGTCGCGCCCATCAGGAACTTGTCGATTGCGTGCGCCGCCTGGCGGCCTTCGCGAATGGCCCAGACGACGAGCGATTGGCCGCGGCGCACGTCTCCGGCGCAGAACAGTTTTGGCGACCCAGATAGCTTGTAGTCTTTTTCCGTTGCGTCGAGGCCCTTGAAGCGCCCGCGTGGGACGACGGGCAAGGCAAGCTCCTTGACGATGTCGCTTTCAATCGGACCGGCAAAGCCCATCGCGAACAGCACCAGATCGGCGTTGAGCGCGCCTTCCGTGCCCTTGATCGGCGCCATGTTGGCGTTGACACGCGTGTAGTTGAGCTTTTTGACCTTGCCGCCTTCGCCGACAAATCCCGTCGTTGAAATTGAATATTCGGTCGTCGCGCCTTCGGCCTGCGAGCTAGAAACGCGCATCTTCAGGGGCCAGTGCGGCCAGGACAGCGCTTTGTTCTCCTTCTCCGGTGGTTGGGGCATGATTTCGAGTTGCGTCACGCTCTTCGCGCCCTGCCGGAACGATGTTCCAATGCAGTCCGACCCGGTGTCGCCGCCGCCAATAACGATGACGTGTTTGTCTTTGGCTGAAATCTCCTTCGACTTCGGTTTTTGCGGCTCGTTCGCAATGCGCCTGTTCTGTTGCGGAAGGAAGTCCATGGCGTAGTGGATGCCGTCGAAGTCGCGCCCCGGCGCATTGGCGAAAAAGTCGAACGGATTTTCCGACCCGAGTGCGAGCAGCACGGCGTCGTGTTTACTTTCGAGATATTTTGCCGAGATGTCCTGTCCGACGTGAACGCCGCAATGGAACGTCACGCCTTCAGCTTCCATCTGTTTGACGCGCCGCGCGATGATATCCTTTTCCATTTTGAAATCCGGGATGCCGTAGACCATCAGGCCTCCTGGGCGCGCGTTCCTTTCGTAGACGTGCACGTCGTGCCCGGCACGCGCCAATTGCTGCGCCGCCGCCATGCCGGCAGGTCCTGAGCCAATAATCGAGATTTTCTTGCCGGTTTTTTTCTCCGGCGGCAGCGGCTGGATCCAGCCCTCGGACCAGGCGCGATCGGCGATCGAACACTCGATGGTTTTTATCGTCACCGGCTTGTCGTCGATGTTGAGCGTGCAGGAGGCTTCGCACGGCGCCGGGCAGATGCGGCCCGTCACTTCGGGAAAGTTGTTGGTCGAGTGGAGATTTTCGGCCGCTTCCTTCCAGTCGCCGCGATAGACGAGATCGTTCCAGTCGGGGATCTGGTTATTCACCGGACAACCGTTATGGCAGTAGGGGATGCCGCAATCCATGCAACGGGCAGCCTGCTTCTTCACCTCCGGCTCGGCGAGCGGGACGACGAATTCCCGGTAGTGCTGGACGCGCTCGTCGACCGGCTTGTACTTGCGGTCGGCGCGGTCGATTTCCAGAAATCCTGTCGGCTTGCCCATGACGTTTCGTTTCACCCTGTCGGCGGCTGGTCGCCAAAGTTCCTGCGGTTGATCTATTGCTTCGCGGCCGAACTCGCGCTGGATTCCGAAGTGGTCTGCGCTTTCGCCAGGTCGGCAAGCGCGCGGCGATATTCGATCGGCATGATCTTGCGGAACTTCGGCAGATAGCCGGCGAAGTCCTTGAGGATCATCTGGGCGCGCGCCGAGTTTGTGTAATGCGCATGCCGTGAAATCAACGCATGAAGGCGCTCGACGTCCTGCTCGCGCATGTCGGCCATGACGGTCTTGAGACTGATTGCGACGTCGCTTTTCTGTTTCGAAAGTCTCTCAAGAGATCCCGAATCGGCGCCGGCGAGAAACTCGAGCTGCACCATCTCTTTGTTGAGGCGCGTTTCGAAATCGCCCTTCTCGTCGAGCACGTAGGCGATGCCGCCGGACATGCCTGCCGCGAAGTTTCGGCCTGTCATGCCGAGCACGACGACGACGCCCCCGGTCATATATTCGCAGCCGTGATCGCCGGTGCCCTCGACGACGGCATAGGCGCCAGAGTTGCGCACGGCGAAGCGCTCGCCGGCGACGCCGCGGAAATAGCACTCGCCGGTGATCGCACCGTAGAGAACAGTGTTGCCGACGATGATGCTCTCTTCAGGCGTGATGCCCGACTTCGGGTTCGGCCGAACGATGATCTTGCCGCCCGACAACCCCTTGCCGACGTAGTCATTGCCTTCGCCGACCAGATCGAGCGTGACGCCCTGCGCAACCCACGCGCCGAACGCTTGTCCGGCGGTGCCTTTGAGCGTCACCCAGATCGAGTCTTCCGGAAGTCCTGCGTGGCCATACTTCTTGGCGATGACGCCGGAGAGCATCGCGCCTGTTGAGCGGTTGACGTTGCTGATAGGCAGCTCGCCCTTTACCGGCTTCTTACTGTCGATCGCGGGCTTCGCCAGTTCAATGAGCTGGCGGTCCAGCACCTTGTCGAGGCCGTGATCTTGGCGTTCGCAATTGTGGATCGCGACCCCCTTGGGCACGACCGGTTTGTGAAACAGCTTCGTGAAGTCGAGGCCGCGGGCCTTCCAATGCTCGATGGCGCGATCCTTATCAAGGATGTCGGTCTGGCCGATCAACTCGCTGAATTTGCGGAAGCCGAGCGACGCCATAATCTCGCGCACCTCTTCGGCGACGAAGAAGAAATAGTTGATCACATGCTCAGGCTTGCCTGTGAATCTCGCGCGCAAAACCGGGTCCTGTGTGGCGACGCCCACGGGACAGGTATTTAAGTGGCACTTGCGCATCATGATGCATCCGGCCGCAATCAACGGGGCCGTGGCGAAGCCGAACTCGTCGGCGCCGAGCAGCGCGCCGATTACGACGTCGCGGCCGGTACGTACGCCTCCGTCAACCTGCACGGCGATCCGTCCGCGCAGTCTGTTGGCGACGAGCGTTTGATGGGTTTCAGCGAGGCCGATTTCCCACGGTGAGCCTGCATGCTTGATCGACGTAAGCGGAGACGCGCCCGTTCCGCCCTCGAAGCCGGAAATCGTCACATGGTCGGCTCGCGCCTTAGCGACGCCCGCCGCGACTGTGCCGACGCCGACTTCTGAAACAAGCTTCACGGACACGTCGGCGGCCGGGTTGACGTTCTTCAAATCGAAGATGAGCTGCGCCAGATCCTCGATCGAATAGATGTCGTGATGTGGCGGCGGCGAGATGAGGCCGACGCCGGGCGTCGAATGACGAACCTTGGCGATCGTGGCGTCGACCTTGTGGCCGGGCAACTGACCACCCTCGCCCGGCTTGGCGCCCTGCGCCATCTTGATCTGCATCATGTCGGAGTTGGCGAGGTATTCCGTCGTCACGCCGAAGCGACCCGAGGCGACTTGCTTGATCGCCGAGCGCATGCTGTCGCCGTTGGGCATCGGCTGGAAACGGTCGGACTCTTCGCCACCCTCGCCGGTATTCGAGCGACCACCAATGCGGTTCATGGCGATGGCGAGCGTCGTGTGTGCTTCCCGCGAGATTGAGCCGTAGCTCATCGCGCCGGTGGCGAAGCGTTTCACAAGCGAGGCTGCGGCCTCAACTTCGTCCAACGGCACAGGTTTGCGCCCAATTTCTTCCGCCGCGCGGATGCGGAACATGCCGCGCAGTGTCATCAACTGCTCGGACTGATCGTTGATGGATTTGGCGAAGTCGCGATACTTTTGCGGAACCTTGCCGCTCATCGCGTCCATGTTATCGGCGCCGCGCACGGCGTGCTGCAAATCGGCGACCGTGCCGGGGCGCCACATATGCGCTTCACCGCGGATGCGGAACGCGTATTCGCCGCCGACTTCTAGGTCGTTCGCCAAGACCGGCGCGTTGCTAAAAGCGGCCGTGTGGCGCTCGATGGTCTCGCGGGCGATCTCGCGCAATCCGACGCCTTCGACCTGCGTGTGCGTGCCTGTGAAGTATCGTTCGATGAATGACGAGCGCAATCCGACGGCGTCGAAGATCTGCGCGCCGCAGTACGATTGATACGTCGAGATGCCCATCTTCGCCATGACCTTCAACATGGCTTTGCCAATGGCCTTGATGAAGCGCTTCTTGACCTCTTCCTTGGTGGGCTCGCCGGGCAGATCGGGCATCATGTAGTAGAGCGTCTCAAAGGCGAGATAAGGATTGATCGCCTCCGCGCCGTAACCCGCCAGCGTGCAGAACTGATGCACTTCATGCGCTTCGCCGGTCTCTACGACGAGCCCGACGGAGGTTCTAAGCCCCTGCTTGATCAAGTGGTGATGCACCGCGGACGTCGCAAGCAGCGAAGGGATGGCGACCCGATTCGGTCCCGCCGCGCGGTCGGACAATATGATTATGTTGAACTCGCCCTCGCGGACGTACTCCTCAGCTTCCGCGCAGACGCAGTCGAGGGCGGGGCCCATGCCCGCCTCGCCTTTTTCGGCCGGGTAGGTGATGTCAATGGTGATCGACGAGAAGTTGTTGTCCTTGACGGCGCCGATACCGCGGATGCGTTCGAGGTCTTCATTCGACAAAATCGGCTGATCGACTTCGAGGCGCTTTTCTTTTGAGGTGCCTTCGAGATCGAGCAGGTTTGGACGTGGCCCGATGAAAGAAACGAGGCTCATCACCAGCTCTTCACGGATGCTATCGATCGGCGGGTTCGTCACCTGCGCGAAGTTCTGCTTGAAATATGTATGAAGCAGCTTCGACTTAGACGACAAAGCCGAAATTGGCGTATCTGTGCCCATGGAGCCGACCGCCTCCTGGCCACTCTCCGCCATTGGAGTCATGAGGAACTTGAGGCTTTCCTGCGTGTACCCGAAGCTTTGCTGGAGATCGAGGAGCGCGATGTTCGTCTTCGGCGCCGCCGCCTTAACGGGCAGCGGCAATTCGGCGACCTTGATCTGAGTGCGTTGCAGCCACGAGTCGTAAGGATGGCTCGCCGCGATATCGGACTTCAGTTCTTCGTCTGAAATAATCCGGCCCTTATCGAGATCGATCAGCAGCATCTTGCCTGGTTGCAATCGCCATTTCTTGACGATGTCTTCTTCCGGCACCGGTAGTACTCCGGATTCCGACGCCATGATTACGACGTCGTCCTTGGTGACAAGGTATCGCGCCGGGCGCAAGCCGTTACGATCAAGGGTCGCGCCGATCTGGCGGCCATCAGTGAAGGCCATCGCGGCCGGACCGTCCCACGGCTCCATCAAGCAGGCATGATACTCATAGAAGGACCGCCGTTTGCCATCCATCATCGGATTGCTTGCCCAGGCCTCGGGGATCAGCATCATCGCAGCGTGCGACAGTGAATAGCCACCCATGACCAGGAACTCGAGGGCGTTATCGAAGCAAGCGGTGTCGGACTGGCCTTCGTAAGAGATAGGCCAGAGCTTGGAAATGTTTTCGCCGAACAGCGGTGACGAGACGGAGGCCTGCCGCGCCGCCATCCAGTTGACGTTGCCGCGCAGCGTGTTGATTTCGCCGTTATGTGCGACCATGCGATAGGGATGCGCCAGCTTCCACGACGGAAAGGTGTTCGTCGAGAAGCGCTGGTGGACGAGCGCGAGCGCCGACGTCAAAGCGGGATCGGACAGGTCCTTGTAGTAGGCCTTCACCTGATATGACAGGAACATGCCCTTGTAGACCAGCGTACGGGTCGAGAGGCAAACTGTGTAATGGCCGATGTCACGACCCTTGTAGGCTTCGTGGATAGCGTTGGAGACCACTTTGCGCACGAGGTACAGGCGGCGCTCGAAATCCTCCTGTGTCGCGGCGTCCTTGGGCCGGGCGACGAAAACCTGGCGGTGGATCGGCTCTACGCTGCGCACCATGTCGGAAAGGCATGAGTTGTCGACGGGCACGGTGCGCCAGCCGAGGAGCGGCAGTCCCAATTCTTTGAGACACCTTGCCCAAACGCGCTCGCAGTGCCCGTTGAGGCGCTCGTCACGCGGCATGAAAATGTGGCCGACGGCGTAGTCGCCGGGTTTTGGTATAGCGAAACCGAGCGACTTCGCCTGTTCGGCGAGGAAGTCATGGGGAATTTGCACCAGGATGCCGGCGCCGTCGCCGGACAGCGGATCGGCTCCGACGGCGCCGCGATGCTCGAGGTTCTCAAGGATGTTCAAGGCATCTTCGACAATGCGGTGGGATTTGCGACCCTTGAGGTCGGCGATGAAGCCGACGCCGCAGGCGTCGCGCTCGTGCGACGGGTCGAAGAGACCCGCTGGCGCAGGCCGCCCCGAAGCGTCGACCGCTTCATCTTCCATCGGTGGCAGATAGCCTTCGCTCATGTGTCGTGCCTCGGATCGTGTCAGGCGCTCAGCCAGCTAGTCGTCCATCTGCTGCGGCGCTTCGGCTCTAGCGCCCCCGCAGCAGGCCTGCTGTTCATCGCAACCGCAGGAGAAGTCGTCATCTGCCTAGCACCTCGGTCGCCGGTGCTTGCGGCCATCCCCCAGAGGAATCTATTTTCCCAGTAACCACGTGGACCCCTATCCGGCGTTAGCGCTGCAGCGTCCTTTTTTGGACCGCTGCGCGAACACGGCGGGCGGCGTCAGGCGGACGAGCGGGATAACGTCGGCCTCAAGCGTCTTATTTCGCCGCTCCGAGGCCGGCGATAAAGGACAGCATTATTGACCTATCTACCGATTTTACAGATTTCAGTCTGGGGCACAAGCGGGAAGACAAGGGGGTCGCCTGCGGTCGATTGCGCAATGAATCACTCCGTATCGCGCAACGTTCTTGCGGCGTGCGACGCGCAAAAAGAGGCAGACGCTTGCGCGCCTGCCTCAATTGTATTGCGTGCTCGGAGGTTTGCGCGGCGGCATTACGCCGTCTTGTCTTCAATCCGCTGCACGTCGGGCGCGCCAGCGATATCGATAGTCCGCGGCTTCATGCGCTCTGGAATGTTGCGCACGAGGTCGACATGCAGAAGGCCGTTCTCGAAGCTTGCTTTCGAGACGTCGACATAGTCGGCCAGCTGGTAGCGCCGCTCAAACGCCCGGGCGGCAATGCCGCGATGCAGGAAATTGCGCTCAGCAGGCTCGGCCTGCTTTTCGCCGGCGACCGTAAGCGTCTGCTCCTTGACCTCGAGCTTCAGTTCGGCCGGCGTAAAACCGGCGACGGCGAGCGTAATGCGATATGCATTGTCGCCCGTTCGCTCGATATTGTAGGGCGGGTAACCGTTTTCACTGTCGAAGCCCGTCGTCTGATCCAGCATCTGGACCAAGCGATCAAAGCCGATGGCGCTGCGATAGAAGGGGGAGAAGTCCAGGTGTCGCATGACATATCCTCCATGAGAAGCGACATGTGGAGCCCGCCACAAGGGCCGGGCCACGTCTTAAACCGCGCCGCCGAGTTTCGGCCGGCGCACAAATTATTTGGGCGCTAGGCGGCGACTTTCAAGACCATATGCCTCCAATCGAGGCGACGGACGTTTGACCGGGTCTGCCAGATGCCAGAGCGACGGAGATTCGACTAGCATCACGCCCGGCGGCTCGGAGGTAACGCATGAAATTGGTGTCTCTCGCCATCAACCCCGCACCCAATGGCGCCATTGTCGCCGCCTTTGCTGGTTACGACGGTTTGAAGTTGCGTGGCGCTCTGTGGAAGCCGACGCTTGGGCCGGCGCGCGGCACCGTGTGCATCTTTCCAGGCCGTGGCGAATTCATAGAAAAATACTTCGAGGTGGTCGCTGACTTGAGACGACGTGGATTCGCTGTCGCTGTCATGGATTGGCGCGGTCAGGGCGGCTCTGAGCGGCGCTTGGCGAACCCCCGCAAGGGTCATGTGCTCGGCTTTACAGAGTACGACCGCGATCTCAAGGCCTTCATGGCTGATGTTGTGGCGCCGACGTTGCCGCCGCCTTACATCGCGCTCGGCCATTCGCTCGGCGCAAACGTGCTGCTGCGCCTAGCGCAAGACGACGATGGCCCCTTCTCGCGCATGGTGCTCACGTCGCCGATGATCGAAATCCATCCCGACAAGCTTGGCGCGCGCCCATTCATTGCCCGCTCATATGCTGAAATCGCCTGCCTGTTCGGACTTGGAACGGCCTACGTGCGCGGTGGAAACGACGTGCCTGAGGATTTTCGGGTAATCGAAACCAATGATCTGACGTCGGACTCGGTGCGCTGGACGCGCAACAAAGCTGTCCTAGAGCAGGCGCCGTCGTTGGCGCTGGGGTCGCCGACGATCGGCTGGCTCCGCGCGGCGCTACGCAGTTGCGCACTGTTACGCAAGCCCGACTATCCCAAATACGTGAGCACCCCCATGTTGATGTTCGCCGCCGGGGCCGACAGGATCGTCGTCGCGCGCGCCATTGAGGATTTCGCCGTCGAACTTAAACTCGGCGGGCATATCCTGATGCCGGGATCGCGCCACGAAATCTTGCAGGAAAATGATGAAATCCGGCAGAGATTCTGGGCGGCGTTCGACGCCTACATGGGCGTCGATATTCCATCATTCGCTTGAGCGCTCAGCTTTTCGAGATCGCTTTCACAGCGGCCTCGTGCAGCCTCGGATCGCCGGCGGCGACGATGTCGCCGCCATTGCTTGCCGTGCCGCCGTCCCATGTCGAGATGCGCCCCCCCGCCCGTTCGATGATCGGGATCAGCGCGACGATGTCGTAGGGCTTCAGTCCGCTTTCGACGATCAGATCGATGTGGCCCGACGCGAGCAGTCCGTAGCCATAGCAGTCGCCGCCGTAACGGGTCATGCGCACCTGCGATTTGAGTGCCGCCAGCGTCTTCTTGGCGGCAAGGGTTTCGAAGATATCGGGGTGTGTCGAGGTGAGGATGGCGTCTTTCAAAGTCGCGCAGGGCCGTGTTTTGATGCGTTGCGCAGGTCCGCTTCGAATGCGAAGGAAGCTTGCCGCGGCCTCTGACCAGAAACGCTCGCCGGTGAAGGGTTGGTCCATGACTCCGAGATACGGCGCGCCGTCTTTCAAGACGCCGATCAACGTCCCCCACATCGGACTTCCCATGATAAACGCGCGGGTGCCGTCGATCGGGTCGATGATCCAGCGGTAGGGGCCGGCTCCTCCACGGACGCCATACTCTTCGCCGACAATTCCGTGAGCGGGAAAGCGCGCTTTGAGCGTCTTTGCGATCACGCGCTCGGCGGCGCGATCGGCAGCTGTGACCGGATCGTAGCCCGCCGAGCCTGCCTTGTTTTCAACGGCGCGGCGTTTGCGGAAGGCCTTGAGGATCACCGGACCGGAAAGATCGGCGCAGGCGTGCGCCGTGCTGAGGATAACTTTGAAATCGTCGTTCCGAGTTTGCCCCGCCACTCGGTTGCCTCATGATTTCAAGTCGTTGCCGCACCGGTCGCCGCGCGCAGCGGGCGACTCAAATGGGAAATTGCACTGCCTTATTGTTGCAGAGTAACGACAAATGTTGCGGCTGCGATACATAACTTCGTTAATGTCGCTGTGCGATATAGGTGCGGATTGCGACGTTAGCCGAAGCAGCGCAAGCTTCACTGAGATTGCGCCGACACGCTTGTCGCAGTCTAGCCCATTTGGGCGTTTCCTCCCTAGACTTGGGCCGTTCGCCAGCCGAACGGCCTTTCTTTATCGGCCATCGCTCGACCCGCTTTCACCTCGAGCCATTCCGCCCCAGCGGTCAGACCCGCGTTTTCACCCGCTCAGCTCTGCAGAAAACGCATTTGCCGAATGTGCACTGCATGATAATTTGTGCATTGCGACATTGCGAGTTCGCTCGTCCCGTCGCAGCCCTCCTTGGGCGTTTCCTCCCTAGACTTGGGCCGTTCGCGCGTCGAACGGCCCTTTTTCTTTGTTGGGAGATCCGTCCGCCAAGGTGGCTCAAGGTGTCATTCGGCGGCGGCTTGGCGCTCGAACAGTAACGGGGTGAGTTCGAAGAGATTCGCAGCGATGTCCTGGATCGCATACTGCAGCGTGTCGTAGCCGGCGCTTTCCGTCATCGTCGGCTCGTGCAGGTAGAGGCCGCGATTGATCTCGAGCTGCAGCGCGTGCGTGCACCGCGTGGGCTGGCCATGATGTTCGGTGATGTAGCCGCCAGCGTAGGGCCGGTTCATCTGCACCTTGAAGCCGCGTTTGTGGAACTCGTCGCGGACGAGATGTGAAAACCTCGGATCGCAGGAGGCGCCGAACCGATCGCCGATCACTACGTCGGGCCGGGCCCCTCCGCCCGGAGTCATCGCCGACGACGGCATGGAGTGGCAGTCGATCAAAATCGCATAGCCGAAAGTCTGGCGCGTCGTTTCGACGAGCCGCGTCAGTTCATTGTGAAATGGGAAATACAACTGCTCGATCCGCGCCAGGACGTGGCCAAGGTTCAAGCGGCCGCGGTAGATGTGCTCGCCGTCGGCGACGATGCGCGCCACCGTCCCGAGGCCGCCGGCGACGCGGATCGACATCGAGTTGGCATGGGCAGGCAGCGGCTCTGACACCAGATCGGGATCGAGTTCGTAGGGTTCGCGATTGAGATCGAGATAGGCGCGGGGAAAACGGGCGCTGAGAAGCGGCGCGCCGAGGCTGGCGACGCACTGGAAAATCTTATCGACGAAGCAATCTTCCGAGCGGCGAAGCGTCAGCGGATCGAGGCGCGACATGGCAAGAAACACTTCGGGGTAGATGCGGCCCGAGTGGGGAGAGGAGAATACAAAAGGCGCCGACTGGATGCGTGGGCTCAATACGTCGAACGATGGAAAGAAGGCGTCCGGGACTTGATCGGCTAGCGAACCCATTTCGTGACGCACTTTCCAGTTACCTTAACAGTCCCGTTAACTCGCGCGCTGAGGGTGTCCGAGAGCCGACGATTACAGTCCCATTGACGCGCTGCGCCCGCAAGGCGCAAGACTCTGTCGCCGATCGATTTCCTGTGTCACTGCGTGCGGCCTGCCATCAGCGGTGCTTTTGCAACGTTTCGTCAAGCGGGCTAATGCTTCGTCCACAGTTTCATGATCCATTTACCAAGGCAGCGCCAACTTTGCGCCGCACGGATTTTCAGCTATCGATGTCCGACGCACCCATACCTCAAGCGAGCGACCATGACTGCGAAACCTTCGAGCCTCCCATTGCGCCGAATCCTGCTCGCTGAGGACGACGCGTCCATGCGCGCGTTTCTAGTGCGGGCGCTAGAGAAGGCGAACTACGAGGTCGTCGCCATGGAGAATGGGGAAGATGCCTACGAACGATTGAAAAGCGAACCCTTCACGTTGCTATTGACTGATATCGTAATGCCCAAGATGGACGGAATTGAGCTGGCCCGGCGCGCCGCCGAGATCGATCCGGACCTGAAAATCATGTTCATCACCGGGTTTGCCGCCGTCGTTCTGAACAGCGACAATCCGCCCCCCAAAGACGCCCGCGTTCTCTCCAAACCGTTCCACCTCAAGGATCTGGTGCGCGAGGTCGATCGGCTGCTTGAAGTTTAGCTCCAGGAACCGCCAAATAAACCGGTCCGAGCGACTTGGCCGGGCTTGACCCGTTCCCCGTAATCCCTCTAGAAGCGCACTTCCTTCGGGCACTTAGCTCAGCGGTAGAGCACTACCTTGACATGGTAGGGGTCACAGGTTCGATCCCTGTAGTGCCCACCATCTTTAATCGGTGTCGTCATGAAAGTTCGTAATTCTCTGAAATCGTTGCGCGGTCGTCACCGCGACAATCGCGTCGTGCGGCGCAAGGGCCGTGTCTACGTGATCAATAAGACCCATCGCCGGTTCAAGGCGCGTCAGGGCTAATTTGCTCTATGCTTTGCGCTTCCGACTCGCGTTCCGCGAGCCGGCCGGAAGCGCCTTACGACGATTTCACGATAGAGATTTTGACCGACTGGCGGCGCTGACATAGTTTTGGGTCGATGAAGACGTCGATCCTGAGCATTGTTCTGGCGCTGGGACTGGCCGCGCCGCATCCGGTTCGCGCCGAGCCAGAGGCCGTGCCTGGCGTCGAAACTCCCTCGGCTCAACCGCCTGCTGCTCCATTGCCGCCTGTGGCTCCCAATCCGGGTCTGGCGAAGCCCAAAGGCGATCCGGGCATGATGGGCGAAGCCTGGCCGACGTCGCCCGAGGAAGCCTCCAAAACCATTGGCAATCTGCTGGCGCATCTTGCGACCGAAGGCGACGCGCTGAAAGCCGGCGCCATCGCGGCGTCGATCGAAAAGATCTGGCGCATGCCGGGCGGCGATACAGTCAACCTGCTGGTCGATCGCGGCTTCGACGCCGCCTCCAAAAACGAACTCGACAGGGCGATTAAATTTCTCGATGCCGCTGTCGATCTGGCCCCCGACTATCCGGAGGCCTGGAACCAGCGGGCGTTCGTGCATTTTCGCATGGGCGATAGCAACGCGGCGCTGGGCGATTTGCGGCGTGCGCTGGCGCTGGAGCCGAACCAGTTCCGCACGCTCGACGGAATCGCCAAGATTCTCGAGGGGCTCGGCGAGAAGAAGGCGTCGCTTCAGGTGTACGAGCAGCTTCTGAAAATCCACCCGCAGATCGAGGGCGCGCAGGAAGCCGCCGACCGGCTGCGCAAAGAGCTCGAGGGGCAGGGGATCTGAACGCAGCTTCAGTCAGCTGGTCGAAGTCGATTGTGTCTGAGGATGAAAAAAACGGTCCCGTTCGGGACCGTTTTTCCGTTTCAGCCACGTTGCGTGATCAGGGGCAATACCAGATCGGCCCGATGATGATGCAGCCGCGGGTGCGATAATCGCGCGGGCGGTATTTGTAGCTGCGCCAGCCAGAGGGCGCACGGCGCCCTGCGCGGTAGCCACGGTTGAAGTTCCGCTTACGGATTTGCTGTTTCTTCTTGAATTGAACGTGTTCGACAGCGCTCTCAGCCGATAGCTGCGCGCGCGCCATCGTGGGGGCAGCCACGGCGCTCGACAGAGCCGCGCCCGCAACAAAGGTCGCCGCGATGGCAGCGAGTACAATCTTCATGTTGGAACCTCATTGTTTGGACGAGGCGGTAACCCGCGAAGCCGGCCAATGTTCCGAGGGTGGATCGTTTGCCGCATCCAACTGTGGGGGGGCGTTCGAAGGGCCAACACACTCATCAGTCCGGACGCTGCGCACGTGCGCGATCGTTTTGAAGCATTCATCGTCGTCGACGCATTTCTGGTGATGGCTCGTCGTTATCTTCGCAGCCTCTCTGATTGGTTCGCACGGCTTCGCCTTCGCGCCCGGGGAAGCCCGGCCGCGTTCCATGGCGTTCACATGCGTTTCCATTGGCGGAAACGCTGCGAGGGAGCGCGGGCGGCGAACCGCTGCGATCCTGTTGCAACACTGGGCAGCGCTTGGCCGCCCGCGCGGCGTCCTTTTGGCGGGGATTGAGCGGTCTCTCGGCATCCGCGAGACGCGGGGAGAAGCCGAATGAAAGGTGTGCCCCTCCGGCTCCCCGCGCACCGCCGCGCCGCAAAATCGCGTCAGCGATTGTGCGGCATGGCCTCGCGCCTGGACCTGCCCGCGTGCGGTCGCCCGCGCGCGAGGTTCAATCTGATCCCGCCCGTTGGCGCGCAAGGCAGCGACCTTACGAGGCCGTGACACGACGCGGCCAGACGCCAACAAGACACCTCCACCCGCGCTTTCGGCGCTTCCGGAAGCCCCTCGCGGAGCGGGTGGATGAGCGGAGTATGCGGGCGCGCCAATGAGCGGGGATAAGTTT
>JBJXHD010000022.1:0-14625 GCA_046160845.1 Hyphomicrobium sp.
TCGCGGCCGATCTCGTGCAGCATCTGGCGGCTCGTGCGCACGATCTTGTTGATCGTCTCGATCATGTGCACGGGGATGCGGATGGTGCGCGCCTGGTCGGCGATCGAACGCGTGATTGCCTGCCTGATCCACCACGTCGCATACGTCGAGAATTTGTAGCCGCGGCGGTACTCGAATTTGTCGACGGCTTTCATCAGGCCGATATTGCCTTCCTGGATCAGATCGAGGAACTGCAGGCCGCGGTTGGTGTATTTCTTGGCAATCGAGATGACGAGGCGAAGGTTGGCTTCGACCATTTCCTTCTTGGCCTGTCGGGCTTCGCGTTCGCCCTTCTGCACGGCCTTGACGATGCGGCGGAACTCGGGGATTTCGAGCCCCGTGTCGGTGGCGAGCGCATGGATCTCGTTGCGGGTCGTGCCGATCTGGCCGCGCTCGTGCTTGACGAACTGCGTCCATTTCTTGCCATTCGTGCCCATTCGGTCGAGCCACGTCTGGTCAAGCTCGTTGCCGTAATATTCGTCGATGAAGCCCTGGCGCGGCACGCCGTAGCTGTCGGCGAGGCGCATCAAGCGGCCTTCGAGGCCGATCAGGCGCTTGTTGATTGAGTACAGCTGCTCGACGAGGCTCTCGATGCGGTTGTTGTTCAGCGACAGCGACTTGACGTCGGTGACGATTTCTTCGCGCAGCTTCTCATAGGCTTTCTGCTGCTGGCGTGTGCCGGCTTCGCCCGCCACCTGCTGCTCTAGCTTCTTGTCCTGCTGCTTTCTAAGTTTCTTGTAGGCGCCGGCGATCTTGTCGAAGGTCTCGAGCACCTTCGGCTTCAACTCGGCTTCCATGGCCGCAAGCGACATCGCGTTCTCGAATTCTTCGTCGTCCTCGACGTCGCCTTCCGGAGCGCCGGGATCGCGGGGCGGTTCGATGGGCGCCGGGTTTTCGCCGCCGGGCAGCGATTCCTTGGCTTCCGGGCCCTCGTAAGTCGCTTCGAGATCGATGATGTCGCGCAGTAAGATCTTGCCGTCGTTCAATTCGTCGCGCCAGATGATGATGGCCTGGAAGGTGAGGGGGCTTTCGCACAGCCCGGCGATCATGGCTTCGCGTCCGGCCTCGATGCGCTTGGCGATGGCGATTTCGCCTTCGCGCGACAGCAACTCGACCGAACCCATCTCGCGCAGATACATGCGCACGGGATCGTCGGTGCGCTCGGACGGCTCGGCCTTGGCTTCGGCTTTCACCAGCGGATTGTTGGCGACGAGCGAGCGGCTCTCTTCGTCGTCGGCGACTTCCTCGGTCGCTTCCGCGCCTTCTTCGGCTTCGTCGGTCTCAACCACGTTGATGCCCATGTCGGAGAGCATCGCGTAGAGGTCTTCTATCTGGTCGGAGGAGACTTCCTCGGACGGCAGCACGGAGTTCAGCTGGTCGAGCGTGACGTAGCCCTTGGTCTTCGCCGTCTTCAGCAGGCGCTTGACCGCTTGATCCGAGAGGTCGAGGAGGGGGCTATCCCGCTCCGGCGCGTCGGCCGCCACCTGCTCTTTGTCTTCGGTTTTTTGTGCTGCCTGCGCTGCGCGAGCCATCTGCATTCCTTCGTATCAAGGGCCTCTATCCTATGCGGAGAGTCGCCCGGTGCTGTTTTCTGTGGTTTCACGCACCCGAAGGTCGCAAACCAATTAATTATTCAATCTCAAGTAGCTTCAACGCGCCGAGGCAGCCCCCGGTTCAATTTCGTTTCCAGTGACGTCATGATCTTCAAAGTGGTCCGCTGCCGATTGGACGGCGATCTGCCTTTTGACGTCCAGCAAGCGCGCCCAGGCCTCCTCCGAGCAATCGTGGCGCCATGCCGCCTCGGCCGCCGTCAACATGCGATCGAGGGCGTCCTGGCGATGCTGCAGCGCAAGTATGTGCGTCCAAGCGGTTTCGACGTCGGCAGCGGAAGCATCTGGCTCGGCAAAACGGTCGCTGTTGTGCGTAATCGTTCGCGCGACGAGGTCCACCACCTTAGCAACCCCTGTTTTGGTCAATTGGGAGCCTAGGGTTGCACTGTCAAGAGAATTCGTGGCCGCGTGGATGGCCAGGATCTGATCGCGCAGCCCTGAAAGCGCGGCAGAGCGGAATCTCAACTCGGCAACCGCCTCGGAATGTTCGTCAATCAGCCAGGGATGGTTCAGCAGCGTTTTTAGGATCAGAGCCTCGCGCGGAGGCGCCGGTTGAGGCAATTTGGTGAGTTCAGCGCTGGCCGCGGCCGGCGCCACGACGGCCGGTAGGCCGTAGGCGCGCCATGGGGTGCGTTCCGGGCGGCCGGAGAGCCTGACGCGGTCGCGGTCGCGCCAGTCTGCCAAGGCCACGGGGCGGGCGTAGGAGCCGACCTCGCGTCCGTCCTTCCAGGGTCGGTCCTGGCCGTGGCCTCGTGCTGATCGGCTCTGTCGGCCAAGTTGATACAACCTGTCGCGAAGCTCGCGCTCGTAGTGCGACCGCACCGTCGGCTCGGCGATGCCTGCCGCAAGGCCACGCAACCGCGCTTCGAGCGCCGCGCGCTGCTCCGGCGTCGCAAGTGGGCCAGCGGCGACCTCGCGCTCCCACAGCACGTCGATCAGCGGCCGGGCCATGGCCAACACTTGGGAGAAGGCTTCGGAGCCTTGCTGCCGGATCAGGTCATCGGGATCGAGGCCGTCGGGCAGGAAGGCGAAGGAGAGACTGACGCCCGGCCTAAGGTGCGGCAGCGCCGTATCGACCGCGCGGTGGGCGGCCTTGCGACCGGCGCTGTCGCCGTCGAAGCACAGCAGCGGTTCCGGCACGATGCGCCAAAGCAGTTTGACCTGATCTTCCGTCAGCGCCGTGCCAAGCGGCGCGACCGCTTCGGGGAATCCGCCCTCATGCAGGGCGACGACATCCATGTAGCCTTCGACCACGAGGATGCGACCCGTGTCGTGCGCCAACGGCCTCGCGCGCCCGCCGTTGAACAGCACGTGACCCTTATGGAAAAGCGGCGTCTCAGGCGAGTTCAGGTATTTGGCCGGCGCATCCTTGTCGAGCGCGCGGCCGCCAAAAGCGATGATACGGCCTTTGAGATCGGCAATCGGAAACATCACGCGATTGCGGAAGCGATCGTAGGGCTCGGGAATGTCATCGCCGGCGATCAGCATGCCCGACGCGATCATGTCGGGAATCGAGAAACCCTTCGATTTGAGATGATCGCGTAGGGCGCCGCGTCCGCCCGGCGCAAAGCCGATGCGGAACGTTGCGAGCGTTTCGCGCTGCAAGCCGCGCTTTTCGATGTAGCGGCGCGCGTCGCCGCCTGACGATCCCCGCAGACTGGTTTCAAAAAACTGGGCCGACGCTTCGAGGAGTTTAAGCAGGCGATCGCGCTGATCTTCCTGTTCGACGGAGTGTTCCTCGCGCTTCGGCATCGCGACGCCGGCTTCGGCGGCGAGCCGTTCGACGGCTTCGGGGAATTCGAGGCCCTCGGTTTTCATGACGAATGTGAAGATGTCGCCGTGCTCGCCGGACGCAAAGCAGTGGTAGAAACCTTTTTGGTCGTTGACGAAGAACGACGGCGACTTCTCGACCTTGAACGGCGAGAGGCCTTTGTACTCGCGTCCCGCCTTCTTGAGCGCGACCTTGCGGGCGACGACCTGACTGACAGGCAGCCGCGCGCGAATTTCATCTAACAAGCTGGGGCTGAAGCGCATGAGCAGGGGCCTAGCCTTCAGAGAGGCAACCGCGAATCGAAGTCAATCTGCGCATGCATACGTGATTCGGGCGCGTCGGCCGGACTTGCGGCGCAGAGGCTGCTCCGATCGCGCCCGCTATCCACAGGGGCAGGCCAGCTTAAACTCAGCTCAACGCGGCCTTTACCGCGGCACTGGCCTTCTGGAAGTCCATGCGACCGGCGTACTTGGCCTTCAGCACGCCCATGACCTTGCCCATGTCCTTCGCTGACGCTGCGCCCGCCTCGGCGATGGCCGCCTCGATCGCGTCGGCGACTTCCGCCTCGCTCATCTGCGCCGGCAGATAGCCCTCGATGATGGCGATTTCCGCCTTTTCGATCGCGGCGAGGTCGGGTCGATTGCCGCTTTCGTATTGCTGAATCGAGTCGCGGCGCTGCTTGACCATCTTAGTCATGACCGTGACGACGCCGGCGTCGTCGAGCGTGGTTCTCGCCTCGATCTCCGCCGACTGGATCGCCGCGTTGATGAGACGCAGCACCCCGAGCCGCGTCTTGTCGCCGGCCTTCATCGCCGTCTTGATGTCGTCCGAGATCTTGGCCCGCATTTGGGTCTCCTCGTCGTGGTGACCGCTCTTTAGGCGTCGCGCGGCGCCGCTGCAAGTCGTGGCGGCCCGCGACTCCTGTGACGCGGGCGAACAATTGACCTTGCGGGAGCGTTCCCCTAGGTTCCGCGCGCTTTTCCCAACGGATCGATCATGACAGCGCCGAAGCCATGGACCGATACGCCTCAGACGGCGCGGCTCGTTCTCGACGACGGCTCGGTCATCTCCGGCGTCGGTCTCGGCGCGACGGGATCGGCAGTGGGCGAAGTGTGTTTCAACACCGCGATCACCGGCTATCAGGAAATCCTCACCGATCCGTCGTATGCCGGCCAGATCATTACGTTCACTTTCCCGCACATTGGCAACGTCGGCGCCAACAGCGAAGACACCGAGACGTCGAACCTGGCGGCGCGCTCGGGCGTGCGCGGCTGCGTCCTGCGCGCCGACATCACGGCGCCGTCGAACTATCGCGCCGCCGAGCACCTCGATCACTGGTTAAAGGCGCGCGGCATCGTGGCGATCTCCGGCGTCGATACGCGGGCGCTGACCGCGCGCATCCGCGAAAAGGGCATGCCGAACGGTGTGATCGCGCATGACCCGTCCGCCCGCTTCGACCTCGACGCCTTGAAGGCCGAGGCGAAAGCGTGGCCCGGCTTGCTCGGTCTCGATCTCGTGCCGGACGTGACGAGCGGCCAAAGTTATTCTTGGGACGAGCAGCGCTGGGTTTGGGACAAGGGTTATGCGCGCAATGAGAACCCCGACTTTCATGTCGTCGCCATCGACTACGGTCTGAAACGCAACATCCTGCGCTGCCTCGCGAGCGCGGGCTGCAAAGTGACGGTGCTGCCGGCGACGGCTAAGGCGGAAGACGTACTGGCGCGCAACCCTGACGGCGTGTTTCTGTCGAACGGCCCCGGCGATCCGGCGGCGACGGGCAAATACGCGGTGCCCGAGATCAAAAAGCTCGTCGACAGTGGAAAGCCCGTTTTCGGCATCTGCCTCGGCCATCAGATGCTCGGCCTCGCGCTCGGCGCCAAGACGACGAAGATGCATCAGGGCCATCACGGCGCGAACCATCCGGTGAAGGATTTCACCACCAACAAGGTCGAAATCGTCTCGATGAACCACGGCTTCGCTGTCGATCGCGCCAGCCTGCCGAGGGGCGTCGTCGAAACGCATGTGTCGCTGTTCGACGGCTCGAACTGCGGCCTCGCGCTCGAAGGCAAACCGGTGTTTTCGGTGCAGCACCACCCAGAAGCGTCGCCCGGTCCGCAGGACAGCCATTATCTCTTCACACGTTTCGTCAACATGATGCGCGAGACGCGGGGCGAGCCGGCGAAGCGGGAACGCTGAAGCTCGCCGCAGAGACGTGGAGCCGAAAAACCTTGTCGCGTTTCGCTCTGACGCTTCTTGCCTTGCTGTACGCCGCGATCCCCGCCGGTGCGTGCAAATACGTGCGCGGACCGTTTCTGCTGGCGCTCGAGTCGGCCGCGGCGCCGTGCAACCATCCTCTCTGCGGTCAGATCGTCCCAACAGCCCGCGTGCGGATGCCGCGCGATGAAACTTCATGCGGCGCCGATACTTGGATGGCTCTCTCCGGCGACCTTACTCAAGCGCTTTCGTCGGGCGGCGTCGTGCTGCTTGGCGAAATGCATGACAACGCCGCCCAACATTCTTTGCGCGCCAAGCTCATCGCCGAGTTGACTGATAAATCCGGCGATCCGCCCGCGCTCGTGTTCGAGCAACTTACATCCGCTCAACAATCGGGTCTCGATCGCTTCGCCGAATTGCAGACGACCGACGCCGCAGTCGCGACGCTCTCCGAATTCAAGCGAGCTGTCGAATGGGACAAGGGCGGCTGGGCGAAATACGATTACGACGCGCTGCTCCAGGCGGCGCTCGACGGAAAGCATGCGATTTACGCCGGTGACGTCCCGCGCGACGCCATGATGAAGGCCGCCAAGGAGGGCGCGAATGCGCTTGCCGCAGAGACGCGCACTCGCCTCGGCATCGACACGCCGCTCGACCCTAAACTTGACGATGCCTCGCTCGCCGAGATCGAAGCAGCTCATTGCGGCGCGATGCCGAAGTCGGCGTTCGGCGGCATGGCCTTCGCGCAGCGTTATCGCGACGCGCATCTTGCCGACGTTGCGCTCAATGCCGCCGAGAAGCACGGCTCGGCTGTTCTCATTGCCGGAAACGGCCATGTCCGCACCGACCGCGGCGTACCTTGGTATATCCACCAACGCGCGCCGGACAAAAAGGTCGTCTCGGTCCTGCTGATCGAGGTCGAGGACGGTCAGAACGACCCCGAGACATATGCGCCGCGCGATCCCGACGGCAACCCGGCCGCCGACTACATCATCTTCACGCCTCGCGCCGACCGCGGCGACCCGTGCGAGGGGATAAAAGCGAAGAAAGCTGGTTGAACGGGCCCTCTCAACCTTGCTGAACTTTAAGATCGACGGCGCGCAAATGCCGCGTATAAGACCGGGAAAAACGCACCTCCGGAGGATTTCTATGTTTCGCTTTCCGCTCGCCGCCCTGGCGGTCGCGCTCGCCAGTCCCGCTACCGCCGCGGACTGCACGGCCGACGTGCTCGCGGCGTTTGAAAAGCAGCGCGCTTCGAAGGCGTTTCGCGTCGCCATGACCCAGCCGACGGCCGATGGTCCAGTACAAATGACGGTCGACTACATGCCGCCGAACCGGATGCGGCAAACGGTGATCGGCGCGAACATGCCCGGCGAACAGCAGACGATCCTTATTGGCGATCGCGCCTTCGCCGGCTCGGACGGCGCCTTTGAAGAACTGTTACCGCAGTTCACGCAGTCGATCATTTCTGAGGTTCAAGCGGCCGTCGGCCGAGCGCCGCAGAATCTCGGCGCGTTCGAATGCCTCGGCAAGGCAAGCCTCGAAGGCAAGGACCTCATCGCGTATCGGACGCTCGACGCCGACGCCGCAAAAAACACGCCCGAGAGTTTGGCGCGCACGGTCTACATTGACCCTGCCAGCAGCCTCCCGGCATTCAATATCGTCGCGGCCCGCAGCGGCGCGGGTGAGCCGGTTCTGAAGGCGACCTATTCGTATCCTTCCGATATCGAAATCGTTGCGCCTGCCGGCGCGCCGGTACAAAAAGCTAACTGATTATGCCAAATCCTGCGCGTCTCGCCGCGAAGAAGCTCAAGGACTGACCCTCATGCGTCGCTTGTTTTTTGCTCTGGTCACACTTGCAGGCGCCGCCGCATCGGCGACAGCCCAAGCCCAGCCCGCGCCTCCTGCGCCGGCCGGCGAGGCTAAGGCCAACGCAAATCCGTGCCGCGAGGAGGTTGCGAACGCGCTGCAGAAGTTGCGCAAGTCGTCGTGGTTCCGCATGACGACGACCATGATCACCGAACAAGGTCCGACCGCCATGGAGGTCGACTACGTCCTGCCCGACCGGATGCACCAGAAGGTCGAGATCAAGCTCGCCAACCACAAGTCCGAAATGATTCTCGTTGGCAACGAAGGATGGTCGCGAACGGGCGAGGAAGATTGGAAGCCCTTGCCCGAGGCGACCGTGACCGATCTCAGGACGCAGATGCAGCAGTCGGTCGTCGATCAGCAGGTCGACGTCGGCAATTACAGCTGCAAGGGCCGCACCACGTTCGACGGCCGCGATGTGCTCTCCTACAAACTTGAAGACGAACCTGCGAAAGATTCGACCGCGCCCAAGAACGAGACCTTCCGCATGTTCTATGTCGATCCGACGACGGGTCTGCCCGTGTCGAACGCCCTGATCGCGCCCGGGCGCGAAACTAAGCCATTATTCAAGGCGAGCTACGCTTTTCCTCTCGACATGAAGATTGAGCCACCGAGGGCCGTCGCCAAGCCCTAGAGCGTCCAGGACCCTGCTAGCTGGCTAAAGTCGTGTCACACAGTGTGTGACTGCGGCGTTCGGCGCGTTGGCGGCGACACTCGGTTTGGCCGTCGCCTATAGCCAAACGGGCGGTTCGGCCATAAAAGCCGGTCCCATGCCCAAACGCACAGACATCAAATCCATTATGATCATCGGCGCTGGCCCGATCGTCATCGGCCAGGCGTGCGAATTCGACTATTCGGGCACGCAGGCGTGCAAAGCACTGAAGGCCGAGGGCTACCGGATCGTCCTGGTCAATTCCAATCCGGCGACGATCATGACCGACCCGGATCTCGCGGACGCGACCTACATCGAGCCGATCACGCCGGAAGTCGTCGCCAAGATCATCGCCAAGGAAAAGCCGGACGCGATACTTCCGACGATGGGCGGGCAGACGGCGCTGAACACGGCGTTGGCGCTGGACGAGATGGGCGTGCTCGCCGAACACGGCGTCGAGCTCATCGGCGCAAAGGCCGAGGCCATCGACAAGGCGGAAGACCGCAAGCTGTTCCGCGAGGCCATGGAGCGCATCGGGCTTGAAAGCCCGCGGGCGGCGATCGCGTCCTCGACTCCCATTCGCAACGCTGCGGGCCATATCGTCGGCTACGACCGCGCCGTGGGATTCGCCGAGGCTATGGTTGCGCTCGATACGATCGGCTTGCCGGCGATCATCCGACCGGCGTTCACGCTCGGCGGCACCGGCGGCGGCGTCGCCTACAATCGCGAGGAATTCGAGTTGATCGCGCGATCGGGCATCGACGCCTCGCCCGTCGGCCAGATCCTCGTCGACGAGAGCCTTCTAGGGTGGAAAGAATACGAGATGGAGGTTGTTCGCGACAAGGCGGACAACTGCATCATCGTCTGCTCCATTGAGAACGTCGATCCGATGGGCGTTCACACCGGCGACTCCATCACCGTGGCGCCGGCGCTGACGCTGACCGACAAGGAATTCCAGATCATGCGCGACGCGTCGATCGCGGTGCTGCGCGAGATTGGCGTCGAGACGGGCGGCTCGAACGTGCAATTCGCCGTCAATCCGGCGGACGGGCGTCTCGTCGTCATCGAGATGAACCCGCGGGTGTCGCGCTCGTCTGCGCTTGCGTCCAAGGCGACGGGATTCCCGATCGCCAAGGTCGCGGCCAAGCTCGCCGTCGGCTACACGCTCGACGAAATCCAGAACGACATCACCGGCGGCGCGACGCCGGCGTCGTTCGAGCCGACGATCGACTACGTGGTGACGAAAATCCCGCGTTTCGCCTTCGAGAAATTCCCGGGGGCCGATTCGACGCTCACCACGGCGATGAAGTCGGTGGGCGAAGCCATGGCTATCGGCCGGACGTTCCAGGAGAGTCTGCAGAAGGCGCTCCGCTCCATGGAGACGGGGCTGTCCGGTTTCGACGACGTGGCGCTCAAGGGTCTCGGGCAGGGCGACGATAAGAACGTGGTGCGCGCCGCGGTGTCGCGCCCGACGTTCGACAGGCTGCTCAAAGTCGCGCAGGCCTTCCGTCATGGATTCGACCAGGACGAAATCCACCAATATTCAAAGATCGATTCGTGGTTCCTCGATCAGATTCGCGGAATCGTCGACGAGGAAGCCCGCGTCGTCGCCCACGGCCTGCCGAATTCGGCGCAGCAGTGGCGCAGCCTCAAGACCATGGGCTTCTCCGACGCGCGCTTGGCCAAACTCGCCAAGACGAGCGAAGCCGACGTGTGCGCCCAACGCCAAGCCTTCGGTGTCGTGCCGGTCTACAAGCGCATCGACACCTGCGCCGCCGAGTTCGCCGCGCCCACCGCCTACATGTATTCGACCTATGAATCAGGTTTGTTCGACGCGCCGGTCTGCGAAGTCGCGCCGACAGACAAGGAGAAGATCGTCATTCTCGGCGGCGGGCCGAACCGCATCGGCCAAGGCATCGAATTCGACTATTGCTGCTGCCACGCCTGCTTTGCGCTGACGAAGGCGGGCTTTGAAACGATCATGATCAACTGCAACCCGGAGACTGTCTCGACCGACTACGACACGTCGGACCGGTTGTACTTCGAGCCGCTGACGGCGGAAGACGTGTTGGAGATCATCCGCGCCGAAAGCGCCAATGGCAAGCTCAAGGGCGTCATCGTGCAATTCGGCGGTCAGACGCCGCTCAAGCTCGCGAGCGCACTCGAAGCGGCCGGCGTGCCGATCCTCGGCACGTCGCCCGACGCCATCGATCTCGCCGAAGATCGCGATCGCTTCAAGGCGCTGATCGACAAGCTGAAGCTCTCTCAGCCCAGGAGCGGCATCGCCAAGACGCCGGGGGAAGCCCGCGCTGCCGCCGACGCCATCGGCTACCCCGTCGTCATTCGTCCAAGCTACGTGCTGGGCGGGCGTGCGATGGAGATCGTGCACGATGGCGGCGAGATCGACCGCTACATTACGCGGCTCTCGGCGACGCTCGACAGCCCGTCCGAGCTTGTCGTCTCAGCGAAGCGCCCGCTGCTGATCGACAGTTATCTGACTGACGCGGTGGAGGTCGACGTCGACTGCCTCTCCGACGGCCGCGACACCTTCGTCGCCGGCATCATGGAGCATATCGAGGAGGCGGGCATCCATTCCGGCGACAGCGCCTGTTCGCTGCCGCCCTACTCGCTCTCCGCCGCGACGATCGCCGAGTTGGAGCGCCAGACGCGCGAGCTGGCTCTCGCCTTGAACGTGGTCGGATTGATGAACGTTCAGTTCGCCATCAAGGACGGGCGCGTCTACATTCTCGAGGTTAATCCGCGCGCGTCGCGCACGGTGCCGTTCGTCGCCAAGGTCGTCGGCCTGCCGATCGCCGCGATCGCCGCCGAGATTATGGGTGGCCGGACGCTCAAATCCTTCAATCTCAAAAAACCTGATTACGATCATATTGCGGTAAAGGAAGCCGTTTTCCCATTCGCGCGTTTCCTCGGCGTCGATCCGATCCTTGGACCTGAAATGCGCTCGACCGGCGAAGTCATGGGCATCGATCGCGATTTCGCCATGGCTTTCGGCAAGAGCCAGATGGGCGCCGGGCAAAAACTCCCGGCCGGGGGCACGGTGTTCGTTTCCGTCAAGGAGAACGACAAGGCGCGCATCGTTGCGCCGGTCAAAGAGCTTGCCGACATGGGGTTCAAGGTCATCGCCACCCGCGGCACGAAACGGCACCTCGAAGCCAACGGCATCGTTTGCGACGCCGTCAACAAGGTTTTGGAAGGGCGCCCGCACGTCGTCGACGCCATCAAGAACGGCGATGTCGCCCTGGTTTTCAATACCACCGAAGGGTCCAAAGCGCTGGCCGACAGCAAGGACATCCGCCGGACGGCCTTGCACCATCACGTGCCCTATTATACTACTTTGGCGGGGGCTGTTGCGGTGACGCGGGCTATCAAAGCGCTGAAATCCGATACGCTTCAGGTGACCCCGTTGCAGGGGTTCGCTCACCGTTGAGTTGAGCGGCGCGGCGTTGTCTGCGCGCCGCGCTTGAATGGCGGCTTCCCTTCCGTACATGGTTTTTTGAAGTGCGCGCGTGTTGAGCGCGAGAATTCGCCGCGAACCGCGAATTCAAGGAGACGTTGGAGATGTCGATGGAACGGGTGCCGCTGACGGTAGCGGGCTTCCAGAGCCTGGAATTGGAGTTGCAGCGTCTGAAGTCGGTTGAGCGTCCGCGCATTATCGCGGCCATTTCGGAAGCTCGCGCCCACGGCGATCTCTCCGAGAACGCCGAGTATCACGCCGCGAAGGAACAGCAGGGCATGAACGAAGCCCGCGTCGCCGAGCTCGAAGACAAGATCAGCCGTGCGGAAGTCATCGACACGTCGAAACTGTCGGGTGACACGGTCAAGTTCGGCGCGACGGTGACGCTGACGGATGAAGATTCCGGCGACAAGGTCAAATATATGATTGTCGGCGACCCCGAAGCCAATTTGCGCGAGGGCAAGATCTCGATTTCTTCGCCGATCGCCCGCGCGCTGATCGGCAAGACAAAGGGCGAGGTCGCCGATGTGACGACGCCGAAGGGTTCGCGCAGCTTCGAAGTGCTGAAGGTCGAGTGGAAGTAGCGGCGGAGTCGGCTAAGTCGCCGACGGCGCAGACGCCGTTATTGGCGCGCCGGGCTCGCGTTTGGCGCGGCGTATCGTGAAGTACGTCTTGACGCTGGCGACGTTCGGCGAGGCCGTCAGTTCGTCGAGCACGAAGCGCTGAAATGCGCCGAGATCGCGCGACACGCATTTCAACATAAAGTCGCTCTCGCCCGACAGCATGTAGGCTTCGCGGACTTCGGGCCAGGCAAGGACGCGGTTCTCGAAGGCACGCAGGTCGGCCTCGGCCTGATTGTGCAAGCGGACCATCGCAAACGCCGTCAAGGCGAAGCCGATCGCTTGCTCGTCGATGATGGCCGCGTAGCCGGTGATGAGCCCGGCTTCTTCGAGCGCACGCACGCGCCGCAGGCACGGAGGAGCCGACAGCCCGATCTTGGCCGCAAGCGCCACGTTGGTAATGCGGCCGTCGGCCTGCAATTCCTTCAGGATGCGCCAATCGGCGGCGTCCAATTCGATGGCCAAGGTCGGTCCTCGCGGCTCGGGGTCGCTCGTGTAATAACAGGAATGTATCCTGAGATCAGTTGATTCGTTTATTGCGCAGCACGGGAAACCATTCACAGTTGGCGAATCTCGACAGTGCCCCAGCAGGACTGCACAACAGCCGCATGACGCTTCGACCTGCATCGCCCTCCGCGGCGCCGGCGCTTGCTGGGCGGACGGCCTGGATCATTTCCGACGGCAAGGCGGGCCACGAGGCGCAGTGCCTGGGGGTCGCTGCTGCGCTAGGCCTCAACGCCGTTATCAAGCGCGTCACTCCGAGCGGGCTATACAAGGCGGTCGCGCCCTGGGGGCCCGTGGCGCGGAGGGAGCGTATCGGCGCCGCCGGTTCGCCGTTCGCGCCGCCCTGGCCGGCGGTCGCGCTGGCGACGGGCCGCACGACCATCCCGTACATCCGCGCGCTGAAGCGCAAGGCTGGGCCCGCGACGTTCACGGTCATCCTGCTCGATCCGCGCACGGCAGCGAACAGCGCCGACCTGATCTGGGTGCCGGAACATGATCGCCGTCGCGGGGTCAATGTCATGTCGACGCTGACGTCGCCGCACGTCTATTCGCGTGCGCGGCTCGACGCCCTGCGAGCAGATCTGCCGGAAGCAATCGCGGCGCTGCCGCAACCGCGCGTTGCCGTGCTGATCGGCGGGCCGAATCGCGACTACCGTTATGGGCCTGATGACGCGCAGCGGCTGGCGGCGGCCGTCGGCGCCATGGCGCGCAGCGGCGCCAGCCTGATGATCACGCCGTCGCGCCGTACGCCGCCCGAACTCCTCGACGCAGTCATGCGCGCGGCGGTCGACGCGCCGCGCGTCGTCTTCACCGGCGAGGGCGCCAATCCCTATTCGCATTTCCTTGCCGCCGCCGACGCCTTCCTCGTCACCGCCGACAGCGTCAACATGGCGTGCGAGGCCGCCGCCACAGGTCGGCCGATTTACGTTTTCCGACCGGCGGGCGCTTCGGCAAAATTCGATCGCTTCCATGCGGCGCTCGAAGCCT
Organism: Hyphomicrobium sp.; assembly: GCA_046160845.1. Classification (GTDB taxonomy): domain Bacteria; phylum Pseudomonadota; class Alphaproteobacteria; order Rhizobiales; family Hyphomicrobiaceae; genus Hyphomicrobium_B. The sequence goes on from JBJXHD010000022.1 coordinate 13,742, forward strand.
ATGGCGCGTCGCGGTTGTTGCCCGAGGGCAGCGCTCCGTTCGAATCCTGGAGCTACGCGCCGCTCGATTCCGCGTCGGCGATCGCTGATGAAATCCTCACGCGCTGGCGCCGCCGGGTGGAGATGCTTCCGGGCCTCGTCGGTCCCGCGCCGGAGGGCGCGTAAACCTATGGAGCCGGGCGAGCGCGTGATCGACCGGCTCGACGGTTTTGCCGCTGGCGGATCGTTGCCGCGCCCGCCGGACGTCGCCGCGCCCTCGCCGCACCGGCGGCTGCGCCTGATCGTCGAAATCGGCGCGATCTTCGTCGTCGCGCCGCTGGCCATGCGCCACGCCGTCTACACTTGGAACGTTCCTTTGTTCTACGCCCTGCCGCCGGTCCTCATCGGGATCATGGTCTTTCTGTTTCTCGATCCCTCGTTCCGATTGAAGCGCGAACTGCTGCGTGGGCCGTCGATGTCGACGCTCAAGTCTATCTTTATGGTTTTCGCCGTCGGCGCGTTGGTTGTGGCGGGGCTCGTCGCTCTCGCCATGCCCGAGAAGCTGTTTGCGCTCGCGGCTGAGCGGCCTGGCAAATGGCTGAAGATCATGACGCTCTACCCGTTCACGTCCGTGCTGGCGCAGGAGTTCGTTTATCGCGTCTTCTTCTTTCATCGTTATGGGCCGCTGTTTCGCAACCGATGGAAGCTGATTTTTGTCAGTGGCCTGGTTTTCGGCCTCGGGCACCTGCTGTTTCGCAACTGGATTGCGGTCGGTGGGACCTTTGTTGTCGGGATGCTGTTCGCGTGGCGCTATGAACGCACGCGCTCATTCTGGACGGTGTGGTTCGAACACGTGCTTTGGGGTTGGCTCGTGTTCACGATCGGGCTCGGCGTCTACTTCTTCAC
>JBJXHD010000023.1:0-13091 GCA_046160845.1 Hyphomicrobium sp.
CCGGCGGCTTCGCCTTCACCACGGCGTCGACGAACGCCTTGATGTTCTCGGCGAGCGCATTTTCTGTGAAGCTCGCCTTGCCGACGCCGGCGTGCACGATGCCGGCTTTCTCGACACGGAACTCCACCGAGCCGCCCTTCGCGCCCTTGACTGCGTTGGTGACGTCCATGGTCACCGTGCCGACGCGCGGGTTGGGCATCAGTCCGCGCGGGCCAAGCACCTTACCGAGACGACCGACGAGGCCCATCATGTCCGGCGTCGCGATGCAGCGATCGAAGTTGATGGTGCCTTTCGACACGATCTCGACCAGGTCTTCCGCGCCGACGATATCGGCTCCGGCAGCCTTCGCTTCTTCCGCCTTGGCGCCCTTGGCGAACACGGCGACGCGCGCTGAGCGGCCCGAGCCGTTCGGCAGATTGCACACGCCGCGCACCATTTGATCCGCATGCTTGGGATCGACGCCGAGATTGACGGCGACCTCGATCGTCTCGTCGAACTTCGCTTTCGCGCGAGACTTGACGATTTTCACCGCTTCGTCGATCGCATAGGACTTGCCAGCCGCAAGCCCTTTCGTCACTTCGACCATGCGCTTGCCGCCCGCGAGGCGTGTCGCTTTGATCTGCTCGGTGGTCACGTTCGCTTTCTTGTCGGCCATCGGATTACTCCACCACCTTGAGGCCCATCGACCGCGCGCTGCCTGCAAGCGTGCGCGCCGCGGCGTCAATATCGGACGTATTCATGTCCTTGAGCTTCAGCTTGGCGATGTCTTTCAGCTGCGCGAACGTCACCTCTCCGGCGACGACGCGCCCCGGCTCTTTCGAGCCCGAGCCGCCCTTGCCGGTCGGCTTCAGGCCGGCGGCCTTCTTGATCAGAAACGTCGCGGGCGGCTGTCGCATCTCGAAGGTGAAGGAGCGGTCCGAGTAAACCGTGATCTTCACCGGAATGGGCGTGCCCTGCTCGAGATCCTTCGTCTTGGCGTTGAAGGATTTGCAGAACTCCATGATGTTGACGCCGCGCTGGCCGAGCGCGGGTCCGATCGGGGGCGACGGATTCGCCGCGCCGGCCGGGACTTGGAGGTTGATGAAGCCGTCGACTTTCTTCGCCATAAGTTCCCCTTCTAGCGGTTGCGGCTCGTGCGCCAACATGCGGCGTCGAACCAAGGGTTAGCGGTCTAGCGGGTTTGCGGCCGATTGCTCGGCCAGCGCGCCCTCCCGCATGTCTGCGGTTTCGAATTCGTCGCTCGAAACCACGCTGCCGGCGGTCACCCGCCGGTATTCGTTCAGTTCTTCAAATCGCCGTTCAGGTTGGGACCTTCTCGACTTGTGAGAACTCCAGTTCGACGGGCGTCGGACGTCCGAAGATCGAAACCGCGACCTTGACGCGGCTGCGCTCTTCGTCGACTTCCTCGACCACGCCAGTGAACGACGCGAACGGACCGTCCGCGACTTTCACGTTCTCGCCGACCTCGAAGGTGATCGTCGGCTTCGGACGTTCGACGCCTTCCTTCACTTGATGAAGGATGCGCATCGCCTCGTCTTCCGGGATCGGCATGGGCTTGTTGTCGGCGCCGAGGAAGCCCGTCACTTTCGGCGTATTCTTGATCATGACGAAAGCGGCGTCCGTCATTTTCATTTTGACCAGCACGTAGCCGGGCAAAAACTTGCGCTCGGTAGAAATCTTTCGGCCGCGCTTGACTTCGACGACGTCTTCGGTCGGCACGACGATGTCTTCAAACAGGTGGTCGAGACCACCCGCTTTCGCGCGCTCGCGGATGGCGTCGGCCACCTTGCGTTCGAAGTTCGTATAGGCGTGCACGATGTACCAGCGCGCGCCAGCTGCCGCCTTTTTCTCGTGGCTCGTCTCAGCGACGTTCATTGCGTATTGCGCCCTCTGCCTCGAGTTCTCAGCTGCCAAAGCCAAGAACGAGGCGCACGATCCAGCTCAGAGCCTGATCAACCAGCAAAAAGAAAACAGAGGCGAGCGCGACCATGATGAGAACCATCAAGGTCGTGATCCAAACCTCTTTCCACGTCGGCCAGGTAACCTTGGAGACTTCTTGCCTGACTTCTTGAATAAACGTTACGGGGCTGAACTTCGCCATCAAACTGCTTTCCGAAGCACAAATGCGACAACCCGCCGCACACAGCGCCCAATGGTTAATCGGGGCCGGTCGGCAGGTCAATTCCCGTAACGAGGCCGGCCAGTGAAACTGGCAGGGGCGGAGGGTCTCGAACCCCCGACCTTCGGTTTTGGAGACCGACGCTCTACCAATTGAGCTACACCCCTATGACACGGCGCGAGGTGTACGCCGATCTCCGGGCTTGCCTCATCCGGGGAGGGTCTCATTAGACCATTGTTCCCGCCTTGTCAGTAGGGGGTCGCGCTTTTTTAACCTAGCGCGCGATCCCGGGCGGGTTGCCGGCCCACGGCCCGGCATCAACGGCCCGCCCGCTATCCGGTTCCACGACGACGGCGGTGCCGTAGGCAAGTACTTCTGTAACGGCGGCTGCGATTTCGTTGGCGTCATAGCGCATGGCGATCACGGCGTTGGCGCCCATCTCGCGGGCATGTTGCACTAAGAGGTCGAAGGCTTCCTGGCGAGTCTGTTCGGCAAGCTTTGTGTAGACCGAGATGTTGCCGCCAAAAAAAATCTGGATCGCCGCCCCGATGTTGCCGACGACGGAGCGCGAGCGAACGGTGAGCCCGCGCACCATGCCGAGCGTGCGCACGACGCGGTGCCCCGGCAAATCATTGGTGGTGACGACGAGCATGTTGGCAGCCTCAAAGATGGGCGTTGTGCTGTGACGGCCGAAAACTTGAGCTAACGCACTACAGCGGCAGAAATTGGAGCGGGTGAAGGGAATCGAACCCTCGTATTCAGCTTGGAAGGCTGCTGCTCTACCATTGAGCTACACCCGCTTGATGCCAAAGTTATTGGCCCATTCACCAACTTTGCGCAAGGCGGCCGTGCCCGGCGCGGAGCAGCTTCTAGCGATCACGACTTCAAAGATAGTCGTCGGGCATTTCGAATGTCCGTCAGCATTCAAACATCGCCGTAACTTAGCCCCATCCCATTTTGCAGTTAGCCCAATATGCGTGCCGCTACACAGCCTTGTCAGACCGTCGCGCAGATCTCGCCCGCCCGCGCCGTAGGGGTTGCGCTACCGCGCGCAGATCAAAATGGCGTCAGGCTCATGGCAACCGCGAGCGCAGCCGAGACGGCGAGCACAGCCGGAATGCTCCACTGTTTGGCGAGCAACATCCAGCCGCTCAACGCCGCTAGTGCAATCACCTTCCAATTCAGCGTCGCGAGGTCCGGCAGCCACAACTTCAGCGGCCCGGCTTCGGTCGACGTCACGGTCCCGAAGAAAACGTGCAGCGCGAACCACACGGCGAGATTGAGGATCACGCCGACAACCGCCGCCGTGATCGCAGACAGTGCGCCTTTGAGTTTCGGCTGGCCGTTGATCCATTCGATGTACGGCGCGCCGGCAAAAATCCAAAGGAAGCAGGGCGCGAATGTAGCCCATAGCGCCGTGAACGCGCCGAGCAGTCCCATTAGCACTGGCGCCCCGCCGCCGTGCCGGTACGCTGCCAGATAGCCCACGAACTCGGTGACGAGGATCAGCGGCCCGGGAGTCGTCTCGGCGAGACCGAGCCCGTCCATCATCTGCCCGGCTTCGAGCCATCCGTAACGCGTGACGACGTCCTGCCCCATGTAGGCGAGCACTGCGTAGGCGCCGCCGAACGTCACCACGGCGAGCTTGGAAAAGAACCAGCCGAGTTGCGCCAGCACGTGCTCGGATCCGAATGCCGCGGCGATGAGCGCGAGCGGCGCGATCCAGACCGCAAGCCAGAGCGCGACGGTTTTCAGCATGTCGCTCGCGTGCGCAGATCCGAGCGTCACGCCGGCGCCTAAGCCGTCATCGCGCGCTCGAAGAAATCCGAACAGCGCCGCCGCAGCAACGATGAGCGGAAACGGCAAGGTGAAAAAGAAGATGCCGACGAATGCCAGCACCGCGATGATCCAGTGCTCCGGCAATTTCAATGCGCGTTTCGAGATGCGCAACAGCGCCTCGATGACGATGACGACCACCGCCGCCTTGACGCCGAGAAAAATGGCTTCGACCAGCGGCACATTGCCGAAGGCGGCGTAGATCATCGACAACGCCAGCACGATCACTGCGCCAGGCAGTACGAAAAGCAGCCCCGCCGCCAGCCCGCCTTTGAGGCCATGCAAGCGCCATCCGGCATAGGTCGCAAGCTGCATGGCTTCGGGCCCCGGCAGTAGCATGCAGAAACTCAGCGCATTCAAGTATTGGCTTTCATTCAGCCACTTCTTCTCATCCACCAGCACGCGATGCATCAGCGCGATCTGCGCCGTCGGCCCGCCGAAGCTCAAAACGCCGATGCGCGCGAACGCGCCGACCGCCTCGCGGAACGAAGGGGGCTTAACCTCGGCATCGGCGCTGCGCTGCATTTCTCGTGCGTCTCCAAACCGTTTTTCCATTCTGGCTGAAGTGTAATGCCGCCGTGTGATGCGGGGATAAGTTTATTTTGAGCGCCTCTTTTTGCGCGAGGGCGCGGGCGGTTCCCTTCGCCATTCGGCGCATTTCTCTAGCGCCGCGCCGCCCGTCCGGCGTAAGGTGTTCGCCAACTCCGCCCACCTCATGGACTTATCCCCGCTCATTGACGTTAACTCCGCAAGAGATGCCGTCCGCACCTGAACAGGTGATCCTTGTCGACGCCGAGGATCGCGAGATCGGTCGCGAGGAAAAGCTGTCCGCGCACCGGCGCGGCGTGTTGCATCGCGCCTTTTCGGTCATGATCTGGGATGACTCTGGCCTCATGCTGCTGCAGCAGCGCGCCATCAGCAAATATCATTCGGGCGGACTATGGACCAACGCGTGCTGCGGCCATCCGCGCCCCGGCGAAGCTGCGCTCGACGCGGCGGTGCGGCGGCTCCGCGAAGAGATGGGCATTGACGCTGCATTGACGCCGCTCGGTCCCTTCACGTACCGCGCCGAGCTCGACTCCGATCTCATCGAGCACGAACTCGTGCACGTGTTCCGCGGCGAACACGCTGGCGCGCTCTGCCCCAATCCAGCCGAGTGCGACGGCTACGCGTGGGCGCCGCTCGACTGGATCACGCGCGAAGCCGCCGAGCGCCCGGAACGATTCACGGCGTGGTTCAAGAAATACATCGCCGCCGGCTGGCCGGTGGCGTGAAGCGGACGGGTTACGAAGATCGACGAAGCGGTTGGTGGAGAGGGCTGGTTTCGAACCAGCGTAGGCGAAGCCAACGGATTTACAGTCCGTCCCCTTTAACCACTCGGGCACCTCTCCGGACCGCCAGGACCCAGCGCAAATCCGCGCGCGGCCCAAACGAAAGCGCCCTGCCGAAGAGGGCAGGGCCTTGGCCTGCGTTATGTTGAACGGCCCCTTCCCTGTCAATCGGAAAAGCGGCAAGGTCCCGCGCGTTTTGCCCGCAGAACGCCGCATCGCAAGGGGATCCACAGCTGCCGAAACCAACCGATAGAAAATTAGCGCGCGTCAAGGGACCGTCGCCGCCCAAAACCGACGCCGAATTCGCCGCGCGGCGCCGCGCCGAGCGCGAAGAGCGTGAGCGCGTGCTTGGGCCGCTGCCGGATCGCGACGCCGACGCGCCTTTGCGGCTCTACGGCGTGCACGCGGTCGAAGCCGCGCTGCGCAATCCAGCACGCAAGATCCTCCGCCTCGTCGCCACCGAGAACGCCGAACGGCGCCTGATCGAGGCGCTCGGCGCATTGACGCACGATGTCGAGCGATCGTCGCCACGCGATCTAGACAGGATCCTCGGCGCCGACGCCGTGCACCAGGGCGTGATGCTAGAAACGGAAGAGCTGCCCGAGCCCGAGTTCGCAAGTTTGTGCGAGTCGGCTCGTGGCCGGCCGCTGATCGTCCTCGATCACGTGACGGATCCCCACAACGTCGGCGCCGTCTTGCGCTCGGCTGCAGCGTTCGGAGCGGCCGGTCTCATCATGACGCGGAGACATTCGCCGCCGCTGAATGGCGCCCTGGCGAAGTCCGCGTCAGGTGCGCTCGAACTCGTGCCCGTCGCCCGGGTGCAGAACCTGACGCGCGCTCTTGAAAATTTGAAAGCAGTGGGTTTCACCCTAGTCGGCCTCGACGGCGATGCGGAGCAGCGCCTCGAAGCGCTCGACTGGTCGCGCCCGACGGCGTTGGTGATGGGCGCCGAAGGCAAGGGCCTACGCGAACTGACGCAGACGACCTGCGACGTGCTCGCACGCATCACCACCGACGGGCCGATCGCGAGCCTGAACGTGTCGAACGCCGCGGCAATAGCACTTCATGCCGCCGCACTAGCGCGACGCCCATGAAAAACGCCGGCGCCTGGAGGGTGCAGCGCCGGCGATGAGCGAGCAGGCCGATATCGCTTATTCGCAGATCGTCGGCCGTTCGCAGAGGTAGCGGCCACCGCGGCAGACCGTATCGCCATAGTCGTTGTCAAAGCAGCGGCGGCCCACCCAGTGGCAGCGCCGCGGTCCTCGATAGCAATCGTCGCCGTCATCATAATCGTAGCGCGAATAATATCGCGGGCCGGCATGCGCCGACGCGGCGCCAAGAACGCCAAGGCCAATGATGCCGGCGGCGACGCCGAGCGCCAAACCGCCGCCGCGACGCGCCTCGGCTTCATGCGCCGAAGACGCGGCGAAACCGAACGCCAGCACCAGCGCCATCAAGGCGTGAGTGAACTTTTTAAGCATGGTGGTCTCCCCGAAGTTTCGACGCCGCAGACCGCGGGGCGCTTGATGCGCTCGTGCAGACTGCATGAATCAAGTCACAAGCGGGCGTAAGCGTTCCCGCCTGGGACCAAGTCTCGTCAAAACCACATGAATGGGGCGTGAACACGGTACGAGCGCGGCTGCGTCAAGGACGCGCCGAGGCAACATTCCGGCGAAGCGAGCTGTAACCTACCAATGGCCCAGACGATGGCGACCATAGTTACGTTGGTGCCACTCGACATGGCTATACTGTTCGTCGGGCGCGCCCCACGACGAGAAGTAGGGTGGCAACTCGCCCTGATAGCGCTTGACGCGCGGTGGGCCCCAATATCCCGAGTTGTAGTACGGATAGTAGCCGCGTGGCTCATAGCTGTAGTTGTACCTGTCGGGATCATTCCAGCCGAACGCGGCAGCCGACTTTGGCGCGACAGTCCCGAGCAGCGCCACGGTGACGGCCAACGCCGCGAGATATGTAATTCGCATGACTTCGCTCCGAGTTGCGCCGCTGTCCGGGCGGATGACAAGGTCGCCGCATGGCCTGCCGATTCGGCCGACCGCTTGTCGATAGTCTATCACCCGGTCAAGGCCCATGAAACCGCCTGACATACGTTAGCGCCACATGCGCGATTCGTCAGCAACACAGCGCGACTCATCTGTGGCTAAAATATCGTCCGTACTCGACAAATCTCGCGAACCGGCCCACTTTTTCTCGGTTCGAGGCTCTGGTTCCCGATTTCCTCAAGCATCAGTCGTGTTGTGCCGACATGGCGAACCGCCGGTCGGACGCTAGCGGCGCATGCAGGCAGATTTCAGCGACTGGAGCGGTTGACGACGTGGCCCGGCGCAAACCTCAAGATCTGGATGTTGAAAGCGCGCGCATGTCAGCGGCGATGCGTCGGCTGGAGGATCTACTGCAGGATCCCGCGCCTCCGGTCGCCAAGGTTGCGAAGACACAGCGGCCCGCGCGCATCATGCTCGCGTCGACGGACGAGATCCAGGAAGACGCGCGCGACGACGATGACGAGTTCGAAGCGGCCCACGACGGTGTCGACACCGATGAGGCTCAGGACGACGCTGACGACGCCGCAGTCGACGATGCTCCCGCGACCAAAACCGCCGATGCGCCGCGCCGTCGCCGGCATGTGTGGACATCGAAAGCCGAAGCAGGTCCCAAAGCGCCGCCATCAAAGCCGCAAGCCGTAGCGCCCTCGATTCGCCGTCCCGCCGCCGCGGGGCTAGCGCCGACGGCGGCGCCGCGTTTCGGCGGAGTGCTCGATGCGCTGATGTCGCGTTTGCTCGGACCGCGCGATGGCGAGATTAAGGACGCAATTGCGGCCAGCCGTGGCGCTATCCGCGCCTTGATCGCCTTCAGCGCCGTGATCTCGGTGGCCACGCTGGCAGGTCCGATCTACGTAATGCTTGTCATTGATCGCGCCCTGCCCTCAGGCTCGCCCCAACTGCTCGCGACACTCGCCGCCGTCGTCGCGACGATCTATTTCGTGATCGGCTTGCTCGACTTGGCGCGCGCCCGCATCGTTGCCCGCGTCGGCGCCGAAATCGAAATGCGGCTCGCGAGCTCCGTTTTCTCCGCAGGCCTCAGCCGCGCGGCCGCAACGCCCGGCGAAGCAAGCGCTCTCGTCGGATTCGACGGCGTGCGCCAATTCTTTGCAGGGCCAGCGCCGCTCGCTGCGCTCCGCGCCCTCTGGGCGCCGATCTATCTCGCGGCCGTCGCCGTCATCGACTGGCGCTTGGGTGCAGCCGGCGCAATCAGCGCGCTCGCGCTGGTCGCGCTGGCATGGATCGGACAGCGGCGCGTCCGCCGTCTTTTGCGCGAGACAAATGAAGCCACAGCCGACAGTCACGCATCGGCCGATGCAGGCCAACGCAACAGTGACGCGCTGTCGGCGATGGGCATGGCCGGCGCCTTCCGCGCGCACTGGCACGACATCAACGCCGAAGCTGTCAGCTGGCGCCTGCTCGCCGCCGATCGGCTCAGCGGCGCTTCCGTTCTGGTCAAGACGGCTCGCCTGCTGCTGCACGCGCTGATGCTGGCCTTCGCGGCGCACCTGGCGATGACATCGGTGATCACCGTCGGCGCGGCAATCGCGGCGACGCTGATTTTCGCCCTCGCTCTAGGTCCCATTGCCCAGATGATCGGCTGCTGGCGCGACGTTATCGCGGCGCAGGACGGCTTCGCCAAACTTGAGGATGTCCTGAGCCACGCCGCACCCGAGGCGTGCCGATCAAGTCTGGCGCATCCGAAGGGCGCGCTCGAAGCCCAGAGTCTGCGCATCGCCGCGCAGGACTCTCGCACAGTCACATTGACCGGCGTCGCCTTTTCCATGGCGCCCGGACAGTCGCTGGCGATCCTGGGGCCGAGCGGCTCCGGTAAGTCGACCCTGGCCCGCGCCATCGCTGGATTGAACCCGCCTAAGAGCGGCGCGATCTTGCTTGACGGCTCGCGCCTCGATCAATGGCATAGCGAGGATCTCGGCCGGCATATCGGCTATGTGCCGCAAGGCGTCGAACTGTTCGCTGGAACAGTCGCTGACAACATCGCGCGCTTCCGGCCCGACGCCAAAGACCGCAATATATTCGCCGCCGCCAAACAGGCGCACGCTCACGACATGATCATCGCCCTGCCCAAGGGCTACGAGACGGAACTCGGCCCAGGCGGAAGCGGTCTCTCGTACGGCCAGCGTCAGCGCATCGCGCTGGCCCGCGCGCTCTACGGCGATCCCTCGCTCGTCATCCTCGACGAACCAAGTTCCAACCTCGACTCCGCCGGCGCCGACGCACTGTCGTCGGCGCTCGACGGCATGAAGCTGCGCGGCCAGACCGTCGTCATCGTCTCGCGCGACGGCCAGGCTGCCGGCGACGTCGATCTGCTGCTGCTGCTCGACGGCGGCCGCCAGCGCGCGTTCGGAAAGCGCGAAGACGTCATCAAGACATTCACGGGAGACGCAGCGCTAACCACGGCCATCGGTTCGCGCTCGTCGCTTGCGCTGCCACTGAAGGTCGCCCAACGATGAAACGCCCAGGCGCCCTTCATACGCCTTATGCCGACGTCGCCGCGACGCCGACCGACTGGAGCGCTACGGAACCATGGGTGCGATTCGGCGTCCGCGCGATCGCAGCGCTCTGTGCCGGAACACTGTTCGGCGTCCTGATCGTCTCGCGGCCAGCCGCCGTGGTTCGCACCGGCATTATTGTCGCCGAGAGCGAAGCGCTGGCCGTGCCATCGACCTTCGCCGGCGTCGTGATGAAACTCCTGGTCTCCGACGGCGACTTCGTCCAAACCGGACAGCCTTTGATGGTGCTTGATGACACGAATGCGCGCACCGGCCTCGTAACGGCGACGTCGCGGCTTGAAGCTTACGCGATCCAGGAAGCGCGCCTCACCGCCGAGCAACTCGGCGAGAACACGTTCGAGCCGCCCGCCTCGATCGACGTCGCGAACGTCGAGACCGCGAAGATTGTCGCCGCCGAACGCGCGCTGTTCGACGGCCGTCGCGCCGCCCGGGCCGATCGACAAAAGGCGCTGTCGCGCCGCCTGCCGCAAATCGACCGTGACATCGCAGAAGCGGCAGCGCGGCTCGTAAAACTGCAAAAGGACCGCGACCAGAATGAGCGCGAGATGTCGGTGCTCGGCACATCCAATGGCGGCGCGGTCGCAAATCCGCAGCGCGTCGGCAATTTGCAACGCGAGTCCGTACGCATCGGCTCCGATATCGGCGGCTTGAAGACGGAGATCGCCAAGCTGAAGGGCGCCCGCGCCGAAGTGGAATCCCTGTTGTCGCAGTCCGGCAAGCAGTACGCGCAATTGGCGGCGGAAGAATTGCAGAGCCTGCAGCCGCTGATTGCCGAAGCGACGGAAGCCAAAGCCGCCCTCGACAAACGCATCGCCGCAGCCGGCGTCGTCGCGTCTCCCGTGACGGGAACAGTACAAGGTTTCGTCGCGCCGCCCGTCGGCGCCAGTGTCCAACAAGGCGACGTCCTGGCGCACATCCAGCCCGGCGACGGCGGCTTGCTCGTCAGTGTCAGGATCGCGCGTGAGACGACGAGCGACATTACGGAGGGCGCGCCGGCGACCGTGCGCTTGCCCTCCTCGTTCGCCAGCGCCGCACCGTGGCTCGCTGGCCGCGTGCGCTCGGTCTCTTCAGAGACCGGCGGCGTTGAAAATGCCGTGGGCGAGGTCATCGCGCTGATCGCCGTGCCGCGTGACGAAGCGCAACGCGGCGCCCGCGGCGCCTCCGCTGCGCCGGGCGCTCCGGTCGAGGTCGCCTTCGCGACGCCCGAGACCGCGCCGCCCTCCGTCGCCATGACGCCCGTCAGCGACGCCCAGGCCCGCGCCTCACGGTGATCGTCTCCGCATCCGATTCCCCGCGCGCGATCGGCGCCGTGCCATTGGTCGATGAAGTTGGCTGATGCGCGACGGGCGCACCCATTCCGTCGCCAAGCGAGACTGGCTTGGCACAGCGCTAGGGCGCCTGACTTTTAAAGTAGCGGTCGCAGGATCAAGTCTTTCAGCCGGCGCTACACGCCTCCTCAAACGGAAATCGTCACAGACCAGCATCCCGCAAAAACAACGCGGCGCCAACGTCCATGCGATTTCTGCGCTGTCATTGAACTGCATTGCCCTGGCTCGATCGGCGATACTCGCGGGCGCAACCACCGCAGAGTCTCGGCGGCGTTTCGCAGGCCTGGTCACAATTTCTGCTGAACATTTCCGCAGACAGATCAAAGTCGCGTCAACCTGCTACGCGCGCAACGCAGACGTGTCATGCGCGACAAAAAGCATGTCGAAAGCCAGGTAGGCGTGACACAATTTGACGCTAGTTAAAAATCGCCCAGCGGCGCGAAGCCGGCGTCCAAAATTGCAGAGGAATTTGTGTCTTATGGCTTATGGAACTAGCATCGTCCTCGCTCGGGTTGATGGCTGGGGCATCACCACGCCAGACCTGTCGACCGCCATTGAAACCATTGTGTCGGCCGCTAAATCGGCGCCTCCTTTCACCGTTTTCACTCTGAATCTTGACCACATCGTCAAACTTCGCCGCGCAAAAAACTTTCGTGTCGCTTACCGAAATGCGGCGATTGTGACTGCTGACGGCGCGCCGGTCGCATGGCTCGCGCGATTTCAAAACAAATCTATCGAGCGCACGACGGGCGCCGATATTTTCCTGCCGCTGATGGATGCGGCCGCGCGAGATCGGCTGCCCGTTTTCGTATGTGGGACGTCCGCAGACGTCATCACGCGCGCAGGCAGCAAACTTTGTGAGCGAACGAGCGGGAGGCTGAATATCTCCGGCACGTATGCGCCGTCGCAGAACTTTGATCCGAACGGGCCTGAGGCCGACGCCGTCATCGCGCGCATTCGCCGTTCAAGCGCCAAACTTTGCGTAATTGGGATTGGCGCGCCAAAGCAGGAAATATTGGCGGAGCGTGTCCGCTCCAGCGGCGTCACGTGCGGCATCATCTGCATCGGGGCTGCCCTGGACTTTATCGCAGAAACTCAAACTCGCGCGCCCGCAGTTTTTCGAAACCACGGTCTGGAATGGGCATGGCGTCTCGCCGGCGATCCGCGTCGACTTGCGCGGCGCTACGCCAATTGCGCCGTTGTTCTAGCCGACTTGGCGGTTGTTGCTCCGTTGCGTCAGCGCCTCGCGTCGGCGGCTGCCCGAATCGAAAGTGGCAGCCACAGGCGCTAGCCGCAGCGCGGTGAGCCTCCGCGCGTTGTCTGGCCACGGCCCGCCGATGCCGCCAACGACGCGCGCGGCGCCGGGAACCGAGGGCTGGTTATCGTGGACTAACCGCGCTATAAGCGCGCCGCGCGACGTTTCGATGCCGGTCGCGCGCCCAAGCCCATCTGCCGGCTTAGCACAGTGGTAGTGCACCTGATTTGTAATCAGGGGGTCGCAGGTTCAAATCCTGCAGCCGGCACCATTCCACCGATTGGGTCTCCTTGCGCGCCTCCCGAAATTCCCGCGTCGCTCCAGCCGCCGCCCCGGTGAGGCGATAGATGGCCGATCGCGCCAACGTTGCGCCGCCGATCCTCGACCACGCCGGAGACCTGCTCGCCCAATACGACGTGCTGTTCTGCGATGTGTGGGGCGTCGTCCATAACGGCGTTGCAGCGTTCAAGGACGCATGCGCGGCCCTTGAACAGTTTCGCGAACGCGGCGGCACGGTCATTCTCGTCTCGAACGCGCCCGTACCGAAACATCGCGTGAAAGCGATGCTCGATTCCCGTCATGTGCCTGAAGCCGCCTGGGACGACATCGTCTCATCCGGCGACATCGCGCT
>JBJXHD010000024.1:0-48251 GCA_046160845.1 Hyphomicrobium sp.
CAATTCCGTCAAGGTCAGCCGGGCCGCGTGCAGCGGCTGCAGCAGGTCATGCCCGACCGCCGTGAAAAAGCGAGTCTTGAATAGATTTGCGCGTTCTGCGGCGTCGCGAGCGTCGCGCAGTTCGAGATTGGCGCGGGCGAGCTTCGACAAAGCGTTATTGAGTTCTTCGGTGCGTTGCTTGATTTGCACTTGTTGGCTGATGGCGGTCTGAAAAAGCGAGAACGCGTTCGCCTGCTGGTCCATCGAACGTTCGACGCGCTGCATCAGCGCAGAGTTTATTTTTGTCAGTTTGGTGATAACTCGGCCGAAGTCCGCCGGGGTCGGATCATTATTGTCGTTGCGGGTGATGGGCGCCATCAGGTCAAACCCTCGGACAGACTTTGCCGAACGCGATACCTGTCAGCGTTTGATTCAAATGCATGGCGTTATACTGCTCTCCGTAGGTATGGAATCCGGCGACGCCAAACTGATGGTAGATCGCCTCGACTTGATGACGAACCTGGCGGCTCTCGGCGTCGAGCCGCCGCAAGATGCAGTCGAATCCCAGAACGAAGTCGGTGCCGCCAAGGCGCTTGTCGATGTCTTCGAGCGTCTCAAGCGTCGAGCGGACCATGTCACGGGGCCGGGCCACCGTGAAAACGAGGCCTTCGTCGATCGCGCAGAAGAACGACAGACTGCCGTCAGGATTCATGTTGCGGATCGAGCGGCAGTAGTAGTCGCCACCCACTTTGACGACGAGCGGATAGGACGCAAAGCTGAACGGTCCAAGATCATTGGGCATCAGCCCGATGGCGGCGGCGTATTCTCGCGCTGCCGGCTCGGCGTTGAGCTCAAAGACAATGCGGTTCTCGGTATCCGCGGCGGTGACGACGAGCTTGATCGGCGTCGGCTCGAAATTCTGCGTCTTGAAAACGGAAAACGGCGTATCGCTTTCGATCACGAACAGGATCGCGCCACCGCTGATGATTGTGTTCCGATGCATCAGAGCGGTATGTCGGAACGCCAGTCCGTCGCCCGCCGAACCGCCGATGAGTTCGATATCGTCAAGGGACATATGAACCGCGGCGATGAGAGCCTCTTCTTGGTTCGACAGGCCGTCGATCAGGATGAGCGCGAAAATATTGTCCTTGAACGAGCGCCCGGAGCCGCTGATGGCTTGCATCTTCAGCCGCCGCGCTATCTCGGAGGCGCGCTCGACGCCTGCTTCATCGACGCTGGAAATGACTTCGCTCAGCACGCGAAAGCCGGATTCGGGAAAGGCGATCAGAACCAATCCGCCTTGCATCATGCCGAGCGGTCCAACTTCGCCTGCGGTGCTGCATCCTGAGACCGGCGTATCCTGGAAAGCGGCCTTCAGTTCAGTCACAAGCGTCTGGGCGTCATGCTCGATCGAAAAGAAAGCGATGATGTGCTGGAAAACACCGCCGTTCAGTTCAGCGCGGGCCGCCGAGACGGCGTCACGTGTCGAGGATAGAGAGCTCGCTACAACGCGGATACCGCAGGAGGCATGACTGGCCTTTGTGGACATGACGGGCTCAACCTGCTTGGAATTTCGGGCGACCGTGCCATAGCGGTTACGCGCCTGCAATGGCGCAAGCCGCTTGAGGCTAACGCGCCTCGACGAAGCCTGAATCGATCAGCCGGCGGTGAAAGCTGAGGATCTCGTTCTTTGAGGCGCAGCTGTAGTAGCGGCCATTACAGAGGGCCAGGAGGCGCAGCCGTTCCTCGTAGGCGCCCGACATCGGCAAGCGCGCGGCGTGCAAAAGCACGGCGCCAATGTAGGGAACGTCGAGCACGTCGACGTCGGGCATCGGCGGCGGCGTATAGTTGACGCCGTCGATTCGATAATATGTCAGCATGCCGGGGCTATCGGGGGAGAGTTTGACGTCCTCTGCCGCCAATTTTGAGTCGAATCCCAGCAGCATGCGCGTCGCAACGGGCTGGTGATCGCCGTAGAGCACAATCAGAAACTGTTCTTGGGGGAAGCGACGCTGCAACTCGGTGCGAAACTGGTCGTAGTCCATCTTCGCCATGGCGAGCCGACGCAAATATTCGTTCATTTCCGGACTGGCGCCCGGCCCGCCCCCGGCGACGTTGGTGTCCGGATCGTAGGCGTAAGTGTAGGGAAGGTGCGTCGCCGACGTCAGGAGGAACGTGAAGGTCGGCTGGCTCGACGCCGCCAAACGGGCTTCTAGATTCTTTAGAGCATTGCCGTAGTAGAAATAATCGCGCTCGTTGTAGCGCTTGGCGCCTTGGGCCTTGAAATCGAAAATCTCCGGCATGCCGACGGCAGCGTAGAATCGGCCGTTGGATACGAAATCCTTCGGCACCGGATAGAAGACGCTGTTGTGATATCCGCATCGCGTTAGCGATTGGGGCAGCGTGTCGTGGATCTTGCCCTGCATCAGCGACTGCACGAACGTCCTCATGCCTCCGAAGGAGTACGTCGAAACGCCCGTGAGAACCGAGAATTCCGTCAGCCAGGATGCGCCGCCGTAGGTCTCGACGCGCAAGCGATGCATCCGCCCATCAAGCGAATTGAAGAACGGATCGAGCGACGGATCATGCCCAAGGCTCGGAAAATAGGACGGCGGGACGATGCTTTCCTGATGGATCAAAATGATGTGCGGCGGTCGCTGCGTCGGTTCGCAAATTGCAGGTAGCTTGAATGGCGGTTTCGACTGCGCGCGCAGCGCCTCGATCAGCTGCCCGCGCCACAGTGTTTCCAGTGTTTCCGACCAGGACGCATAGAACGACGAGATATAGAGATTATCCCAATAAAAGAGCGTGTTGCGACGTTCGCCCTTGGCGTTGCTTGCCCAGAAAGCGACGCTGCAAAAAATGACAAACAGCGCAAGGCTCGCCACGCGAGATAGGCGCGTCGGATCGACGCGAAAGAGAACTCGCGCCGCGATGACCATGGCCGCGAGCGCGGCCAAAAGCCCAAGCAGCGACGATTTATGGTCCACCCAAAGGAAGCTCAGCGTCGCATATGACGTCATGTAGAAGACGACGTCGTAAGCGTGCAAAACCATCTCGATGTATCGGCGTTTTACATCCGATGCGATGACGATGACGGTGAGCAGCGCAGCGACGATGGCGATCGAGAATAGGACACGTCGCGACAGCAACGTCAGAGCCATGACGAGCGCGGCCGTGATGGCGCCGGCGAACGCAATCGTCTCCGGCGGGCCCTCATAGTTCCAATGATAGTAGGCGATGGCGACGGCCAGACTCGCCGCCGCTGTCCTGGCGACGAGCGCCGGCAGCTGAACGACGCCCTCGCGACGACGAATGCCGAGCCGCGGGCCAAACTGGATGAAGGGTTCCGATGTCATGACGACGGCGTAGGCACCTTTAAGCGGCGCAGCGCGGCGCTGGCCTAAGGCAAGTTTATCTCGTCATGTGCATGAACGTTGCGGCCGGTCAATGGCCGTGAAACGGCCGGAGGAAAATGATTTGGCCGACCCTGAAAGTTAATCGTTCCGGGCGATCTTTGGCCTCGCCGTTCAGCCTCCGTTCAGGCGGCCGCAAGCTTGACGAACTTGCCATTCGCCATCGGGCATGCCGCCCACAAGCTGCTGAGCGCCACAAGCAGTTCGTCCATGTGCGCGTCTGTGTGCACCGGCGACGGTGTAAGTCGCATCCGCTCGGTTCCCTTCGGCACCGTAGGATAATTGATCGGCTGCACATAGATGTTGAAGCCGGTCAGCAGGTGGTCGGTCACGGCTTTGCAGTGGACGGGATTGCCGACGAGAATCGGCACAATGTGACTGGGATTTTCCTTGACCGGGATCTGCGCGGCTGCGAGCCGCGCCTTCAATGTTCGCGCCCGTTCCTGGTGCCGAACACGCTCCTCAGAGCTCCCTTTGAGGTGCCGGATGCTGGCCAGCGCGCCGGCGACGACGGCAGGGGCCAGAGAAGTCGAGAAAATGAAGCCGGGAGCATAGGACCGGATCGCGTCGCACAGCGTCCGGCTGGCGGCGATGTACCCGCCCATGACGCCGAAGCCTTTGGCGAGCGTTCCGTTGATGACGTCGATTCGGCTCATGACGCCTTCGCGCTCGGCGATGCCGGCGCCCCGGGGCCCATACATGCCAACCGCATGCACTTCATCGATGTACGTCAGCGCGCCGTACTTGTCGGCGAGATCACAGATCGCCGCGATCGGCGCGATGTCGCCGTCCATCGAGTAGACGCTTTCGAAGGCGATAATCTTGGGCGAACCGACCGGAAAAGCCCGCAGCTTTGCTTCCAGATCAGCCAGGTCGTTGTGCCGGAACACGCGCTTTTCGCCACCCCCGTGGCGAATGCCTTCGATCATTGACGCGTGGTTTTTCTCGTCTGACAGGATCACGGCGCCCGGAATCAGTTTGACGAGAGTCGAGAGCGTCGCGTCGTTCGCTACGTAAGCCGACGTAAATAGCAGCGCGCTCTCCTTGCCATGGAGATCGGCAAGTTCGGCTTCGAGCTCCACATGATAATGCGTGGTTCCGGAGATATTGCGCGTGCCGCCCGACCCGGCGCCAACGCGATCGATGGCGTCGTGCATGGCGGCGAGCACCTTGGGGTGCTGGCCCATGCCAAGATAGTCGTTCGAGCACCACACCGTGATCGGCTTGGCGCCGGTGGATGTCACCTGTTCAGCGGAAGGAAATGCGCCCTGGCGGCGTCGTACGTCGGCGAATATGCGGTAGCGGCCCTCGGTTCGGAGATCGTCAATGTGTTTGCCGAGGATGGCTTCGTAATTCATTCCGACCTCCGGTTGCGCATCGACGCACTGAAGCGCGACCGCCTTTCAGACGTTTCCCTATGTCACTCTAAACTGACACAATATGATGTCAAGCAAGAGCGACGTATGTGCAATTGCGAAATGAAAGGAATTTGGGAAAAGAGTTCGCGTCCGGCGATCAGGCGGCCGCCATGCCGACGCGCTTTGCCTCATTTGGAGCGCCGGGTTCGGCATCTGCCGCATCGCGCGATGCGAGGCCCCACGACCACAAGCGTTCGGCCGGGATCGGCAGCACGAGAAACCAGTGCTCGAGGACGGCCAGCGCCATCAGAGTCGCGAGAAACGTAAAACCCGCAACCTCGAAAGGCGTGGCTGCATCTTCCAGCGCGGCAACGCCTATGAGCACGGTAACAACCGTTGAAGCCGTCACGGCAAACGGAAAAAACACGTTCATGGGTCGCCGGCAGAAGTACGACTTCAGGTATTGCAGTCGCTGAGGCAAGAACTGCTCGGTCAGGTTCTTGACGCCCAGATAGACGTTCAGTTTGGCGCTCAAGCGCATGAGCCAAAGGATGACGAACGTCCAAAGTCCAATCAAGTTGTCGCCGCCCCAGGTCAGACCAGCGATGACGAGCGCTGTCACTGCAATCGCAACCTCATGATACAGAACGGATTCGATCGCCGGCATGAGCGGCGCCGGCGTCGCGCCCGGCTCATCCGGACGACCCGGGCAGACCGTGCGCCTCGGCCCGGTGACATAACCCAACAAGAAGCTCACCTCGTGCCAGGCCCACACCGTCAACGCCGCGCTGAAAGCAATGTAGGCGCCCGAGACCGAAGCATCGCTACTCGAGACATAAAGGACGTAGAGCGCGGCTAGGGCGAGTGCGGATATGACGGAGAGGCTGATCGCGTGGGTTTCGCGGGCGCGACCGACAATGTACAGCACCACGCCCGTCGACAGCCACCAAACGACCAGCGCGAACAGCAAAGGGAGGCCGTAGCCGAGCACAAGAATTTCCTCCGGCCTATCTGTGCGTCACCAGACGGGCGACATACGAATTTGCTGCGGCAGCGGATTGTCGACGGCCCTCAAAGTGTAAAGCCGCAAGAACGTCAAAGCCGCCGAAGCTCCGAGGCCCGCCCGTTTGGCGCGCGCCATCGCGCCCTTGGCGCTCTGCAATTCCCCGAGCCGCTCGTTGATTTCGCGCAGCCGTTCCATTCCAGCACGGAACTTCGGGTTGTCGACGTCCAGCGTCAGCGGAAACACCTGCTTGGAAATCTCCGACGTCAGGTGAAACACCTTGTAGTCGTACTCGGTCGGATCCATCCCGATCGCCTTGTGGAATTCGGGACGGGCGTGATCGCGCACATACATCGTTGCGTAGACGGCGAGCACGAAGAACCGCACCCAGAGCTTGTTCATGCCGCTCACCAGATGCGGATTGGAACGCATGATCAGCGCGAACGCCTCGCCGTGGCGGAATTCGTCGTTGCACCACTTGTCGAACCATTTGAAGATCGGGTGAAACCGCAGTTGTGGATTGCGCTCGAAATGGCGGAAAATCGTGATGTAACGCGCATACCCGATCTTCTCTGACAGGTACGTCGCGTAGAAGATGTATTTGGGCTTGAAGAATGTGTACTTCTTCGCCTTCGTCAGGAAGCCGAGATCAATGCCGATGCCGAGATCTTTGAGGCTATCGTTGATGAAGCCAGCGTGACGGGCTTCGTCCCGGCTCATGTATTTGAACAGTTCCTTGACGTCCGGATTGGCGCCGCGCCTCTTCATTTCCGCGTAGAGCACGCAGCCCGAAAACTCGGCCGTCAACGAGCTGACGAGGAAGTCGACAAATTCCTTGCGCAGGCCTTCGGGCAGCGTGCTGAGATCGAAGGCGTCCCACGCTTCAGTGCGCTTGAAGTGGCCCTTGTTCGGGTCGCTCTTCATTTCGGCGATGAGCGAATCCCATTCGCCGCGAACCGAGCTGACGTCGATGCGGTCGAGTTCGGCGAAGTCGGTCGTGTAGAAGCGCGGGCTGAGCATCGCGTCTTCGACGGCCATTCGCGTCGTTTCGTTAGGCGCTATGGAGAGGGTTTCTATGGTCATAGCTTCCTCCCCGACGAAAAGCTGACTTCGTACAGTTCGGTGAGTTCGAACCGCGCCAGGAAATAGGTTTTCGCCCGCTCGAACCAGCCGGCCCGGGTCACCGTGGCCATGCGTTCGAGCGTCAGCTTTTGGCCAAAAGGCACGCGAATGGGCTCGCCGTGCACCAGAACTTCGTCGCCGGGCTCAATCTCCACGCCGCCATGAAGTTCAACGTGAGCGTGCAGGCTGTCAAACGTGTTCTCGATCTCGATCGTGCAGGGAACGTCTATCGTCTTTCTGCCCTTGAACGGGTCGGACATCGTCTATTCGCTCCTTGCTTCAAGCAGCTCGGCAAAGGCGGCCCGATTGCCAGGGCCGAACGCGCTGAGCGTTATGATGCGGCCGGTCGACGGATCCTCAAGGATCAGCTGACCATCCGTCAAACTACTGAGACGCACTGGGGCGTCAAGCGCAACTGCAGCAACCTTGCGCTCAAGCTCAAGCGCTCGCAGGACAATTTTAATGAATCCATCGCTTTTCGCCGAAAGCTTCCGAATTTCAGTGTTCCGTTGCACATCCATAATCGACAGCTGACCGTCCGGCCGCGTCACAAACTTGAGCTCTCGGGTTTCAACCGCCGGAGCAGGCACAAGGCGAGTGGCGCCAATATCAGTGGTGCGAGCGACGAAGGCGGCGATGATCGCCAACACGAGCCCGACGGCGATGACCTTTATGACGCTTGCCGGCAGCGAATAGTCCGGCGCGGCCGCATCGTCGCTGCGGTCGGGGCCTTCGCCTGCCGCGTTGATGGTTCCATGCATGGCCCGAACTCCGTTTGATTGAGGTGGTCGTCAAGCGGTTCCGAGCGCCGCTGAATTAGACCCGAGCTGTTCGGCTTTGTCCTCAGCCGGGGCATGCGCGGCGCTGCGCGCGCCTCCTGGGTGGGCGGCGGCCAGTGCGCTCGATAACAGGTTCGCGACCGCCTGGGGCTCTGGCAATGCACGCATCATTGGTTGCGTCTTGGTCACGTGCCAGGGTCGGGCGTGCGGCCATAAATGAAAGTAGGCCAGTCTGCCGTTGTTGGTAAGCGCCAAGGCGATGTCACCCGTTCCATCACGACCCAGATTCATGTCGGCGGAGGTGATCTCCGAGAAGGGCAGATTGATGGTCAAAGGCAATGCCGCGCCGAACCGCATGGCGACACGGCGCGAAGTGATCGAGTAGACCGTGGTTCGCGCCGTCACCCAGGCAAGGAGCGCGATCAGGCCAAGCGCGATCACACCCATGGTTGCGAGCCACGATGCCGACAACAACGCGGTCCTCATGTCGTCGCCGACCCAGAGCTCTGACCCGATGCGCCAAGCGATCAGGACGACGAAATACGCCGCCACAAGACCGGCGTGAAACACGGTCCGCGCCAGCGTTATCCATTGTGGCCCTCCCTGCCAGAGAAGCGTTTCGCCCTCCGGCAGGTCGCCCGGCAGCCCTCGAATGGGCTCGTACGCGTACTCTTCGCTCAAAGGAACGGCTCCTGTCGCGACGCGTCGGCGTAAAGCGTACCACCGCCATAATAGCCGCAAATCTTGTCTTCCTCGAGCAGCGTCACTTGCGTCGGGTTGGCGAGCGCGGGAACGCCTGCGAAATGACGGCCGTAAATGGCGCTGACGCTCACCCGTTTGCGGCGGCCATCGATGCTGGCGAAGTTGATTGGCAACAAGACCGTCTTGGCCCCGCCCGCAACAGCGACTTCCAGGTATCGAATGATGACTTCCGAGCGATCGACCCAGACGTCGCTGATCGTTCCGCCGACTTCGCCGTCGCCGCCGACGACGCTATAGCCGCGCGGATCAGGATCACGGCCTTCGAGGTAGAAGGTCGTCGCGACGCGCAAAGGCACGATCTTCGGCGCGCCTTCATGGGTCAGATCAACCGTATTCGAGCGTTCGGCGTAGGAGCCCGGGCCGACCGCTGCGAGCATGGGATCGCCGGTCGGCGCCAATGGCGCGCCCGGCCATGGTTCAACCTTGGACGCGCGAAGATTGCGGTCGTCGACTTTGCCGTTGGGCGCCGTCGCCGTACCGCCATGCGGAAGGTTGAAGGTTTTGGGTGGCGGGATGAAGAAGAAGTCGCCCGACTTGTAGGTGTTCGAGGGTTCCGAGAACAGCGGATAGCCTTCGCGCCGGTCCTCCCGTCGAATGTAGATGATGAGCCCGATGAAGAAGGCCCAGAACAACCAGATCGTGACCTGAGCGACGTCGATATAACTAGTGATTTGTCCGAGTTTCATGGTGGCAACCTCCGTGAGACAACGTGCTTATCCGGGAAATTCCGCTAGTCCGAACTTAGGCGAGAGTGACGAACGGCCGGCCTGTGTGGAACGCACCAGCGGGCCAATGGCGGCAAGCGTAGCGAAGAGAAGAATGATCTCGAGATAGTAGACGGCATTGTAGCCCGCGACGGGGCCGCTGAAGGCAGAACCGGCATCCTCGCTCACGGCAAGATGAGATACGCCATCGCGGATGGCGCCGCCAATCGCGATGGCGAGGCCCGCTGCCGTGGCTTGGGACGCGCCCCACGCGCCGAGCGCAAGACCTCTTTGTTTCGGATCGGCGAGCGACATTGCGGCGGTCAGTGTGCTGACCGAGAACAGCCCCCCGCCAAGCCCGATCAAGGCCACGCCGAAGCGGAAAAGCGCCGCAGACTCCGCCGACGCCGAGAGGATGATCGCCGGGAAAGCCAGCAATCCGATAAGGACGCCTATGCCGGCAAGTCGATAGGGATCGCCGCCGCGCGTCATCGCGTATCCCGACAGCGCAAAGCCCGTAAGCGTACCAAGTGCAAGCAAGCCCGTGAGCGCCGTCGTCTCGCCAACGGAAAGATGCAGGATTTCGCCGCCGTAGGGCTCAAGTAGAATGTCCTGCATGCTGAACGCCGCCGTGCCGAGCCCGATGGCCAGCAGCGTCCGCACCGCGTTTCGCCCGCGCGCATATTCGCGCCACGCATCCAGAAATGTTCCGTCAGCCTGAGGTTCGGCGGCGAGCGCGGGGTTTCGCGTCTCCTGTTTCCAGAGCGCCGCACAATTCAAGACCATCGTAACAACGGCCGCGCCCTGGATGACTTGGATCAATCGGAGTTGAGAAAATTCCGATAACAGCCATCCGAAGATGAACGACGACGCAACCATGCCCAGCAGGAGCATGACGTAGAGGAAAGCCACGACGCGCGGACGGCTCTCGGGCGGCGCCAGATCGGTTGCGAGTGCGAGGCCGGCGGTCTGCGTCGTGTGAAGGCCGGCGCCGACAAGCAGGAACGCCAAAGCAGCTGCGACCGGGCCGATCCAGAGCGGCCCCGTCGTGTCGCCTGAAAGAATCAAAAGTGCGAACGGCATAATCGCCAATCCGCCGAACTGCAACATGGATCCGAACCAGATGAACGGCGCGCGCCGCCAACCGAGCGCCGAACGATAATTATCGGATCGATAGCCGATGAGCGTCCGGAACGGCGCAAACAGCAGCGGCAGAGAAACCATAGCGGCGACGACGAAACTCGGCACGCCGAGTTCGACGATCATCACGCGATTGAGCGTGCCATTGAGCAACACGATCGCCATCGCCACCGAGACCTGGAACATCGAAAGGCGCAGCAGGCGTCCGATCGGCAATTCCGGCGTCGCGGCGTCGGCGAACGGCAGAAAGCGCGGGCTGATCGAGGCCCATTGCGATGCAAGCCTGGCGTTTAGCGCCTTCATGCGCGGATCAGCTCCATCGCCTCGGATACATAAAAGCCGCTGTCGATGCGCTGGTTCATCCGCTCTGCCCATGCCGTCAGATCGGGATGGGCAGCAATTTCGCGGCTGAGCCGAGCGCGATCCACCGGCTCGATCGCGGGCGCGCGGTCGCTGCGTGGGAAAACTTTTCCGGCCGTGAACATCATCATCAGCATCGGCGTGCGTGGCGCAAACGTGAAAGCCAACGACCGGTCGGCTTTCGCGGCGAGTCCGGCGACCATCGCCACCATGTCGGACGTTTTGTAGTGAATGAGGCTGTCCATCGCCACGACGTGGTCAAAACGGCCGAGCGCCGGGTCGAGCATGTCGCCGACAAGATACTCAACGCGGCCTGCGCCGGATTCGCGAGGCTGATCGTTGGCTCTCTGGCGGGCAAGCTCGACAAGCGTCTCGGCGATGTCGATGGCGACAACATCAGCGCCTCTGCGCGCCGCTTCACGCGCAAGCGCGCCGGTTCCGCAGCCAGCATCGAGAATTCGGCGCCCAGTAAGATCCGTCGGCATCGTGCTCAGCAGAACGTCGCGCATCCGGTCACGTCCGGCGCGCACGGTGGCGCGGATGCGGCTGACAGGCGCGTCCGACGTGAGGCGCGACCATGCGTCCGCGGCCGTCCGGTCAAAGTAGGTCTGAAGTTGTCCGCGGCGCTGGCGGTAGGACAGCGTGTGCATCAGTCGTATCCCAAGAAATCGAAGATTTCGCGATCCTTCATCGGGCGGGCGTCGAGCGGCGTTGAACCTGCCCAAAGGCCAGCCGCGAGTTTCAGGTATTCTTCCTTCACCGCTTCGAGCTCGGGCGAAGACTCCATCTCGAACAGCGTCGACTTTTTCAACCGCGAGCGGCGGATGACGTCGAGATCGGGGAAATGCGCGAGGCGCGTCAGGCCGATCGCATCATTGAATCGGTCGATTTGGTCCGTGTCCTTGCTGCGATTGGCGATGACGCCGCCAATGCGCACGCCGTAGTTCTTGGACTTCGCCTGGATCGCTGCGGCGATGCGGTTCATGGCGAAGATGCTGTCGAAATCGTTCGCCGTCACGATCAAGCCGCGCTCTGCGTGCTGCAACGGTGAGGCAAATCCCCCGCAGACCACGTCGCCGAGCACGTCGAAAATCACCACGTCCGTGTCGTCGAGCAGGTGATGCTCTTTCAAAAGCTTCACGGTCTGGCCGACGACGTAGCCGCCGCAACCCGTGCCGGCCGGCGGACCTCCCGCCTCGACGCACATCACGCCGTTGTAACCTTCAAAGACGAAGTCTTCGACGCGCAGCTCCTCGGTGTGGAAGTTGACCTGTTCCAGCACGTCGATGACTGTCGGCATCAGCTGCTTCGTCAGCGTAAAGGTCGAATCGTGCTTCGGATCGCAGCCGATCTGCAGCACGCGCTTGCCGAGCTTTGAAAATGCGACCGACAGGTTCGATGACGTCGTGCTCTTGCCGATGCCACCCTTGCCGTAAACGGCGAAAACCTTCGCAGTCGTCGACATCTGCACCTTGGGATCAAGGTGAACCTGGACGCTTCCGTCGCCGTCGCCCTTGCCGGATTTCGCCACGGCCGGCTGGCGCGAAATGAGAGTTGTAGTCATGCTGCGGCCTCCACGCCAACGCCTTCCAGGCGATCTTCGAGTTCTTCACCGGCGCGCTTCAGCGCCTCTAATACGGACGCATCGGGCTGCCAGTAGCGCCGCTCGTGCGCTTCGAGCAGGCGGTTCGCCACCTTCGCCGATGCAGTAGGATTGAGCTTCGCCAGGCGATCGCGCATGTCGGCGTCGAGCACAAACGTCTGGGTGATCTGCTGATAGATCCAGGGCTGAACTTGGCCGGTGGTCGCCGACCAGCCGAGCGTATTCGTTACCTGCGCTTCGATGTTGCGTACGCCCTCGTAGCCATGTTTCAGCATGCCCTCGTACCACTTGGGATTGAGGGTGCGCGTCCGTGTCTCCAATGCGACCTGCTCGGCCAGCGTGCGCACGAGGCCTTCGCCGCGCGTCTGATCGCCGATGTAGACCGGCACCGCTTCGCCGCTGGCCTGCTTGACAGCGCGGCTGATGCCGCCGAGCGTATCGAAATAGTGGTCGATCGTCGTCACGCCGACCTCGACGGATTCGAGGTTCTGATAGGTGAGCTTCACGCCGGAGAGCACGTTTTGGAGCAGCGCGGTCTGCTGCATCGGCTTGCCTGACCGGCCGTAGGCGAAACTCTTGCGGCGGCTGTAGGTCTCGGCGAGTTCGGTCTCGTTGTCCCAGGCGCCGCTCTCGACCAGATTGTTGACATTGGCGCCGTACGTGCCGTCGGCATTGGAAAAAACGCGCAACGCCGCAGTTTCGAGATCGCAGCCGTGCGACGCCATATAGGCGAGCGCGTGTTTTCGAACGAAGTTGTCTTCGGCGGCTTCGTCAGCGCTTGCGGCCAGATACGCCGCCTCTGCCAGCAATTTCGTTTGCAGTGGCAACAGATCGCGGAATATGCCCGACAAAGTGACGACGACATCGATGCGCGGGCGGCCGAGCTCGGTGAGCGGAATGAGGTTCGCACCGCACAGACGTCCATAGCTGTCGAAACGTGGTTTGGCGCCGATCAGCGACAGCACCTGCGCAATGGGGCCGCCTTCTGATTTGAGATTGTCGGTGCCCCACAGCACGACGGCGACGGTCTCAGGGATCGCGTTGCCTTCAGTAATGTGTCGGTCTATCAAGCGCGTCGCTTGGCGAGCCCCATCCGAGACGGCGAATGCGCTCGGGATGCGGAATGGGTCGAAGCCGTGCAGATTGCGGCCCGTCGGCAGGATCTGCGGCGTGCGGATCAAATCGCCGCTTGGCGCAGGCCGCACGAAACGCCCATCGAGGGCGTGAACGAGCGCAGGAATTTCATGATCTTTCGCAAGCAGCGCGTTGGTTTTGACGAGTTCGCGCAGCGATCCGATCAGATCCGCGCCGGCGCCGCCGCCCGCCGCGATCAACGCGGCTTCAGCCGTGCCGCCAGATGCGATCGCGTGCAATGTTTCGGAAGCGAGAGTAAGTCCGTGCGTCGATTCTGCCGAAGCTGCAAGCAGATCGACGCGCTCGCCGTGCGACATCGCTTCGCCGACGACGTGCAGTCCGTTCGGAATGAGGGTGTATTCGAGTTCGAGCACCTTCTTCCACAGCGTGCCGACTTCCGCTTCGGCGCTCTCAGGCAGCCATTGCGGCTCCGAGTCGCCGAGATCCAGCCCTGCAGCCTGCGCCTGGATCAGCGTCGCCAGTTCGATCCGTTCGCCGTCGGCGCCAGGTTCGAGGTTGCGCCATCGCTCGATCGACGCCTTGAGATCAATCAGCCCGCGATAGAGACCCGCCTGCGCAATCGGCGGCGTCAGATAGCTGATCAACGTCGCGGCGGCGCGACGCTTGGCGATGGCGCCTTCCGATGGATTGTTCGCGGCGTAGAGATAGAAATTCGGAATGGCGCCGATCAGACGATCCGGCCAGCAATCGCCCGACATGCCCGATTGCTTGCCGGGCATGAATTCGAGCGCGCCGTGCGTTCCAAAATGGAGGAGGGCGTGAACGCCGACGTCTTCGGCGAGATAACGGTAGAAGGCGCAAAAGGCATGCGTCGGGGCAAAGCCCTTTTCGAAAAGCAGCCGCATCGGATCGCCTTCGTATCCAAACGCGGGCTGGATTCCGACCGTGACGTTGCCAAAGCGCTGGCCAAGGATGAAGATCGACGCGCCGTCGCTATTCTGTCGTCCCGGGGCCGGGCCCCACTGCCGCTCGATCTCCCCGAGCCAGCGCTGTCGCATGACATGCTCGTCGGTCGGGATGCGTGCGAGCACGTTGGCGTTGGCGCCGAAGCGTTCGGCGTTGCCCTTGATGATCGAGTCACGCAGAGCGTCGACCGTTTCCGGAACGTCGACGGTGTAACCTTCAGCGCTGAGGCTCTTCAGCGTGTTGTGCAACGACTGGAAGACGGACAAGAATGCGGCCGTTCCCGTCGCGCCGGCATTCGGCGGAAAGTTGAACAGCACGACGCCGAGCTTGCGGCTGGCCCTCTCGGAGCGGCGCAGGCGAACGAGCTTGCTGACCCGCCCCGCGAGCATGTCGGCTCGCTCGCTGCACACATGCATGTTGCGGTCGCTGACTGCGGCGGGGAATACGCATCCGCGCGAGCAGCCGGTGCACGCCTTGCCCGCTCCATCCGTGCGGCCGCCGAAAATGATCGGGCCAGTCGAGCCGTCGAGTTCGGGGATCGCGACCATGATCGTCGATTCGATCGGCATCAGTCCGCGTTCGGACGCGGCCCACTGTTCGAGCGACTGGAATTCGACAGGATGAGCGGCGAGATAAGGCACATCGAGATCGGCAAGCGTTTCTTCCGCTGCGCGCGAGTCGTTGTAGGCTGGACCGCCCACGAGTGAAAACCCAGTCAACGAGACGACGGCGTCAACGACCGTGCGTCCATCGCGCTTGAAGAATTTGTCGACCGCCGGGCGGTTGTCGAGGCCCGTTGCGAACGCCGGCACCACGCGCAGTCCGCGCGCTTCGAGAGCGGCGATGACGCCGTCATAATGCGCGCTGTTCTCGGCCAGCACGTACGAGCGCAGGATCAGCAAGCCGACCGTTCCGCCGCTGGCCGCAGGGGGAGCGGGCAAGTCCTCGACCCGCCCGCTGACGCGACCCGCCATGCGCGGATGATAGACGCCCAGTTCGGGATACTCGCGCGGCGCCTTCGCGGATAGCGCGCCACGCAGCGATCGGCGGTCGCCGTCGGCATAGCGATCGACGAGAAAGCGAACGAGGTTGACGACGTTGTCTTCAGAGCCGGCGAGCCAGTACTGGAGCGTCAGGAAGTAGGCGCGAACATCTTGCGCCGTGCCCGGTATGAAGCGCAGAATTTTAGGGATGCGCTTGAGCATCGCCATTTGACCGGCGCCGGACGACCCATTCTCGACCTTTTTCGGGTTGCCCCGCAGGCGCTTCAGAAGTCCCATGGCGCCGCCCGGCGTGCCGTCCATCTTGAAAGCGCCGAGCCTCGTCAGGCGCATCACTTCGCCCGCCGACATCGCGCCGATCATCGCGTCGCAGTGGTCTCGTCGCGCCTGCAGAGCCGGCAGGACCGCCTGGATGTGGTCCTCCATGAACAGCATGTTGGCGAAGATGATATCGCCCTTCGCGATGTCGTCGCGACAGCGTTGCAGAGCCGCCGGATCATGCTCCCAGTCGGCGGCGGCGTGCATCGAGAAACGAAGGCCGGGAATTTCCTTTTGCAGTTTGACGCGCGCCGCCTCGGCGGCGCCCGCGAGATGCGTGTCGAGAGTGACGATGACGACGCGAACCGATGGTCCGCGCATCAGCGCGGCCTCATCGGCTGTAATGTGCTTTTGCATCGTACAACGTCTCCACCGTGATCGTCGCAATGCCGCGCTCGAGCGCGAAGCGTTCTGTGTTGCGGCGCGCCTTTCCGCGCACAAAGAAGGGAATTTTCGCGAGTTCTTTTTCGGCTTCCGGAGCCCAGGCGTTGACCACGTCGACGCGCGCCGCTACGGCGACATCGCCGGCGTCGGCCACTGCCGCTGTCGTCAGCTCGCCTGCCTGCTCGGCCTTCGCGCCGTCGTGCGACTTCGACGAGCCAAGGTGCGATGGCGCGGCGCCGTCATGAAACTCGAAGTCGTCGCGAAACATCGCGAGCAGATGCTCCTCGAGCCCCATCATCAGCGGGTGCACCCAGGTGTCGAACAGCACGTTGGCGCCTTCGAAACCCATTTGCGGAGAATGCCGCGCCGGGAAATCCTGCACATGCACGGGCGAAGAAATCACGGCGCACGGAACGCCGACGCGCTTGGCGATATGTCGCTCCATTTGCGTGCCGAGCACCAATTCCGGCTGCAACTCGTGCACTTTGGCTTCGACTTCGAGATAGTCGTCGGTAATCAAAGGCTCGACCGCGTAGAGCTTGGCGGCCTCTCGGATCTCGCGGCCGAACTCGCGGCTGTAGGTGCCGAGCCCGACAACGGTGAAACCCAGTTCTTTCGAGGCGACACGTGCTGCGGCAATGGCGTGCGTCGCATCGCCGAACACGAATACGCGCTTGCCCGTGAGGTACGTCGAGTCGACGGACCGCGAATACCAGGGCAACCGCGAAACATCGCGATCCAAAAGACGACCCGCGTCAACGCCGGCCAGCGCCGCGACTTCCTGAATGAATTCCCGCGTCGCGCCGACACCGATCGGTACGGTCTTGACGCTCGGCTGGCCGAACGTGCGCTGCAGCCACGTCGCGGCCGTTCCAGCGACTTCAGGGTACAGCACAACGTTGAAGTCCGCGTCGCCGAGCTTCGCCAAGTCGGACGGGCGCGCGCCGAGCGGCGCAACAACATTGAGATCGACGCCGAGTTCGCCGAGCAGTGCGATAACCTCCTTGAGATCGTCGCGATTGCGGAAGCCGAGCGCAGTCGGCCCGAGTACGTTGCAGCTGGCGCGGACGCCGGCAGCCCGCGGCTCGCGCTTTGTCCCAGCTGGCGGGGCATGGGGGCCGGCGAAGGCGCGTACGAGTTGATAGAATGTCTCTGCGGCGCCCCAGTTTTCTTTCTTCTGATAGGCCGGCAGCTCAAGCGGAATGACCGGACACGGAAGCCCGAGTGCTTTCGCAAGCCCGCCCGGATCGTCCTGGATCAGTTCGGCCGTGCACGACGCGCCGACGATCATCGCTTCAGGCTTGAAACGCTCGTAGGCGTCCCGCGCCGTCGTCTTGAACAGCTCCGCTGTATCGCCGCCGAGGTCACGCGCCTGAAACGTCGTGTAGGTAACGGGTGGGCGTTTGTCGCGCCGCTCGATCATCGTGAACAGGAGATCGGCGTAGGTATCGCCCTGCGGCGCGTGCAGCACGTAGTGCAGGCCTTCCATCGCCGTCGCGACGCGCATCGCGCCGATATGCGGAGGTCCTTCGTAGGTCCAGAGTGTCAGCTGCATCGCTACACCTCCAGCCGCGCGCGGCGCACGAGTGGGCGCGCAAAAAGTTCGGCGAGGTCGCCGGCCTGCTCGAATCCTTGAACCGGCGTGAACAGCAGTTCGATCGACCACTTGGTCGTGAAGCCTTCTGCTTCGAGCGGATTTGCGAGTCCTAACCCGCAAACCACGAGGTCGGGCTGCGCTGCGCGGCAGCGGTCGAGCTGCTTGTCGACGTCCTGGCCTTCGCTCAACAGGGTTGAATCCGGAAGTTGGTCGAGTTCACGAGCCAAATGCTGTCGATGCAAATACGGCGTGCCGACTTCAACGGGATCGACGCCAAGCTCCGTCGCGAGAAAACGCGCCAGCGGTACTTCCAGCTGGCTGTCGGGGAAGAAGAAGATTCGCTTGCCCCCGAGCCTGAAACGGTACGGTTCCAACGCCGTGCGCGCACGTTTGGCTGCGGGCGCGATGACAGTTTCGAAGTGTGATTGTGCAATTTTCCAGGCGTCGGCCGCGGCTCTAAGCCAGGCCGTCGTGCCGTCGGCGCCGAGCGGGAATGGTGCGACGAGATGCTTGGCGCCGGCCGCTTCGATCAGTCTCGCCGTTTCGGTGAGGAAGGGTTGCGCGAGCAGGAACGAGGTGTTCGGCCCAATGGCCGGCAGATCGGCGGCGCGTCGGGGCGGCAGGAACGAAACGTTAGAAATGCCGAGCTCGGCAAACAGCCGCTTGAATTGATCCTCGACGACGTCAGCGAGCGCGCCGACCACAAGCAATGACGGCGGCGCAGAAGCGTCCGCGCGCGGCAATTCGGGGATCAGCGCAGCCAAGCATGCATCTTCGCCCTGCGTGAACGTCGTCTCGATGCCGCTGCCCGAATAGTTGAGTATCCTAACATTCGGCGCGTATTCGCGCGACAAGCGCTCGGCGGCGCGCGACAGATCAAGTTTGATGACTTCCGACGGACACGAGCCGACGAGGAACAGCAACTTAATGTCGGGCCGCCGCTCCAGCAGGCGCGTCACAACTCTGTCGAGTTCGGCGTTGCAGTCCGCGAGACCGGCGAGATCCCGCTCGTCAATGATCGCCGTCGCGAAACGCGGCTCGGCGAAAATCATCACACCGGCGGCTGATTGAACGAGATGGGCGCACGTGCGCGATCCGACGACGAGAAAGAACGCGTCCTGGATTTTCCGGTGCAGCCAAATGATGCCGGTTAATCCACAGAAAACTTCGCGCTGACCCCGCTCGCGAAGCACCGGACGCTCCGAAGCGCAGGCTTCGGAGTTCACTAGCGGCGCGCGCGTGGGAATGAGGACCGTCATTCGGCGGCCCCGATCAGTTCGCGGCCTGACGGTGTGAATTCACGTTGTGGTGCAGCGCCTTCGCGACGCGCGGCGCGCAGTTTCAGGACGAACTGCCCAGCGTTGACGACGTAGGCGGCGTAAGCCGCGAGCGCCAAAATCATCAGGCCTGTGACGCTCATCGCTCCGGTGAAAAGCGCCCACAGATACGCGGTGTGAAGCGCCAGCACGAGCATGCTGAAAACGTCTTCCCAGTAGAACGCCGGCGCGAAGAGATATTGACCGAAGACGTCCTTCTCCCAGATCGCGCCGGTAATCATGATCGTGTAGAGCGCGAGCGTCTTGATGACGACGGAGGCCGTGGCGGCGCCTTCGCCCTCGCCCGTCAGAAGGAAGCGGACAACGAGCCAGAGACTGACGAGAAAGATGACGAATTGCACAGGCGCGAGAACGCCTTGCACCAGCGTCCAACGCGAGGCATCGCGCCGTCGACGCTGGTCGGCTGTATAAAGCGCCGGACTCTGAGAGCGTCGCGATCGGTCAGAAGACATCGCGCCCATCCTCCCCTTCCGACCTGCGCTGTACCGCGCATGGCCATTGGAAGAGAGTAGAGTTCGGCAGCCACCGATGTCAATCTGAATAGACGTACATTTTACTTTACAAAAGTTGCGCGTGTGGTTTGTATGGTCGACATGACGATGGTGTCGGCGAAGGCGATATGTATAGTTTCGCATTCTTAGGTTAGGAGACATCACTGCCGCCAAGTCCCAATTTCGTGCTCGAACACTGCCCAAACAAAAAAAACTTGGGGACTATGACGGGGTTAGGGGAGGCTAAAAATGGCCGGTTCCAGGGAACTCGTCGACGCCATGTCAGATCATGGAGGCCGTGAAGACTACGGCCAGTCCAACAGTGCACCGACGCTCAGAACGGTCCGCCAGCGTCGCCGCAAAGGCGCACAAGACAAGCGCGACGCGCTGGCCCGCGCCATCGAAGGCGAGATTATTCCACGCTTGATGTTGGCCCATAGTCTCGACCGGGGCCGCACGCCCCGTCCGGAGCGCGATCGTCTCGAAGTGGACCAGGATGATGTCGCCGTCATCGCCGAAATGGCCATGACGCAACCAGTTGACGCCGGCATCGCCTATTTGCAGCTCTTGCAGTTGCGCGGCCATTCCGCCGACTCGATTTTCGTCGATGTTATTGGACCCGCCGCGCGCCGGCTTGGCGAAATGTGGGTGGCCGACGTCTACGACTTTTCCGAGTTGACGGTCGGTTTCACGCGCCTGCAGCAGATGCTTTACGGATTCAGCCCGGCTTTCGAAAACGAGGATGAACGCCGCTTCGCCTCTCGCCGCGCCCTGTTGGCGCCTTGCCCCGGTGAACAACACTCGCTGGGGCTATTCATGGTGCAGGAGTTCTTCCGCCGCGCGGGATGGCGCTTGCACACAGACCCCCCCAAAACGGAAGCTGAGTTAACAGATGTAGTGCGCGCGCATCGCTTTGATGTCGTTGGGTTTTCTTTGAGTTGTGAAGTCTTCATCGATCAGCTGAAGTCTGCGATCCAAATCACACGCAGACATTCGAAGAATCGCTCGGTAGGAATCATGGTCGGTGGTCGGCTGTTTAACGAGCGTCCTGAACTTGTGGCCGTCGTCGGCGCTGATTCGACGGCGGTGGATGGTCGCGAGGCCATCCTGCGACTACCTGCCTTGCTCGGATTGACGGCCGCAGCCTGCTAGACCTGCTACTGTGACGTTCGCGTCAACAGGTCTAGCGACGGCCTCCAGTAGGAAGATACGTGCCGGAATGGATACACAGTCGGCTCGCGCAGCATTGGATGCATTCCGAGCTCCGAAAAAGACTCTCGGAGATTTGGACGCCGAAGCTGCGGCGAAGCTCATCGTGGCTGCCGCAGACATCGCGGTTGTCGTAGACGCAAAGGGCGTCATTCGCGATGTCGCCGTCGGCAGTGAAGATCTCGTCGCGGAAGGCTGGGGAAAGTGGGTCGGCCAACGTTGGATCGACACCGTCACGGTCGAAAGCCGGGTTAAAATCGAGGAAATGCTGCGCGCCGCTATTGGAGCCAAGCAACTTCCCCGTTCGCGACAGGTCAATCATCCTTCAAGAAGCGGCGGCGATGTGCCGATCCGCTATTCCGCCATTGAAGTCGGCGAGAACGGTCGCATCGTCGCCGTAGGACGCGATCTGCGTGCGGTTGCCGCCTTGCAGCAGAAGCTCGTCGAAACCCAGCAGAACATGGAACGCGAGTATTCGCGCCTCAGACACGCCGAGACGCGATATCGTCTCCTGTTCCAGGTGGCCGGCGAGGCTGTCTTGGTCGTCGACGCCGCCAGCATGAAGATCGTCGAATCAAATCCCGCAGCGACGCGCCTTCTCAGCGCGGCGGTGAAGCGATTGGGCGGGCGTTCATTCCCGGAGTTGTTTGACGCCGAGAGTTCTAAAATCATTCACGCGCACCTGGCGGCGGTGCGCGGGGCTGGGCGCTCCGAAGACGTCGTCGCCAAGCTGTCAGAGGGCAAACAGGAGTTTGTCGTCGCCGCCTCGCTGTTCCGGCAAGAAAACGTCAGCCACTTCCTAGTCCGCCTGTCGCCGGTAGGCGTGTCGCGGACGTCCAATTCGGCCGCGGACCGATCTCGCGTGTTCGATTTCGTCGACAAGCTGCCGGACGGCTTTGTGGTCACGGATTTCGATTGCAATATCTTGAAAGTCAACAGCGCGTTCCTCGAAATTGCGCAGATCGCTTCCGAAGAGCAAGCAGTCGGCGAACGATTGGACCGTTGGCTCGGGCGCCACGACGTCGACGTCAAGGTTCTTGCTGACAATCTCAAGGATCGCGGAACGATCCGAAATTTCGCGACCGTCATTCGCGGCGAGTTCGGCTCCTATGAAGACGTCGACGTTTCGGCGGTTTCCGTCGCCGGTGGCGATGCGCCGTGTCTCGGCTTCACGGTCCGTCTGACCGGTCGCAAACCTGAACCCATCATCAGCGGCCGTCGCGACCTTCCGCGTTCGGTCGAGCAAATGACGGAGCTGGTTGGGCGCGTCTCGCTGAAAGAACTCGTTCGCGACACGACGGACATCATCGAGCGGCTGTGCATCGAAGCCGCGCTAGAGTTGACCGGAGACAACCGCGCATCAGCCGCGGAAATGCTCGGTCTGAGCCGCCAGGGCCTCTATTCGAAATTGCGCCGCTACGGCCTCGGCGATTTGAACGGCGAAGAAATCAACTAGCGCCGCAGCGCTCCGCGCCGATTGCAAAACTGTCAGTTTTTGCAAGCGCAATAAGTGTAACCTCAAATTGACAGCCTAAAACCTCGAGCGTATCGTTCGCGCATGGCCCAGCCAACGCTGATAGTGTCGCGTCCTGATCCAGCCGTCGTGCTCGAGCTCTTGAAGCCGATCACATGGTTCGCCCCGATGTGGGCGTTCATGTGCGGACTCGTCTCCGCTGGGTTCAGTTTCTCAAGCACGAATTGGCCGGTGTTCGTCGCCGGCGTCTTGCTCTCGGGCCCCCTCGTCTGCGGCGCCAGCCAAGCGGTCAACGATTGGTTCGATCGGCACGTCGACGCCATCAACGAGCCAGGGCGTCCGATTCCTTCTGGCAGGATTCCGGGGCGCTGGGGCCTCTACATTGCAGTTCTGTGGACAGGACTTTCGCTGCTGGTGTCGCTCGCGCTCGGCGTCTGGGGAGTCGTCGCGGCAATTGTCGGCTTGGCGCTGGCCTGGGCATACAGCGCGCCGCCGTTGCGCCTCAAGCAAAACGGCTGGTGGGGCAATGCCGCATGCGCCATCTGCTATGAAGGACTTGCCTGGTTCACCGGCGCAGTCGTGATTGCGGGAGGTTTGCCGGATTGGCGCATCACGGCGCTCGCCGCGCTCTACAGCGTCGGCGCTCACGGAATCATGACTCTCAATGATTTCAAGTCGGTCGAAGGCGATCGGCAGATGGGCGTCAACTCGCTGCCCGTGCTGCTCGGAGTCGATCGCGCCGCTAAGCTTGCGTGTGTTGTGATGATCGTGCCGCAGATCGTCGTCCTGGCGCTGCTCGCCATGTGGGGCATGCCGGCGCACGCCGCTGCCGTCACAGCGCTCATTGTCGCGCAAGTCGCCTTGATGGCAAAGCTCTTGAAGAAGCCGCGCGAGCTGGCGCCCTGGTACAACGCGACCGGCGTCACGCTATACGTTCTCGGCATGCTGGTCAGCGCATTTGCAGTCCGCGCCGTATTGGCGGGAGTCTGAGGGATGCGCCAAAAACTCGGATGGCTCGGCATTGTTCGTCTAGGTCTAGTGCAGACGGCGCTCGGCGCCATTGTCGTGCTGACCACATCGACCATGAACCGCGTGATGGTCGTTGAACTCGCGCTGCCCGCGATGTTGCCAGGCGCGCTGGTGGCGTTTCACTACGTACTGCAGTTTCTAAGGCCGCGCTGGGGCTATGGCTCCGACGTCGGCGGGCGGCGCACGCCGTGGATACTCGGCGGCATGATCGTCCTCGCGCTGGGCGGGGCCGGCGCGTCACTCGCGACGGCTTGGATGAGCACCAATGTCGCCGCAGGTGTTGCGCTCGCTGTCATCGCGTTCGCGGCCATCGGCGCAGGCGTCGGCGCCGCTGGTACCAATCTCCTGGCGTTCCTGGCGACGCGCGTCAGCGAAGAGCGCCGCGGCGCAGCCGCGACCATCGTCTGGTTGATGATGATCGCCGGCTTTGTCGTCACGACAATCGTCGCCGGTCATTTCCTCGATCCCTTCTCGCCGTCACGTCTTGTTGCGGTAACGTCGGCCGTGTCGGCGATTGCTGTGATTGTCACTGCGCTCGCGTTGTGGGGGATGGAAGATCCGGCCGGCGCGCTTGCGCCCGAGGACATCGCGACAAAAGCAGCCAAACCGCCATTTCGTCAGGCGCTCGCCGAAGTCTGGAGCGAGCCCCAATCTCGGCGATTTACGATTTTCGTTTTCATTTCGATGCTCGCCTACAGCATGCAGGACCTGATACTCGAACCGTTCGCCGGCATCGTGTTCGGCATGACGCCGGGCGAATCGACAAAACTGGCGGGCGTGCAGCACGGCGGCGTCTTTTCTGGAATGATCCTTGTGGCATTGGCCGGCAGCGCCGGACTCGGCATCGGCTCGCTGCGCAGCTGGACCATCGGCGGCTGCCTGATGTCGGCCGCCGCCTTGGTGCTGCTCGCGGCATCTGGAACCGGTGGTCCCGATTGGCCGCTGCGTGCCACGGTTTTCGCGCTCGGAGCGGCCAACGGCGCGTTCGCCGTCTCTGCGATAGGTTCGATGATGCAGCTCGCGAGCTCCGGCGCCGAGAAGCGCGAAGGCGTGCGCATGGGAATGTGGGGTGCGGCGCAGGCCGTCGCATTCGGCTCGGGCGGATTTATCGGCGCGATGGGCGTTGACGTTTTGCGCCAGTTCGTCGGGGCGACCGTGACGGCCTATACGACGGTGTTCCTGCTGGAGGCGATCCTTTTCCTGTTCGCCGCCGTGCTCGCCGCGCGCGCCATCGCGCCGGATCGCGTGCGCCCATCAGCGGACGATACAATTGCGGCACTACCAGAACCGAGGCGAGGATAGCCGTCATGACCGGCAGCGTCGAAACCTATGACGTCGTCGTCGTTGGCGGTGGACCGTCCGGATCGACCGCGGCGACCGATCTCGCCAAAAAGGGTCATAAGGTTTTGCTGCTCGATCGCGCCGGCCGCATCAAGCCATGTGGCGGCGCCGTGCCGCCGCGGCTGATCAAGGATTTCGAGATTCCGGACTCGTTGATCGTCGCTAAGGTGACGTCTGCGCGCATCATTTCGCCGGCCAACAAGCAGGTCGACATGCCGATCGACGGCAGCGGGTACGTCGGCATGGTCGATCGCGACGTATTTGATGAATGGCTGCGCACGCGCGCTGCTGAGTGTGGAGCTGAGCGTCGCACCGGAACCTTCGAAAAGCTGTCACGCGATAGCGACGGCGTGTCTGTTCTGTCCTATCGGCCAAAGGGCGCGCCGGAAGCCGTGTGCGAAAGCGTGCGCGCACGCTGTGTCATCGGGGCCGACGGCGCTTTGTCCGGCGTCGGTCGCCAGGCGATCCCCGGCTCGGAAAAAACGCCGTTCGTATTCGCCTACCACGAGATCGTACGCTCGCCGAAGCCCGACGTCGCAACGCAGCCGAAGAACGGCTCGCCGTTCGACGCCAATCGTTGCGACGTGTTCTATCAAGGCACGCTGTCGCCGGACTTCTACGCTTGGATTTTTCCGCACGGCGACACGACGAGCATCGGCACCGGTTCGGCGCACAAGGGGTTCTCGCTTCGCACCGCTGTTGGCGCGCTACGCGATCTGACCGGCCTCGACGGCAACGAAACGATCCGCCGTGAAGGCGCGCCAATTCCGCTTCGCCCGCTCAAGCGCTGGGACAATGGTCGTGACGTCGTTCTGGCGGGAGACGCGGCCGGTGTCGTCGCGCCGGCGTCGGGCGAAGGGATTTACTATGCGATGTACGGCGGACGCCTGTCGGCCGACGCCGCGCACGACTTTTTAATCACCGGGGATGCGCGCTGCCTCGCGACCGCGCGAAAGCGCTTCATGAAACAGCACGGCACCGTATTCTGGGTGCTCGGGATCATGCAGTACTTCTGGTACAGCAGCGATCGCCGCCGCGAGCGTTTCGTTGACATCTGCCGCGACCGCGATGTCCAGCAGCTCACCTGGCAATCTTACATGCACAAGGAATTGGTGCGGCGCAAACCGATGGCGCACGTCCGCATTTTCTTCAAGGATCTTGGCCATCTTTTCGGTCTGGTTCCGACCGAAAAATGAGTGTCGGCCTAGACTGCGGCGCTGG
Source organism: Hyphomicrobium sp. (assembly GCA_046160845.1). Classification (GTDB taxonomy): domain Bacteria; phylum Pseudomonadota; class Alphaproteobacteria; order Rhizobiales; family Hyphomicrobiaceae; genus Hyphomicrobium_B. Next base: position 25,690 of record JBJXHD010000024.1, read on the forward strand.
GCATGACCGGTTCGATTGGGTAGTCATTAGGGATAGTCGCAGGTGCACGACTTGTTCGCCTCGGGCCGGATCGCCGACATCGTGATCGCGCTTATGGCAGTCGAGGCTGTCGCGCTCATCGCCTATCATCGGGCGACCGGCCGCGGCGTTAATACGTCGCAAGTCTTGAGCAATCTCGCCGCAGGCGTCTGCTTGTTCCTGGCGCTGCGCCTAGCATTGACGGGCGCGCCATGGACGTGGATCGGCGTCGCGCTAGTAGCTTCGCTGGCCGCGCACCTGGCAGACCTTAAGTCGCGTTGGAATTCGCAGTGACGCCATCTAGACCGGATGACTCAGCCGAAAGGCGGTTCGATCGGAAGGCGGCGCCATGGCGCTCGAAGCCATCATTATTCGCGCTGATGGCGCGCTGGCGGAAACGGAAGACGTGCGCGGCAAGGCGTTCGCTCAGGTCTTTTCCGAAGCTGGTTTTTCCTGGGATTTTACCCGCGATCAGTTCGCCGCCTCGCAGCGCTTTGGCGCCGCTCGCGCCCGCATGGCGCATTTCGTTCGCCAAGCCCTGAGGGGCCGGCCCGAAACCCAGGACCTCACGCAGCTCATCAAAGCGATGGACCGCCGCGCCTCCAAATTATTCGGAGAGCAGCTTGAAAGCGCCAAGGCCGAGCCGCGCCCAGGAATAAGAGAACTCGTTATCGCAGCGCGGCAAGAGGGGCTTCGCCTAGCCTTGACGTCGATGTTGAGCCGAACCGACGCCGAGCGGTTGTTGCGCAATGCGTTGGGCGCCTGGGCGCCGGACGCCTTCACTGTGGTTGCCATTGGCGAAGAAAGCGACGGCGATGCCGATGCCGCAAATGCGCAACTTTACGTCGCAATGCGTGACGCCCTCGGGCTAAGACCCGAGCAGTGTCTGGTGCTCGAAGCGACCGCGTCAGGGGCGAGGGGCGCCGAACAGGCCGGCTTCCGCGTCATTAATACTCCGAGTGCATTTTGCAGCGAACGCGGTCTCTCGGTCAGTACAACGGTGTTCGACGACCTGCTGGCTGTGCTATCTTCGAGCGACGGGCGGCGTAATAAGACGCTAAGCGCCGACCAAAAGAGCGACTTGATCGCTAGCCTGCAGCGTTTCCACGCGGGGCTCTTTGAAGCGTCTTCAGAGCCCGACGGGAGTAACCCGATGCGAGTCTCCGACATCCTGAAAATCAAAGGATCGACGGTCAAGACGATCGAACCTGACGCAACCATGAAGGCGTTCGCGCATGGTCTCAACGCGGAGCGCGTCGGCGCAATGGTGGTGCAAAGCGCCGATGGATCGCTCAACGGCATCATTTCCGAGCGCGATCTGGTGCGCGGCTTCGCCGAATTCGGCGTTGAACTCTCGGGCATGAAAGTGTCCGAGCTCATGACGCGCTCAGTTGTGACATGCGGTCCGGACGATGGCGTCGCCGCCGTCGCGAAGGTGATGACGCAACGGCGAATTCGCCATCTGCCGGTCGTCGTCAACGGCGCATTAGTCGGGATGATCAGTATCGGCGACGTGCTGAAGCATCGCCTCGACGAAGTCCAACTCGAGGCCAACGTGCTGCGCGATTTCGCCATCGCCCGCAAGTAAGCGCCGCGCCATGGACTTACCGTTGATTGTTAACGGTCCCGCTGTGACCGTCGCTTAGCGCTTGCGCGGACCCCCACTCTGTTGCCAATCTCCGCCCGTCGATCCTTCAAGCGGGGCCTCACGCGACATGACGGCGTTGTTTCCATTCTCTGCGATCGTCGGCCAAGACGATATGAAACTGGCGTTGCTGATCGCGGCGACGGATCCAAGCGTCGGCGGCGTGCTCGTCTTCGGCGATCGCGGCACTGGCAAATCCACCGCCGTTCGCGCGCTGGCCGCGCTTCTGCCGCCAATGAAGGCCGTGAAGGGCTGCCCGTACAACCGGGATCCCGCGGCCGAGAATCAACGCGGCGGCGCTTCCGCAGCGCCCTTCGAAATTGTCGAAATCCCGGTGCCGGTCGTGGACTTGCCCCTCGGCGCGACGGAGGATCGCGTCGTCGGCGCGCTCGATCTCGAACGCGCCCTGAGCCACGGCGAAAAAGCCTTCGAACCAGGCCTGCTGGCGCGCGCCAATCGCGGCTTCCTCTATATTGATGAAGTCAATCTCCTCGAAGATCATCTGGTCGATCTGCTACTCGACGTCGCAGCGTCGGGCGAAAATGTGGTCGAGCGTGAAGGCCTTAGCGTGCGCCATCCCGCGAGATTCGTCCTCGTCGGCAGCGGCAATCCGGAAGAGGGTGAACTGCGCCCGCAACTTCTCGACCGCTTCGGCTTGTCGGTTGAAGTGAAAACACCAACCGACGTCGCGACGCGCGTTGAAGTCGTCAAGCGTCGTGACGCGTTCGAGCGCGATCCACCTGGATTTACGGCGCGCTACGCGCTGCAGGACGCAAAGATCCGCGCTGAACTTATTGCCGCGCGCAAGCGGCTCCCCGACGTCAAAGTCTCCGACGCCGCGCTCGAAACAGGCGCGCGACTATGCATGGCGCTCGGAACGGATGGACTTCGCGGGGAGCTGACATTGCTGCGCGCCGCCCGCGCGTTCGCGGCGCTTGAAGGCGATCGCAACGTCGGCGACAAACACATCCAACGCGTCGCCGCGCCGGCGTTGCACCATCGGCTGCGCCGCAATCCCCTCGACGACGCGGGTTCGACAATCCGCGTCGAGCGCGCGCTTCGCGAAATGTTTGATCCGCAAGCCGAACGGAAGGCCGTATGAACGAGGCGGCGTCGCCCCCAGTCGACGCTTGGGAATTGGCGATTCTGGCTGCGCAACTCCTGGCTGTCGATCCGACCCTGTTCGGCGGCGTCGCGATCAAGAGCCGTTCGAGTGTCGCGCGCGATAGATGGCTGCAATTTTTCACCTCGACGCTTGACGCCGCAGCGCCCGTGCGCCGCGTGCCGCTTCACGTGACGGACGAGCGCATGCTCGGCGGGCTCGATCTCGCGGCGACTCTGAAGGCTGGCAAGCCGATCGCTCAGAGAGGATTGCTCGCGGAGGCCGATGGCGGCGTGCTCATTCTGCAAAGCGCCGAGCGCGTCTCAAGTGCAACCGCCGCACAAATCGCCGGCGTGATGGACCGTGGTGTCGCCGTGACGCAACGCGACGGCTTCGAGGCCGCGGCGCCGTCGCGCTTCGGAGTGATAGCCTTCGACGAAAGCGTGACGGATGATGAAAAGCCGCCACCGGCTCTCCTCGAGCGACTGGCCTTCTGGGTCAATCTCGACGACATTTCGCATCGAGACGCCATCGTAACCGAAGCAGACGGTATTGACGCCGTGCAAGTTCATGTGCGCGCGCGGCGTGTCGTCGTCAGCGACGACATCATCGAAGCGCTGTGCGCGGCGGCGTGCGCAATGGGTATCGACTCCGTCCGTGCGCCGATGTTCGCCGTCACCGCCGCGCGCACGCTGGCCGCGCTCGGCGGCCGCGAAGCAGCCAACGCCGCTGATGCAGCGGCGGCAGCGCAACTCGTCCTCGCGCCGCGCGCGACGCAAGCGCCGGAGCCGCCAGCCGACGACCCGCCGCCAGCGGACCAGCCTGACCCGCCGCCTCGGTCGGACGAAACCTCGAATGATGAACAAACGCTCGACCAGGAACAACTCGCCGACATGATCTTGGAGGCGGCCAAGGCGGCGATCCCGAAAGGCCTTCTGGCCGCTCTGCAAAAGGAGCAGGCGCGCCGCGCGCGCGGGAAATCGTCAGGCCGCGCCGGCGCCAAGCAAGCCGCGCTGCGCCGTGGCAGACCCGCTGGCATTCGCCGCGGCGAACTCAAGTCTGGCGCGCGGCTCAATTTGGTCGAAACGCTGCGCGCTGCCGCGGCGTGGCAGCCGCTGCGCCGACGCGAGGCCCTCGCAAAGACTGGCCGCGATGCAAACGTCCGCCGTGTCGAAGTCCGCAAGGATGATTTCCGCATCACGCGGTACAAGAATCCTGCGGAAACCACGACGATCTTTCTCGTCGATGCGTCCGGTTCCGCGGCCCTGAATCGGCTGGCCGAGGCGAAGGGCGCGGTCGAATTGCTGCTTGCCGATTGCTACGTGCGCCGCGATCGCGTCGCGCTGATTGCGTTTCGCGGCAAGACGGCCGAGATGCTTCTACCCCCGACCCGATCCTTGGCGCGCGCCAAGCGCAGTCTCGCTGGCTTGCCAGGCGGCGGCGGCACGCCCTTGGCGCTCGGCCTTTCGGCCGCAATTGAACTTGCCGATGCGGTGAGCCGCAAGGGGCAAACACCCAACATTATCGTCTTGACCGACGGCCGCGCCAACATCGCGCGCGACGGTTCTCCTGGCCGCCCGAAGGCCGAGGCAGAAGGTCTCGCGGCGGCGCGCGACTTGGCGCTCGCAGGCGTCGCCAGTCTAGTGATCGACACATCTCCGCACCCGGCCGAGCAGTCGGAGCGCCTGGCGCGCGCGATGGGCGCCATCTATCTGCCGCTGCCACACGCCGATGCGGCGGCGCTATCCAGGGCCGTCAAAACGATCTCAGCCGATTCTGGAGTACGCCGACCTGCCGATGCTTGATCGGCGCGTTGGCATCATTCGGGGCGACGATGGATCGGCTGAACTTCGATCGTGACGGGCGGGATTGGCCCAACCGCGCCGCCAGCAGGTTTGTCACTGCCGGCAACATTCGCTGGCATGTGCAGATCCTCGGCGAAGGTCCTCCGGTCCTCTTGCTACACGGCACGGGCGCCGCAACACATTCGTGGCGCCAAATTGCGCCGCTGCTGACGCCGCATTTCACATTGGTGATGCCGGACCTTCCCGGTCACGGCTATACAAGCGAGCCGCCGGTCGACGCCTACACGTTGCCCGGCATGGCCGCGTCCGTCGGTGCGCTGCTTGACGCCCTAGCGACCGCGCCATCCATGGCAATAGGACATTCGGCAGGCGCAGCCGTCGCCATTCGAATGACTCTCGACCGGCTGATAACGCCGAAATCGATCGTCAGTATCAATGGCGCCCTTCGGCCGTTCCAGGGACTCGCCGGGCAGATCTTTTCGCCGCTGGCCAAACTCCTATTCCTCAATCCGTTCGTGCCGCGAATCTTTGCCTGGCGGGGGGCTGATGCGTCTGCGGTCGCTCGCCTTCTCGAAGGCACCGGGTCGAAGGTGACGGCGGAAGACATCGCGCTCTACTCGCGATTGTTCGCGTCGTCCGGTCACTGCGCCGCCGCGCTCGGCATGATGGCGCGCTGGGACCTCGATGCTCTGGTCCGCGATCTTCCCGGACTTATGCCGCCGCTAATGCTGATCTACGGAGATGAGGATCGGGCCGTGCCGCCGTCCGACGCCGAAGAGACGATAAAGCACGCTCCAAATGCGCAAACTGAGGCCATTGCCGAGGCGGGGCACCTCGCACACGAAGAGCGTCCGGGGCCGGTGGCGAACGCCATTTTGAAGGCCGCGCGTGATGCTGGCATTATTTAGCAGCATGATCCCGAGCAAATCGGTTGCGACCACTTGCGTGCGGCAAGCTGACACTGTTAAATGTCAGTCTATGTTGACAGTTCGACGCCAGCTCCGCCTTACAGTCGTCTTCGCAGACGGTCAGTGGCGCACGCGACGGAGGTGCCGGTCGAACCATGCGTGACGTGGCCATCCCAACGCACTTCGCCGATCTCAAGGTCTGCCGAGACCTGCTGCGCACCGGCTCGCGCACATTCTTCGCCGCCTCATTCCTGTTGCCCAAGCGCGTACGTGATCCAGCGACGGCGCTTTACGCCTTCTGCCGCTTAGCCGACGACGCCATCGACCACGGCGACGGCAACGGTCTGAGCGACCTGACTCGCCGGCTCGAACTTGCTTATGCCGGAAATCCGATCGACCTCGCCGCCGATCGCGCGTTTGCGACGACCGTCGCGCGCCAAGCGATTCCGCGCGAACTTCCGGAAGCGTTGCTCGAAGGCTTCGCATGGGATGCAGAGGGACGGCAATACGAGGATCTCGCCGCGCTCCATGCTTACGCCGCCCGCGTCGCCGGCTCAGTTGGCGCTATGATGGCCCTGTTGATGAATAGGCGCACGGTCGAAGACTTGGCGCGCGCCACCGATCTCGGAATCGCGATGCAATTGACCAACATCGCACGTGACGTCGGCGAAGACGCGCGCAACGGCCGGCTCTATCTGCCGCGCACATGGATGCGCGACGCTGGACTCGACCCAGACGCCTGGTTGGCGACGCCAAAGTTTAGTCCGCAACTGGCGTGCGTCATTCGCCGGCTGCTCGACGTCGCAGAAAATCTTTACGAACGCGCCAACGCAGGCATCGCGCGGCTTCCATCCGATTGCCGCCCGGGCATTTACGCCGCCCGATATCTCTATGCGGGGATCGGGCACCAGTTGAATCGACAAGGCCTCGATTCCGTCTCCAAGCGGGCGATCGTTCCCGCTCGTCGAAAATTTCGTCTCCTGACCAAGGCTCTCGCTGCCGCCCCGCTGCCGCGTTCTGCCAACCGCGATCCAGCGCTGGAACAAGCAGCGTTTCTGGTGATGGCTGGCAGTCGCGATGTCGAAGCGCCGGACGTCAACGCAATCGACGTTGGCCCCGCGCCGTGGTGGGATGTTCACGCCCAGGCGCTGGTGCTCCTCGAAATTCTCGAACGGCTCGAACAGCGCGAGCGGGCGGCGCGCGCCGATCGGCTCAGGGCTCAGCAGTCGCGCACGGCGACTTTCGGAGTGGAGGCGTCAACATGAAATACTGGATCGGCGCTATACTTGGCGCGTGCGGAGCCTACCTCTTTCTAGCGGCTCAAGCCCATCGCGCGCGAATTCGCGCCGCCCGCGCCGATGCCGTTCGCCTTGGCCGCACGGCGGAACGACCGATCGCCGCCGATTCTGTCGCAGCCCTTGGTGAAATGGTGACCCCGATTGTTCTGATCGCGCTCGGGTGGTTTACGCTGAAGCTTTGCTTCGCCTACTACATCCTCAGTCCGGTCAACTATTTCACCCTGTTTGATCTCATCGGCACGCTAGTACTGGTCGCAGGGTATGCGTCATGGCTAGTCGCCAAAACGCACTATCGGATGCCGGATCTCAGCGTTCCGGCTCTCGTCGCGGATGAAACGCCGGCTTCGGTTCCGATCCGGGTCCGTCAGCGGACGCCGGCGCGGCAGGACGACCTCGTGTTACAACCGATGCCATATGCTCCGGCAGCTGACGCGAAATCCGCGCAGTCCGGCTATTCCATGGAGTGACCGCCATGAACGCTCATATGCCGCCTCCTGGCCTGCCGACCCGGCTGCTGTTGGATAAGGTCACCTCGCCCGAGGATCTGCGCAAACTGCCAGTCTCCGATCTGCGCCAGCTTGCTGATGAATTGCGCGACGAGCTCGTGGATGCGGTCTCGGTCACCGGAGGACACCTCGGCGCCGGTCTCGGTGTTGTCGAATTGACGGTCGCAATCCATTATCTGTTTGACACCCCGCGCGACCGTCTGATCTGGGACGTCGGCCACCAGGCTTATCCGCACAAAATCCTGACGGGCCGACGCGACCGGATCCGCACACTGCGCCAAGCCGGCGGTCTCTCCGGCTTCACCAAGCGCGCCGAAAGCGAATACGATCCCTTCGGCGCCGCTCATTCGTCGACATCGATTTCGGCCGGTCTCGGCATGGCCGTAGCGCGCGACCTCAAAGGTGGCGACAACAACGTTATCTGCGTGATCGGCGACGGCGCCATGAGCGCGGGCATGGCGTACGAAGCCATGAACAACGCCGGCGCCCGCGATGAGCGTCTGATCGTCATCCTCAACGACAACGATATGTCGATCGCGCCGCCGACCGGCGCTTTGTCGAAGTATCTGGCGCGCATGACGTCGAGCGGCGCCTATATCGGCTGGCGCGATTTCGCCAAGCAGCTTGCGAAAAAACTTCCGAAAAAGTGGGAACGTCGCGCGGCGCGCGTCGAGGAAATGTCCCGCACGTACTGGTCGGGGGGCATGTGGTTCGAGGAGCTCGGCTTTTACTACGTCGGACCGATCGACGGCCATGATCTCGACCAGCTTATTCCCGTCTTAAAAAACGTCCGTGACAGCGACCAGGCGCCGATCCTGGTGCATGTCATCACCAAGAAGGGCAAGGGCTACGGCCCTGCCGAGGAATCTGACGACAAATACCACGGCGTCGCCAAGTTCAATGTCGTCACCGGTGCGCAGGTGAAGCCCAAACCCGCGGCGCCATCCTACACCCGCGTTTTCGCCGATAGCCTGATCGAAGAGGCTAGAAAAGACGACAAGATCGTCGCGATCACTGCGGCGATGCCTGATGGCACCGGCCTCGATCTGTTCGGCAAGGCGTTTCCCGATCGCATGTTCGACGTCGGCATTGCCGAGCAGCACGCCGTGACGTTCGCGGCGGGGCTAGCGACCGAAGGCATGAAGCCGTTTGCGGCGATCTATTCGACGTTTCTCCAGCGCGGCTACGATCAGGTCGTCCATGACGTGGCGATCCAGAGGCTCCCGGTCCGCTTCGCCATCGATCGCGCCGGCCTTGTCGGCGCCGACGGGCCGACGCACGCCGGGTCGTTCGATCTCGCCTATCTTGGCTGCTTGCCCGGGTTCGTCATCATGGCGGCGAGCGACGAAGCCGAATTGAAGCACATGGTCGCGACAGCCGCGGCGATCAACGACAGGCCGAGCGCATTCCGCTATCCGCGCGGCGAAGGAGTCGGCGTCGAGATGCCAAAAGAGGGCATCCCTCTCGAAATTGGCAAAGGTCGCATCGTGCGCGAAGGCTCGAAAGTCGCGATCCTCGCGCTCGGTACGCGACTCGGCGAAGCTGACAAGGCCGCCGATCAACTGGCCGCTTGCGGATTGTCGACGACTGTCGCAGACGCGCGCTTTATGAAGCCGCTCGATACCGACTTGATCGAACGATTGGCGCGCAACCACGAAGTTCTGATCACCATTGAAGAAGGAGCCGTCGGCGGCTTCGGCGCTCACGTGCTGCACTTCCTTGCCAACGAAGGCCTTCTCGACAAGGGGCTGAAAGTCCGCTCGCTCGTACTACCGGATTTATTCATCGACCAGGACAAGCCCGAGGCCATGTATGCAGCCGCCGGCCTGGACGCAGCCGGCATCGTCAAGACTGTATTCGCGGCGCTGGGCCGTGATCAGGCGGCGGATATCGGGTCGGCGAAGGCCGTTTGAAACCGGCGTGAGGGGCTTCGCGTAAGGGTCTTGTGGCCCGGCATACGGCCGGCCCGCCGGAGCCGACGTTATGGGCATGCCCTTTGGATTGATTGAACTCTCGCTGGTATTCGCCATCGCGCTTGCGCTTCTTGGCTACGAATTTTTTTCCGTTCGCCGATCAATGCGACGAAATGCTTGCAGTTGCGAAGGTCAACGGACCGCCGCCGCTTCCGACTCAACCCGCAACGAGTGATCGGGAGTTCTGCCGATGTCGCATTGGCCGCTCGCGTTTCTGGAATTCGCCGTAGTGCTGGCGTTCGGAATCGGATGGCTGGTGCTCGAATGGTATTGCAAGCGTCTCGATAAACCCACCGAGCTGCAACCTGACGCGCAAAGCAAAGAAACGCCGGGCGCGCCAAGAGCGGCTGAGTAAGCGGCGCCGATCACCCGCCGAAGCGCGGCATCCGAAACGGCAGCAAGCACTGCACCCATCGCGTATCGAACCTGTCGAGCGACAGGCTCTCGTGCATGGCCCGAATCGGTCGCCCGCCCACCGAAATTTCCGCAATCGACCGCGCATAGAACGGCGTGTCTTCGCAGGTCTCGATGACTTTCGCCTGTGGAGCCGGCTCCGATCGCGTAACCCGCGCGATCCGCCAAATTGGCGTCGTTGGCAGTGTCGCCGTTGGCGGCGCTTCGATCCGGCGGGTCGTTCCATCGGGCGCAATATTGAGCGCCAGTGAAAAGGCGCCCTCTCGCCGCCGGTCCCCGTCATAGAAAATCGTCGTGCCGTCGGCCGAACTGGCGCGCGACCAGTGCCACCGGGAAAAACCCTCTTCCAGCGGCCCCTCGCCGCTATTCCAATCAAAATACCCGTGACCTGACCATCTCAACTCCGGTCGCTCCATCTCCACCGCTACGCGCGAGAACGGCGCGATCGGCCGCCAACGGTGGCGGCCGTGCTCGGCCAGCATGAACGTTTCGCGCGTTGTCGCGGTTGGCGAGAGCCGCACCGTTCCACGAAGTCGAGATGGGATCGGCACGGTCACTTCATCGATATCGATCCTGAGATCCGTGCCGTCCCATTGGACGCGGCTCGGTCCGATCGTCAGCTCGCGCTCGGATCGGGCGAGCGCGCCGCGACCACGCTCCGTCAGCGCCCAGCGTTTGCCGGCGCGGCCGTACAACGCTACGTTGAGCCCGCAGTGATTTTCCGGATCGCCGGCGCCGCGCCGCCGGGCCCGGGCGTAGTAGGGCGAAAACACGCTGCCGATCATCGCGATGATCGTCAGCCCATGCCGGCCGTCATCGCTCAAGGCGTCGACATACCACCAGGCGTAGCCATTTCGGGCGACGGCTTGCGAGAAATCGGGGCCGCTGTCGTCGGTCGAGATTTTGCCCGGATTGTTCAGCATGCCCGCCAATATCTCGTTGCGCCAATCGCCTTCAACTGTCTATATTAAATGACAGTTACGGTCGACCAGACCATTTGACAGCTCCGCGCGCGAGAGGCCCTTCCATGGACGCCACAACGCGAATTGAGAAGGCCCTCGAACTGGCGATCGAGCGGGCGGAGGCGCCTGAAAGTCCCCCCAAACTCGCCGCGGCTCTCCGATATGCCGTCTTCCCAGGCGGCGCCAGGATTAGGCCGCGGCTTTGTTTGGCGGTGGCTGCAGCATGTGGCGACGATCAGCCGGGGCTTACCGACTCGGCTGCTGCGGCGATCGAACTCCTCCATTGCGCCTCGCTCGTCCACGACGATCTTCCCTGTTTTGACGCCGCAGAGCTGCGCCGTGGCAAACCCACCGTCCACAAAGCCTTTGGCGAGTCGCAAGCGGTTCTCGTCGGCGACGCCCTGATCGTAATGGCGTTCGAGGGACTGGCGCGCGGCGCTGCGCTCATTCCTGCGCGATTGCCGGGCTTGCTGATGACGATCGCCAGATCGACCGGCATGCCGAACGGCATCATCGCCGGGCAAGCGTGGGAGGACGAGCCGAACATTCAGCTCTCGCGCTATCACAAGGCGAAGACGGGATCGTTGTTCGCCGCCTCGACCGTCGCCGGCGCGCTGGCGGCTGGAGCAGAACCGGATCGCTGGCGGCTCCTTGGCGAGCGTCTCGGCGAGGCCTATCAGGTCGCCGACGATATCCATGATCTGCTGACGGCCAGCGAAGACATGGGCAAACCCTCAGGTCAGGACGCAGCCCACAATCGGCCGAGCGCGACGGCGGAACTCGGACTATCGGGCGCAGTAGACCGCCTGCAGCAGTTGCTGAGTGAAGCCGTCGGATCGATCCCACCGTGCCCGGGCGCTCAGGAGTTGCGCGGCATCATCATGGCGGCGTCGAAGGCCTTTGTGCCGAAGGGCGTGGCGCAGCGCGCCGCCTAACAGCGGAGTCGCGGATGAGCAGCGCGCAAACCGCCATTTCGCGCATGCTCGCGATCCCGGCGCTGTCGCGGTTGATCGAACGCGGACATGCGACGCGCAACGCGTTGCTGGCCAATCTCAAATTTCAGCGATTCGCGGCGGCGATGCCGTTGACGCGTCCGATCGCGCAGAAGCGCGCGCGCGAAGTCTTCGATCTCTGCGCCGGGTTCGTCTATTCGCAAATTCTGTTTTCATGCGTGAAACTTGATGTTTTCGCCCATTTGCGCGGCGGTCCGAAGGACGCCGCGGCTTTGGCGCCGAAACTCAATCTCACTGAGGAAGCGACGCGTCGGTTGCTCGACGCAGCTGTAGCGCTGAAGCTCGTCGATCGGATGAGCGACGACCGCTATGGCCTCGGTCCGCACGGGGCCGTCATCGACGGCAATCCCGGCATCGTCAAAATGATCGAGCATCACGCTATGCTCTACGCCGACCTTGCCGATCCGGTGGCGTTGCTGCGCAGCGAACGCGGAAGCGGCGAACTGGCCCGCTATTGGGCCTATGCGCGATCGCGCAACTCTGACGATCTGACCGACGTCCGCATCGCTGACTATACGGCGCTGATGTCGGCCTCGCAGACCCTGATCGCCGAGGACGTTCTGGCCGCGTATCCCCTCGGCAATCATCGCAAATTGCTCGATGTCGGGGGCGGCGACGGCACGTTTCTCGGCGCCGTCGCAGTGCGCGCTCCGCACCTCGAACTGATGCTGTTCGACCTGCCTGCTGTCGCCGAACGGGCTCGTGAAAAATTCATCCGCGGCGGACTCGACGGACGCGCGCGCGCCTTTGGCGGCGATTTCTTCAACGATCCTCTGCCCGAAGGCGCCGACATCATCTCGCTCGTCAGAATTATCCACGACCATGACGATGTCCCTGTGCGCAAACTGTTCGCCGCCGTGCATCGCGCTCTAGCGCCGGGTGGCCGACTGCTCGTGGCCGAGCCCATGTCCGGCGCCAGCGGCGCGGAAACCGTCGGCGACGCCTATTTTGGCTTCTATTTGTTGGCCATGGGCAGCGGGCGTCCGCGCACCGCCGAAGCGATTTCCGAAATGCTGCAGCGCGAAGGATTCTCCTCCGTTCGACGCATCAAAACGCGCATGCCTTTGCAGACAAGCCTCATCGTCGCCGAGCGCTGATCAAAGTGTGAAGTGCGCTTGACAACATAGGTTGTCGGTCTAGAGTGACACATATGCGGGCGTTTCGCCCGGCGGGAAGTAGCCGAAAGATTTGATATGGCGCGCCCTCCCCTGAGCACCACGGCGGTGGTTTTGGAAAAGCCGCAGCACCTCGTTCTGAGCGTGCTGCCGCTGCCTGAAATCGGCGACGACGACCTGGTGGTCGACGTCGAGTGGAGCGGAATCAGCACCGGCACCGAGCGCCTGTTGTGGTCCGGCCGCATGCCGACGTTCCCGGGCATGGGGTATCCACTGGTTCCGGGCTACGAGTCGGTCGGCCGCGTGTCCGACGCCGGCGCCTCGGCCGACAAGAAGATCGGCGACCGCGTGTTCGTGCCGGGCGCCAAATGTTTCGGCGACATCAAGGGATTGTTCGGCGGCGCCGCCTCGCGCCTCGTGGTGCCTGCGCAGCGCGCTTGGCGCTTCGATGACGCCATCGGCGAACAGGGCGTCCTCTTCGCGCTCGCCGCGACGGCTTATCACGCGATGGCGGCCCAAGGGGCGCATCGGCCGGATCTGATCGTCGGACACGGCGTCCTCGGCCGGCTCATCGCAAGGCTGGCGCTGTTGCAGAACGGCGATCCGCCCGTTGTCTGGGAAACCAATCCGGACCGCGCGCTCGGCGCCGAAGGCTATAACGTGATCGATCCGGCGACCGATCAGCGCCGCAACTATGGCTCGATTTATGACGTCAGCGGTGACGCCGGTTTGCTGAACACACTGATCTCGCATTTGGCGCCGCAGGGCGAAGTCGTGCTTGCCGGTTTCTACAGCGAGCCGCTTTCCTTCGCCTTCCCGCCGGCCTTCATGAAGGAAGCGCGCATCCGCGTCGCCGCCGAATGGCGCGAATCCGACATGCATGCGGTGCGCAATCTTGTCGAAGAAGGCCGGCTTTCTCTCGATGGCCTGATCACGCACCGCTCTGACGCGCTCGAAGCCGGGCTCGCCTACCGGACCGCTTTCAACGATCCGAACTGCCTCAAGATGATCTTGGATTGGAGAGCCTGCTCATGAGTTCCTGCGGCGACGCAATGACTGCGCCTGCAAAACGCGCGAAGCAGCCGATGATGGCCGATTTCCTCAAGGCCGAAGCTGCGATCGAACCTGATCCGGTGCCGGAAGTGGGCAGCCAGACCAAGGAAACGCAGATCATCGCCATCTACGGCAAGGGCGGCAGCGGCAAGAGCTTCGCTCTTGCCAATCTTTCGTACATGATGGCCCAGCAGGGCAAACGCGTACTGCTGATCGGCTGCGATCCCAAGAGCGACACGACCTCGCTCCTCTTCGGCGGTCGCGCCACGCCGACCATCATCGAAACTTCGGCGAAAAAGAAACTTGCCGGCGAAGACGTCAAAATCTCCGACGTCTGCTTCAAGCGCGACGGCGTGTTTGCGATGGAGCTTGGCGGGCCGGAAGTCGGCCGCGGTTGCGGCGGTCGCGGCATCATCCACGGCTTCGAACTGCTCGAGAAGCTCGGCTTCCACGAGTGGGGCTTCGACTACGTGCTGCTCGACTTCCTCGGCGACGTGGTGTGCGGCGGCTTCGGCCTGCCGATCGCGCGTGACATGTGTCAGAAGGTCATCGTCGTCGGATCGAACGACCTGCAATCGCTTTACGTCGCCAACAATGTGTGTTCCGCGGTCGAGTACTTCCGCAAGCTCGGCGGCAATGTCGGCGTCGCCGGCATGATCATCAACAAAGACGACGGTTCGGGCGAGGCGCAGGCCTTTGCGGACGCGGCCGGCATCCCGGTCCTTGCCGCGATTCCCGCGCACGACGATATCCGCCGCAAGAGCGCGAACTACCAGATCATCGGCACGAGCGAGAGCGAGTGGGGTCCGCTGTTCGCGGAGCTTGCGGCGAACGTCGCCGTCGCGCCGCCGGTTCGCCCGACTCCGCTGACGCAGGACGGCTTGCTCGGTCTGTTCAAGGCCGATGCTGTCGGCCGCGGCGTGACGCTGCAGCCTGCAAGCTTCGAAGACATGTGCGGCGGGACGGTGGTCGAGAAGCCATCGCTCGAGATCGTTTACGAGACGGTGTGAGCGACGAAAACGGAATTGGAAGCACTTTGATGACGGCGTTGGACCTCAAGAATGGCGGCGATACGACGATCTCGACCGAGATCGTGTATGACGCCGCGTCCGAGATCGCGCTGACGAACGAGGCAACCGCGCCGTCCATCAAGCCGTCGGCGCCAACTGCGCAGTTCAACGCCGAGGCAGCCAAGGTTGACGGTCTCGGCTGCCACTCCGGTAAGGCGCAGATGCTGGAAGCGGCGAAAGCCGCTGGAAAAAGCGAGACACTGGAGCGCTACGCCAAGGATTACCCGACCGGGCCGCACGATCAGCCGCAGAGCATGTGTCCGGCATTCGGCTCGTTGCGCGTCGGCCTCAGAATGCGGCGCACCGCGACTGTGCTCTCGGGCTCGGCCTGCTGCGTCTATGGCCTCACTTTCACATCGCATTTCTATGGCGCGCGCCGCACTGTCGGTTACGTGCCGTTCAACTCGGAAACGCTTGTTACGGGTAAGCTGTTCGAAGACATCCGCGAAGCGACCTACAAACTCGCCGATCCCGATCTCTACGACGCTGTGGTCATCATAAATCTCTGCGTCCCGACCGCCTCTGGCGTGCCGCTCCGACTGCTGCCGAAAGAAATCAACGGCGTCCGCATCATCGGCATCGACGTGCCCGGTTTCGGCGTGCCGACCCATGCCGAGGCGAAAGATGTGCTCGCCGGCGCGATGCTTCAGTTCGCTCGCAACGAGGCTCAGCAGGGGCCCGTAATGGCGCCGCGAACGGGCCGCGGCGTATTGCCGACGGTGACGCTCGTCGGTGAAATGTTCCCCGCCGATCCGGTCGGCATCGGCGCGATGCTGGCGCCGATGGGTCTGGCCGCGGGTCCGGTCGTCCCGACACGTGAATGGCGTGAACTCTACAGTGCGCTCGACTGCGCCGCCGTAGCCGCGATCCATCCGTTCTACACGGCGTCCTTTCGCGAATTTGAAGCCGCCGGTCGGCCGATCGTCGGGTCCGCGCCGGTCGGCTACGACGGCTCTGCGGCCTGGCTCGAGGGCATCGGCGCGGCTTGCGGCGTCGTCCGCTCGCGCATCGACGCCGCCAAAAACGCCGTGCTGCCAGCCATTCGCGCCGCGCTCAACGACAAGCCGATCAGGGGCCGCATCACACTGTCGGGTTACGAAGGCTCCGAACTTCTCGTCGCCCGCCTGCTGATCGAAAGCGGCGCCACCGTGCATTACGTGGGCAGCGCCTGCCCGAAGACGCGCTGGTCGGAAGCCGACCGCGACTGGCTCGAAGCGAAAGGCGTGCACGTCCAGTTCCGCGCTTCCCTCGAACAGGACGTCGCGGCCATTCACGAGTTCAAGCCCGACCTCGCCATCGGCACGACGCCCGTCGTGCAGAAGGCGAAGGAGATGGCGATTCCCGGCCTCTACTTCACCAATCTCATCTCGGCGCGCCCGTTGATGGGCCCGGCCGGCGCCGGCTCGCTCGCAACCGTTGTCAACGCCGCGCTCGCCAACAAGGCGCGCTTCGACGGCATGAAGGCCTTTTTCGAAGGCGTTGGCCAGGGCGATACAGCCGGCGTGTGGGAGACGACGCCGAAGGACAACCCGGAGTTTCGCCTCGAATACAAGCGCCGCTTGGACAAGGACGCCAAGAAGCGCAAGGCCGAGGAGATGATCTGATGCTCATCCTCGACCACGATCGCGCTGGCGGCTACTGGGGCTCGGTCTACGCCTTCACGGCAATCAAGGGCCTGCAGGTCATCATCGATGGGCCAGTGGGCTGCGAGAATCTGCCGGTGACGTCGGTGCTGCATTACACCGATGCGCTTCCGCCCCACGAATTGCCGATCGTCGTCACCGGCTTGTCCGAAGAAGAACTCGGAAAGACCGGCACCGAAGGCGCGATGCGCCGCGCCCACAAGTCCCTCGATCCGTCGCTGCCGGCCGTTGTCGTGACGGGCTCGATTGCGGAAATGATCGGCGGCGGCGTGACGCCCGAAGGAACCAACATCCAAAGGTTCCTTCCGCGCACCATCGACGAAGACCAGTGGCAGAGCGCCAATCGCGCCATCTTCTGGCTCTGGTCGCAATACGGCCGCAAGAAAGTTCCGGCGAGGCCCGTCCGCAAGGAGGGCGAGAAGCCACGCGTCAACATCATCGGGCCTATCTACGGCACGTTCAACATGCCGTCCGATCTCGCCGAAATTCGCCGTCTCGTCGAAGGCATCGGCGCCGATGTTAATCTCGTTTTTCCGCTCGGCAGCCATCTGGCCGACGTGCCGAAGCTCGTCGATGCCGACGTCAACATCTGCATGTACCGCGAGTTCGGCCGCATGCTGTGCGAAGCGCTGGAGCGACCCTATCTGCAGGCGCCGATCGGCCTGCATTCGACCACCAAATTCCTACGCTCGCTCGGCGAACTCCTGGGCCTCGACCCGGAACCGTTCATCGAGCGCGAGAAACACACCACGATCAAGCCGCTCTGGGATCTCTGGCGCTCGGTCACGCAGGATTTCTTTGGCACGGCGAGCTTCGGCATCGTCGCCAATGAAACTTACGCGCGCGGCGTGCGCAATTTCCTCGAAACGGAAATGGGACTGCCGTGCACCTTCGCCTTCGCGCGCAAGGCCGGCGTCAAGCCCGTCAACGACGAAGTACGCGCCGCGATCCACAAGTCGCCGCCGCTGATCATTTTCGGCAGTTACAACGAACGCATGTACTCTGCGGAAACGGGTGGCCGCTCGATGTATATTCCGGCGTCGTTCCCCGGCGCCATCATTCGCCGCCACACCGGCACACCGTTCATGGGTTACGCGGGCGCGACGTACCTCATTCAAGAAGTCTGCAACGCGCTGTTCGACGCGCTGTTCCACATCCTTCCGCTCGGAACCGATCTCGATAAGGTCGAAGCCACGCCGGCGCGCCATCACGAACAACTGCCGTGGGACGACGACGCCAAGAGCATTCTTGACGACATCCTCGAGCGTCAGCCGGTTCTGGTGCGAATCTCGGCCGCCAAGCGACTGCGCGACGCCGCCGAGCGCGACGCCCGCAGCGACGGAGAGGCGCGCGTCACCGCCGGCCATGTCACGCGTGCAAGTCAACAACGCGAGGGGCGGGCGGCATGACCTTCGAACTTTCATCACGCAGCGCGGCCAGCGAATGGGTTCACGTCGGCCCGATCGCCTTCGGCCGGGACGAGGACATCACGACGCATCAGCAGGAGGGCAACGCCATGGCGCACACGATCGACACTCGCCGCCGCTCACTCTCGAAATTCAAGCGCGCCGAGAGTCTCGAGTTCCGGTTGATCTTCATCGCTGCGTTCGCTGTGTTCCTGGTGACGGCGACTCTGGAAAGGCTGCTGCTGCTGTCATGGCTGCGCGGCGAAGGCTCAAGAAAATCCATCCTCGAACAGGCGAAGGAGTCGGCGAATACATGCGCCGCCTACGCATTCATGGGGTGAGGTTTTGAAGGAATTCCATCCGGAAGACCGGATGGATGTCATCCGTGACGGGGTCCGTCATGGCTGTCCCTGCCGCGCGGGAGATGTGCGGTAACGGCCGAAAGGCAAAGTACGGAGAGCAAGACATGGCAACCGGCTCCGCATCGGGTCTTACAGAATCCGAAGCGAAGGCTTTTCACGGTGTGTTCGTGACGAGCTTTATCATCTTCACGGTGATTGCGCTTATTGCGCACTTCCTCGTGTGGAACTGGCGTCCCTGGCTTCCAGGGCCCGGAGGCTACGCGTCCTTGATGGATGGCGTGAACTACGCAGCTCACGCCCTCACGTCACTCAAAGCATAGGAGGCACGATCATGTGGAGAATGTGGCTTCTGTTCGATCCGCGTCGCACGCTGATCGCGCTGTTCACGTTCCTGTTCGCTTTGGCGATCCTGATTCACTTCATTCTGTTGAGCACAAGCCGCTTCAACTGGATCGAAGGACCTCGGGCCGCCGCTGCGAAAACGTCGACGATCGAAATGGTCGTCAACGACGTCGCCTAACAGAAGACCACAGGAACGGGCTTGGCTTTCGCGAAGGAGCCAGTCCGTTCCTGCACCGCCATAAGCAGTTGGAGGCAGCCGGCTGAGAGCCGACTGAGTGGAGGACCGGCCATGGCCATGCTGAATTTTGAAAGAAAGTACCGTGTTCGCGGCGGCACGCTGATCGGCGGAGATTTGTTCGATTTCTGGGTGGGGCCGTTTTATGTCGGCTTCTTCGGAGTCCTGACCATTTTCTTCACCTATGTCGGCGTCGGCCTCATCCTATGGGGCGTCGCGCACGGACCGACGTGGAATCTTTTCCGCCTGAGCATCAATCCGCCGCCCGCGGAATTCGGGCTCGGCGTCGCGCCGCTGCTGCAAGGCGGCATCTGGCAGGCCGTGACCGTGTGCGCTATCGGCGCGTTCGTGTCATGGGCGCTGCGCGAAGTTGAGATCTGTCGCAAGCTCGGCATCGGCTATCACGTGCCGATCGCCTTCGGCTTCGCGATCCTTGCCTACGTAACTCTCGTCGTCTTCCGTCCGATCCTGATGGGATCGTGGTCGTATGGCTTTCCTTATGGCTTCATGAGCCACCTCGATTGGGTCTCAACGACGGGCTATCAATACGGCAACTTCCATTACAATCCGGCGCACATGATCGCGATCACGTTCTTCTTTACGACGTGCCTCGCGCTCGCGTTGCACGGCGGCTTGATCCTGTCGTCGACCAATCCGCCGAAGGGCGAAGTGGTGAAGACGCCGGAACACGAGAATACCTTCTTCCGCGACGCCATCGGCTATTCGATCGGCACCTTGGGCATCCATCGCCTCGGGTTGCTGCTCGCGCTGAGCGCCGTCTTCTGGAGCGCCGTATGCATCATCATCAGCGGGCCGCTCTGGGCTGAAGGCAATCCTTGGGCCGACTGGTGGACATGGATTCTCCGGCTTCCGGCAGCTTGAGACCAAGTGGAGAGATTGAATCATGGCTGAATATCAAAATATCTTCACGCAGGTCCAGGTCCGCTCTCCAGCTGAACTGGGCGTGCATCTTCCTCCGGAAAACTCGCCTCGCGGAACGGGAACGAGCTTTTCGTACTGGGCCGGCAAGATGGGCGACGCGCAGCTCGGCCCCGTCTATCTTGGAACGACGGGTCTGATTTCGCTCGTTTGCGGCATCATCGCCATCGAGATCATCGGCCTCAATATGTTGGCCTCGGTGAATTGGAATCCGGTCACGTTCGTTCATAAACTCGCCTACCTGTCGCTCAATCCGCCGCCGGAGAAATACGGCCTCAGTCTGGCGCCGTTGAACGAAGGCGGCTGGTGGCAGATGGCCGGCTTCTTCCTGACGACATCGATCATCTTGTGGTGGGTGCGCATGTATCGCCGCGCACGCGCTCTCAAGATGGGCACGCACGTCGCCTGGGCGTTCGCCGCAGCGATTTGGCTCTATCTCGTTCTGGGCTTCATCCGCCCGGTCGTGATGGGTCACTTCGGTGAATCGGTGCCGTTCGGTATTTTCCCGCACCTCGACTGGACCAACAACTTCTCGCTGAACTACGGCAATCTGTTCTACAATCCGTTCCACATGCTCTCGATCGCCTTCCTCTATGGCTCGGCGCTGTTGTTCGCGATGCATGGCGCAACGATTCTCGCGGTCTCTCGCTACGGCGGCGAACGCGAGATCGAACAGATTACCGATCGTGGCACGGCGTCGGAACGCGCCGCGCTGTTCTGGCGCTGGACCATGGGCTTCAACGCGACGATGGAATCTGTCCACCGTTGGGCTTGGTGGTTTGCGGTCCTCTGCCCGCTGACGGGCGGCATCGGCATCCTCCTGACCGGAACCGCCGTCGACAACTGGTACGATTGGGGCGTGAAGCACGGTCTTGCGCCGGCAGCGTATCCGTAAGGCGGGAAACGACGCGAGCGGATCATCGTCCGCTCGCGGTCGACGACAAGCGTGACATTCGGCTCGGGCCGCTCTCTTTCCGGATGTCGCGTCCGGATCGAGACTGCGGCCCGAACCATCTGAGAAAGGAGATTGTGATGGCCGACGGCGCCCCAGGAACGCGACCGCACGCCATCGTCATCGGCTCAGGGTTCGGCGGCTTGGCGGCGGCCGTGCGGCTCGGCGCGCGCGGCTACCGTGTCACCGTTCTCGAAAAACTCGATGCGCCGGGCGGGCGCGCCTACGTGTTCCGCCAGGACGGTTACACCTTCGACGCCGGACCGACGATCATCACCGCGCCGTACCTCTTCGAAGAACTTTGGTCGCTGTGCGGACGCCGGATGTCCGACGACGTCGACCTGCGTCCCATCGAGCCGTTCTACAAAATCCGCTTCGACGACGGCAGCGAGTTCGCGTGTTCGTCGGACACCGACGACATGCGCCGGCAGGTCACGAAATTCGAACCCGAGGATCTCGCCGGCTTCGAGCGCTATATGCAGGCCAGCGAAGCCATCTACGACGTCGCCTTCGGCCGGCTTGCCAGCAAACCCTTCCACGGCCTCGACACCTTAGTGCGCGCCGCGCCCGATCTCGTGAAGCTCGGCGGATATCGCTCGGTCTACGCCAAGGTCAGCAAGTATTTTCGCAACGAGAAACTCAGGCTCGTCTTCAGTTTTCACCCGCTGCTAATCGGCGGCAATCCCTTCAAGACAACTGCGTACTACTGCCTGATCGCCCATCTCGAGCGGAAGTTTGGCGTGCACTACGCCATAGGCGGCACCGGCGCCCTTGTTCGCGGCCTCGTCGGCCTGATCGAGGGTCAGGGCGGACGCGTTCGCTGCGATGCCGAGGTCGAACAGATCACCGTAGATAACGGCCGCGCCACCGGCGTGCGATTGGCCACAGGCGAGTCGATCACAGCGAGCATCGTCGTCTCGAACGCCGATGTTGCGTGGACCTACAGCAAGCTGCTCTCTGGAGAAGCGCGTCGGCGCTGGACCGATCGCAAACTCGCGCGGGCCAAATACTCAATGAGCCTGTTCGTCTGGTACTTCGGCGTGAACAAGCAGTTCGACGACGTCTATCACCACACCATCCTGCTCGGCCCTCGCTACCGCGGTCTGCTGCGCGACATCTTCCAACGGAAAAAACTCGCCGACGATTTCAGTCTCTATCTGCACCGTCCAACGGCGAATGATCCGAGCCTTGCCCCGCCCGGATGCGATGCATTCTACGTCCTCTCGCCCGTGCCGCATCTCGGAGGGGGCATCGACTGGGCCACGCAATCCGAACCCTATCGCGCCGCGATTCAGAAGCGCCTCGAAGAGACGCTTCTGCCCGGGCTTGGCGACGCAATTGTCACCTCGCGCTTGATGACGCCCCAGGATTTCCGCGACAGGTTGCTGTCGGTCAACGGCGCAGCGTTCTCGCTCGAACCGCAACTGCTGCAGAGCGCCTGGTTCCGCCCGCACAATCGCAGCGAGGAAGTCGCGGGCCTGTATCTCGTCGGCGCCGGCACGCATCCGGGCGCTGGGCTACCGGGTGTGATCTCTTCGGCAAAAATCCTCGAGGAGATCGTACCCGATCCCGTGTTCGGCTGACGGCGCCCGATCCTAAGCGGCATCGGTCGGCAGTGAGACCGAGGAAGCTGGCCGCCGCCCCTCGCGCGCCGCCGACAGGTCTTCGAGAACCCGCGCCGCCGCCAACCGGCCCGACATCGCCGCCATCGGCACGCCCGCGCCGGGGTGTGCCGACCCGCCTGCGAAGTAGAGACCCGGAATCCGCGTGACCGCCGCTGGCCTTTGAAACGTCGCGTTGG
>JBJXHD010000025.1:0-57152 GCA_046160845.1 Hyphomicrobium sp.
CGACGCCGCCGAAGCGCATCGACGCCATCCGCCAACTGAGCGAGGCCGGCATCCCGACGTCGGTCATGGTCGCGCCGATCATCCCCGCGCTCAACGATCACGAGATCGAGGCCATTCTCGAAGCCGCTCACGCCGCCGGCGCGCGCGAGTGCGGATACGTGCTGCTCAGGATGCCGCTCGAGATCAAGGACCTGTTCCGAGAGTGGCTAGCCGAGACCTTCCCCGACCGCGCCGACCGCGTCATCCATCTGATGCAGTCGATGCACGGCGGGCGCGATTACCGCGCGGAGTTCGGCCTGCGCCAGAAAGGGTCGGGTCCATTCGCCGAACAGATCGCTCTGCGCTTCCGCCTCGCGGTCAAGCGCCTCGGCCTCAACGAGCGACGCGAGAGCCAGTGCACGGATCTATTCAAGCCGCCAATCCCGCAAGGCGCGCAACTCCCGCTGCTTTGACTTTTCGCCGGACGGCCGCGATCCTCCCGCATGAGGATCAGCGATTCGCCAGACCGACCGGCATTCAAGCCGACTTTCGAATTGGAAGCGGCCGAACTGGCGCTTGCCGCCGGGCTCATTGCCGGAGTCGACGAGGCCGGGCGCGGTCCCTGGGCCGGGCCGGTGGTCGCCGCGGCCGTGATCCTCGATCCCGAGCGCATCCCCGAAGGCATCGACGACTCCAAAGCCCTCGACGAGGACACGCGAGAAACGGTGTACGCCCGTATCGTCGCCAGCTCGCACTTTGCGGTGGCCGTGGCCGACGTCGAGCGCATCGATCGCGACAACATCCTGCAGGCGACGCTCTGGGCGATGGCGGGGGCGGTCGCCGGACTCGCACGCCACCCGCGGCTGGCGCTGATCGACGGCAACAAGGCGCCTGCGGTTTCGTGCCAGACGCGCGCGATCGTCAAAGGCGACGCCAAATGCCTGTCGATCGCCGCCGCGTCGATCGTCGCCAAGGTCACACGTGACCGCATCATGAGCGACCTCGCGCGCAGCCATCCGGGTTACGGCTTCGAGCGCCACAAGGGCTACGGCACGCCGGAGCATCAGGCGGCGATCGAGAAACTCGGCGTTTGCGTGCTGCATCGTCGGTCGTTCAAACCGGTGCAGCTGGCGCTCGGTCTGCTCTAGCGGGTGAGATGCAGCGGCGAGAATTCCTTGGCGATGGCTTCGAAAGCCGAACTCAGCTGCGTCGTGCCCATGGCATCAAAATAGTTCGACGTCGATGACGCGCAGGCTTCCAGCACCCCCTTGATCGCGTCGTCCGTGACATCGAACGCCACCGTATAGATTTCAATGCCCGCGGCCTTGATGCCGGCGCAAGATTCGGCGGTCAGTGTGTTGGCTTCGGCCACATCGCTCCCACCGTGCCACGGGTAGGACGGCGAGTTTGAGTTTTCCCCGTCGGTCATCATGACCAGAATTTTGCGAACTGGCTTGCCGTTGACGTTGGCGCCGTAGGCGTGCGCTTCGTCGAACGGTTGAATATCCGACAGCACGCGCCAGCCCCAGATAAGACCGGTCGGAATATAGGTGTTTCCGGACGCCGACATGCTGTCGATGGCGGCCTTCAACGCGTCGGCGTCGGATTGCAATGGCGTGATCGGTTGAGGGCACCAGGAGTTCATCAACCCGGGAATTCTCTGGCTGTAGCCGCTGTCACTCAACTCCAACGGATAGGCGCGCGAACCGACACAGCCGCGCCAGACGTTTGAGATGGTCGACTGGCACGTCGTTGTGCCGCTCGCCCCCGTGAATTGGCACGCTTCGCCCGAACTCGGATAGGTCACGCCGTCCAAGGTGTAGGTGCTCGAAAATGTCGTGCATGAGTTGGCGACGAGAACAGCCGATGTATCCCAGGTGCAGTATTTCTGCGAACCACTGACGTCGTCGTCCTCGACATCGAGCCATGCCGAACCGCGCTTGTCGATTCCGACGTTGACGTATTCGGCGAATGGTACGATGCCCATCTTGACGGAGTTAACCGCTTCCGGCGCGCGGAAAGCGGCATCGATCAGCATCTTTGCGGCGTCCTTCAAGGCGGCAAGCTTGGCTCCCTCCATCGACGTCGTGTTGTCGAGCGCCAGCACGACCTCGATCGGCTCTTGTCCGATTTCAGCCTCCGCAGTCGCCGAAATGGCGAACGGACCGAAGCCGAGGACCTTGCCAGCTGTGGTCAAAACTTTGGTCTGTGCTGAGATCGAAATTTTGGTCTCATCAACCTCGTTGACCGAAACCTTGATTGGGCCGGTGGCCTGTTTGGCGCGACGCAACCCATTCAGGTAAGTTTCGCTCATCGCCTGAGAGTCGAAGTTCTGTCCAGATCGTAGTCGTTCCGCCGCCACATGCAGCACCGTCGCGTCGACGTCCTGCTGGAGCGCGAATTTCGCGCTGGTCGCGCGACTACCGTCTATGCAGAGACCAGCGGCGCCAACCAACAAAACAACAGATAAGCCAAACAGCGCGGCGACGCCGCCGCGGTCGCAGGCCGTAAAAGGTTGTAGATGATGCAATCCTGAAGACATGGCGAACTGGGACGCATACGCAAAGGAATTTTCGAAGCCGATTTTTCGCTTAAAATTGTTAAGAGACTGCCCTGCCAATCGCCGACAGACAGCAAACGCCGGCGCGACGCGTCCTTGAAGGGTCGACACGACCAGGTGGTCGGTCGAATAAAAAATAAACCTTGCTGAACCTCTTGGCGTCGACTCCGAACGACTACCCAAGCGCGCGTTGGCTCGTGTAGGACTAGCAGGCCGGCTTCGCCTAACGACTGTCGGCGTTCTGCAGTAGCCGTCGTTTCGGCGTCAGTCATGAGTTGCGTTGCCATGAGTTCCATTCGCGTCAAGAGTCGTGTTGCGCCCGGCACAATCCTGGTCGGAGATTGCCTCGAACAGCTGAGCCGCATCGACAGCGCAAGCATCGGTTTGGTATTCGCAGATCCGCCCTACAATCTTCAGCTTGCCGGCGAACTTCTGCGTCCTAACAACACCCGCGTCGACGGGGTCGATAACGATTGGGACAAGTTTCAGGATTTCGCGGCCTACGATACGTTCTGCAGGGCCTGGCTCAAGGAATGTCGGCGCGTCTTAAAGCCGGACGGCGCAATCTGGGTCATCGGGTCCTATCACAACATTTTCCGCATCGGCACGGCGATGCAGGACCTCGGCTTCTGGATTCACAACGACGTCATATGGCGCAAAGCCAACCCCATGCCGAATTTCCGTGGCAAGCGTTTTACCAACGCGCATGAGACGCTCATCTGGGCCGGCCAAAATCGCAAGTCGCGCGTCACGTTCAATT
Organism: Hyphomicrobium sp.; assembly: GCA_046160845.1. Taxonomy (GTDB): domain Bacteria; phylum Pseudomonadota; class Alphaproteobacteria; order Rhizobiales; family Hyphomicrobiaceae; genus Hyphomicrobium_B. The sequence goes on from JBJXHD010000025.1 coordinate 3,300, forward strand.
ATGAAAGTCTGAAGGCGTCGAACGACGATCTGCAAATGCGCTCCGACTGGCTGTTTCCGATATGCTCCGGACCCGAACGGCTGAAGGACGACGGTGGCCGCAAGGCACATCCGACGCAAAAGCCGGAAGCGCTCCTGCACCGAATATTGCTTGGCTGCACAAACCCCGGCGATGTGGTGCTCGATCCTTTCTTCGGCACCGGCACGACGGGCGCAGTCGCCAAGCGTCTCGGCCGCAAGTTTATCGGCATCGAACGCGATCCCGATTACGCGAAAGCAGCCGAAGAGAGACTGGCGAAAGTCCGCCCATTGGCGCCCGACGCCATCGAAACGCTTCCCTCCAAGCGTGCCGAGCCGCGGGTGCCTTTTGGCGCGATCCTGGAGCTCGGCATCCTGGAACCTGGCCGCAAACTGTTCGATGCGCGCCGTCGCATCGGGGCCGAGGTTCGTGCCGACGGCACGTTGGCGCACGCGGGCAATCAAGCGTCGATCCACCGGCTCGGCGCCATCGTGCAAGGCAAATCCGCATGCAACGGCTGGACGTTCTGGCACTTCGAAGTCGAAGGCAAACTGAAGCCCATTGATCTGCTGCGCGAAGAAGCGCGGCGACAACTTGGCCTGACGAAACGCCCGTATATCGTCGCCGCCGAGTGAGGGCTCAACCGTCTTTGAGCCCGTGCGCAATGATCTTGCGCATGACGCTCGGCAGCGCGGCACGGTCGAGATCGCGGCGATGCGCCCACTGACACCGCTCCTGCGCGGCCCAGAATGTCAAACTTGCGTCGAGGGGAACGAGCGCGCGGCGCACCGCGATTTCGAGGCGGAAATGCGTAAAGATGTGCACGACCTTTCCTGAAACCGGCCACCACGACGCTTTGACCGGCGCGCCGTGCAGAGAGCCCCCAGCCGGCGTCGGCACGTCGCCCCATTCGGTCGACGGCACTTCCAACATGCCACCCAATAACCCTGCGTCCGGTCGCCGGCGCAGCAGCACCGCGCCATCCTCGCGCAGCACGAGAAAGGCTACGCCATAACGAGTGGGACGGCCAGCTTTTGCGGCCTTGATCGGCAGCAGCTCCGCCAACCCTTGCGCGTTGGCCGCACAATCCTGCTGCAGGGGACACATCAGGCACGAGGGCCGGCGCGGCGTGCAGACCTCCGCGCCGAGATCCATCATCGCCTGGGCGAAATCTCCCGGACGTCGTGACGGCGTCAGCGTCGCGGCAAGCCGCTTGATCTCAGGTTTTGATTTGGGCAGCGGCTGGCGCACGGCGAAAAGGCGCGCGACGACGCGTTCCACGTTGCCGTCCACCGGCGTCGCCTTTTCTCCAAATGCGATCGCAGCGATCGCCGCCGCCGTGTAAGGTCCGACGCCCGGCAAAGTGCGAAGTTGGGCTTCGGTCGTCGGGAATGCCCCGCCGAAATCTCGCAGCACTGCATCGGCACACGCTTTCAGATTGCGCGCCCGCGAGTAGTAGCCCAGGCCCGCCCACATGCCGAGCACATCATCGAGAGACGCCGCCGCCAAAGTCTGCACTGTTGGCCAGCGCGCCAAGAACCTGCCAAAGTAGGGAACGACGGCCTTCACGGTCGTCTGCTGAAGCATAATTTCCGACAGCCAGACTCGATATGGATCGGCCTTTCGCCGCGGCGCATACCGCCAGGGCAAGTCGCGCCGCTCGGCGTCATACCAAGCGAGCAGCGCGCGCACGGTCTCGGGCCCGGCCGGCCGCAGCGGCAAGTCGGTCTGCACGAGCGATCTCCGCATGCGAGATTTTTCGGCGAGCGCGCCCATTCGTCCCCCATCAATCGACTTCGCGGCTACGCCCGGGACTTTCGAATCGCTTGAGCGATGGTAGGGTCTCTAGGCCCAGGCTATAGCGACGACCGCGCCACAGGTTCTAGATGCTGACAAGAAAATTGCCGGCGACTGCGCGTCCCTTACCGCCAGACACGCGTCCACGAGGCGGGTCCTTCGCACGCAGCGCCGGCAGCTTTGTCCCGAAGCTCACCAGCAAAGTCTTCGAAAGATACGGATTTCACAGCGCCGAGATCATGACGGCGTGGACCAGCGTGGCTGGCGGCGATGTCGCAGCGGTGAGCGCGCCGGAGCGACTGCATTGGCCCCGCGGCGGCGCCCGCCAAAATGCCGACGAATCCGGGTCAGCGCCGGCCAATGGCGCAACACTAGTTTTGCGTGTTGAGCCGGCCCATGCGATCGATATTTCCTATCGGACCGGAGAGATCCTTGACCGGATCAATCGGTATTTCGGCTATCGGGCCGTCGCTACCTTGAAAATTTTACAGGCGCCGTTGGCGCGCGGGGCAGAGACGCAACGGCCGACGGCGAATTCAGGGGCTGCGTCAGCTGTGGCGCCGCCGCCTCAGTTGCCGGAGATCGCCGACGAAGCGCTCAAAGAGGCCTTAACGGGGCTGTGGAACCGGGTCGCGGCCGAAAACGCGCGAGATTAAACTGTCGTAAGTTCAGCGACGGACCGCGCCATTCAGTTGCCATTCAGTCCCAAGTTCCCTAATTCGGAGCGTCCCTCCGCGGCTCGCAGAGTCAGGACGCGGCGCGCGAGACTCGGTATTCGAGGTTCATCGTGGAGCGCCAACAGGAGCCTCTTCGTGACCCATCGCACTCACATCCACCGCCGCCGCCCGCTAGGCGCTCGTGCGCTCATGGCGTCGTCCCTGATCGCGGGCGTAACCGCTATCATCGCGTTGGCCGCCGCTCCTGTGATGGCGCAGAAGAAGACCGGGCCTGCCGAGGTTCCTATCGAAGAACTGATGAAACCGATGGACTTAAGCGACATCGCCCTCGGTCCGGCCGATGCCAAAGTCACGATCGTCGAATACGCGTCCATGACCTGCGGCCACTGCGCGAATTTCGCGACAAAGGTCTTCCCCGACTTTAAGACCAAGTACATCGACAGCGGCAAGGTGCGCTTTATCATTCGCGAATTCCCCCTCGACAACCTCGCCGCAGCAGCCTCGATGCTCGCGCGATGCGCAGGCGGCGACAAGACGTTCCCAATGGTCGAAACGCTCTATGCCAAGCAGGCCGATTGGGCGTTTACCAACGGCAACCCGGTGCCCAAACTCTTCGACATTGCCAAGCAAGCAGGCTTTACCCAGGAGAGCTTCGACAAATGCCTGACCGATCAGAAGCTCCTGGACCAGATCACGGCCCAGCGCTCACGCGCCTCTGAAACCTTCGGCATCAGTTCAACGCCGACGTTTTTCATCAATGGCAAGCGCTTGACGGAGACTCCCACGGTCGCCGCCTTCGATAAGGTCATCGAGCCGCTCCTCGCCTCAAAGTGAGGCGCTTCAACACCACAATGCCCGTGTCCCTGACAGGCGTAGCTGCTTCCGTCTTGACCCTGGGAATGGCCATCGTATTCGCGGCTTGCGGCGCCGACGGTCTACCGCCGACAGCCGCCCTCTCAAAGGATGGCCCGGCTGGCGGCGGTGCTTATCCCTCGATCGGCTCCGAAAAACCCGACGAGACCCCAAAGCCGCTCAACGACGCTAGCGAAGCGTCCCCTGGGGGACGCGAGGTCATCGCGGCCCCGACGATGGCCGACATTCTGGCGCCGAGTCCGCTGGCAGAGATGTCCTGGGGCTCGGAAAAGGCGACCGTTACGATTGTCGAGTACGCGTCGCTCACATGCCCTCATTGCCGCCGTTTCCACCTCGAAACCTTCCCAGAATTCAAACAGACCTACGTCGATACCGGCAAGGTGCGCTACATCCTGCGCGAGTTTCCCATCGGCAAACAGTCGGGAAACGCCACAATCGCCCTGCGCTGCGCCCCCCAAGACAAATACCTCGAACTGTTCGGCAAGTTCATGCAGCAACAAAGTTCCTGGGTGTCGCAGGAAGTGCGGCTGGACCCGATCTTCGCCGTCGCTCAACAGGTGGGGATGACGCGCGCCCAATTTGACGCCTGCTACAAGAATCAAGGCATGATCGAGGGTCTGAAGTGGGTGAAGGATCGCGGGCGCAAACTGGGCGTCATCGGCACACCAAATTTCTTCGTCGGCGACAAGCTGGTGAAGAGCGTGTTGACGATGGCCGACATCCGCGCGCTGGTCGACCCCCAGCTGCAAGCGAAGGCTCAGCCTCGCTGAGCGTTGGGGATCGCTAAGCGGCGATCGAGATCCTTAGCTTCGGGCGCGCGCGTCTCGCCAGGACGCCTCGAGGATACGTCATGAAAATCACGCGGCTCCGCCTGCTCGGATTCAAATCCTTCGTCGAACCGACCGAGCTTTTGATCGAGCCGGGACTAACGGGCGTCGTCGGTCCCAACGGCTGCGGCAAGTCCAATCTGCTCGAAGCGCTTCGCTGGGTGATGGGCGAGACATCGCACAAGTCGATGCGTGCTGCGGCAATGGACGACGTCATTTTTTCAGGGACCACGACGCGGCCCGAGCGGCAAAGCGCCGAAGTCACGATGTTCCTCGACAACGCCGAACGCCTCGCGCCGGCGGAGTTCAACGGCGGCGACGTCATCGAGATCACGCGCAGGATCGAACGCGAGGCCGGCTCCGCCTACCGCATCAACGGCAAGGACGTGCGCGCCCGCGACGTCAAGGTTCTTTTCGAAGACGCTGCAACCGGCGCCCGCTCCCCTGCCCTCGTGCGCCAGGGGCAAATCGGCGAGATCGTCAACGCCAAGCCCGAACAGCGCCGTCGCATTCTGGAGGACGCTGCCGGCATCGCCGGCCTCCATACGCGTCGCCACGAAGCAGAGCTTCGCCTGAAGGCCGCTGAAGGCAATCTCGAACGCCTCGGTGACATGTTGGGCCAGTTGGCGAGCCAGGCCGAAAGCCTGAAACGGCAGGCGCGCCAAGCCAAGCGCTACAAGGAGATCTCGCACGAGATTCGCCAGCGCGAGGCCCTCGCGCTGCACCTCGCATGGAGCGATGCGCAGGACGCGGTCGGACGCGAAGAAGCCGAATTGTCTGCGGCGATGACCCGGCTCGGCGCGGCTACGGAAGCCGAAGCCAAATCGTTCAATGAAGAGCTGAAACTCGCGGAAGCGCTGCCGCCGCTGCGCGACGCAGAAGTTGAGAAGGCGGCAATCGTCGCGCGCTTCCGCATCGAACAGGAAAATCTTGATCGCGAAGCCGAGCGCGCCGCGAACCGCGCGCGAGAACTCGAGGGCCGCATCAAGCAGCTGGACGCCGACTTCGCGCGCGAAAGTGGCTTCATAGCCGAGGCGAAAGAGACCCTTCGCCATCTCGAAGTTGATCTTGCCGCCGTCAAAGAATCCGAAGAGGGCGCCGCCGCCGAGGAAGCAAAAGCTAAATCAGGTCTGGAGTCCGCCGATGAAGCCCGTCTCGCCGCCGACGCGAATTTCGCCGAAGTGACCCATCGCGCGGCCGAGGCCCGCGCCAAACTTCGGAGCCTCGAAGCGGCCTTGACCGAGCGCAAGGATCTGGTCGCGCAGATCACGCGCCAGATCGCAGGTCTCGACGAGCAAATTCAACGGATCACCAGCGATGCACCGGACTCCGAGAGATTGGCTGAGATTTCCGATCGCGGGCTGACATTGGCCCAGGAGATCACCGAGATCGAGACTCAGGCCGTCGCCGCCGAAGAGGCCTCGAAGAACGCCCAACTTGAGGCGCGGCAGCGCCGCGACGACGCCGCCAAGGTGCGCCTCGCCGCCAACGCGTTTTCGACCGAGCGCGAAACAATCGCCAAACTCCTCGCACCGGCAAACGAGGGCGGCTATCCGCCCGTCGTCGACAACGTCCGCGTTTCACCGGGCTATGAAACCGCGCTCGGCGCGGCGCTCGGTGATGATCTCGAGGCGCCAGCCGTGCCAGAGGCCAGCATCCACTGGCGCCGCATGGATCTCGCCAGCGACGAGCATCCCCTTCCCGCTGACGCCGAGCCGCTCGTCATGCACGTCGAAGCGCCCCAGGAATTGGCGCGACGACTGCGCCAGATCGGCGTCGTGGCGCGCGCCGACGGCCATCGTCTGCAACCACACTTGAAGCCTGGACAGCGTCTGGTCTCATGCCAAGGCGACCTCTGGCGATGGGACGGCTTCGTCGCCGCAGCGGACGGCGTAACGCCGGCGGCCCAGCGACTGGCTCACAAAAATCGCTTGTTCGAACTCGACCGCAAGGCGGCCGAGGTGTTGGCCCAGGCAAAAGAAACCATCGACGCGGAGCGCGCGGCTGCCGAAGCGGCGCAACGCGCCGAAACCGAAGAGCGCCGGCTCCGCCAGCTCTGGCGCGACAAGCAATCCGAACTCGCCTCGCTGCGCCAGCAGCTGACCACGATGGAACGCCTTGCGCGCGACAGCGAAACGCGGCTGGCCGCCGTCACGGCCCAGCGCGGGCGGGCCGACGAAGATCTGACTGGCGCACAGGCGCGTCATGTCGAGATCGAGGTTCACATCGTCGAGATGAGCGAGGGACAGGATCTCGAGCCACAGCTAAAGGCCGCGCAAGCGGAGGCGGAGCAAGCGCGTCGCAAGGTTGCAGACGCGCGCGTACTGGTCGGCGGACTCGAACGCGATCGGCAAATCCGCGCTGAGAAAATTCGGCACTCTGCCGCCGATATCTCGCGGTGGTCAGCGCGTCAGAAAAGCGCCGAAGATCAAGTGGCGTCGCTCGAAGAGCGTCTGACCGAGGCGCGCGGCGAGCTTCGCACCTTCGAAGGCCTGCCGCAGAAAATCGCCAAGCAGCGCGATACGCTTTTGACAGAGCTTGCCCGCGCTGATGGAGAACGCCAAAAAGCCGCCGACGCGCTCGCCGCCGCCGAGGCTGCGGTGCGATCCGCCACGCAGATACTCCGCCAGATACAAACCGAGGTCTCCGCGTCCCGCGAAGCAAAAGCTCGGATCGAGACCCGACTCGATAGCGCCCGACAACGCCGCTTGGACGAAGCGCGCCGCATCAGCGAGACATTCGAAGTGGCGCCCGAGAATTGTCTGTCGCTCGCCGAACTGGGCCCGAATGCGCCGCTGCCGCCCATGATCGACGTCGAACGCGAATTGAACAAACTCAAGGGCGATCGCGAACGCCTTGGCGGCGTTAACCTCCAGGCTGACGAGGATTTACTCGCCCTGACCGCCCAGCTCGACGGAATGACTTCGGAACGGGCAGACGTCGAACAGGCCATCGCCAAGCTACGCGGCGCAATCCAGCAATTGAACCGTGAAGGCAAGACCCGCCTGGATGAAGCGTTCAAGGTGGTCAACGCCCACTTCGAGCGCCTATTCACGCATCTCTTCGGCGGCGGCGAAGCGCGACTTGAGATGATCGAGAGCCCCGAAGATCCGCTCGAAGGCGGCTTGGAGATCATCGCCAAGCCCCCAGGCAAGAAACCCGCGACGCTGTCGCTTCTCTCGGGCGGTGAACAAACGTTGACGGCGCTGTCGCTGATCTTCGCCGTGTTTCTGACCAACCCGTCGCCGATCTGCGTGTTAGACGAAGTCGACGCCCCGTTGGACGACGCCAATATCGACCGCTTCTGCCGCCTGATGGAACAAATGGCGGCCGAGACCGCGACGCGATTCCTGGTCATCACGCACCATCCCATGACGATGGCGCGCATGAACCGCCTGTTCGGCGTGACCATGGCTGAAAAAGGCGTGTCCCAACTCGTATCCGTGGACCTTCAGACGGCCCAGACGTTCCGGGAAGCAGTGTAGGTGTTTCGTTCGCGGCTTCGACAATGCGCGCCGGAACAACGACGCTCGGAGCGCGTTCCTTCGAACATCCCTAAACGTTAGGAGACTTCGATGAACACGCGCGATCGCGATGGAACGGAAGTTCTGACCCCAACTGAAGCGCGCCAAGCGTCTTCGAAAACCACGAACTTCCGCGTGCTCGTTTTCTCGCTCGCAGCCTTGACCGCTATCGGCATCGCCTTGATTGGCGCGTTCTGGGTTTCGACACCGTCAGAGTTGACGTCGCCGGCCGGATCGGCCGTGACGGCTGAACAGCCGACGTCGACGTCCCCAACCCCCGACGCAAATGCCATCGACAACGACACCCTAGAGCGCCGCTCTCAAAAACAGTCGCGGCCAAAGATCTTTGCAAGGCCGCGAACTGCCCAGTTCTGAGCTCAATTTGCGACTCTTCGGCAGAGATGTTGGCTGCCCCTCACCTGCGCGGTTTCGCCATACCTTCAGGCCCGGCTCGAAGGGGTCGGATTCCTTGACACCTGCTGGCCCCCGAAATTATGGTGCCGCCGGTTGAAAAGTCCGGCCGCATCGGGATTCCCGCAATATTTTCGGACGGTTTGTCGCAATGCCTGAGGAACGCAAAGGCCTCGGGCCCCTGGGCCAAATCACTCCAGAAGAACGGGACGCGCTCAAGCAGCGCTCGGACGTGATCGGCAAACGGCTTGACGAAGTCAATTCTCGTCGCAGCGTCGGGCAACCCGAGCATCCCGAGCGGGGCGCCGCATATGGTCAGGCCATTAAGATTTCGGCCGAACTCATAGTCGGACTCGTGTTCGGCGGTGCTATTGGCTGGTTTCTCGACAAGCAGTTCGGCACCATGCCGGTACTGCTGATTTGTTTTGTAATGCTCGGCTTCGCGGCAGGGCTTTTGAATGTGGTCCGCGGCGCACGTCGCGCGCAAGCCGCAGCGGAACCGCTGCAGCGTGCCGCCCGTTCTGTTGCGAACGACGACGAAGACGATAAGTAGGGGAGCTGGTTCGTGGCAGGTGGAGCGGAAGGCGGGCACAGCCCGATGAGCCAGTTCGAGATCAAGCGGATTATTCCAATCGATCTCTTCGGCCACGATGCCTCCTTCACCAACGCTTCGCTGTTCATGGTGGCGGCTGTTGCGCTCATCGCCGCCTTCTTTGCGTTCGCCATGCGCAAGCGCGCTCTGGTGCCAGGTCGACTGCAAACATCGGCCGAGCTGATCTACGAGTATATCAACAACATCGTCCGCGAAAATCTGGGCAAGGACGCTGCGACCTACTTTCCCTGGGTCTTCACGATTTTCATCTTCATTCTGGTGCTCAATCTGCTTGGGATGATCCCGGGCACTTTCACAGTCACGAGCCACATCATCGTGACGTTTGCACTGGCCGCAATGGTCTGGATCGTGGCCACCGTCATCGGCTTCGCCAAGCACGGCGTCGGCTATCTCCGCCTTTTCGTCCCGGAAGGCGTGCCGCTCTGGCTGATGCCCGTCATCATTCCCATCGAGCTGATTTCCTATCTCATTCGGCCAATCAGCCATTCCGTGCGTTTGTTCGCCAACATGATGGCAGGCCACACGATGCTGAAGGTGTTCGCCGGCTTTGCAGTCAGCCTGCCCTGGTGGGGTAAGCTTGCGCCGACCGGTTTCATGGTCGCCTTCACCGGTCTCGAATTTCTCGTCGCGTTTCTTCAGGCCCTCATCTTTACGGTCCTGACCTGCATCTACCTGAACGACGCGGTGAACATGCATCACCACTGACCCGGTCATCTGGGTCGCCGGCAAACAACACGACAATTTCAAACCAAGGGAGACGTAAGACAATGGAAATGATTCAGGCAGCCAAGATGATCGGCGCGGGCCTTGCGTGCAGCGCTCTCATCGGCGCGGGCATCGGTATCGGCAACATCTTCGGCAACTACCTGTCGGGCGCGATGCGCAATCCGTCGGCTGCGCCGGGCCAGTTCACCAATCTGCTCATCGGCTTCGCGCTTGCAGAAGCGACCGGCCTGTTCGGCCTGCTGATCGCGCTCATCATCCTGTTCGGCTGATCGGAGACGACAGTTAGCCGTCAATCGGAGAAGCGAAAATGCTTGCAACCCTCGCCGCAGCAGCGGCGGCTGCAGCGGAAGCAACTGCAGAAGCTGGCCATAAGTCCGGCGGCCTGCCGCAGCTGAATACGCACGATTTCGTTCCGCAGCTGATCTGGCTCGCGGTGACGTTTGTCGCGCTCTACTTGATCTTGTCGCGCGTCTCCTTGCCAAGCGTTGGGGAGGTGATCGCCGAGCGTCGCGACCGCATCAACCGCGATCTCGACGCCGCAGCCAAGTTGAAGTCGGATACCGACAAGGCGCTGGCCGATTACGAAAAAGCGCTGGCCGACGCCCGTTCAAAGGCTTCTGGCATCGCCAAGCAAACGCGTCAGTCTCTTTCGGCCGAAACAGACGCCGAACGGGCGAAAGTCGAAAGTCAGCTGGCTGCGAAAATGCAAGAAGCTGAGGCGCGTATCACGGCAACCAAAAACAAGGCGCTCGCCTCTGTCTCGGCCATCGCGGCGGATACGGCTACAGCGATCGTCGGCAAGCTGATCGGCCAGGACGTCAGCCCGGCGGACGTTAAAGCCGCGCTCGCGACGTCGACAAAATGAGGCCCTCATGCACACGCTGCTGACGTTCGACACGCACGACCCAACTTTCTGGGTCGCCGTCGCGTTTCTGCTGTTCCTTGGATTGCTCGTCTACTACGGCGTGCCGGCGGTTGTCGGAAAGTCTTTGGACGCTCGCGCTGACGCCATCCGCGCCGAACTCGACGAAGCAAAACGCCTTCGCGAGGACGCCCAGGCGCTTCTTGCCGACTACCAGAAGAAAGCCCGCGAAGCGGAACTCGAAGCGCAGTCGATCATCGACCAGGCCAAGCGGGAAGCCGAAGAACTGGCCGCTGAATCACGCAAGGCCCTCGCCGAGTCGATAGAACGGCGGTCCAAGCTGGCCGAAGACAAAATCGCCCGCGCCGAAGCGCGCGCCTTGAGCGAAGTGCGCGCCACGGCGGCAAGCACGGCTCTGGCAGCCGCCGAAAAGCTCATCAGCGAACGTATCGGGGGCCAAGCAGGCGCCGCCTTGATCGAACAGTCCATCAGCGATCTCAAAGGCAAGCTGAACTAGACTTTCTTACCAATCCCGAAAAAGCAAAAAGCCACGCAATATGCGCGGCTTTTTTTGTTGGATCACGCGAACTTGCCCAAAATCAGCCGGCCCCGGCGGCCTTGTTGTCGAACCCGACAATGAGTTCGAATTCGCCGGCGCGGGATCCTTCAGGGATGTCGAAGGTGACGGTGCGCACAGTCGAGAAATAGCCAATAGGCTTATCGAGGCCGACCGCGACGTCGACGCTGACCTTGTCGCCAGCGACCTTGGCGCGCTTCGAATCGTTGACGACGACATTGAGTGGCAGCGCCACGTTGCCTGGCTTGCCCTTGGGTCCGAGCAGAACGCGCCCCGAGAAACCGTAGCGCACGGTAACGCGACCCGGCTCCACCAGGCACTCGCGCGCCGTCTTTGTGATCTCGCCGCGATGCATGATCGCAAGGCCGTCGCCGGCGCGCCCGGGTTCATAGAAGGTGATATGATTGTCGCGCGCCGCCACGATGAACCGCGGGCAGCCGGCTGCGACCTCGCCAATCGACGTGCTCCCCGTTGCGCTCGTATCGCCTGATTTAGCCGCAGCGAGAAGCTGGTCCTCGGAAACCGCTCCGCCTTCCGCCTTCTGGCCGCCGCCGAACATGCCGCCGCCAAGCCCGGAAGTCAGGGACGACATCCCACAGCCCCCGAGCGACGCCGTCAAAGATGCCGCGACAGCCATCAATGTAGCGGTCCTCCAAATCGGAGTCGCCGGCGTTGAACCGGAAAAGCGGAGTCTATCTATGGACGTCAACGCGATCCCCCGAGAGCCGAATCCCGGCCCCTTGTAATGTTCCAAAACAACCGTAGCATCGGCCCGGCGCGGCGTCCAAGGCGAATGCCCATTGGCGAATTGTAACTAAAGGACTTTCTGCACATATGTCCGCCATTAACCACAGTCTGGACGGTCAACTTCGACCTCGACTGAAGTTGCTTCTCGCCGCACCCCGAGGGTTTTGCGCCGGCGTAGATCGCGCCATTCAGATCGTCGAGCAGGCTTTGGAAAGATTCGGCGCGCCCGTCTATGTCAGGCACGAAATTGTCCATAACCGGTTCGTCGTCGAAGCTCTCAAGGCCAAAGGCGCCATTTTTGTGAAGGAGCTGGACGAGGTCCCCGATACCGGCCAGCCCGTGATTTTTTCGGCACATGGCGTGGCCAAGACCGTGCCGGCCGCGGCGAAGCACCGCAATTTCTTCGTCATTGACGCGACCTGCCCTCTCGTCACGAAAGTGCACATGGAGGCCGCGCGGCATCATGAACAAGGCCGTGAAATCATCCTGATCGGCCACCGCGGCCATCCCGAGGTGGTCGGCACCATGGGACAGCTTCCGCCGGGAACAGTACATCTTATCGAATCGCCGGACGAAGCGCGTGCTTATGCACCCCGCGATGCAAATGCACTGGCGTTCGTCACGCAAACGACCTTGTCACTGGACGACACAGCCGAAATCGTCGCTGTCCTCAAATCACGCTTTCCCGACATCGCCGGACCCGTGAAGGAAGACATCTGCTACGCCACCACCAACCGGCAAAACGCCGTCAAGGCGATCGCGGACGCGGTCGAAGGCATGATCGTCGTCGGTGGACCGAAGAGCTCGAACTCCTTGCGACTCGTCGAGGTCGCCGAACGCGCGGGATGCCGCGTCTCCGTGCTCGTCGAACGCGCGGCCGACATTCCGTGGTCGCGTCTCAGCGGGCTACAAAGCATCGGCGTCACGGCGGGCGCATCGGCGCCTGAGGCGATCGTCGAAGAGGTCGTGGAGGCGTTTCGCGCCAGGTTCGACGTAACTGTTGATGTCGTGACGACGGTCGACGAACGCGTCGTGTTCAATGTGCCGCGCGAGTTGCGTCAACCTCGCCCCGTCGCTTAGTCCAGACCTTCCAGCGTCGGCGCAATCCAATCAAGAGGATGGAATGGCGGTCTATACCGAGGTGAGCGACGACGACCTCGCGCGCTTCGTTGCAAGCTATGGGCTAGGCACGCTGCTGTCTTACAAGGGCATCGCTGAGGGCGTCGAGAACACCAATTACCTGGTTCACGCGACCGCCGGCGCGTTCATTCTGACGATCTACGAAAAGCGCGTCGATCCCGCAGATCTTCCGTACTTTCTCGGCTTAATGGAGCACCTTGCCGCGGCGGGCGTCACGTGCCCGCTGCCGGTTCGCGATCCCGAGGGCCAAAACCTGAATCAATTGGGCGGACGCCTCGCCGCCTTGATCACGTTTCTCGAAGGCGTCTGGCCAAGAAAGCCCAAGGCTTTGCACTGCGCGGCGGTCGGCCGCGCGCTGGCGCAAATGCATGTTGCGGGCATCGACTTTCCCATGTCACGCGCCAACGCGCTTGGGCTCAAAGGCTGGCGGCCGCTCTTTCAAAAGTTTGAAGGCCGCGCCGACGCGATCATGCCCGGCCTCAATAGACTGATTTCGGACGAACTCGCGCACCTCGATTCGGCTTGGCCGACAAACCTTCCCCAAGGCGTGATCCACGCTGATCTCTTCCCCGACAACGTCTTCTTCATCGGCGACGAGCTTTCGGGACTGATCGATTTCTATTTCGCCTGCAACGAGTCGCTCGCCTATGATATCGCCGTGTGCCTCAACGCCTGGTGCTTCAGCGCCGAGCATGACTACGACACCGAAAAGGGCAAGGCGCTGCTCGATGGCTATCAATCCTTGCGGCCCTTGTCGGAAGCTGAGCGCACCGCGATGCCCACGCTCGCCCGGGGCGCCGCAATGCGATTTCTCCTCACGCGCAGCTACGACTGGTTGAACACGCCGGCCGACGCGATGGTCGCGCGCAAGGATCCCTTCGACTATGTGCGCCGCCTTCGCTTCCACAAAAGCGCTACGACCTTCGCGGACTATTGTGGTGGACGCGCGAAATGAGCGACACGAAGCCGAAGGTGACGATCTACAGCGACGGCGCATGCTCGGGAAATCCGGGACCCGGCGGCTGGGGCGCAATCTTGATCGCAGGCGCGCACCGCAAGGAACTGCACGGCGGAGAAGCGCTCACCACGAACAATCGCATGGAGCTTCTCGGCGCCATCTCAGCGCTCACCGCGCTCAAGAAACCGAGCGAAGTCGAGCTTTATACCGATAGCACTTACGTCAAGAACGGCATCACCGCGTGGATTCATGGTTGGAAGCGCAATGGCTGGCGCACCGCTGACAGAAAGCCCGTCAAGAACGCCGACCTCTGGCAGCAACTCGATGCTCTTCGCGACCGCCACGCCGTGTCCTGGAACTGGGTTAAGGGCCATGCAGGAACCCCGGAGAACGAGCGCGCGGACGAGCTGGCGCGCGCCGGGCTGGCGCCCTTCATGCCGAAATCGCGAAAATCGACAGACGATGCGTCAGCCGAGTGACCTGTCGATCATCGAACACAGGTTCGCCGCGCTCGACTTTTCCGCGACCGGCGGACTGTCTTCGATATTCAGAACAGACACGACGCCGTTCTTGACCAACATGGCGTAACGCTTCGAGCGGAGCCCGAGACCAAATCCAGACAAGTCGATTTCGAGACCGATCGCTTTGGCGAATTCGGCCGAGCCGTCCGCCAGCATTTCAATTTTACCCGTGGCGCCTGTGTCGCCCGCCCAGTTCGTCAACACAAAGATGTCGTTGACCGCCGTACAGGCGATGGCGTCGACGCCTTTGGCCTTCAACTCGCCGATGCGATCGACGAAGCCAGGCATATGGTTCTTGTGGCAGGTTGGAGTGTAGGCGCCCGGAACCGCGAACAGGGCAACGGTCTTGCCCGAGAAGATTTCCTCGACCGATTTCGATGTCGGACCTTCTGGACCCATAACCGTGAACTTCGCCGCCGGGAGCCGGTCGCCAACTTTGATCGCCATCTTGTCCTCTTTTTCGCAACCACAGTGAGGAACGCTAGTCTCTTGAGAACACGACTGGGTTCACGCCCGAGCTACTTAAGTTTGATCGTCGTTTCCGACTGTCCCTTCGCGCCAACGAGCGTCACTGTCAATGCCTTGCCGGAGAGCGTCCTGACATCGGCATCGCCAAGATCGACCTCGAACAGCGCCAGCGTCCCCTTCGCGCCGATCGGTTGAGGCAACGGCAGAAAAATGCCGTCCGGCGCCTCGACGAAGGCGTCGACGCTAGCGCCTGCGGGATCGGCAACTTCAAGAAGCAGTCGCGGCTTCTCGGACTGCGTCTCAAGTGACCAGCGCGCAAGTGTCGGGTCCCTGTCAGCACGGGGAACCGAGAGTGGTACTGTCCCGATCGCATCGGCAATTTCGCTCGACGGCGTGACGACGGGTGGAACCTCGAGTGAAATCTCCGCCTCGGCAGGTATGCAGATTTCCTTGCACACGCCGTACGCAGCCTTCAGGCGCAAGACAATGGGCTTCGACGGGTCCGCGCTCTTAATCTCGATCGGAAACAGGACGCGATCCTTGTACCCGATCGTCGCGCCGGCCTTGTCGATCAATCGATGCGGAGCGGGGTAGAGAACCTTTGCGGACGCGAGATTCTCTGATCCTGACCAGTCGAACTCAGGCGGCACGCCGCCGGCCTCTCCGGGCGTCCGCCAGTAGGTTTTCCACCCAGGCGGCATGGAGATCTCAAAGCCGGCAAAGTTCTTGGCGCCCTCGGCGGTCTCGGCAGCGCCCGCTAACAATCTCGCTTCGTTGTTGAACCCTTTGGTCCACGGAGATATCGGCACATCATCGGCTCTCGCGACGGCCGACACGGCGCCAATCAGGCAACAAAGCGCGATCAGCCGCGTTGCTGTTGAGCCGCGCCTCGACCGCCCAAACTGGAACGCTTCAAAATCCTTCATGCTGCCTTCTTACGCTTGAAAACGGTCATTCGTAACGGCCACAGGGAGCCAGAGTCTTCTTGAGTCTTCACGAGCGATCAGAGGCAGTCTAAACTTGCCGCTATGAAGAGACCTAGACAAAAGCGCGCGGGTTCCAACGGCGCTCCAACGCTCGAGGGACAATTTCTAGTCGCCATGCCTAGGATGTCCGACCGGCGATTCTCTCGATCGGTCATTTACGTTTGCGCCCACACACGGGAGGGCGCGATGGGGCTCATTGTCAATCAGCGCGCCACGCATATTTCGGCGTCCGATCTGCTCGAGCGCCTTGGAGTTGAAGCTCGCACGGCGATCGACGCCGCGCCCGCCGGCATTCACGCGCTGCCGATCCAAATCGGCGGTCCCGTGGAGACGGGGCGCGGATTCGTGCTGCATAGTTCGGATTACTTCATGGAAGATTCGACTCTCGCCATCGAGCGTGGCGTGTGTCTGACCGCGACGATCGATATTTTGAAAGCGATCGCAAGCGGCCGCGGGCCGGAGCGGGCGTTGCTGGCGCTCGGCTATTCGGGCTGGTCACCTGGTCAACTCGAAACCGAAATCCAAGCCAATGGCTGGCTGAATTGCCCAGCCGATCCGGACATCATCTTCGATGGCCACTTCGACACCAAGTACGATCGGGCGATGGCGAAACTCGGCGTCAAACTTTCACATCTGGTCAGTGAAGCCGGTCACGCCTAGAAGCCGCCCGGCCCTGTCATCGATTGAACGAACCCGCGCGCTGACGCATCATCCGTCGGTGGGCTTGGACTCGGTGAGAATTTCTGTCGCGGCAGGCGCTTCAACGGACTGCGGACCGCCGGCAAGGCGCGCAAGACTCGCCGCAACGCTTGGTGGGAGCGTAGACAGGTTCGGCATCATCAGCGGTGGGAAGTTTTGACGAGGTGGCAATGGCGGAGGCGATGCCCCCGGCGGCGGTCGCATCCCGCCGCCATTTGGCGCAAACTCGCCGGGGCGCTGCGGCAGAGCCCGCGCTAGCGCGTCGGCAAGCGGATTAGTGACCGGCATGGTCGTACCGTCCGCCGACTCCATGCTTTCGGGCCCAT
Source organism: Hyphomicrobium sp. (assembly GCA_046160845.1). Taxonomy (GTDB): domain Bacteria; phylum Pseudomonadota; class Alphaproteobacteria; order Rhizobiales; family Hyphomicrobiaceae; genus Hyphomicrobium_B. Next base: position 20,050 of record JBJXHD010000025.1, read on the forward strand.
AGAACGGCGCCATGGGCTGTTCTCGTTGCTGGGCGTAGTTCGGCGGCACGAGTCCGGGAGGCGGCATACCCGCCCCCATGTGCCCAGGTGGCGGACCGCCTGAATAGACGGGCGCGTAGCCAGGGGTCGGCGCCGCCGCCGCGGCCATACCTTCAAGACTTTCCAGAGCCGCCATCGCGTTGTTGGGTGGCGGCAATCCAATCGGCCGTTTCGATGCCGGATGCGCCGCACCAGCGCCGTTGCCCGCCGGCCGCTGACGCGGTCGGACGACGGCACGGGATGGGATCGCATGCGGCTGCTTGCCGGCTGCGGCAGCAAGATTGGCTTCTGCGGCGCCCGCCGCCGCCTCGATGAGGCCCGCGGCCGGACGCTGATCTCGTCGGCTCTTCGTTTTGGGCCGGAAAAATCCGCGCGGCTGCAGTTTGCTTTCGGAGCGACGGAACATCCTGAGCAACTGGATGACGTCGCGATCTGGGATCGGCTCGCCGAAATGGTAGCCTTGCGCGTACTCGCAACCCATCGCGCGCAGCATCGCCGCTTCTTCAGCGGTCTCGACGCCTTCGGCGACGACGCTCTTAGAAAGCTCATGCGCCAGAGCAACGATGGATCGAGTGATCGCCGCGCCGCTTGGTGTGTTGCTGGCGCGGATCAACTCGCGATCGATCTTGATGGTGTCGATCGGGAAGCGTCGCAGATAAGCGAGCGAAGAATAGCCGGTGCCAAAGTCGTCGAGCGCCAACTCGGCCCCCGACCCGCGCAACACCTCGAGAACTTCAGCGGCCCGCTCGGCGTTTTCCATGACCAGCGTCTCGGTGATTTCGAGCCGCAGAACCCCGGGCGGCACGATGTTTCGTCCGAGAATATGGCGTATCTCCTGCACGGATTCAGGTCGGAAGAGCTGGCGGCTCGAAACGTTGACGCTGACGAACACTGGGCGCTCGGCGCGCGGTAATTCCACCTGCCATCGGGCCGCATCCTTGGCGGCGCGCATTAGGACGTGCGACCCTAGCTTGATGATGAGATCGCTTTCTTCCGCGACAGGCACGAAGGAAATCGGATTGAGCATCCCCATCTTTGGGTGCTCCCAACGCACGAGCGCCTCGAAACCGGCGATCTCCTTTGTCGGAAGATAGATGATTGGCTGATAAAGAACCTTGAGCTGGCCCTTCTCCATGGCCCGTCTGAGATCGCTTTCGACCTCGATGCGGTCATCTCGATCGCGCCGCATCCCGCTCTCGAACACCTCGATGCGGTCGGCGCCGCCGCGCTTGGCGCGATACATCGCTAGCTCGGCATCCTTTAAGAGATCGATGTCGGCGCCCTGATCCTCGCTGTCCCACACAGCGATTCCGATGGATCCCGTCAACACGATTTCCTGGTTTGCGAGCGGGATTGGCGCGCGAAGTGATCGGCGAATGCGCTCGGCAAGCGCAGGAAGCGTGCGGGCCTCCTCCTCGCCGGTGAACAACAACGCGAATTGATCGCCGCCGACGCGCGCGACCGTGTCATTCGGCCCGATCTGGCGTTGTAGGCGCCGCGCAACCGTCAACAGCAGGCTGTCGCCGCGCACCAGTCCGAACGACGAGTTCACGCTCTTGAACTTGTCGAGATCGATGTACATCACCGAAGGTCGAACAGAGTTGTCGGTTTTGGCCCGTGTCACGACGGATTTCAGCCTGTCGAAGAATAGTTCGCGGTTCGGCAATCCAGTGAGGCTGCAGTGGACCGCATCGTGGAGAAGGCGCTCTTGCGACCGCTTGGCGTCCGACACGTCTCGCAACAGGCCTACACAGCGCAGCGTGCGCCCGTCGGCGTTCGGAATGCTTGCGGCTTCGAGTTCGAACCAACGCCAACTATTGTCGGAATGGCGCAATCTGAAGTCTGTCTTGATCCGCACGCCGGCGCGTTCCTGGGCCGAAACCAGCATCACCCGAAAGCGCTCTTTGTCGGTCGGATGCACGTGCTTGAGGAAGTCGTCGACCTTGGAAGTTAACTCACCCGGCATCAACGAGAGCGCGCTTTCAATCTCCGGCCCGACCTTCACGTCGTCCCGGCGAATATTCCATTCCCAAACGGAAGCGCCGGACCCCGCCAGCGCCAGCGAGCGCGCCTGTAACTCCGTCGGCGCTCCGGCATAGACGGGATCGAGCGAGCGGAAGGCAAACTGCGTGACCGTAAAACCAAGGGCAATGACGACAACCACAAGACCGGCGACGAGGCTGGCGACCACGGCTTCGCCGCCAAGACGCCCGCTGAGCGTCAAGCCAGCAGCGAAAATCCAGACAAGGAGCAACAGCCACGTCGGCACCAGTGACAGAGCGCGATCCTGGCCTCGCAAGGCGAGGAACAACGTAAAGGCGCCCCCGATCCCGCCAATGGCGAGGAACGACAGCCGCGCGAACGTCGCCGAAAGTCTCGGATCGATGATAGCCAGCGCAATCAGCGTAAGCTGCGCCACCATCCACACGCCGATCAGCATGCGAACGATCCCATGCCACAGCCCAAGCCGTAGGAACGTGAACAGAAAGATGACGAGGCTCGACGCCATCGCCGCTTCTCCTGCCGCTCGGTAGACGGCGTTGTCCTCCGGCCTCAAGTTGAACAGCTTGTGGAAGTAACCGAAGTCGACGCAGAGATACGTCAACACCGACCAGGACACGAGAGCAGCAGCCGGAAAGATGATCTTGTGATTGGCGGCGAACACGGCGGTCAGGAAGATCGCCAGCAGCCCCGTGAGGCCGAGCATGGCGCCGTTGAACAATTGCCGGTCGCGCGTCTTGATTTCGTAGTCGATCGGCTTCCACAGATGAATGCGCGCGAACCGCTCCGTCGACAGTTCGGCGACGTATGTGATCGTCTGGCCCGGTTCCAGGGTTATGCGGAAGACGTCGGCCTTGTCGCTCTTGATGCGCTCCGGCACGAACCCAACCGACGGTGTCACCGCTTCGATGCGACGGGCGTCGAGATCCGGCCAGATGGTTCCTGACCCGGAAATCGTGTAGCGATCCGCCGTCAACCATCGTTCGACCGGCTTGTCGGTCGGGTTGGTCAGCGCGAACACCATCCAGTTTGGGCTGGCACCCGGCACAGACGACCGCACCGTCATGCGGCCGGACACTCCGTCAGCGCCCGGCGCCGTCTCAACTTGCAGGCTGTCGCCGCGGCCCTCATAGCCTTCGCCAAGCGTCGTGATCTCCATGCGCTCGATGTCCGGCTGCACGACGATCGGCGTCAATGCAGAGGCAGGGCGCGAAATCGCCAGGCTCACGCACATGAACAACGCAAGGCAGAGCGCTCGGCCGCACAGCTGCCGAATAAGACCGTTGAACTGCCCTTTGCTCATCATGGGCGCACGCCAAACTGGACGGAGCCGAAGCCCGCTTCGGCGAGGCGCGCATACAGCAAATGATCTTCCCATTGACCATTGATCTTCAGGAAAGAACGCGCGAGTCCCTCGCGTTGAAAGCCGCTGGATTCAAGAACCCGAATTGAAGGCGCATTGCCAGGCATCGTGGCGGCCTCAACCCTGTGCAGGCGCAACGACCCGAATGCAAACGTCATCAGCGTGCTGACGGCCTCCCGCATCCGTCCGCGGCGGACGAATGGAGCGCCGATCCAATACCCAAGCGAGGCCGACTGCGATGAGCCGCGTCGTACGTTGGAAAGCGTGACGCCGCCAAGCAGCTGGCCCGAGCTGCTGTCGGCTATGAAATAGGAATATCCGAGGTCATCGCGGACATCGCGCGCATAGGCGCGAAGTCGACGACGAAACATCATGCGCGAGAGATCATCGTGCGCCCAGCTCGGCTCCCAGGATTTGAGGTGCGCCCTGCTCAGCGCGCGAAGTTCCGCCCATGCGCCGTAATCGGATATCGCAGGCGGTCTAAGCACCAGCGTAGCGCCGACAATGGGGTCCAGATAGTCTTCCGGGGACGGGGCTCTGAGGAAGGCCATCGGCTGTTCAACCCGCCGCTGCGCGAAGCCGATCGCCGCCCGAAGCAAAAATGTCGGCGACGCGCTTCGCCTGAGCCGCCGATTTGCGCCCAGATCCAACCACCGCAATCGAGGCCGTTTCCAACGTCAGATTGGCCGCGACGTGCCGCACGTCGCTCACGCTCACCTCATCGACCTGACCAGCCAATTCCGGCGGCGGCAAAATGCGATTGTAAATCAACAGCTGCCGCGCCATCTGCTCCGCCCTGATCGTCGAACTTTCGAGCGCCATCATCAATCCGGCCTTCAGTTGCGCCTTGGCGCGTTGCAACTCGGCGCTCGTCGGTCCGGTTGAAGCCAGTGCATCGAGTTCGGCGGCAACGACGCTTGCGACTTTTTCCACCATCTGGGCGCTCATAGCCGCGTGCACTGCCAGCATTCCTGCGTCCTTCAATCCCCAGGCCGTCGAGTAAATCGAATAGCAGAGACCGCGATTCTCTCGAACCTCCTGGAACAGGCGGGACGACATCCCGCCGCCGAACAAACCTGAAAAGACTTGCGCGGCGCAAAAATTCTGATCAGTCACCGAAGGCGCTGGAAATCCGATGAGGAGGTGGCTTTGTTCAAACGGTTTGCCGCCAGCCGCCGCCCCACCCACGTACCGTGCCGCTGCTGCGTCCCCGGACGCGCTTGGAGTGAGCCCCCCGAATAGGGCTTCAACGTGGCGGACCAGCCGGTCGTGGTTGATAGCCCCGGCCGCTGAAATCACCATCGCGCCAGGACGATAACGATCCGCCAAATATTGCATTAAATCAGCGGCTTGTAGCGCCGTCACACTATCGCGTGTGCCAAGGATGGGACGACCAATACCCTGGTCGGGAAACGCCGTCTTTTGCAGCAGATCGTAGGCCAGATCCTCGGGATCATCCTGGGCGCCGGCGATCTCCTGGAGAATCACCTCGCGCTCCTTGTTGAGCTCGTCGGCGTGAAAGGCTGAATTGAGCAGGATGTCCGCCAAAATCTCCAGGGCCACACCATCGTCGCCTTTGAGGACGCGGGCGAAATACGAGGTCATGTCGAGGCCGGTCGCCGCATTCAGTTCGCCGCCCACCTCCTCGATCTCTTCCGCGATGCGCTGCGCCGTTCGCGTCGCGGTCCCCTTGAAGGCCATGTGTTCGAGCAGATGCGATAGGCCGTGCTGCGCATCGCTTTCGTGGCGTGCGCCGGCCGCCACCCAGACGCCGAGGGAGACGGTCTCCAGATGATCCATGCGATGCGAAGCGACGCGAAGGCCGTTCGACAGCGTCGTAACTTGCGTGTTCATGCCTTCGCGGTCTCCCTTTGACCGACCGAGCGTTCGACGAACTGCTCCACGGCGGCAACGTTGTTCGGCAGTGTGGTCAACCGCTCCGGATCGCGCATCAGGTTTGCGAGTCTCTGCGGCAGCGCCGGGCGTAGCCCTGCGGCGGCTTCAACGGCGTCAGGGAACTTCGCCGGGTGGGCGGTGGCCAGTACGATTGTGTCGCCATCCGGCGCCGCGCGCTCGGCCGCCACGACGCCGCATGCGGTATGCGGATCGAGCAGATAACCATGCTCGGTGTTGAACCGCCGAATGCAATCGGCGACATCGCTTTCGGACGCAGAATTCGCCGCGAAATCTTCCCTCAACGTCGCAGCCATGGGGCCAAGGTCGAAACACCCGCTCTTGGCCAGCGCCTGCATGAAACCACGGATGCGGCTTGAATCGCGATCTGAGGCTTCAAAGAGGTAGCGCTCGAAGTTCGACGAGATCTGAATATCCATAGACGGGGACGTCGTCGCCACGACCTTCGACATTTCATAAACGCCGGTTTTCACCGTTCGCGGCAGAATGTCGTTGGCGTTGGACGCAATGATCATGCGCGCGATAGGCAAGCCCATGCGCTTGGCGACATAGCCGGCGAAGATGTCGCCGAAGTTTCCGGTCGGCACAGAGACGACGATGCCCCGGTCCGGCGCGCCGGCTTGAGCGAACGCGGTGAAGTAGTAAGTCACCTGTGCGACAATCCGCGCCCAATTGATCGAGTTCACGCCTGAAAGATGCACACGATCGCGGAAGGCATGATCATTGAACATCGCCTTCACCAGCGCCTGGCAGTCGTCGAAGTCGCCGTCGATTGCCACGGCGTGAATGTTGCCTTCGGTCGGCGTCGTCATCATGCGCCGTTGCACCTCCGACACGCGCCCGTCCGGGTAAAGGATCACGACATCAACGCGTTGCGAAGATCGAAACGCTTCGATCGCAGCCCCGCCCGTGTCTCCAGAGGTAGCGCCGACAATGGCGGCGCGTTTGCCCCGCCTTTCCAGCACGTGATCCATCAATCTGGCGAGCAGCTGCATGGCGACGTCTTTGAACGCCAGCGTCGGCCCATGAAAGAGTTCGAGAATTGAGAGCTTCGGCGTCAGCCGCACGAGCGGAGTCACGACTGCAGATCCGAACGAGGCGTAGGACTCGTGCGTCATCTTCCGCAATTCAGCTTTAGAGATCTCGTCGCCAACAAATGGGTAGATCACTTCGACGGCGAGATCGGCGAAAGGCAATCGGCACAATTCGTGAATTTCCGCCTTCGAGAAGGACGGCCAGCTTTCGGGGACGTAGAGGCCGCCATCGCGTGCGAGCCCGGCCATTAGCGCATCTTCGAAGTCGAGACTGGGCGCCGCGCCGCGCGTGGATATGTATTTCACGTCTATTGTCGCTTTCCGAAATGGCGCGCGAGGCCTGAGATCAGGCCGCACGTCGGCGCTGCACTGACACTAGTTTGCATGGCAAGGGCGAACAAGTCGCCGAAGGGCATGGCTAACCGTAAATCCCGCGCCATTCGTCAAGTCGGCTTTTGCGATTCATCGAGCGCCGCCAAACGCTGACGGGCGAACGCGATGAAAACGCCGATCAAAGTCAAGGCGAGCCCGAACCACGTCACGACATACTGGAGATGCGAATTGAAAAGTCTGATCTCGGTGACTCCGCCCTTCGGCCAGCCCCCAGGATTTGCAGGCTCTGCATCAGCGTCGATCGCGAAAGGGGCATAACGGTCGGGCGGCAGCGCAGCCCGCTTTTCCGGCGACGGCGGGTTTTCGCTCCCCCAACGCATCCCGTCGAGATCTCGAGAATACCAACGATTTCCTTTGAGATCATTTTCAGGCGTGAAGTGGCCCTTGATTTCCGCCTTGCGAGCAAGACCAGTCACAGTGACCGTGCCGCCGACCTGCCCCTCCGCGCGCTTTGCGCCATCTTTTAGCGCTTCAGGCACCCAACCCCGATTGATGAACAGCAGCGACGCGCCGTGCTCTGGCCAGAACAGCGTGTAGACGTGCCAGCCGGATCCCGTCGTGCGAGGGGCATAGACGTGCCGCTCCTGCGCGTGATCGAAAATGCCGGTCACACGAACGCGAAGATACTCGACGTCGCCCGAGGTTTTCGCGCGCTCGAGCGCCTGGTCATAGCTCAAGGGCTCGGCCGATTTTCGCGACTCGATCTTGGCGATCAAGTCTTCCTTCCAGGCCTTCCTCTGCCACTGCCATGCGCCAAGCCCCAGCAAAACGGGCAGCAACGCTAGCGTCAGCAATGTTGGAACGACAAGCCCGGCCGCACGCCAACGCGCCAGCATGCTCACTCCTTTGACAAGCGCCCTTCCTCGGCCTTGTTATTGTACTGCAGGGCGATCAACGTCGCCTTCAGAAACCGCAAGAGGACGATCGCCGCCAGCGGCGTCAGGATGCCCCAAAGCAGAACGTGCGCCCACCACGGAACGCCAAACTTGAATTCCGCGATCAGCGCGCCGCCGACGCACAGAAAGCCAAGGATGAAAATCGCGAATACAGCCGGGCCGTCGCCGGTATCGATGAACTTGTAGTCCAGTCCGCACACAGTGCAGCGTTCTCGGACATTCAGAAGCTGCACCAACAGCGGACCCTTGCCGCAGCGCGGACATCGACACTTCAGGCCGGCGACGATGGGTGAAACTCCGGAGCGCTCAACAGCCACGTGCAGCTTCCTCAAATGCGTGAGGCGGCCGAACCGGCCGCCTCATCACTCTCTTAGCATGTTTTGCTTCGGGTCAGTGACCTGCCGCGGCCGCCGCATGTTCCCCGCCGACGCCCGCGCCCCACACATAGATGCAGGCGAACAGGAACAGCCAGACCACGTCGACGAAGTGCCAATACCAAGCGGCCGCCTCGAAGCCGAAGTGCTGCTGCGGCGTGAAGTGCCCCTTGAGCGCGCGCATCAGGCACACGAACAGGAAAATCGTGCCAATGATGACGTGGGCGCCGTGAAATCCCGTCGCCATGAAGAACGTCGAGCCGTAGGTGTGGCCGGCGTAGCTGAAACCGGCGTGGCTGTATTCAATCGCCTGACAGATCGTGAAAATTGCGCCGAGGATCACCGTGAACGTCAGGCCGACCACGAGACCGCGACGGTCATTGTTCAACAGCGCGTGATGCGCCCAGGTCACCGTGCAGCCCGAGAGCAGCAGGATCAGCGTATTGACCAGGGGCAACCCCCAGGGATCAAACGTGTGCGCGAAACTTCCAGGCGTCGCTGCCGCCGTCGCCTCAACCGGAACGGGGGGCCACTGGCCGCCATAGACTTCGTTGCGCGATGTCAGTCCGACGAGGTTGCCTGCGTTGTTCAGCAGGTCATGCACACCGGCAGGAAATAGCGCACTGTCGAAGTAGGCCCAGAACCAGGCGACGAAAAACATAACCTCCGACGCGATGAAGAGGATCATGCCGTAGCGCAGGTGCATCTGGACGACCGGCGTGTGATCCCCCTTGTGGGCTTCGCGAATGACGTCCCGCCACCACAGCCAAGCGCACGCGATCAGAAACGAGAAGCCCGCCGCGAAAACCCAAGGACCGGTAATCCCGAAAACACCCTCGCCGTCGACGTGCGTTCGCATCCACGCAATCGCGCCGATTGCCGTGACGAACGTGGCTATCGCCGCGAACAACGGCCAAGGGCTTGGGTCTACGAGATGGTAATCGTGTTCTTTCGCGTGCGAGTCTGCCATGTGTCTCTCCGTCGTCCCCGATTTTTTTCTCTTGGCGGCGCGCCGCCTCGTGTTGCTAGAATTTTCCCGTTCCGGCCGAGGTGGCGGCGTGCTCGATCGGATAAAAAACGTAGCTCAATGTCACGTTCGACAACTGTTGCGCATCCTTGTCGTCAACCATCTTGGGATCGACGAAGAACGTGACTGGCATCTCGACAGATTGACCGGGCTGCAATGTCTGCTCCTCGAAGCAGAAGCAAGCGATCTTGTTGAAGTATAAACCCATGGCGTCGGGGGCGACGTTGAATGCGGCCGTTCCGGTGAGCGGCTTATCCGAAAGGTTCGTAGCGCGGAAGAACGCCAGCGCCGTCTCGCCAATCTTAACATCCATCGTCGACTGCACGGGTTCGAACTTCCAGGCGAGATGCGGCGAAACATTGGCGTCAAATCGCACTGTCATGATGCGATCGAGCACGCCGCCGGGAGCCGCAACAGCGCGCTGCGTCGTGCCGCCGTATCCCGTGACACGGCAGAAAATACTGTAAAGTGTCGGCGACGCTGCAGTGATCGCAAACATGACCGCGAGCGCGCCGAGGCACCACAAAACGACGGTTCGATTGGCGCCCGGTCCCGCTGATTGCTGATTGCTGTCGGCTTGCGGGTTCATGACTACCACGACTTGTTCACGACTGCGCCGCCAAGCCGGACGATCGTCGCGATATAGAAAAGCACGACCATCACGGCGAGGGACACCGCGATCGCAATGGAGCGTCGCCGCGCGACGCGCTGCGGCGCTTCTTCGACCGGGACCTCTTTGCGTGCACTCATGTCCGTCGTCATCTCTCGAATGTTTTAGCCATCAAGCCAGAAAGCGATGAACCGCGGCCTCGACCAGCAGCACTGCAAACAGCAGGTACAGATAGAGGATCGAGAACCAGAACAGCTGGCGAGCGGCCGTGTCCGCTTCACGCCCTTCCGTCGTCCGATAGACTCTCACCGCAAACCACAGGAACCCAGCGCCAAGCACCACCGAAAATCCGAGATACGCGGCGCCGCCAAGGCCGATGAAATACGGGAGGATCGCCAGCGGCACGAGCAGCACCGAGTAGAGAAGAATCTGCCGCCGCGTTTCCGCAAGTCCGGCGACGACCGGCAGCATCGGCACGCCGACACGCTCGTAGTCACGATATCGATAAAGCGCCAACGCCCAGAAGTGCGGCGGCGTCCACATGAAGATGATGAGAAACAGCAGGATGCTTTCGAGACTGACATCGCCCGTGACCGCCGCCCAGCCGATCATGGGCGGAAAGGCGCCGGCGGCGCCGCCGATGACGATGTTGTGCGGCGTGCGCCGCTTCAACCACATCGTGTAGACGAAAATGTAGAACGCGATCGTCAAAGCCAGCAGCGCGCCGGCCGCCCAGTTGACCAGAACGCCCAGCGTCAGCACCGAACCAACCGATAGCACTGTTCCGAAACTTAGGGCCTCGTCGGCCGTGACGCGCCCCCTCGGCAGTGGCCGCGCGGCGGTCCGGGCCATGCGCGCGTCGATGTCGGCGTCGTACCACATGTTGAGCGCGCCGGAGGCGCCGGCGCCGACTGCGATCGCGAAGATGGCGATGACGCCGATCACAGGATGAATGGGACCCGGCGCAGCAATCATGGCGGCGAGCGCCGTCAAAATAACGAGCGACATCACGCGCGGTTTCATCAACTGGATGTAGTCGCCCACGTCCGGTTCGATGATGGAGCCTGGGAAAGCGCCCGATGGGGCGATGTCAATTTGAGCGCTCATCGTCGTGGCTCGATCCGATCCTCGCGAGGCGCCGGGCAGAGCGCTTTGCGTTTTATTTCAAAATTGACAGCCGTGGCCGGGTCAATACGTCGAACCCGCCGCGGCGACTTTGATCAGGCTGTCCGATCAGTGATCGGTCGCCGCGATCCGCGGCAGTTTCTCGTAGGAGTGGAACGCTGGCGGAGACGGTAGCGTCCATTCAAGCGTTGTTGCGCCCACGCCCCACGGATTGTCCGCGGCCTTCTCCTTGCGGATGAAGGCGTAGAGCATCGAGAACAGGAACAAGATCGTGCCGGCGAATGTCATGTAGGCGCCGTACGACGAGATGTGGTTCCAATACGCGAAGGCTTCCGGATAATCGGCGTAGTGGCGCGGCATGCCGGCGAGGCCCAGGAAGTGCTGCGGGAAGAACAGAATGTTCGCGCCAATGAACGTGATGTAGAAGTGCAGCTTACCCAGCGTCTCATTGTACATGTAGCCCGACATCTTCGGGAACCAATAGTACCAACCCGCGAAGATCGAGAACACGGCGCCCAACGACAGCACGTAGTGGAAGTGCGCGACGACGTAGTAGGTGTTGTGCAGCGCCCGGTCGACGCCGGCATTGGCGCACATCACGCCCGTGACGCCGCCGACGGTGAATAGGAAGATGAAGCCTAGCGCCCAGAGCATCGGCGTGCGGAACTGCAGAGACCCGCCCCACATCGTCGCGATCCACGAGAAGATCTTCACGCCCGTCGGCACGGCGATGACCATCGTCGCGAACATGAAGTAAGCCTGCGTATCGACGCTCAAGCCGGCAGTGTACATGTGGTGCGCCCACACGATGAAGCCGACGAGGCCGATTGCTACCATCGCGTAGGCCATGCCGAGATAGCCGAACACGGGCTTCCGCGAGAACGTCGAGATGATGTGGCTGATCATGCCGAAGCCCGGCAAAATCAGAATGTAGACTTCGGGATGCCCGAAGAACCAGAACAAGTGTGCATACAGCAGCGGATCGCCGCCCCCGGCCGGATCGTAGAACGTCGTGCCGAAGTTGCGGTCCGTCAGCAGCATCGTGATCGCGCCGGCGAGAACCGGTAGCGAGAGCAGCAGCAGGAACGCCGTCACCAGCACCGACCACACGAACAGCGGCATCTTGTGCAGCGTCATGCCCGGCGCGCGCATGTTGAAAATCGTGGTGATGAAGTTGATGGCGCCGAGTATCGACGAGGCGCCGGCAAGGTGAAGTGACAAGATGCCGAAGTCGACCGCCGGACCAGGGTGTCCGATCTTGCTTGAGAGCGGCGCAACGACGATCCAACCCGTGCCGACGCCGTTGGCGTCCGCGGTGCCCGGCACGAACAATGAGATGAGCAGTAGTGCGAAAGCCGCCGGCAGCAGCCAGAAAGAGATGTTGTTCATACGCGGGAACGCCATGTCCGGCGCGCCGATCATCAGCGGCACAAACCAGTTGCCGAAACCGCCGATCATCGCCGGCATGACCATGAAGAACACCATGATCAGCCCGTGGCCGGTCACGAATACGTTGTAGGCCCCCTCGTCTGCGAAATACTGCAAACCAGGTTGCTCAAGTTCAAGGCGCATCACGACAGAGAGGAACCCGCCGATAACCCCCGCGATAATCGCGAACAGGAGGTACATCGTGCCGATGTCCTTGTGGTTCGTCGAACAGAACCAGCGCTTGAAAAACCCCGGAGCATGATCGTGATGATCTGCGGCGGCGTGTGCGGTGTAACCCATTTTCGTCTGCCCTTGTCCCAGTCTTGTTCGAAATGCTTGGCCGTCGATCCTGCGAGGCGTCTGACTTGAAGGGCCGTCGGCGTTTCCGCGACAGTCCCCAAATCAGTTGATGGTCAGTTGGCGGCGGCCAATGCCGGTTTGGCCGTCGCGCCAGCCGCGTCGGACTTCAAGATTTCCTTGGCCTTCTTGCGGTCTTTCGCCTGCATCGCAGCGACCCAGGCGTCATAGACCGGCTGCTCGACTACGCGCACGGTGATCGGCATCGCCGAGTGCAGCTTCCCGCACAGCACCGAGCATTGACCGTGGAATTCGCCGGTTTTGTTGGGCGCAAACCAGACCGCCGCCGTGCGTCCCGGCACCGCCTGCATCTTCACGCCGAACGAGGGAATGGTCCAGGAGTGGATCACGTCGTTAGAAGTGACGAGGAGATGCACGACCTTGTTGACGGGTACGACGACTTCATTGTCAACGGTGAGTCGGCGGATCTGATTACGCTCGGCCCAGATCGTCTTTGAATCTTCGTAAAGCGCCGTGTGCAGAGGCGCGCCGCCGAGTGCGCCATATTTCTCTGCAAACGCTTCGTCGCCGATCTTTTCCTTGATGACGTCTTCGTCATTAATGATGTTGGATGAGACCGTGAACTTGGCGTCCAGATATTCGTGGTCCCAGTACCACGCATTGCCAGTCGCCTTGAGCGTGAGATCCGGCTTCGGAAACGAATACTGGTCGTACAAGAGCCGGAACGACGGGATCGAGATGCCGACCAGAATAAGTATCGGAATGATGGTCCAGGCGACTTCCAGCGTCGTGTTGTGCGTCGTTCGCGAGGGCGTTGGATTGTTCTTCTCGCTGAAGCGATACATCACGTACAGCATCAAGAGCAGCACAAAGATTGCGATTGCGATGATGACGTAATTGACGACGTCATAGAGGTGGGAGAGTTCTTCCATTGACGCCGAGGCGGGCAATTGAAGACCCAGTTGGCCGTCTGTCGGCCGACCCAGACCGGCGAGCGCCGGCGCTACACTCGAAAACGCCGCCGTCAGGCACGCTGCAGCCATTGCGGCGGCGGCGCCAAACATTCGTCTCAGCATTCCATCGCTCCCAGTTCCACCGGAACGCGGCGAAGGCGTCCGGCCGTCTCCCAATTTCGAAATGCGCGCCGTTTGCCGGCGTCGCCGTCCCCACGTTTTACTTTTTGCCCCGGCGAGTCCGGAGTGCGACAAGCGGCGCTTTGAACCCTTCTTTCGGGACCGGCGCGCCCCTGCTGACCGGAAAAGATCACAACTGCGATATCGCTCTTAAGTCAAGTTTTCTGCGTCATTACTTCGCGAAAGTCGGCATCGCAATTGTCGCAGCGCACGACGTCAGTAGTAAAGGGAACGGGGGCCTCGTAGAACAGAATTCGGCCTGATTCCTGGCCGACCAACCGCGTCGCGCGTTGCCGCTGGAGTTTGTCGTCGCAACCCGCGTCCACGTTCGAGGAGCCAAATTTGCCGCACCGAATCCCCGCCTCCCGCGCGCCGAGGCGCAGCGCCGCGTGGGCGACCCAACCGCCAAGGTCTTGGCTGACGGGGGGCGTCATCGCGGCGGCTCTGATGGTCGCTGGACACGCTCAGGCGATCGACGCGCCGGAAGGTACGGTTAAATCGCAGCACGGCGACTGGCAGGTTGTCTGCAAGGATCCCCCTGCGGGATCGAAGAACGGTGTCTGCGCGCTCGTCCAAAGCGTCACCGCAGAGGACAAGAACAACATTGGGCTGACGGTCTATTTCCAGACCTTTTCCAACGGCACGCGGGTATTGCGGGTGTTTGCGCCCCTCGGCGTGCTGCTGCCGCCTGGGCTTGGGCTGAAAATCGACGACAAAGACGTCGGCCACGCCCCGTTTCTGAGGTGCCACAACTTTGCCTGCTACGCCCAGGTTGTTGTCGAAGACAAGTTGGTCGAACAGCTGAAAACCGGCAAGACCGCGATCTTCATCATCTTCCAGACCGAGGAGGCGGGCATCGGCATCCCGATCTCGCTCGCAGGTTTTGGCGAAGCGCTGGCCGACCTCAAATGAATAGGGCTGCACATGAGCGCAGCCCTTGAGTACATGAGTACTTCCGTAACGGTAGCCGTCTCAGGCGACGCGTCGCTTATCATAAGCGTACTGCCGATCGCCATCGACACCAGGAATTATGAGCGAATCGCGTCCGCGCTTCACTGGCAACGGCAGCAGCTCAAACGCCGCCGGCGGATGCGTTACGTTCGCAAGAGCGCCCGAGACTCTTGGCAGCGCTTCGCTGATGTGACCGGCCACCGACTGGCATAGTCCGATGTTCGCGGTCACAATGTCCGACGGAGATTTCGAGGTCGCCACTGCGCGCCCCCAATTCAGCAGCGATTGGGCGTTTCGCGATTGCAGGGTCGCAAGCTCAAGTTGGCTGCGGCCGATCCCTTTCATGAAGGGCTGCCACCAGAATGCGCAGGCGTCGGCCGCCGCAAAAGCCTGTTCGAAATAGTCCTGATAAAAAGACGTCGACCCGCCGGAGAGCGGAGACTGTTGGCCCATGTGCGATTGCTCCAGGTCTAGGTGGGTCTATCTACTGTTCGCCAGCAGCGCCCATTTTTACACGGCACTTGATTTCACGTGTCCCGGACGTCGATCATTTTACCATCGACCGCCGGCCTGCTCACCTCACAGAAATGTGCAGCCGCGGACCGCCTCTCATGAAAATTTGGCGTCGTTTAGAGCACATCGTGGTTAAAACAAGAACCCAACATGAACTTTGCCTAGATATACATCGTAGAACATTGGCAACTCGTCCGTAGAATACCACTGCGATCGAGGCTATCCGACTGATCCAAGTTCAATTTTTTGATTTTTACTTGACCGCCGCAGGCTTCTACTCGCGAAATGCTTGTCGTTTGGTTAAGTGGCGAATGGGCGTTCGTCGAGTTGCATCATGCGGGATGGCGTCATCGGATGGACGCGGCAGCCGGCTGGCCGAGTGCGGCGGCTGCAGGTTGCGTTCGCACTTGTTTTGCCGCTTTCGACTCTGCACCTAGCGGTCGCCTTGGCCGATCCAGTGGTCCCGCCGCAACCGCGCTATGGCTGGCGCGAAGTATGGGGCGGAGCCGACGCCACGCGCGACGTCTGGCTGCTCTACACGGGCGTGACCCTCGCCCCGTGGAGCGACGACATTTACGCCGATGGTCTGAGGCTTCGAGCCTCCAGCGGCTACGGCCAGTATTCCTATCGCGGCGCCGTCACCGCACCGACGCCGTGCGGCGCGCCGGCCTTCGATCCTTGCACCTACACGACCAGGCGCTTCAACGTCGATCACAGCTATATCGACGCGCTTATCGGCTACCATAAGCGCTATGGCGAATTGACCGCCAAAGCGTTCATCGGCGTCGCTGCAATTTCACATCGCCTCGACGCAAGCGATCCGGACAACGCGGTCGCCGGCGACGATTTTGGTGTGAAAGGCGTCGTCGAGCTCTGGCTCAACCTCGGCCCGCGTGGTTGGACCTCGCTGGATCTCAATTATACGACCGCGCACGACACCGCGGCCGCACGCTGGCGAGCGGGATGGCGAATGCTGCCGACGGTCTCGCTCGGCCCGGAGGTTCGTTACGACGTCAACGCCGATGACGACGCCGGCCGTGTCGGTGCTTTTCTCCGCTATGATTGGTTTGGCGGGGAAATCTCGGTCGCGGGCGGCGTCGCCGGCACGATGACGGGCGGCGAAGATCAGGACCTCGCGCCCTACGCGACCCTGAACGTGCTCTTTCAATACTGAGCCAGCGCATCGCTGTTCCGCGTGAAACAGCCAGCCGGCGCGTCCGGCATCATTGATAAAGCGAACGATCATTCTCCTTGACGCCGCCTTATTCGTGATCCAAAGAAAACGGGCGTTCGTTTTACCAATGCCCAACGATCCGCTTCGTCTGGATCCAAATCCGAGCTCCGTTCCGAGTTTCACGCCATGCCGAAACTAAAGCCTGACACCCAGCGCGCCCGACGCGAAAACATCCTCGACGCGTCGTTGAAGTGTTTTGCGCGCAGCGGCTTCCACGCGACGACGATGCAGGACATCTGCCGCGAAGCCGAAGTCAGTCCCGGCGCCCTCTACGTCTATTTCGACAGCAAGGAAGCCTTGATCGCCGGCCTCTGCGAGCGCGATCGCGCCGAGTTCGCCGAGCGGTTCGCAAAGCTCTCCGCAACGCCCGACTTTCTAGAAGCCCTGACGGCGATTGGCGAGCACTACTTCGTCGACGAACCGGCCGAGAAGCAGCGCTTCGTAATCGAGATGGGCATCGAGGCGACGCGCAATCCGCGCATCGCCGAAATCTTCCTCAGCGTCGACCGCTACTGTCGCGACAGTTTCGAGGCGCTGTTCCAGCGTCTCAAGGACGAGGGCCGCATCAATCCGCACGTCGATATTCCGACGCTCGCCAAGGTCTTCCACGTCATTGGCGACGGCATGTTTTGGCGTCGCGCGATCGAGCCCGAGTTCAACGCGCGTGCAGTGCTACCAGTCATCGTCGAATTGGTCGGCACGCTGCTGAACCCTGTCGAACAACTGGACCGCAGCAATGCGCCGGCGAGATCCAGCGGAGCGCGCCGATGAAATTCTTGCGCAAGTCCGCCGTGGCCCTAGCCGTGCTTGCCGTTCTGGGCGGCGGCTACATGATCTTTACCAAGCGCCATGAGGCCGCACAGCGCGAAGCCGCTGACGCCGCCGCCAAGAAAGTTACTGCCCCCACCGTCACAGTCTCGAAGGTCTTCATATCCGACTTTGTCGAGACGGCTGTCGTCTCCGGCTCACTCGTGCCGCGCGAAGAAATCCTCGTTGCTCCCGAGATTGAGGGTTTCCGCGTCCTCGAATTGTTCGCGGACGAAGGCAGCGAAGTGAAAAAGGGCCAGGTTCTCGCGCGTCTCGTCGCCATTCAGATCGATGCGCAAATCGCCCAGAATGACGCCTCTCTCGCCAAGAGCGTCGCCGCCATCGCGCAGGCTCAAAGCCAAATCGCGCAGGCCGAAGCCCAGGCAAGCGAATCCAAGGCTCAGCTCGACCGCGCAGAGCCTCTGAAAAAATCCGGCTACCTTTCTGGCTCGACGTACGACCAGCGCTTGAGCGCATCGCGCACCGCTGAAGCCGTTCTCGTCGCCGCGAAGGACGGCCTCAAGGTCGCCGAGGCCGAAAAAGCCCAAGTAGAGGCGCAGCGGCGCGAAATCGACTGGCGGCGGGCCAACACCGACGTGACGTCGCCCGACGACGGCCTCGTCAGCCGGCGCACGGCGCGCATCGGCGCGGCCGCGACGGCGCAGGGCGAGGCGATGTTCCGCATCATCTCCAAGGGCGAAATCGAACTCGACGCCGAGATCGTCGAGACCGAGTTGGGCCGCGTGCACGAAGGCCAGAAAGCCGTCGTGACAGTTCCCGGAGCCGGTGATTTCGAAGGCGTCGTTCGCCTCGTCTCACCCGAGGTTGACAAAACGACCCGCCTCGGCCGCGTCAAGATTTTCCTCGGCGCCAACTCGGCGCTGCGCCTAGGCGTTTTCGCGCGCGGGCGCATCGAGACCGCCAGAAGCCGGGGGCTCGCGGTTCCCGCTGCAGCGGTGACGTTCAATCCCGACGGCGCGACGGCGCAAGCCGTCATTGGCGACAAGGTCGAAAAGCGCGCACTCAAAACTGGACTGATCGCCGGCGACCTCGTCGAGGTCAAGGAGGGCCTCGCCGAAGGCGAAATGGTCGTCAAGCGCGCCGGGACGTTCCTGCGCGATGGCGACGCCGTGCGCCCGGTGGCGCCGACCGAGAAGTTGAGCGAGGCGAACTGATGCGGATCAACGTCTCCGCCTGGTCGATCCGCCGCCCGATCCCCGCGATCGTCTTGTTCGCGGTGCTGTTGCTGCTTGGCGTGATGAGCTTCATGCGGCTCCCCGTCACGCGGTTCCCGAACATCGACGTGCCGATCATCGCCGCGACGATCACGCAGTCGGGCGCCGCGCCAGCTGAACTCGAAACGCAGATTACCAAGGAGGTCGAGGACGCTGTCGCCAATATCACCGGCGTCAAGCATCTCCAATCGACGCTCACGGACGGCCAGTCGACGACCGTGATCGAATTCCGGCTCGAAACCGACACCGACCGCGCGCTGAATGACGTCAGAGACGCAATCACGAAAAAACGCTCCGTCCTGCCCCGCACGATCGACGAGCCGATCATCGAGAGAATTGACGTCGAGGGTCAGGCCATCCTGTCCTACGCCGCATCTTCCCCCGGCATGACGCTCGAACAGTTGTCCTGGCACGTCGACGACCTGATCAAGCGCCGGCTACAGGGCGTCAAAGGCGTCGGCCGCGTCGAGCGTTACGGCGGCGTCGATAGGGAAATACGGGTCCATCTCGACCCCGACAAGCTGCTCGCCTACGGCGTCACAGCCGCGGAAGTGAACCGCCAAGTGCGCGCCACCAACGTCGATCTCGGCGGCGGTCGCGGTGAAGTCGGCGGCCAGGAGCAGGCGATTCGCACGCTTGCCGGCGCGCGTGAGGCCAAATCCCTTGCCGACGCCAAGATTATTCTCGGTGGCGGTCGCGACGTGCGCCTCAAGGATCTCGGGCGCGTCGTCGACGACGCCAGCGAACAACGCTCGTTCGGCCGCCTGGACGGCCGACCCGTCGTCTCGTTCTCGATTTTCCGCTCGAAAGGCTCCAGCGAACTTTCCGTCGCCGACGCCGTCGCGGTGGAATTGAAAGCGCTCGAAACGCAATATCCCGACGTCTCGACGACCAAAATCGACGACGCGGTCGCCTACACGCGCGGAAATTACGAATCTGCGCTGGAAGCACTCATCGAGGGCGCGGCCCTCGCCGTGCTCGTCGTGTTTCTGTTCCTGCGTAACATCCGCGCGACCGTGATTTCTGCGATTGCCCTGCCGCTCGCCGCGATCCCGACGTTCTGGGCGATCTATGTCATGGGGTTCTCGCTCAACCTCGTAAGCCTGCTCGGCATCACGCTGGTGACGGGTATCCTCGTCGACGACGCCATCGTCGAAATCGAGAACATTGTGCGCCACATGAAGATGGGCAAATCGCCCTATCGCGCCGCGCTCGAAGCCGCCGACGAAATTGGCCTTGCGGTCATCGCAATTACGCTGACCATTGTCGCGATTTTTGCGCCGGTGTCATTTATGGGCGGCATTGCCGGGCAGTATTTCCGCCAGTTCGGCTTGACCGTCGCCGTCGCGGTGCTCTTTTCGCTGCTCGTCGCGCGATTGCTGACCCCTATGATGGCGGCCTACCTGATGCGCCCGGTTCCCGTAAAGGACGGCGGCGACGGAGCGCTGATGCGCGCCTATACGCGCTTCCTCTCGATGACGCTCCGCTGGCGATATCTGACGCTTCTAACCGGCGTCGCGCTGTTCTCCGCCTCTGTCTATGCGACATCGATACTGCCGACTGGCTTCATCCCCGACGAAGACACCTCGCGCGTCGTCGCCGCAGTCGAGCTTCCCCCCGGCGCGCCACTCGCCGAGACGCGGGATGCGACCGACGAGATGGTCAAGATCTTGAAGACGATCCCCGAAGTGAAACAGGTGTTCGTGTTAGGCGGCACGAGCCCGACGGGCCAGCTCGAGGTGCGGCGCGCGGCGCTGTTCATTCAACTTGTCCCAAAAACCGAGCGCAAACTCGCGCAGAAGCAATTGAAAGGCATCATCAGCGAAAAGCTCGCCGAGATACCTGACAGTCGCGCTTGGTACGTCAACGAGCGCGGCGAGCGGGAGCTGTCCTTCTCGATGCTGTCGCGCGACGCCAACGACTTGAACATCGCCATCGGCAAGCTTGAGGGCGCATTGCGTCAGGTGCCAGGCTTCCGCAACGTCGCCGCGACCGGTTCGACCGACCGGCCCGAAATCCGCATCGCGCCCCGTCTTGATGAAGCCTCGCGACTCGGCGTCTCGCCCGAACAGATCGCCGAGACGATCCGCGTCGCAACCATTGGCGACGCCGAATTCAACCTAGCCAAGTTCACCGTCGGCGATCGCCAAATCCCGATCCGCGTCCAGCTTGAAGAGTCGACGCGCAACGACCTCGTAAAACTCGAAGAGCTGCGCGTCACCAACGCCGACGGAAAGGCGATCCCGCTGACGGCCGTCGCCGCCGTCGAGTTCAGCCGCGGTCCGGCGTCGATCGAACGCTTCGACCGCGAGCGCCGCGCGGTGATCGGCGTTGACCTCGAACGCGGCGTGCCGCTCAGCGTCGGGCGCGAGCGCTTCAACAAGGTCGTACAAGAACAGCAACTGCCGAAATCTGTCCGCCTACAGCCATCGGGCGACGCGGAAGTTCAGGACGAAGTGGCGACCGGCTTCATCACTGCCATGGGCACGGGCATCATGATCGTGCTCGGCGTGCTGATCCTCCTGTTCGGCAGCGTGTTCCAGCCGATCACCATTCTGTTGTCGCTCCCGCTCTCGTTCGGCGGCGTCGCGATCAGCCTGTTAGCGACCAACAATCCCATCAGCATGCCGGTCTATATCGGCCTCTTGATGCTGATGGGAATTGTGACGAAAAACGCCATCATGCTCGTGGATTTCGCCATCGAAGAGGTTGCAAAAGGCGTCGACCGGAATACGGCGATCATCGATGCAGGCCGCAAGCGCGCCCGGCCGATCATCATGACCACGCTCGCCATGGCGGCGGGTATGTTACCCAGCGCCCTCGCACTTGGCGATGGCGGAGAATTCCGCGCGCCGATGGCGATTGCGGTGATCGGCGGTCTGTTGGTGTCGACCCTGCTGTCGCTCATTTTCGTGCCGTCGTTTTTCACCGTCATGGACGACGTCGGAAATCTGATGCAGCGCATATTCGGCCGGTTTATTGGTCCAACGGACGAGCCGGGCGACGAGGCCTCAGATGCGCCCCAGCGCGTGCCGCCCCGACTTGATGACAACGGCGTGACACAGCGAAAGTCCGATCTTCCGCTAGCCGCCGAATGATCTTATTCGGCGCCGGCCAATTGTAGAGCAGCTGCGGCGCGCCTACGTTGCAAGCGACATTGAGTTGCTGAAACGAGGAGACGCCCGGCCATGTTCGATGCCAAATCCATTCTTGAAGGTCTCGTGCGCGGCGCGGCGCCGAACCAAGGCCAACCTGGACAATCCGGCGGCGGGCTGGCCGACATCCTCGGTGAGATCCTCGGCGGCGGTGCGGGGCAGCAACCCGCAGGCCGGTCGGGCGGCGCCGCAACCCCAGGGCAAAGTGGCGGATTTGGCGACATCTTGGCCGAGATCCAACGGCAGCTCGGCCAAAGTGGCGGCCAGAGCGGTTCATCAACATCTCCCCGCAGTGGCGGCGGATCAGTCCCACCGACCGGCGATACAGGCGGCCTTGGAGACCTGTTGAATCAGATCAAGGACAAGATCGGCCAGCCCGGCGCCGGAGGCTCTTCAGGTGGCGGCATCATGGACGTACTGGGCCAAGTCCTCGCGCAAGCGACGCAAGGCGCCAAAGAAGGCGCGGCGAAGATCGGCGAAGCAACCGGCGCCAAGGATGCGCTCGGCCGCGCCACCGGCCAATCGCCCGACGATCTCTTGGCTCGTCTCAAGGATCTGATTCAGCAGAATCCACTGGCTGCAGGAACCGCCGCCGGCGGACTGGGCGGGCTCGTGCTCGGCACGCGCACCGGCCGCGCGCTGGCAGGCGGCGCAGCGCGCATCGGCGCCCTCGCGTTGATCGGCGGCCTCGCCTACAAGGCTTATCAGAACTACCAGACTGGCAAGCCGCTCATCAGCGGCGCAACACCAGCGGAAGCCGCGCCGCAAGGCTCAGGCTTCGAACCAGCCGCCGTGACCGACGAAAGTGCGGCGCTCTATATCCGCGCCATGATCGCCGCAGCGTCTGCGGACGGACGCGTCGATGAAGGAGAGCAATCGCGGATCATCGACAGTCTGAAGCAGGCCGGAGTCGATGCGGAGGCTGAGGAATTCCTGGCCAACGAATTGAACAGGCCGGCGACAATTCAGGAACTGGCGTCCGCCATTCAGTCTCCACAAGAGGCTATGCAGGTCTATACGGCGGCGCGCATCGCCATCGAGCCCGATGACCGTGGCGAGCAACGATTCCTCCAGCAGCTCGCGGAGGCGCTCAACATCGACGCGAAACTGGCGGCCCACATCGACGCCACGGCGCGGGGCGCCGCGGTCTAGACCGCTCACCAGAAAACCGAGTTAGCGAAACGGCGCCGAACGATTGTTCGGCGCCGCTTTCGTCATCAGACAACATAGAGGATTAATTCGTCTTCGTCGCTGGCGAGGGAGCGCTGTTCGCCGCGTCGTCGCGCTTGAAGAACGTGTCGACCCGCATCCCGGTGAACAGCGGCGGATTACCGTCTAGCGACACCATCACTTCAACGACCTCGACGTCGTTGGGCCGGCGAGGACCCCGTGTCGCGATGCGCGGCTGGCCGAGTGATTGCGAAATCGACGTCACAGTGCCGTCGAATGACTGATCCGGAAACGCGTCGGCCTTGACGACAACCTTCTGCCCGACGCGCACTTTCGCAGCGTCGCGCTCTTCTACTTCGGCGCGAAGCCTGAGGCTCGTCAGATCGCCGAATACCAGTAGCGCGCTATCCGGAGAAGGAACCGCGGTTTCGCCGACTTTGGCGATCATGTTGAGCACAGTGCCATCGGCGGGGGCGCGAACACGCGTCCGCTCCAGCGCGATCTCCGCCGAAGAAAGTTCTGCGCGGCTGCTGGTGAGCGACGATTCAAGACGCTGCGTCAGCGGCATGCCGACCTTTGAATTGACCGTCGAGAGTGACGCGCGTTCGGTTGCGAGCTTGGCGATCGCGTCATTGACCTTCGCGCGTTCGACATTGACCGTCTCGGGACTACCGCCGTTCGACCGGAAAACACGTTGCGCGGCGTCGAACGACTCTCGCGCCGCGAACACGGCGCGCTCAGCGCGCGACACGGCGTCTTCGCCCTGACGTCGCTCGAGCGCCAAGCCCGTCGCCTTTTCCTCTTCGCGCTCCCGCTCACGAACGCCGACTTCTGCCAACGCCGCGGCGATCTTCACATAAATCTCCTGGTCATCGAGCCGCACCAGCAGATCGCCGGTTTTGACCTGATCGTTGGTCTTAGCCAGCACCTCCATGATGCGGCCCGGCGTTTGACTGGCGACGCGAACTTCACCGTCCTTAGGTTCAACGCGTCCCGTGGCCGAGGCCGCCCACTGGGCCGGCGCCGCCGTAGTGGTCGGCGTTTGCGCCAGCGCGGCGCTTCTGCGACCGAGCCCGCTGGTGACCGCATATCCGAGAACCAGCGCCACCGCTGCGACGGTGGTGATCGGCGTGACGGCGGAATTGAGTTTCTTAAGCATGCAACTTGCGCCTCTTGGTCAAATCGGTGATTTCAGGGGCGTTGATGCCCTCCGGTCGGCGCTCTTCGCCGACGATCCGGCCGTCCTCAATGCGCACCACGCGATCGGCGTAGCCGAGCGTGCGCGGATCGTGCGTGACGGCCAGAACACTTCGTTTCTGCTCTTTGGCGATGCGCGATAGCAGCGCCATGACAGCGTGACCGTTCTCGCTGTCGAGCGCGGCGGTCGGCTCGTCGGCCAACACGATTGACGGCGACGACGCGATAGCGCGCGCCACCGCGACGCGCTGCTGTTCGCCGCCGGACAAGTTGCCTGGATAGTTTGTCAGGCGATGGCCGAGGCCGACATCACGCAGCACGTCTTCCGAACGCTGGGTCGCGGCATAGCCGGTAATGCCACGAACATCGAGCGCGATGCGGACGTTTTCGATCGCATTCAGTGTCGGAAACAGATTGTAGGACTGAAAGATGAAGCCGATGTGGTCGCGCCGGACGCGCGCCAGCTCCTCCGACGAAAGGCCGAAGATGGGTTCGCCGGCAATCGTCAATGACCCCGACGTCGGAGTCATGATGCAGCCGAGTATCGAAAGCAGGGTCGTCTTGCCGGAGCCGGACGGACCCATCAACAGCGTCAGCTCGCCAGGAACCAGATCGAGGCTGACGCCTTTGAGCGCCCGCACCAGACCCGCGCCCGAGCCGAGCTCCTTGACCACGACTTCGGCATGCAGAACGGGAGTCTCAGCCGTTGGGAGTGCTGCTGTCATCTGGAGAATACCGTTGCAGGGTCGATCTTGGTGACTTTCACGATCGCCGACAGCGCCGAGATCGCACACATCCCTACCGTCAGCGCGAACAGCCAGAAGGCCAGTCCCGGAGTCATGACCAAAGGCAAGGCAGAGTTGCGACTAGCGTAGAGAATGATCAAAGCGATCACCATGCCGAGGGCGTAGCCAATCACCGCGCTGAACCCGGCCTGCGCCAGGATGACTTTGTGGATATAGGCCTTCGACGATCCGAGCGCTCGCAATGTCGCAAATTCGTGAATGTGGTCCTTGGTGCTCGAATAGAGCGTCTGCGCGACGATGACGGTGCCGACCAGACTTCCAAGCAGCGCCCCGCCGATCAACGCCAGACCAGCGCCGGTCTTGAACAGCCATTGCTTCAAGCTTCGGCTGCGAAACTCTTCCGTGGTCAGCACTTCAGCCGTCTCGAGCCGGTTTGAGAGGTCCGTCTTGACGGCGTCAAGCGAGGCCCCCGGCGCGGCCTTAACAAGTAGAAATGTCGTGCGATCGGCGTCGACGCCGAGCAGCTGGCGGGCGCGATTGAGCGTCGTATAGGCGTAGGGCGATTGCGTAAATGAGCGGATGCCATCCGTCAGCGCGCGAACCTTGATGCGGCCGGTGGCGACCTGGGCCGTGTCGCCCAACCCATTGATGCCAAGTTCGGCCAGGTAGCTGTCGTCGACGGCGACGGCGTCGGGGGCCTTGATGTCTTCAAGCGTCCCTGTCGAGAGAGACCAGGGCACCAGACCTTTATCGTCGCTATCGGCGCCGACTACGACCACGCGCGACGATCCCCCGGACGGCTTACGCCACTCGGCGAATGAAACCAGGATCGGCACGACGGATTGCACTCCAGGCGTCGCCAGCGCCTGATGGCGTTCGCGATCGGTCAGTAGAATGCCGCCATCCTCGAAGCTCTTGGCGCCGAACGCGGTGACCCAAAGATCGGCGTCGGCTCTGTCGATATTGGCCGTGATCATACGGCTCGAGCCAAGGTAAAGTCCGAGCTGCACGGCGACGAGGACGATCGAAAACAGAATGCCGACCAGCGTCACCGCAAGCCGGACCCGATCATGTAAAAGATTGCGCAGCGCAAGCGTGAGGATCATTGGATCTGCCGAAACTTTCAAAAAAACTGGCTAGGACTACCAACGAGCCCCTGGTCGCAAGTGCTGCAACTCAAGCCAATTCTAAGTCGCCAATGGACAGTCTATATATACGTGCCGAATCGGCCCCGCCACACCCGGCGGCGCAAGCGCCGCGCTTTAAGGCTATGGCAAGGTGACCGCGGCCAGCATCAGCCGGATGTACTAAGAGTTTCTTCGCTCGGCGATGGCCAAATGCTCCAATGTTTCGCCGTTTTCGAGGCATAGAACCAACAATGCTCACTCGCCACATGCGGTGTTTTGTCATGCAGCTGTCGAATACTATAAAAAGCTTCCTCCGAGCATCGATCCCGATGGCAGGACTGCTGGCGGCTGCCCTCGCGAGCGGAGGCGCTGCGGCGGCCGGCCCGAGAGAGGCCGGCGTTTGGATCGACGACACCGGCAAGGGAGCCGTTAAAATCGAGGCCTGCGGCACGAAGCTATGCGGCCGAATTGTCTGGCTGAAGGAGCCTCTGAACGCCGAAGGCCAACCTTTGACCGATAAAAACAACCCCGACCCCGCGAAGCAGTCGCGTCCCATTTGCGGACTGCCGACGCTAGGTCAGCTCGAACAGCTACCCGAAGGGGGCTACGACGGCGGCTGGGTGTACGACCCGAAAGTCGGCAAGTCCTACGACGTCGCGATTACGCTCACCGGTCCGAACCAACTCCAGGTCACGGGTTACAAGGGCGTCAAGTTTCTCAGCAAGTCGTTCATGTGGACCAGAGCCAACACGGACCTCCCGCCGTGCGACGCGCAACAAGCGGCGGCGGATCCGGCCGACGGCGTCAAAAAACCCGCGCCGGCCAAAGCTGCCTCAGAATTGCCGTGGGCGACAAAATCGACGCCGGCGGCAGGCGCGAAACCGGCTGCGAAGCCTACGAACGCTGCCACAAAGCCGGTGCAACAGCCCGCCGCCGTGAAGCGCCCCGAAGGCGCGGCACAGCTTGGCTCGACCAAACAAAAACCGGCGCCGACATCTGAGTAAGCGCCGGTTCTAGCGATCAATTCGAAACCGATGGGGCTCGGTTACTCTGCGGCCCCTTGACTGTGCTGCGCTTGCGCAGTCGAAGTCTGCTGCGCTGACGCGGGCGCCGCGACTAGCCGCGCAAAAACGCGGTCGACAAACTCGATGGCGCGATCAGCGACATAACCGCGTTGGCGGTCCAGCGTGACGAGATGGTAGCTGTCGTCCAGCACCGACACCTCAACCATGCCGCCGAGCTTGCGCTGGAGCAACATGGTGTTGCGGATGTCGCTCTGATCGTCAGCACGCGGATGGAAGATCATCGTGTGCAGTCGAATGCCCGAAAGCAACGGCTTCACATTGCGCACGAGCCGGAAGAACTCGAACACCGTCCCACCCTGGCGGACAGTGATGTCCTCCGGCATGGCGTCGTCACCCTTCATCGCTTCCAGCGCGAAGTTGCGAACGCGCTCGTCCTTGATTCCGTAAGGCGCTGGTGTGCGGAAGCGGAATAGCCGCGCCGTCCACTTGTCGCTCACGAGATGAAACAGTTTGAGCGTGCGCGGGATCGCCCAGCCGTTGACGTCGAGCGTCGGCGCGAAAAGCAGGAGCCCAGCGACATCGTCCTGGCGCACAGACGCCAAGCGAAGGGCCATGGTCGCGCCGGCAGAGGCGCCGCCAATGAGAACCGTATTGCAGCTCTTTCGTAGATCGTCGAATGCCTGTTCGGCGGCGTCGTACCAGTCGCGCCACGTCGACATGCCGGACACGTCTGTGCCGAACGTCAAGCCTGGGACAACCGGGCAATAGACCGTATGCCCCTGCCGCGCGAGGCTATGAGCCACGAACTTGAGTTCGAGGGGCGACCCACCGAGAGAGTGGAACAGAAGAACCCCGGTTGAACCGCCAGGAATGAACAGGCTGCCACGCGGTGCTTGAAATTTATGTATATTTTTCATTACGTTACGTTGCACTCGTTCTTACATCACGCGAAACTTTTACGACGGCGCCGATAACAATGCCAACGCAACTTTGTCGCGCCGCCGCAGCCAGACAGCTGAAAGAGCCAATGGTCCTAATACAGACTTTGCAAAAATAGTATGAAGCCGCTGAAAAGGCCAGCGCTTTGGCTTTAAAGGTTAGCGCGATACACCCCGGAGGCTTAATGCCGCAATGCAACCGGAGTGTGCAAAAACCGCCGAAACAATGGTTTGCCCGTGCTGCACTGCAAAAACTAGCCTGCCTGCGTTGCCCTAGCAAGTCCTTTAGCAGACCCACCGTCTTCAAAGTCTGTTCGACGCCCCGAGAGCACTCGTTACCGTCAATCGGCCAAGCGGGGATCGACGGCCAAATCAGCGGGTCCTGGCGCAGGCTGAATAGCCTTGCGCCCCTGTTCGGCCATGCATGCTCCTCATATAGTTAAGTTAGATTGACCGCCGAGATAGTCTCGCGTGCGTCGACGATCGGATTGTTTGCGAGGAAGCCGACTTGGTCCGTCCGTTACGATGTGTCGTGTCCACGGCCGCGATCCTGTCCCTACTCATTTCTACCGCAGCTCCGGTATTCGCAGGCCCGCCATTGTCCCGCGCGGCCTACGAAGACTGTCAATCCCGTGACGAACCAGGACTGAAGGCGGCCATCACCGCGGTTTCGACGGAAGCCCTGAGAAACGGCGTCAAAACCATCGACTATTCCGCCCTGCTTGCCGAGGAATGGCGCAAGAGCGGCATCGACGAGGTGATCGACAAGCGGGTCGACATCGCGGTCGACGAAGTGCGCAGCGAGACCAGCTGGTCGGAACTGCTGCAATCCCTGGCGAATGCCGAGGCGTCGCAAAAACTTGCAACGACAGTCGCCGAGCGCGTCTACCGTTCCGAAACGGTGAAAGCCTCCATCGAAACACTGGCAAGCGGCGTCGCCGCTGAGGTCGGCGAGACGATCGAGTTTGCCAGCGCCGATGCGACGTCGCCGCTGCTGGATTGCCTCAAGGCGTTTCTCGGTCCCCGCTACGGCGCAGCGGTGGCCGAAGCGGTGGCCGGTGACGCCAACCGCGATCTCTCGCTCAATCCGCAGAGCGGCAGCGGCGAAGTCTCGGCCGGCTCCGTGCTCAAGCAGTCGGGCGGCGGAATTGCCGGCGCGACACTCATCATCGTGCGCCGTCAATTGGCGAACCTGGCGACGCGGCTCGGACAGCGGCTCGTCGGCAGCGTACTCTCGCGGCTCGTCTCAGTGGCGGCGGGCGGCGTCGGACTTGTGCTCATCGCCAAAGACGTCTGGGAACTCCGCAATGGCGTCCTCCCAATCATCGCGACCGAAATGAAGGCCAAGGCGACAAAAGAAAAGGTGCAGCAGGAAATTGCGGCCAGCCTCTCGGATCAGATCAATCAGCATCTATCCGAGATCGCCGCATCGTCCGCCGATCACGTCGTCGAGATCTGGCAGAGCTTCAAACGCGCCCACGCCCTGGTCCTTAAAATCGCCGAGACCGATGCGACGTTCCGCACATTTCTCGATGGCGTGAAGCCCGCGTCACTTGTGAGGCTCGACGAAGTGGTGGCCTTGCTCGTGGCCTCGGAGGGCGACGGAAGCGTCCTCAAACGTTTGAACGATGGCTCCTTGAATATCGCCGTGCATCAGATGCCGGACGCCGCCATGACCATCGCCCGCGACTCGAAATCCGTCGCCGCCGCACTCGACTGGACGGCCTTGGCCGGAAGCGATCTGCCGGTCGTGCTCGATCTCGACTTGCACCGTCGCGCCAAAGCGTCCGATTTCACCGCGACATCGTTTCGCAAGCTCCTCGGCCTCGGCGACAAGATCGCAATCCAGCGTTTGGCGGCGGCGCCCGTCGCAGAGCGCGATGCGCTGCTCAACCTCGACGCCGGACAACTCACAACGCTCGCAAAGAGCCTTTCGACCGACGAGTTGACGACCCTGTCCGGCTATCTGACAGGTCTGCCCGATGCACCCCGCGAACGCATCCTCCGCGCTATTGCCACGGACCCTGCCAAAATGCGGGTTCTCGCTTCAACGCGCGTGCGCGACGCCATCCTTTCAAGCGCCGACCAGGCTGCTGCGGCGGATATGATGCTCAGCGCGAATGCGGGTTCGACGCCGCGCGATTTCTACAACGCCGCCGTCGCCGCCTGGAGTGGGCGCATCAATCCGTGGCTGATTTGGCACAAGCATCCGATTGGCATCGCTGGCTTGCTTCTGGCGGCGTTGCTGGCCTTGGCCTGGCTGACCCGCTTGTTTCGGGCGCGTCCAACGCCCGGAGGGCCGCCGACGAGCGCTTCCACATAACCACAGGTGGCGGAAAATCAGCGCTGCCGCACAGACATTATTCAGTACCCGTCAACGTTTCCACACTTCGCTTGCCGGGCGGGTTGCGCTGCAACGGGGCAAGACTGGTATAAGAGCGAGTCGCCGAAAGTTGAACGCGTGGGTCAGGGGTGAACATCATGCGCGCACGATTCCGAAGTGAAGAAGGGGTAAGCCACGTGGGACTCAAAGCTCCAAGCATCATCACGTTTATGGTTTCCGTGGTTTTGGCCGTCATCGTGCTGATGTCGACGTTCTTCGCGGCCGAGATTCCTGGCCTCAAAGGCAACGAGCTTTGGGCGCTGCTGACCTCTTACGCAATTCTGATGCTCGGCTGCATGGTGCGCGGACTCTGACACGTCGCCACTGCGCTGCAGCATTCATACGAAGCGCTTGCGCTTACTGTGCGTTCCTGTCGCGCGTCATCCAGGTGTCTGGAGAATCTTCGACGGTACGGCCACTATAATGGCCATGCCAACTTCGTCATCCGATTCTTTTGCGCGCCGCGCCCGCTTGTCGACCAAGTCGATCATTGCGGCGATCGTCGTGACGTTCGCCGCCATCATCGCTGTCGTGACAGCCATCAGTGACCGAACGCGGGGCGAGCCTAGCCTCGCGACCGATTTGGAAACGACATCAAAGCACGCAATCGACCGTCGCGCTCACGATAGCGGCGAACTAACGCCCATTTCCCACGAAACGGGGAACAACGGGCTCGGCCCTCACAAGCCCGCGGACTGAATTTCCGAGATAAACCGCCGTAGCTTGATTGAGATCAGCGATCGTTAGACAACTTTCTACGGCGCGCCCCTCGGCGATCAACGCGGCCCGCAAGGTCCCAGGCAGCAAGCCCGCACTCAACGCCGGCGTTAGCAGCTTGCCATCGCGTTCGATGAAGATTGTCGTGCGGCTGCCCTCGGCGAGCTCGCCACGCTCGTTGAGATAAATCACTTCGTCGGCGCCGAGCGTCTCGGAATAGTGTTTCCATTCACCGTCATAGAGATCGCGGCGCGTCGTCTTATGATAAAGAAAGAGGTCGGCGCTGTTCACGCGCGTATCGGAGACGACGTAGCGCATCACGGTTCCGGACAGAGCCGCCAGCTGTGGCGTCGTCGCGACCGAGAGTCGCCCATCCTGGTCAAGAACCAACCGAACCCGCAGTTGCTCGGACTTTTTCGGCGCAATCGCAGTGTCGATAGCGCGTAGCGCTGCCGCCGCGTCGAGCGCGAATCCGAAGTAGCCAGCTGACGCCGCTAGGCGTTCCAGGTGTAGGTCCAACAGCCAGACGCCGCGGTCAGGCTCGTAGAGCATGGTCTCGAACAAATCGAACTGCTGCACCGGATCGGTTAGAAATTTCATCTTCAGCAGGCATTCGGCGTATTCCTTGGCGCCTTGCGAGTCGGCGACGACGCCCGATCCGATCCCCATTTCGCCGCTGCCCTTGCGATCGATGACGGCGGTCCGGATCGCGACGTTGAAAAGCGCCTTGCCATCGGGCGAAAATCGGCCAATGGCGCCGCAGTAGACGCCGCGCGGTTCGGTCTCGAGCTGCCGGATCAGCTCCATCGCGCGAATTTTCGGAGCTCCGGTGATCGACCCCGGTGGAAAAATCGCCTTCAGCAGCTCGATGAGGCCGATGTCTTTATTCAGCTGAGCGCGCACGCCCGACGTCAATTGGTGCAATGTCTTGAAGGTCTCGACTGTGAACAGGTCTGTCACGCTGACGGAGCCGATCTCGGCGATGCGTCCGAGATCATTGCGCATCAAATCGACGATCATCAGATTCTCGGCGCGATTCTTCACATCGATCGACAGCGCGAGTTTTGCGGCTGTATCGCCCTCGTGCGTTCCCGCCCGCGGCGCGGTGCCTTTCATCGGGCGAGTCGAGATCACACGGCCACGCTGTTCGATAAAGAGTTCGGGCGAGGCCGAGAGGATCGTCACATCTCCGGTGTCGACAAGCCCCCCGTGCGCGACGCGCTGCTTCAAGCGCAGGTCACGATAAAGCGCCAACGGTGAGCCTTCCAATTTAAATCTCGCCTTGAACGTCAGATTCAATTGGTAGATGTCGCCGTCGCGGATCTTTTTCTGAACTTCCGAAAACCGCTCGAGATAGGCTGAACTGTCCCAGGCGTGCGCCACGGCGCCGAGACGCGGATCGCCGATGGCCTCGGTCGTCAACCAAGCCTGAACCTCTGCGCTCGTCATGTCGCGCGGCTCGGTATAGAGGCCGAACCACAGCAGCGGCACGGCGAGCTCCGGCGGCATCAGCGCCGCGAGCTTCGGCTCAAGCGCATACCCGAGTTCATAAGAGAAAAAACCCGCCGCATGCAGGCCGCTCTTCACCGCCAATTGCAACTCGTCAAGCGCCCTCGGAATATCGACAGGCGCGACGGCGCGGATGATTCGAACCGGATGTTCGAATAGGACGGAAACCGCGTTGGTGTGGGTGCTGTTGTCGAGCAGCACGAAGCCTTCCGCCAGGGCAGGCGTCTGTCGGCGATCGTTGGAAGCGGACGAGGAAGCGGCTCGGCTCAACTGCGGCTCTCGGAACGGCGGGCTAGCGATGCGGCGCGCGATCGCTGGCGTGCTTCTAACCTGATGCCCGGGGAAACCCAAGCCTGCCCGGCAGTAGGCCTACCATCGCACGCGGCGCATTGCTGCACGAAGCGCCCCGAAATGGCGGCCGCGGCTCCTGCCCCAAACGCGATCGACCGGAGAATAAAGCCGCCTTTCGGCGCAAACTCTGCTGCGCATGCCTGGGTCGCGAAAGGTCGCAAACCGCGGTGCTGGATAAAGCGCTGCGCAGGCTTCCCATGTGAATTTTTTGTGCTATAGACGCCCTCATCGGGGGCCGCTCGGAGACGAGCGGCCTTAGCTTTCTCAAGGTCACGCGCACAAGTCGCGTGAACCGCCGCCCGAATGGTGACGCGGGGTGGAGCAGCCCGGTAGCTCGTCAGGCTCATAACCTGAAGGTCGTTGGTTCAAATCCAGCCCCCGCAACCAATTTTTATTTGCTGATCGAAACCACGGGCGCTTTCTGCGCCCGTTTTCTTTGTAGCGGCGCTTTCTTGCTGGTCTGCCTCGCGTCTCTGATCGCCGGCTCGTGCGAGTCAAGATGAGCGAAAGACGACGGCGCCCAAATAGTTCGGCCGCGGTTGAAAGCCGATCATCGTCCAATCCGACAATTTGCCGGCCGAAGCCGGCAAAGCGGTGAGCGTCGCGTCACCCTCTGGATTTGTGGTTACACTGAACTCACGAAACGGAAACGTGAGGCCTAGGCCCAGTGCCTTGACGAAGGCTTCTTTGCGCGTCCAGCAGGCGAAAAACGCGCGCTGCCGGTCTTCGGCGCCGAGCGCACTTAGAGCAGCAGTTTCCGCCGGCGAGAAGAATCTCTTGGCCAGAGCCACGGCATCCGGCAAGTCCCGCAGCACTTCGATATCGATCCCGATTTCGCTCCGGCGTGCGAACGCGAAGACCGCCAAGTCGCCCGAATGCGAAAGATTGAAGTGAAGTCCCAACGCCGCCCAAGGTTCGCCCAGCATCGGCTTTCCGTTTGCCGTTTCCTCGATGTCGAGTTCGGCGGGATCAACCTGCAGCCGCTCGGCAAGAAGCCGACGCAACGTCCCGCGCGTCACGGCAAACGCACGCCCATGTGCAGCATTGACGAAATTCTTCGACCGCACGCGCTCCGCATCGGAGAGCAGCGGCCAAAAGCCCTCATACTGCGCCTCCGAAACCGCGAGGTCGATGCAAGCGACTTCTACCTCACCGCCCTCGGCAGTGAGGATCACGCTTGGCTCGGCGCTTACGCTCAAATCAGACGCCAAACAGTATCGGAGCCTCTTGCGCCGAAGCGGGCCGCTCGCTCAGCGCGCGAACATCCTGACGAGGAACAATACGATGACCGCGCCGATCGTGGCGTTGATGATATCGCCCAGAATGCCGCCGCCGATGTAAATTCCGAGGATCGGCAACAGCCAGCCAGCGGCGAACGCACCGACAATGCCGACGATGATGTCGCCCACCAGACCAAATCCGCCGCCCTTCATGATTTGGCCGGCAAGCCAACCCGCAATGGCTCCGATAATGAGCCAGATAATCAGTGCTTCAAGCGCCATAGCTTTCGCCTCCTGCGTATTTGACGCGAGATTTGCGCCACAACCGCCCGCGACTCGGATCAGTTCCGCTCGCTCGGCTTGCGGTATCCTGCCACCTTAGCCGAAGTTGCGATTCGCAGGAACGCAAAGACGCATGGCGCCGGCAATCGGTTCGCTTAGGGTTACCCGATCCAGGCTTGTGGCGCCCCTTGGTTCCTGCTAGCGCGCGATATCAAGCATGCTGCACTGCGCAGCAACCGTAAAAGGACGAGTTCGCCGTGTCGCACACCGTCGTCAGATGCATCTGCGCCATTGGGCAATCGGGCCAGCTTGGCCTCAACGGTCAATTGCCGTGGGAGGGCGACAAAGGCCGAGAATTCGTTGAGGATGTCGCACGCTTTTTCGAAGTGACGAAGGGCCACGTGCTGATCGCCGGACCCAAGACGGTCGGCTCGGTTCCGAAGTGGGCGTTCGCGGATCGCACCATCGACGTCATCCGCTCATCCGAGCGCCCTGACGACGTGCTCGCCCGCTACGCCGGCCGCGTCGTCTTCATCGGCGGCGGCCCGCCGGTGTGGGACATCTACGCGCCGCTCATTCAGCACTGGGACGTGACCAAACTCCCCTACGACGGCCCCGCCGACCGCTGGTTCAAGCCGGAGTGGATGACGGCGGGCGGCGCAAAAAAATAGCGCGACAAATTTCGGCGCCGCTGGGGTCAGGCCGCGACATCGCGTGCGACTTGAAGCGGCTCGCCGCGCGCACGATCTATCCGCCAACGCCGCTGGCGGCGATCGGCAAACACGCTGTCGTCAGACCAGCGCCAAGGACCCCTGACATGAGGAAAATTCTTGCAGTCTCCAGTGCCCCTCGCGGCCACTGGGTCGGCGACGGATTCCCCGTCCGCTCGCTCTTCTCGCACCACAGCCATGGCGCGGACGTCAGTCCGTTTCTGCTCTTCGACTACGCCGGCCCGGCCGAATTCAAACCGTCGGACAAGCCGCGCGGCGTCGAACAGCATCCCCATCGCGGCTTCGAGACCGTTACCATCGTCTACCAGGGCGAGCTTGTGCATCGCGACTCCGCCGGCAATGGCGGCGCAATCGGGCCGGGCGACGTGCAGTGGATGACGGCGGCTTCCGGCGTGCTGCACGAGGAGATGCACTCCGACGCGTTCACGCGCGCCGGCGGCGCCTTCGAGGCCGTGCAGCTCTGGGTGAACCTGCCCGCGGCCGAGAAGATGTCGGCGCCGCGCTACCAGACGCTGCTCACTTCCGGGATCCCGATCGTCGAGCTTGCCGACGGCGCCGGTCGCGTCCGCGTCATCGCCGGCGAGTTCGATGGCGTTGCGGGTGCAGCGCGAACCGTAACGCCGGTCGAGATCTGGGACGTGCGGCTGAGGGCCGGGAAGAGCGCAACCCTCAATGCGCCGAACGGACACACGCTCATGGTCATCGTGCTCGCGGGCACGGCGCTCATCAATGGCGAGGCGATTGTTCGCGAAGCCCAGGTCGCGAGGTTCGCGCGCGACGGCGGCGACGTCACGATCGAAGCTAACGGCGAAGTGAAGCTTTTGGTTCTCGGCGGCGCGCCGATCGACGAACCGGTCGCCGCACAAGGTCCGTTCGTTATGAACACGATGGCCGAAATCCGCGAGGCTGTCGCCGACTACAACACCGGAAAGTTCGGCGAACTGAACTGAGCGGCGTGAGCGGCGCGTGATGGCATAAGGGCCAGCGCCGCTCACCTAACGACGCGACGCAAACGCTTTCAGAAAATCTCGACTGTCCGACGCTGCGCACACGTGCGCGTCGACCCGAAAAACAATTATGGTTACCGGGACTTCTACTCGAAGCCGGACCTAGCCGCTGCGCGCCACGCCCAATTTTTGCCCCGACTTTCCTGATGCATATGCAGCTACGGGAAACGACGTCGACGCTACCAATATTCGGGATTGGTCATGTCTATTCGCGCCATGCTGGCAAACGCCGAACACACGCCTTTGGATGACGAAGTCGAATATGAACTCGGCGAGTTGTCGTCGGGCGAGCGCGTCTGCGCGCCCTCGATGCGCCGTCGCGGCAATCCGGTGCTTCGCGCCTATGTCACGTTCGCGGCTGTCGTCGGCGGCAGCTGGGCGGTGCTGGGTCACGAAATGACGTTGCAAGAGTGGCTGTCCTCCGCAACCGCGGCTATTACCGCATCGATGGAGCGCAAAGACGTTGCTGCCCGAGGCGAGAATCCGGTGGCGCAGCTAGCGGCTCTCGATCAGAAGACCGCCATCCCTGAGCCCCTTCCGTCAAGCGAGATCATTGCAGCGCCTGGATCGGACGCCGGCGTCGCCGCGCCAAAGATGACAACTGCCGAGTCATCGGACGAGCCCGCCGTTCAGCCCCTGCCGCCGCCCGTCATCGATCCCGCCGATCCCTATCAAAAGCGCGCGCTGGAGGTCGGCCTACATCCCGAGCTGTCGCGCGTGCTGCTCGCGAAACTGACGGCGGACGACTATCGCAACGCAGGCATAGCCATCAAGACGGCCATCGCTAAAACCGCCGACCATAGCAAGTTTTCCTATCCCCAGCAGCGTACGCCGGACCTTGCGGTGTTCGAGATCAAGTTCGTGCGCGGCGTCGCGCATGACTGCCGGCGCTACGTCGTCACAGTGACCAAGGATCGTTGGTCGACGACCGCGCTGCCGATGGAGAAGTGCGGCGTTGCGCCGGTGCGCAGCGCGAACAAGATACATTAAGTGGAGACGCCAAGGGTCGCGACACCGGTGGTTATGACCCTCACCCCATGCGGTACTCATTCATAAGGAGAGTCCGTTCTGGTTATGGTCCTTGCTGGACCGGGTTGCAAACTCGTTCGGCGTGAGCCCGTTGAGGCTCGTGTGCGGGCGGCAGTCGTTG
>JBJXHD010000026.1:0-59548 GCA_046160845.1 Hyphomicrobium sp.
ATCCAGCGCCTCATCGGCCGCGCGTTGCGCGCCGTCGTCGACTTGCCGAAACTCGGCGAACGCCAGATCACTGTCGACTGCGACGTCATTCAGGCCGACGGCGGTACGCGCACGGCGGCGATCACCGGCGCCTGGGTGGCGCTGCACGATTGCGTCCAATGGATGAAGCTGCGCGACATGGTGAAGGATGACGTTCTGCGCGATCACATCGCCGCCGTATCTTGCGGTCTCTACAAAGGCGAGGCGGTGCTCGATCTCGACTACGCCGAAGACAGCAACGCCGACGCGGATGCAAATTTCGTCATGACCGGATCGGGCGGCATCGTCGAGATTCAGGGCACGGCCGAGACGAGCCCATTTACCGAAGAGAAGTTCCAGCAGTTGCTCGCCCTTGCCAAGAAGGGCATTGGCGAACTGGTGCAATTGCAGAAGCTGACGGTGGCTTAAAGCGTAGGTGCGAAGCGCCCAACCCCTCAATTGTCATCCCGGCCGAGCTGCCGTGCAGCGAGAGCCGGGACCCAGGGCTTCAAGTTTCGTCGACAGCGGCCCTGGGTGCCGGATCGATCTCCGGATTCACCTTTGATCGTCCGGGATGACAGAATATGTTCGGAAAGACGAAAGCATGTTCGGATTATTCGCCATAACCGTCGCGGCTCTATTCACAGGCGCGGCGGTCTACATCAACGTGGCCGAGCAGCCGGCGCGCCTTAGTCTCGACGACCGGTCGCTTTTGGCCGAATGGAAACCGAGCTATGCCCGCGGTTTCATGATGCAGGCGTCGCTGGCGGTGATCGGCTTCGCGCTTGGCATTCTTGAATGGATCGTCACCGGCAATTGGATGTGGGGCCTCGGCGCCGCGCTGCTAATCGCTAACTGGCCGTATACGCTGTTCATCATCATGCCGGTGAACAAGGAGCTGGACGCGACGCCGGTTAACATGGCCGGACCGCAGACCCGACAGCTGATCCGGACGTGGGGCCGGCGCCATGCGGTGCGCAGCTTGCTCGGGACTGTGTCGCTTGTTGCATTTCTATGGGCGGCGCT
Source organism: Hyphomicrobium sp. (assembly GCA_046160845.1). Taxonomy (GTDB): domain Bacteria; phylum Pseudomonadota; class Alphaproteobacteria; order Rhizobiales; family Hyphomicrobiaceae; genus Hyphomicrobium_B. The sequence goes on from JBJXHD010000026.1 coordinate 1,045, forward strand.
TTGATGCCGCGGCTTCAGCGCGGCGACGCCCTGGTCGTCGCCAGTCACAACCCGGGCAAGGTCTGGGAGATCAACCAGCTCATCGCGCCTTTCGGGCTGAAGGCCGTGTCAGTTGGTGATCTAGGCCTGGCTGAGCCGGAGGAAACTGAGCTGACGTTCCACGGCAACGCCCAGCTCAAGGCGCTGGCTGCGGCGACAGGCGCCGGGATTCCTGCTCTAGCCGACGATTCCGGACTTGAAGTCGACTGTCTCGGCGGCGCGCCGGGCATCTATTCGGCGCGGTGGGCTGGCCAAGCCAAGGATTTTGGGCTCGCCATGCGGAAGGTCGGCGAAGAGATCACTGCGCGGCAGGGTTGGACCGCGCCCGGACCGCGCGCCAATTTTATCTCGGTGCTTTGCCTCGCTTGGCCGACAGGCGAAACGCAAGAGTTCGAAGGCAAAGTCTTCGGACATCTCGTCTGGCCGCCGCGGGGCGGCAACGGCTTTGGCTACGATCCGATGTTCGTTCCCGACGGAGATATGCTGTCGTTTGGAGAAATGGAGCCAGCGGCGAAGTATGCGATCTCACACCGCACACGCGCCTTCGCTGCCTTCAAGGCGGCGTGCCTCGATCAGATCGCGCCGGCAGAGACCGGCACTTTGCCCGCTGGCCGAGATCTCGCTGCGTTGAGCGCCGCCGCTGCAAGCCTGTCAACCAAGCTCGAAGCGGCGCAGTTCATCGAGCGTCTGCGCGCCGATCTCGCGGCGAACGCTCCACAATGGAAGGCGGCGTCGCTCGACGACTTTCTGAACTCCTTGCACGCGCACCTTGCCAACGCTCCTGAAAGCAATGATCCAACTTGGCGCGCGCTCGCCAAAGCGCTGCTTGCCGCAAGCCGCCATGACTAGCGCCGCATCCCAAGAGCCAGGCTTCGGCGTCTACGTTCACTGGCCGTTTTGCGCGCAGAAGTGCCCCTACTGCGACTTCAACAGTCATGTCCGGTTTGGCGGCTGGGATGAAGCGCGGTTTCTCGCAGCTTATGTGCAGGAGTTGAAGGATGCGGCGGAGCGGACCGGTCCACGAACGGTGCAAAGCGTTTTCTTTGGCGGCGGCACACCGTCGTTGATGCAGCCGGCGACCGTGGCGGGGATTGTTGATGCGATCGCCCGGTTCTGGTTGCTGGCGCCGGACGCGGAAATCACGCTCGAAGCCAACCCCGGCAGCGTCGAAGCTGCGCGCTTTCGGGGATATCGCGACGCCGGCGTCAATCGCGTGTCGATGGGATTGCAGTCACTCGACGACGCCGAGTTGAAAAAACTTGGTCGCATCCACACCGTCGCAGAAGCGACGGCGGCGTGGGGAATCGCGCGCGCGACGTTCGAGCGGGTTTCGTTCGATCTTATCTATGCGCGACCTGGGCAGACCTTGGATGTCTGGCGCGCTGAACTCGGCGAAGCGCTGAATCTCGCCGCCGATCATCTGTCGCTCTATCAGCTGACCATCGAGCCCGACACGCCGTATGCTGGCCTGCACGCAGCCGGCAAGTTGATTATTCCCGAGGATGACGCGGCCGCTGCGCTCTACGAGATCACGCAAGACATGACGACGGCGCGCGGCCTCCAGGCCTACGAAATTTCGAACCACGCGCGTCCCGGCGCCGAAAGCCGGCACAACCTGCTCTACTGGCGCTACGGCGAATATGTCGGCGTCGGTCCCGGCGCGCACGGCCGCTTGATGACGCCGGGCGGCAGGGTCGCGACAGTCGCTGAAAAGCATCCCGAGACCTGGTTGGGTCGGGTCCAGTCGGACGGGCATGGGCTCGTCGAGACGACGGCGTTGTCGCCCGCCGAGGAAGCCGATGAGATGCTGCTCATGGGCCTTCGTCTGGTCGAAGGCGTCGATCTCGATCGAGTGGCTGCGATGGGCGGCGTGGCGCCCTCGGCGGCCGTGATCGAGGACTTGATCGGCCACGGCATGATCGATTGGGTTTCGGACGCGGCTGACGGCGATTGGCGAGAGAACGAACTCAACGCCATTGGCGCATGTATTGCGCCTGGCCTTGCGCCCACGTCAGAACGCAGCCGAGCTGCGCCATTCTACGGAACTTCCGGCCGCCGCATCCGCGCAACGCCTCGCGGCCGCTTCGTCCTGAATGCGATTGTCGCGGCGCTCGCCGCGAGCTTTCAGCCGGTCCCTGGGCGCGCGGGTCGCGTGGACATTACCGCCAACGCGCCCTAAGCACAGGCCGATGATCAAACGCCTCTACGATTGGACGTTGTCACTCGCGGGGCGCAAAACGGCGGAAGTCTGGTTAGCCGTTATCGCTTTCATCGAGAGTTCGGTTTTTTTGATTCCGGCCGACGTGCTGTTCGTGCCTATGGCGCTGGCCCGTCCCGAGCGCGCCTATCGGTACGCGCTCGTCGCGACGGCAGCGTCGACGCTGGGCGGCGTCGCGGGTTACCTTCTCGGCGCATTCGCATTCGATGCGCTGGCTGGGCCTGTGCTCGAGTTCTACGGCAAACTCGACGAATTCGAGCGACTCAAGGTGTGCGCCGGGCGGGAGACGACGATGCTGCTGCTCGTCACCTCAGGGCTTTCGCATTTGCCGCCGATCAAGGTCGTCACCATCCTCTCGGGCGTGGTCGGCGTCGGCTTGGCGTTCTTTGTCGTGTCCTGCATCGTCGCCCGCGGCGCGCGGTTCTTTGCGATGGGCTGGGCGCTCAAGCGCTACGGCGAACCGATCAAGTCCTTCATCGAGAGGCGGCTAGGTCTGATCGCCGGCCTTGCCGCCGCCGCCCTTATCGTCCTTTATTTTCTGGTCAAACATCTGGCGGGGTCGGGCATCTTGTCGGCCTGCTGAGACGTAATGCAGGAAGTGGTACGTCCGAGGGAGTTACTCTAGGATGGCGTTTGGAAGTTTAGCCGAACGTGACAACGCCTATCAGCTCGGCGCGGCGGCGCTGTTTCTCTCGGCCGCTGCGATCCTGACCGCCCTCGCGTTCGAGCATCTCGGCGGCTATCGCCCATGTCCGCTTTGCCTGATGCAACGCTACGCCTATTACGCGGCGATCCCGGCGCTGTTCATAGCGCTCACGCTTTCGTCCGGCGGCCACAAGGGCATCGCCGCGCTGATTTTTCTCGCTGTGGCGCTCGGCTATCTGGCCAACGTTGGACTCGGCATCTATCACGCTGGCGCAGAATGGAAATTCTGGCCCGGTCCCGCCACGTGCGGCGGCGATCAGGCGCTGTCTGCGACCGCAGGCGGGCTGCTCAAGGATCTTGAGACAATCAAGGTCGTGCGCTGCGATGAGGCCTCGTGGCGAATGTTCGGTCTGTCGTTCGCCGGATGGAGCGCCGTCATCTCGCTGCTGGCCTTCGCGCTCTCGGCGAGATCGGCCCAAATCGCCGCCAACACGCGCCGCCGCAGCCTCTGAATCGGTGTGTATGCGACTTGTCCACAAGTCTCTAATTCCGAGATAATGCTGATTTTGTTGCACATCGAATACTGTCAACCGAATATCTTGGCGCGAACAGAATCGCGCCTTCGCGTTGCCCGAATGTAACGGTTATTCTCTCTTCGTTCGCGGAACACAGCCGGATCACGGTGCGAACGAAGGGGCAAGTTACAGGGCGTGTTGGCGTAAAGTGTGTGTGCGTACCCCAAAAATTGTTCTGACGTTCAAGGCGGTGTGTCGTCCTTCCGGCACTGAGCCTGGTTTCGGTTTGCGTAAGCGTGGCGTTGTTGCGTGGCGTAGGCGTTCAGTTGCGTTCGCGTACGGACAGAGTCCTGCAGAGGCATTGTCCGCGGCCTTCCAAAAATCAAGGCGAGTCGCCCGGACAGAAAAGTTCAGGCGTAGGTCTCGGCGGCTCGCCCCTCAGAGTTCGGTGGTCAGCGTTAGTGACGAGCGTAGCTGGGATGTCATGAATTTGGCGGAAGAGTGCGCGTGGGGAGCCGACAAGACTTGGCAGTCCCTCGGAGATGTCGCGTCGCGTGTGTTGAGTAGCGTCGGTGTATCCGGCGGTTCGAGGCGGTAACGCCGGTGACAGTCGCGTGGAGTTACTTGGCGTAGTGTTGCGTGGCGTTGCGGTGAGTCCGGCGTGAGGTTTTCGCGCCAGTTACAAGAATTCGGAGGGCGTGCGGGCTCTCCACCAAGTTGGCAGACGCATGGAGCGTGACCGGGTTAGCCCTCGATCTAGACATCATCTGACACGGTCTCGCGTAATGATGTCACAGCGCTCTTTGCGTCTGCCGCCGACTTGTTAACTTTTGATCCGTCACCACGTTTAGTTCGCGTGCAGCGTCATTCCCGGAGCTGAACTCATGACCCCTTCCGTCCCCGATCATCTCAATCCGATTCAGTGGCATCAGGCCCTGGCGGTCAGCCGGCAGGCTTGCGCCCGCGTCTTTGGCGATGGCGGCGCGCCCTCTGATGCCCTGGCCGCGTTCGGACTCGCCGCCGACGATGGGTTGAATTGGGAGAAAGCCGTCGATCATATCGCCGCGGAACTCTGCGCCCATCCGATGTCGCGCGCCGCATAGAGCCGCCCGATCGCCGACTACGGCTCGAGCTCGGTGTCCCAGTAGAGATAATCGAGCCAGCTTTGGTGCAAATAGTTGGGTGGGAAAAGCCGGCCGTTGCGGTGAAGTTCAAATACCGTCGGTCGATAGGGCTCGTGCGTTGGGAACATGCGAGCGACGCGCGGCATCATTCCCCCCTTTTTGAGATTGCATGGAGCGCAGGCCGTTACGACGTTGTCCCACCGCGTTTGCCCGCCGCGTGAGCGCGGGATCAGATGGTCGAACGTCAAGTCACTCTTGTCGCCGCAGTATTGGCAGCTGAACCGGTCGCGCAGGAACACGTTGAATCGCGTGAACGCCGGATAAAGCGCCGGCCGGACATAGGATTTCAGTGAAACGACGCTCGGCAGGCGAAATTCGCAGGATGGGCTGCGCACCACCCGCTCGTACTCCGAGACGATGTTGACTCGATCGAGGAACACGGCCTTCACCGTGTCCTGCCAACTCCACAAAGACAGCGGATAATAGCTGAGCGGCCGAAAATCGGCGTTCAGCACAAGCGCCGGACAATTGTCCGGTATGGTCACGTGAGCATTCACAGTCGCCCAGGTCCTCGCGGTCAAGCCGTCGAATCGCGTTGGTCGCCCCACTCAACGGCCGGGATACTAGCCGCGCGCGTCAGTGATGTGAAGCCGCATGGACGGTCGCAAATTACCGCTGATTTATGCAGCTAGTTTCGCGTGTTACGTCGCGCCGGCGCCTTGGCGATTCTCGGCGCTGCGGGTGTTCCTGTCTTTGTAGTTCGTTGTCGGCCGTAATCGTCCCACAGCATCCGCGCAGCAATGGCCCGAAGGGGCCGCCAACGCTCGGCAATTTCGAGGAGGACGGGTGCGGCGAGGCGCTGCTGATCGGCAAGTAACCGCCCCGCAGCTAGCTGCAAGGCCAGGTCACCGGCTGGGAAGGCGTCTGGCCGCTTCAAGGCAAACAGCAAATAGATGTCCGCCGTCCAGGGCCCGATGCCGTGCAGCGCGGTCAGCTGTGCGAAAACCGCCTCATCGCTGGACCGGTTCAACGCGCGAATATCGAGTGCGCCGCTTTCGACCGCCTCGGCCAGCATCTTGAGCGTTCGAATTTTTGGTCGCGACAGACCGAGCGCGGCGAGGTTGGCATCTGTTGTAGCGCGCACCGCCGCGGCGTTGAGCGGCGACAGTCCTGTTGCGACGCGCCGCCAGATTGAGGCGGCGCTCGCGGCCGAGACCTGCTGTCCGCAAATGATCTGCGTCAGGCCGGAAAAATCAGGCCGTATGTCACGGATCGGCGGCGGACCATTGGCGCGATACAGAGCCGCCATGACGTCGCAACGACGCGCTAAAGACTCTGCTGCCGCGGCGAGCGCGTCAGCCGATCCGATCGATGATGTGCGCAATCGGGTCACAATAAGTTTTTCCCCCGCCATACTTTAAGTGGGCGCCGATAAGGCGTAAAATAACTGAGTGTATGATTGTCGGCTTAGAGGGCTTTCAGTCGATGTCTTGCGTCAAGATGATCTTCCGCATCAGCGTCTGGTGCGCCGTCGTGATCGCCTGTGCGTCCGCTTCTCGCGCCGGTCCATCATACAACAGCTGGACCACCGTCACGAATGAGCGGCACGGCTTTGCGATAGCCTATCCGACAGGTGTCTTCGAACAAAAGACCCAGCCTTCGACCGATGAAGGTCGCGTGCTGGTGTCGAAAGATGGCCACGCGAAACTTCTGGTGGGCGCCTTCGCCAATGCCGACAACCATACGCTCGCCGAGTACCGCGATTTCCTCATCACCGACCAATTCGCCGGCGCCGCCATCGACTACGCCCCGGTCCGGCAGCGCTGGTTCGTGCTTTCGGGCGTGCGCAATGGGGAAATTTTCTATCAGCGCGTGAGCTTTACGTGCGGCGGGCGACTTATCAACAGTTGGGCCATGCTCTATCCAGAATCTGAGCGTAGGACCTATGACCGCGTAGTCGAAGCCGTCGCGCGCACGTACTCTCCGGGCGCGGGCCGCACTGGCGCGTGCGACTAGTACCAGGTGTCTCTCCTTGCAAATTCCCGTCACGCGCTTTGCGCCATCGCCAAATGGACTGCTTCACGCTGGCCATGCGCTATCAGCATTGATCGCCCACGAAACGGCGCGCCGCAGCGGCGGCCGGTTTCTGTTGCGCATTGAAGATATCGACGTCACTCGGACGCGTCCGGAATACGTCGCAGCGATCTATGATGATCTGAAGTGGCTCGGCCTATCGTGGGAAGAGCCGGTTCTGGTCCAGTCCCAGCACTTCCAGGCGTATTTGGCGGCGGCCGACAAACTGATCGGCCAGGGCCTGTTATATCCGTGTTTCGCGAGCCGCGCTGAAATCGAGGCGGCCTCGGATTCTTCGAAGACCGATCCCGATGGGGCGGCGCTGTACCCGGGTCTTTGGAAGGCAGCTCCCAATGAGGCAATCAAGGCCCGAATCGACGCTGGAGAGACACCGGCGCTGCGCCTTGACATGGACGCGGCGCTGCAACGCCTCGATGTAAAGCTCGGCGGATTTCCGCTCTCTTTCATTGAAGTCGATGAAAACGGCGCCGCCAAGAACGTCGCTGCAGAACCCGGGCGATGGGGCGACATCGTCATCGTCCGCAAGGACGTTCCGGCGAGCTATCATCTCTCGGTCGTCGTCGACGATGCGCGGCAGGGCGTCACTCACGTCACGCGCGGCCAAGACCTCTTTGCTGCGACTGGTCTGCAAAGGTTGCTGCAAACCCTGCTCGACTTGCCGGAGCCGGTATACAGTCACCATCGGCTGATCCGCTGGTCCGACGGAAGAAAACTCTCGAAAAGCTCGGGCGACATGGGCCTGCGGGCCCTGCGTAACGAGGGGGCCAGCGCCGAAGACGTGAAACGCGCCATCGGCTTCGCCTGATCGCACTGGCTCGAAGATAAGCGACCCTTGGGCCTGTCATTCGCTTACACAGCGACGTATGCTTGAGGCCGTTGACTGGCTTTGGGGTACGCGTGAAAAAGCCAAGGGAACCGGGCGCTAAGGCGGGCCGATTGCGGGTCGGCGCCAAGAGCGGCGGCGAGGCGTTGCGGTCAACCGGCCGCGCTCCGTTGCGAGCGATCGCCCATCGACCGGCATTACGGGTGCTGTCACCGAAGCCTACTTCCGCCGCCGTCATTTCTGTCACTCGGGCTGCGCAGCCCGAGCCTGATGCGAAAGTCGGTTTCGCCGGGAAGGATCCAGCGAAATCCCAGTTGCGGATGGACCGTGCCGCGGCCGCATGCGTTCTCATTCCGCTCGCCGCCGCCATCGCCATGCTCATTCTGAAACCGGATGGGCTTTCGTCGGCGTTCAATCAGCGTTCGGAGTTGGCGCAGACGCCGCCGGCCGCACCAAACCTACAATCGCACCTCGGCACGTCTTCGGAGCGGGCCGAGATCGTTTCCAATGCCCCTCTTACCGATGAGAGCGCCGACGTTGCCCGGTCCAAGCTTTCGATTGCGCTTGGATCGGTTCCGGTCGAGGCCGTCGCTCTCGTCGAGCGACCCGCCGAGGATTTGCCCTCCGCTGGTCCGCCGCATGAGCAGGTGCTGGCCAGCACCGAAGATATCGAGGATCTCGACGCGCGGGAACGGCGTTGCGAACTCGAAGACCACCCGGTGGCGCCAGCGACTTCACTCTTGTCCGCGCTGGCCAAGGCGGAATTATCCGCAATCGAGTTCGGACTGGCGCTGGCCGAGGCGGCGTTGGCGCAGACGCGAGACTTCGTCGTTTACACGGACAGTTACAAGCGTCTGTCGTTTCCGCTCGGCGACGTCTCAGCGCAATTTGGCGTATGCACCGACGTTATTATTCGCGCCTATCGGGCGCTCGGCGTTGATCTGCAAGCGCTCGTGCACCGGGCCGGCGTCGGCAGCGGCGACTCCAGTATCGATCATCGTCGCACCGAAACTCTGCGTCGGTTTTTTTCCACCCATGGCATCACTTTGCCCACCAGCGATGTCGCGCAGGATTACCTGCCGGGTGATATCGTGACCTATTACCGGCCGCAGAATAACGGCAGTCAATCGCACATCGCCGTTGTCGCGAACGTCGTTGGCTATTCCGGTCGCCCGCTCATCATCCACAATCGCGGTTGGGGCCCGCAGCTCGAGGACGCGCTGTTCGTCGATGACATCACCGGTCACTATCGGTATGCGGGTTCGGTCGGCGGTGAGATAGAAACTGTCGTCAAGCTGCGCGGCCGGGCCAAAAGACTCAGCGCGCTGCGGCGCAGCACGTCGCATTCTGCCCCAAGGTCGTTACTGAGGCGACGCGCGGCAGCGGGCGCGACAACGACGGCGGCGGACTCGGACGGCGCGCGCACCGGCTATTGACGGGCAAGAGTTGAAGGGGGCAGCATTGGCTTAGGATGCTCGTCCCGTTAATGAGCTCATAACCATTCGCGTCAATTATACTTACGAGACGTCCGGCGGCGGAATTACAACGTCGCGACCGGGCGGCATTTGCCAATTGCAAGGCTGCCGCTTGTTTAGGGCGGCAAATCAGCTCAATGAGGAATCGGGTCGAAATCAGCGGATCATTCACCGTGCGACTACCGAATATACTCGTGAAATTTTCCCGCACTCGCGCCAAGCCAATTGGCGCGAGTGAAGCATATACAATCTCAAACTCGCCTGCGCAGTCCGCCAACCCGCCAAGACAATCGGCGGCTCAGCAATGGTCGCGTCTCACAGCCGTGGTCAAAACCGCCATTCGGGGCGCCGAAGAGGCCAACCGGCGGCAGACGGCTGCAACGCAGCAACTCGATCTGGCGCAGTACGCGCTCTATACGCTCGGCGACGAATTGGCGGCGGTAATGGCTATCCCTGGCCGGCGTGAACCCGCCAGCGTGCATGTCCTGGACGCCACGGGGACGGGCGAAAAATCGCAGGCTCTTGCCGCGTAGTTTGCTGATCAGGTCTATTGCTTCACACGATGGAAACGCTTGCCCGGCGACGGAAAAGCGGTTTCATGCCTGACGCGATTCAATTCGGTAGCGGGGCGGTGGCGTTGGCGTCCGACGATCATAGCGACATCAGAAGCGCTGGCGCTCACGCCGGACTGATGTCCGCCATCAAGCGCGATGCGTTGCGTTTGACCAGTGAGCCGCTCGCGCCCGGGCTGTATTTGGTCGCCACCCCAATCGGCAATCTTGGCGACGTCACGTTGCGCGCGCTTGCCGTGCTTGCTCAGGCCGATGTGGTCTACTGTGAGGACACGCGCCATTCTGCGAAACTGCTGCAGCACTTCGCCATCCACGCCGTCACACGGCCTTTTCATGATCACAATGAGGACGCCGAGCGCGCGCGCGTGCTGGCCGAACTGGCAACAGGCAAACGGATCGCGCTGATTTCGGACGCCGGAACGCCGCTGATTTCTGATCCGGGTTTCAAGCTGGTGCGCGCCTGCCGGGCGGACAGCATTCCGGTTTTTTCTATACCCGGCGCGTCTTCGATTCCGGCCGCACTGTCGTCGAGCGGCCTGCCGACCGACGCTTTTTTTTTCGCCGGCTTCCTGCCGCCGAAGCAGGCGGCGCGTCGCGCGAAACTCGACGACCTTAAAACCTACTCGGGCACATTGATCTTTTTCGAGGCGCCGCAGCGCGCGGCCGCCGCATTGGCCGACATGGCCGATGTGCTTGGCCCGCGAGACGCGGTGTTGTCTCGCGAACTGACAAAGCTCCATGAGGAGCATCTCAGTGCTCCCTTGCCTGAGTTGGCGAAGGCCGTGGCCGAACGGGAAATCAAGGGCGAAGTCGTCATCCTCGTTGCGCCCGCAGCGCCGGCCGAGGTGACAGACAACGCCATCGAGCAACGCCTTCATGCTGCGCTGGGCTCGATGAGTCTGAAGGATGCCGCAAAAACGGTCGCCGATGCCCTCGACGTGCCGAAGGCGAGGGCCTACGCCCTAGGACTCAAGATCAAGGATGGTGGAGCGTGAGTGGTGCTCCGGACGAAGAGCGGCAACGGCGGCATCGGCGCGGACATACCGCGGAGTGGATCGCAGCCGCGTATCTCACGACGCAGGGCTATCGCATTCTGGCGCGGCGTTACAAATCCCCTCAAGGCGAGGTCGACCTGATTATAGCTCGGCGTGAAAGAATTGCGTTCGTCGAGGTTAAGCGGCGTCCGACGCGGGAGGAGTGCGAAGCGGCGATCACCCACAATCTCAGCCGTCGGGTTCGCCGCGCGGCCGATCTCTGGCTATCGCGCCGTGCGGATTATCAGTCGTGGGAGATTGGCTTTGATGTCGTTTTCGTAATTCCGTGGCGAGTGCCAGTGCATCTTACGAACGCGCTGTGACGCGAAAGAGCCGAGCGCTTGCGCGCCCGGCCCCAAATCGCAACTCCGACAGTTTTGTTCAGTCGTGATAGCCGTCGTAGCGGTGGGCCCTGCTCGCCTCGGCGGCGATCGCCAGGCCGACAATGGCGGCGAAGGCCCCGATGGCAAGTTCGCGGCCACGATGGTCGCGGCGATAAGATCGATGTGCGTAGCGGCGGCGAAAATCACGGCGATCGTCAAAGCGCGCGCCACGGCCAAAGTCGCGACCGCGGTCGCTGCGAAAGTCGGAGTAGCCGTCGCGGTCCCTGTCACGGGCCTCGGCAGTTGAAGCAAGCGGTAGCAGAGCGCCGAACGTCATCGTTGCGGCCAGAGCGGCGGTGGTGAATTTCTTTGCAATGGTCATGAGACACTCTCCCGAGTCGACTTTTCGACCGGCGTCCCAGGCCAGTCGCGAAGCGGCGAAGATCCGCCGTCATTCGGCCGGCTGTATATGAGACAGCAATTGAATGTTGATTGAACGCGGTGTGCAGCCGTCGTTCATCTTCGAGGATCTGAGCTATAGCGCCGGAGCCAACGTCGACGATCGGGACGCTCGAGAAAGCCTATGCCTCGCCAACCCCAGAGCGCGGCGCGGTCCAACCCTTCCGAACCCGCGTCATCGCGCCCTGCCAGCGGTCATTGATGCCCTAGAAGGTGCGTGTTAATAGCACCGCGGCTTTGCAGAATAGGTTGGCCAGCGGGGGCGCGCTTCCGGGGCTGGCCTTTTGCCGAAAATACTCTTTCCCAGGGGACGGGCGTACGGGCTGTCATGGCGCTGCCCCGCCCAAAATGCGCCCATTCGGGCAGATTCGAGAGCGCGACGTGGCGACCGACGAGACAGTCGTGGAAGGTGTGGCGGGACGCTATGCGGCCGCCCTGTTCGATCTCGCGAAAGACGCCTCCAAACTCGCTGAGGTCGAAGCCGACTTAAGCAAATTCCAAGGTCTGCTGGACCAAAGCGCCGACCTGGTTCGCCTCGTGCGATCTCCCGTCATCGCTGCCGACGACCAGGCGCGGGCACTTGGCGCGATCCTCGATAAAGCAGGTGTCGACGGACTGACTGCCAACTTTCTCAAACTCGTCGCCAAGAACCGCCGATTGTTCGCGCTCCCCGATATGATCAAAGCATTCCGCGCGCAGGCTGCAAAGGCGCGAGGCGAAGCTCGGGCCGAAGTGACCAGCGCCGTTGCGCTGACGGACGCGCAGGTCACTGAACTTAAGAAATCGCTGAAAGCGTCTGTCGGCAAAGAGGTGATGCTCGACGCGCGCGTCGACCCCACTCTGCTCGGTGGTCTGATCGTCAAGGTCGGCAGCCGCATGGTCGATAGCTCGATCCGCACCAAACTGGAGACTCTCAAAGTTGTCTTGAGTGGATCCGGGGCCTGAATCTGAATTCATAAGCGCAGCAACGCTTGCACCCTCGCTCATTGAATACCAAAGCCCGGCGCGCCGGGTCGGCAAAAAATTGAAACGACCAAAGAAGAGGTCAACGTCACATGGACATCCGGGCCGCAGAGATCTCAACGATCCTTAAGGATCAGATCAAGAACTTCGGCAAGGAGGCGCAGGTCTCCGAAATCGGCCAGGTTCTGTCGGTGGGCGACGGCATCGCGCGCGTCTATGGTCTGGATAACGTACAGGCCGGCGAAATGGTCGAGTTTCCGGGCGGCATTCGCGGCATGGCGCTGAACCTCGAAGCCGACAACGTGGGCGTCGTGATCTTCGGCGACGACCGCAGCATCAAGGAAGGCGATACGGTCAAGCGCACCGGCGCAATTGTCGAGGTTCCTGTCGGCAAGGGTCTGCTCGGCCGCGTTGTCGACGGCCTCGGCAACCCGATCGACGGCAAGGGGCCGATCAAGGGCGACAAGATGATGCGCGTCGACGTCAAGGCGCCCGGCATTCTACCTCGCAAGTCGGTGCATGAACCGATGGCGACCGGCCTCAAAGCGATCGACTCGCTGATTCCGATCGGCCGCGGCCAGCGCGAACTCGTCATCGGCGACCGACAGACCGGCAAGACAGCCGTCATTCTCGACACCATCCTGAACCAGAAGGCGCTGAACGCCGGCACCGACGAGGGCGCCAAGCTCTATTGCGTCTATGTGGCGATCGGCCAGAAGCGCTCGACGGTCGCCCAGTTCGTCAAGATTCTAGAAGAGCGCGGCGCGCTTGAATATTCGATCGTCGTCGCCGCCACGGCGTCGGACCCTGCGCCGATGCAGTATCTTGCACCGTTCACCGGCTGCACGATGGGCGAGTTCTTCCGCGACAACGGCATGCACGCGGTGATCGCCTATGACGACTTGTCGAAGCAGGCCGTCGCCTATCGCCAGATGTCGCTGTTGCTGCGCCGCCCACCGGGCCGTGAAGCCTATCCCGGCGACGTGTTCTATCTTCACTCTCGTCTGCTCGAGCGCGCCGCCAAGCTCGGCGACGCCGCCGGCAAGGGATCGCTAACGGCGCTCCCGGTCATCGAAACGCAGGGCAACGACGTGTCGGCGTTCATTCCGACCAACGTCATTTCGATCACGGACGGCCAGATCTTCCTGGAGTCGGATTTGTTCTATCAGGGCATCCGTCCGGCCGTGAACGTGGGTCTGTCGGTGTCACGCGTCGGCTCGTCGGCGCAGACGAAGGCGATGAAGCAGGTCGCCGGCAAGATCAAAGGCGAGTTGGCGCAGTACCGCGAAATGGCGGCGTTTGCGCAGTTCGGTTCCGATCTCGACGCGGCGACGCAGAAGATGCTCGCCCGCGGCGCCCGCCTGACCGAATTGCTGAAACAGCCGCAGTTCTCGCCGTTGAAGATGGAAGAGCAGGTGGCGGTGATCTTCGCCGGCACGCGCGGCTATCTCGACGGCATTGCGGTGTCCGCGGTCGGCAAGTTCGAACAGAGCCTTCTGACGGCGCTGCGAGGCGAGAAGTCGATCCTTGACGCGACCGCCAAGGAAAAAGCCTTGTCTGCGGACACGGAAAAGAAGCTCGTCGAATTCCTCGACAAGTTCAGCAAGGGTTTTACGGCCTAACGGAAATTGTCATCCCGGATGGCCGGAAGGCCGAGCCGGGACCCAGGGTTCAAGACTGGGTGTAGCTGCTCTGGGTCCCGGCTCTCCGCGCAAGTGCGCTCCGGCCGGGATGACAGAGCGAAGATGAAAGTCGAGCCGCGACGATGGCCAGCTTGAAAGACATGCGAAATCGCATCGCCTCGGTAAAGGCGACGCGGAAGATCACAAAGGCGATGCAGATGGTCGCCGCGGCCAAGCTGCGCCGCGCGCAGGAAGCCGCTCAAGCGGCGCGTCCCTATGCCGAGCGCATGGACGGTGTATTGGCCAACGTCGCCTCGCGCGTCGCTGACAAATCCTCGGGTTCGTCGCTGCTGGTCGGGACCGGCAAGGATCAGACACATCTCTTGATCGTCATGACGGCGGAGCGCGGTCTCTGCGGCGGGTTCAATTCCAACATCGCGAAACTTGCGCGCGTCGATGCATCGCGTCTGATGGGCCAGGGCAAGACCGTCAAGATCATGACCGTCGGCCGAAAGGGCGCCGACAACTTGCGGCGTGACTTCGGTAAGACCATTGTCGAGCGCGTCAGTTTTCAGGGGGTCAAGCAGCTTGGCTTCCATCACGCCGAGGACGTCGCGAACAAGGTCAAAGCCTTGTTTGACGCCGGCGAGTTCGACGTCGCAACGATGTATTTTTCTGAATTCAAGTCTGTCATCGCCCAGAAGCCAACGGCTCTGCAGCTGATCCCTGCGAAGATACCTGAAAGCGCCGGCGAAACGGCGAAGGGCGCGAGCGCTATCAACGAGTACGAGCCCGGCGAAGACGAGGTGATGGCCTACATTCTGGAGCGGAATATCTCAACTCAGTTATTCCGCGGGTTGCTCGAGAACGCAGCTTCCGAGCAGGGCGCGCGCATGTCGGCGATGGACAACGCCACGCGCAACGCCGGCGACATGATCAACAAGCTGACGATCAAGTACAACCGTCTGCGTCAGGCGAACATCACCAAGGAACTGATCGAAATCATTTCAGGCGCGGAAGCGCTGTAGGGCTGCACCACATGAATCCCATCGCGACATATTCGGCGACGACCAAAGGCGGCCGCGACGGCCGCGCGATTCTAGAGCCAAGCAAGCTCGGCTTTGCGATGTCGCTGCCGAAGGAGCTTGGTGGGTCGGGCGAAGGCTTCAATCCCGAGCAGATGTTTGCGATGGGCTATTCGTCGTGTTTCGGCCAGGCCGTTCTGGCGCTCGCCAAGAAGCATGGAGTCGACGCGGCGCCCGCGCGCGTCACTTGCGACGTGACGTTGAACAAGGATGAGACAAGCTTCGCGCTTAGCGTCGACCTGAAACTGCAATGTCCCGGCGCAGATCGTGCCAAGCTGGAAGCACTCATCCAAGACGCCCACCAGATCTGCCCCTATTCGAAGGCGACCCGCGGCAATGTCCCGGTCACCTTGACCGTCATCTGAGATAACAAGATCGCTGGAGAGAGACATGGCTAGCAAAGTTGGGAAGATTCGCCAGGTTACGGGCGCTGTCGTCGACGTGCAGTTCGATGGCCATCTGCCTGAAATTCTGAACTCGCTCGAGACCAAAAACCACGGTCAGCGCCTTGTACTCGAGGTGGCGCAGCACTTGGGCGAGAGCACGGTTCGCACGATTGCGATGGACTCGACCGAAGGTCTCGTGCGCGGCCAAGACGTGGCGGATACCGGCGGCCCAATCATGGTGCCGGTCGGCGACGAAACGCTCGGCCGCATCATTAACGTCATCGGC
Organism: Hyphomicrobium sp.; assembly: GCA_046160845.1. GTDB lineage: Bacteria > Pseudomonadota > Alphaproteobacteria > Rhizobiales > Hyphomicrobiaceae > Hyphomicrobium_B. The sequence continues at coordinate 16,708 of JBJXHD010000026.1, forward strand.
GAGCCGGTTGACGAAGCCGGCCCCGTCAAGACGAACGCCACGCGCGCCATCCACCAGCCGGCGCCCTCATTCGCCGACCAGGCGACCGAAGCTCAGATCCTCGTCACCGGCATCAAGGTCGTCGATCTCCTTGCCCCCTACGCTAAGGGAGGCAAAATCGGCCTGTTCGGCGGCGCCGGCGTCGGCAAGACCGTTCTGATCATGGAACTGATCAACAACATCGCCAAGGTGCACGGCGGCTATTCGGTGTTCGCCGGCGTCGGCGAGCGCACGCGCGAAGGCAACGACCTGTATCACGAGATGATCGAATCGAACGTCAACGTCGATCCGAAGAAGAACAACGGCTCAACCAAGGGCTCCAAGTGCGCGCTGGTCTATGGCCAGATGAACGAGCCGCCGGGCGCGCGCATGCGCGTTGCGCTCTCCGGTCTGACGATCGCAGAAGATTTCCGCGACAAAGGCCAGGACGTTTTGTTCTTCATCGACAACATCTTCCGCTTCACGCAGGCCGGCTCCGAAGTGTCGGCGCTGCTAGGCCGCATTCCTTCAGCAGTCGGTTATCAGCCGACGCTCGCGACCGACATGGGCGCGCTGCAGGAGCGCATCACGACGACGCAAAAGGGTTCGATTACGTCAGTGCAGGCTATTTACGTGCCGGCCGACGACTTGACCGACCCCGCGCCCGCGACGTCGTTCGCCCACTTGGACGCGACGACGGTGTTATCGCGTTCGATTGCTGAAAAGGGCATCTATCCGGCCGTCGATCCCCTCGACTCGACGTCGCGCATGCTCGATCCCCGCGTCGTCGGCGAAGAGCACTACGCGGTCGCACGTCGAGTCCAGGCAATCTTGCAGAAGTACAAAAGCTTGCAGGACATCATCGCGATTTTGGGCATGGACGAGCTGTCGGAAGAAGACAAGATGACCGTCGCCCGCGCCCGCAAGATCGAACGGTTCATGTCGCAGCCGTTCTCGGTCGCTGAAGTGTTCACCGGCTCGCCAGGCAAGCAAGTCGCGCTCGCCGACACCATCAAAGCGTTTAAGGGGTTGTGCGAAGGCGATTACGACCATCTGCCGGAGCCGGCATTCTACATGGTCGGCACTATCGACGAAGCCATCGCCAAGGCTGAAAAGCTGGCGGAAGCAGCCTAAGCGCGCGGGTCGGCCGGTCGCGGTTGGCCTGTGGGAGGAACATCCGTGACCGAACTCGAAAGCAAGTTTGGCGGCTGCTGCGAAGAGCTGAAGGAGGCTCTGGAGGGCGGCGATTTCGAGCCCTTGATTACGGTTGGACCCGATGGCGTCATCTACATGACAGTCGGGCTCGTCGATCTCGAAGACGACGAGCCGGGCCTCGTCGATCACCCGATGTTCTTCTGCCCGTTCTGCGGAACCAAGTTGCAGACGCCGGAAGACGTCAGGTCGAAGACGGGCGATGGGGACGGCGAGGCGGTTGCGTGAGGTTGCACTGCCGACATGGTTTAGGCGGCGCCCACAAAGGAATGCAAAACGATGGCAGCAACTTTCAAGTTCGAATTGGTATCGCCTGAGCGGGTTTTGCTCGCGGTCGATGCGGAACAGGCGATCGTGCCCGGCGCCGACGGCGAGTTCACGATGCTGCCCGGACATGCGCCAGTGATTACGACGCTGCGTCCCGGCGTGCTGGATGTCTCGGCGCAGGGAGCGCGCAAGCGCCTGTTCGTAAAATCGGGCTTTGCAGAGGTCGATCCGGCGCGTCTCACCGTGCTGGCGGAGCAGGCTTACGATCTTGATGATCTGACGCCCGCCATCATCGCCGACGAGATCAGACTGGCCGAGGCTGGGGCCGCCGCCGCAACGGATGATATGGCCAAGGCCATGGCCGATACGCTGGTCAGCGAATTGAAGCGGTTGTCGGCGCGGGCCGCGTAATCGCAGGCAGCAGATCGTGCTGTTGTAGGGTTAGTCGAACAGGCAGCCGCTCATTGCGGCAAAGCCGACCATGTTCAGCGTTGGCAGCCACAGCTGCTCGGGTTGACCCGCCAGCGCGACATCGAGATAAGCCGAGGTCGCAACTCCTATAGCAAGCAAGCTCCACGAGAAAATCTTGCCGACCATCTCTCCGATTCCCCCTTGCTCCCGCGTCACGCAAGTTGTGTGAAGGCGCGCGTTACTTGCTCGTAAATCGGACGCTTGAAAGGCACGATCAATTTCGGAACAAGTTCCATCGGCGCCCAACGCCACGACTCGAATTCGGCCTTCACTCCGTCTTTTGAACCAATGTCGATTTCGCTGTCTTCGCCCAGGAAGCGCATCGCGAACCATTTCTGACGCTGACCGCGGTATCGGCCCTTGAGCGCAACGCCTATCAGCGATGCCGGCAAGTCGTAGGTGAGCCAGCCGGGATATTCGGCCAGAACGTCGACCGAGCTCACTCCGGTTTCCTCGCGCAGTTCGCGGAGCGCAGCGATGCGCGGCGGTTCGAACTTTTCAATGCCACCCTGCGGCATTTGCCAAATTTGCGCGGAGTGATCGCCGACCCATTTCGGGCGGCGGCGGCCGACCCAGACCTTGCCGTCACGATTGAGCAGCATGATCCCGACGCCGACGCGGTAAGGCAGCGCGACTTCGGAGGTATCTGGGTGGGCAAACATTTTCATAAGCATCAGAGCCTGTGGATAACTCGAGACTACCGTCGAAATGTGATTCGATAACAGTACTGAAAATAGGCAGCAGGATGATGACATTAGATTGTCATGCTTCCTATTGAACGCTGTATTGCATCAGCAATGCGCAGGATCGTCGCGTGCTGCGCATTGGCGCGGCGCCGTCGTTGAAGCCGCTCTACTGGACGTCCAGACTGCTGGGAATTGGCGGGATCTACTTCGCTAGCGGCACGGCCAGAGTGGCGAATTCGGCAAGCACAGCGCGATAAACCTCGCGCTTGAAAGGCACGATCAATTCAAGAAGTTCGTCGACGGCCGTCCACCGCCACGCGTCGAACTCACGTTCGCAGCCCGGCGGCGGATCGATCGAAACTTCGCTGTCGGGCCCCAGGAAACGGAGCGCGAACCACTTCTGGCTCTGCCCGCGATAGCGCCCGCCCCAGGCCTTGCCGATCAAGGCGCTCGGCAGGTCGTAGGTCAGCCATGCCGAATGTTCGGCGATGATCTCGACGGAGTGGATGCCAGTTTCCTCGCGAAGTTCGCGAAGCGCCGCGGTCCGCACATCTTCGCCCTCGTCGACGCCGCCCTGCGGCATCTGCCACCAGTCGCCACGGCCTTCGGCGTCGGTCTTCGAGTCGGAGCGGCGGCCGACCCACACGTGTCCGTTGCGATTAATCACCATCTGCCCGACACAGTGACGGTACGGAAGCGCTTGGCCGTTGGTCGTCAATGACGCCTCCAGAAGACCCGACATATGACCCAAGCATACAGCGCGAGCGGGGGCTGGCCCACGGGACTTGTTCAAACCTCAAATGCAATGGGCGCCCCGAGGGGCGCCCATTCTGATTTCTGCATGGTGCAAAGAAACGCTCAGTTGGGCGTCGTCTTCTTTTCGGGCTCACCGCCGGCTGACGGCTGCGCGCCGGCCGCTTCAGGCGATGTCGCGGAGGCGGGCGGCGTCGACTTCTCGACCACGGGCGGCTCCTTGGCGGTGCCGCGCAGGAACGAAAGCGCATACTGAAGCTGCGTATCCTTCTCGGGCTCCTTCGGAACGTACGACGACGATCCGGAGACTTCTTCTTTCTCCTTTTCGCCTTCCTTTTCGGTGCCGTCCGGATTCTTGAGATGGCCGCGGAGGCTAGCTTCACCGCGCGGTTTCTCGTTGGCGACCTTAGCCTTCATATCGTCGGGCAGCTCTTCTTCGACCTGAATATCCGGATCGATTCCTTTGGCCTGGATGGAGCGGTTCGACGGGGTGTAGTAGCGGGCCGTCGTGAGCCGGATGGCGCCGTTGGCGCCTAGCGGAATGATGGTTTGCACCGATCCCTTGCCAAACGAGCGCGTACCAATGACGGTTGCGCGCTTGTGGTCCTGCAGGGCGCCGGCGACGATCTCCGACGCGGACGCCGAACCGCCGTTGATCAGAACGGCGATCTTTTTGCCGTCCGTGATGTCGCCTGGCCTGGCGTTGGCGCGCTGTGTTTCTTCGTTGTTTCGGCCCTTTGTCAGCACGATCGCGCCGCGTTCCAGGAAGTCGTCAGACACGGCGATCGCCTGATCCAGAAGTCCACCGGGATTGTTGCGCAAATCGATGATGTAGCCTTTGAGCTTGCCGCCGATCTCCTTGTTCAGGGTTTCGATCGTCTTAACGACGTTGGCGTGGGTCTGCTCGTTGAAGGTCGATACCTTGATGTAGGCGACGTCGTCTTCCGTGCGACCCTTGACGGCGTTGATGCGGATCACGTCGCGCACGACTTTGACGTCAAACGGATCGTCCTTGCCCTTGCGCACAATCGTGAGCGTGATCGGCGTGTTGACGGGGCCGCGCATTTTCTCGACGGCCTGTTCGAGCGTCAGGCCAGTAATCTGCTCGTTGTCGAGATGCGTGATCAGATCGTTCGCGAGCAGGCCCGCCTTGGCGGCGGGCGTCTCGTCGATCGGCGACACGACCTTGATGACGCCGTTCTCCATCGTCACTTCAATGCCGAGGCCGCCGAACTCGCCGCGCGTTTGCACTTGCATGTCGCGGAAGTTTTTGGGGCTCATGTAGGACGAATGCGGGTCGAGCGACGTCAACATGCCGTTGATCGCATTCTCGATCAGCTGCGTGTCGTCGGGCTTCTCGACGTATTCGCCGCGCACCTTCTCGAACACGTCGCCGAACAGATCCAGTTGGCGGAAGGCCTCCGAATTTTGCGTCGGCGTCGCCGAATAGGTTTGTGTGACGTTGACGAAGGCCGAGGCGCCTGCGAGGGCGGTCATCCCTAAGAACGTCCAGAATGCGTAGTCCGCTTTGCGCATTAGCCTTGTACCTTCTGCTGGCCTGAAGCCCACCAGGGATCAGGATCAATGGGCCGTCCATCCTTGCGAAACTCTACGTACAACACCGGAGCTTCGGTTTGCGGAGTCGACGGCGACTTCTTGGCATCGCCGCTCATGGTGCCGACGGGTTCGGCCGCGAGTACGAACTGACCGGGCTGGACATCTATCTGCGACATGCCAGCCAGCAGAATATGATAGCCTTCGCCGGCGTTGATGATCAAGAGTTGGCCGTAGCTGCGAAATTCGCCTGCGTAGACAATCCAGCCATCGCAAGGCGACGTGATTTGGGCGCCGCTGCGCGTTTCGAGCACGAGCCCTTTGGATTGGCCGCCATATTGCGTGCGTTCGCCGAAATTGAGGGCGCGGCGACCGTGGGCGGGTAGCGGCAATTTGGCGTGCGCCGTCGCGAACGGGATGGCCGGCTTGATGCGGCCAGGATTACCGGGCGCCAGTGCTGCCGTTGACGGCGCAAGTTCGATGATTTGCGGTTTCAGACGCGGCGGTTGGAGTGCTGCAACCGTCGTTTCCTTGGGTGTCGCTTCGCCCGTCGCAGGGGTCGTGGCGGAATCCGCTGCGACCGTGAACGGCTCGGGCTCCGGCGACACTGTGATGGCTGCGGTTGCAGGGCCGCTCGTTTCAGCCGGCGTATTCGACGCGGCTGCAGTCTCAGGCTTTATCTCGGTCTCGTAGGCGCCAGTCCCGGTCTTTTCAGCCAGTGTCGGGTTCTGGTCGAGTTTGGCAATAAGCTGGGAAAGGTCATCGACGTTCTTGGAGATTTCAATTGTCGCCTCTTTCACGGCCTGCAACTCGGTTTCGCGCTCAGCGATGGTGAGTTTTTTGGCTTCCATCAGCTTCGCCAGCCGATTGCGGGACTCATTCAGACGGTCTGTCTCCAATTGCAGTCGTTTGCCTTCAGTGCGGATGTCGGCCATGACGCGTACGAGATCGTCGAGCTTTTCAGACAGTTTCAGCGCTTGGCCGCGCAGCTCTGGGAAGGCCGATGACAGCAGCATCGCGCTGCGCACCATCTGCAAAGCATCTTCGCGTCGGGTAACGAGTACGGGCGGCGGGTTTCGTCCCATGCGCTGCAGAGCGCCGAGGAGAGTGGCAATCTGGCCGTGGCGCTGGAAAAGCGAGCCGCGCACCAGCTTATCTTGAGCCTCAAGCTCGAGCACCCTGCCCTCAATGGCCGTGAGCTGGGCTTCGCTGCGCTGGGTAAGCGCCGCAGTTTCGAGCAGCCTGGCATTCAGGCGTTCGCGTTCGGTATCCAGATCGGCGACATTCGATTGCAGCGCCTGCGCTTTGTTGTGCGTTGCATCGAGTTCGGTCTTCTGAGATTCGAGCGCGCTCCGCGCAGCATCAGGGTCATTTGGCGCAGTCGGCGGCGATTGAGCCATGGCCGCAGGGCTGCCGATTGAAAAGGCCAGCATCGCGGCGAACGCAACGGCCAGCGAGCGGCGCCGCTTTGGAGCGATCGGTGAACGATTTACGGGCGTCTGAAGTTCAACCGGCAAGAAGCCACCGTCGCAAAATTTCGAAGTCACGCGGCGCTGCAATGACCCCATTTCGGCGCCGACACGCGTCCGCGCCGCCCCCATCAACTCACCTGATCGCCGCAGGATTAAGGCTTTTCTAGTCGGAGGCAAATTTCAATTGCGTAAGGTCTCTCGGCTTGGTTACGGCCGGGGGTCTAATGGGCGGTCAGCCCAAAGGCCTGCTCGGCCTTTTCCCCGATTGCGGGTTTGCGGCCATGCCCCTAACAGTGGGGCTTCGGGGCCGGTCCCGAAGAGCCGGTCAGGACGTTCGACCATGGAAACACTGCTTTATCATTCCACGACAATCGCAGTGCTGGCGGTTCTGGTGGTGCTTGTGCTCGGTCTGTTCAGTATGCTGAGAGGGACCAGCCCAAACCTCAGCCAGAAACTTATGCGCTGGCGCGTCGGCCTCCAGTTTATCGCCATCCTTATCATCATGGCCTACGTGTTGTTTGGACGTTGAAGCCTCGGCGAGCCAGAAAACTGATTCGCAACCGGAAAATCCGCTCATGGTCGTCCTCAACCGCATCTACACCAAAACCGGCGACGCCGGGACAACGGCGCTCGGCTCGGGCGAGCGCGTGCCGAAAACGTCGGTTCGCATCGCCGCCTATGGCACGATCGATGAAACGAATGCGCAGATCGGCGTTGCGCGGCTCCAGCTTGCCAGCGGCGATTCCGGCGTCGACGACATGCTCGGGCGAATTCAGAATGATCTTTTCGATCTCGGTGCAGATCTTTGCGTTCCCGACCGGGGAGAGGAACTGGCCTATGAGCCGCTGCGCGTCAGCGAAGCCCAGGTGAAGCGGCTCGAAGAGGAAATCGATGTGATGAACGCGGCGCTAGAGCCGCTGCGTTCGTTCGTCCTGCCTGGCGGGACTGCCGCCGCCGCTGCCCTACATGTGGCGCGAACCGTGTGCCGTCGGGCGGAGCGCGTGATGGTTGAACTCGCAGCCCTGCCGAAGGAACCGGTCAGTGCGGCGGCGCTCAAATACGTCAATCGCCTGTCGGATTTCCTTTTTGTCGCCGGGCGCTACGTCAACGACCGAGGGCGCGCCGACGTGCTTTGGGTTCCGGGCAAGAACCGCTGACGGCAGACGCTTTTTTCCGGCAGTAGATGGCTTGGAAGCGCCTTGGGCGCGACGCCGCGGGCCAATTGACTTCAAATCAGCCCGCTCGTAGCTTCGTGGTCTTCGCAGGTGCGAAGGCCCGACTGGCCGGCCCATAAATCCTGCCTAGGGACACTGCCGCACCGCAATAACCAAGGTCGTCCGCGGCGGCGGTCACAACCTCGAAAAAAACCGAACGTGGGAGCGCCAGCGTGTCTGGCGAAGGGCATGAAAATCGTTGTGCCGGTCAAACGGGTCGTTGACTACAACGTAAAAATCCGAGTCAAGGCCGATGGCGCGGGCATCGATCTCGCCAACGTCAAAATGTCGATGAATCCGTTCGACGAGATCGCCGTTGAAGAAGCGGTCCGGCTGAAAGAAAAGGGAACGGCGACCGAGGTCGTCGTTGTTTCGATCGGACCGGCGAAATCGCAGGAGACGATCCGAACGGCGCTCGCGATCGGCGCCGACCGCGGTATTCTGATTGAAACGCCCGAAGGCGCTATCGTCGAACCGCTGGCCGTCGCCAAACTTCTTAAGGCTATCGTTGAAATCGAAAAGCCGGACCTCGTCATCCTCGGCAAGCAGGCGATCGATGACGACTGCAATCAGACGGGCCAGATGCTCGCGAGCTTGCTCGGGTGGCCGCAAGGCACATTCGCCTCAAAGGTTGAAACGCAATCGGGGGCCGTGTCCGTGACGCGGGAAGTCGACGGCGGGCTCGAGACGGTGAAGCTCAATCTGCCGGCGGTTATCACGACGGACCTTCGCTTGAACGAGCCGCGCTATCCCTCGCTGCCGAACATCATGAAGGCCAAGAAGAAACAGCTCGACGTCAAGAAGCCCGAGGATTTCTCCGTCGACATCGCGCCGCGGCTGAAGGTTCTGAAGACGACGGAACCGGCGACCCGCAAGGCCGGCGTCAAGGTCGGAAGCGTCGCCGAGCTTGTGCAAAAACTGAAAACCGAAGCCGGGGTGCTCTGATGTCGGTTCTACTCCTGGCGGAGCACACCAATTCGTCGCTGTCGCAATCGACGGCGAAGGCGCTTTCGGCGGCAAAGCAGCTCGGCGGCGACGTTCATATCCTTGTCGCGGGTGCAAACTGCGCGGCGGCGGCTGAAAGCGCGGCAAAGCTCGAGGGTGTTGCAAAGGTTTTGGTCGTCGATGCCCCGCAGCTCGCCAATGGTCTTGCAGAGGAGGTTGCCGCAGTCATCCTGCAGTTGGCGGACGGCTATTCCGCTATCATTGCGCCGGCGACTGCGTCCGGAAAAAACGTGCTGCCGCGAGTTGCAGCCAAGCTCGACGTGATGCAGATTTCCGACATCACCAAGGTCGTTTCGCCGGACACCTTCGAGCGGCCGATCTACGCCGGCAACGCCATTCAGACCGTTCAATCGTCCGAAAAGATCAAGGTGATCACCGTTCGAACGGCGGCATTCCCAGCGGCTGCCAACGGTGGCGGGGCGGCGATCGAGACCGTGACAGCGTCTGCGCCCGTCGGCTCGTCGACGTTCGAGAAAGCCGAGTTGACCAAGTCCGATCGTCCGGAATTGACGAGCGCGAAGGTCATCATTTCGGGTGGGCGCGGCATGGGCAACGGCGAAAATTTCGCCAAATATATAGAGCCCGTCGCCGACAAGCTCGGCGCCGCGATGGGCGCGTCTCGCGCCGCCGTCGACGCCGGTTTTGTTCCGAACGATCTGCAGGTCGGCCAAACCGGCAAGGTCGTCGCGCCTGATCTGTACATCGCCGTCGGCATTTCGGGCGCCATTCAGCACCTTGCCGGAATGAAAGATTCAAAGGTCATCGTCGCCATCAACAAGGACGGCGACGCGCCGATCTTTCAGGTGGCGGACTACGGCCTTGTCGCCGACCTGTTCCAGGCGCTGCCCGAACTCGAATCGGAATTGAAGAAATAGCCGCGCTGCCAAAGGACGATCTTGATGCCGCAATCGACGAAGATGGCCGAAAGGAGCAAGGCGGGGGTGAAGCCTGCGCGGTCGATCGCTAAGGTAGGCGTCGTCGGCGCGGGGCAGATGGGCAGCGGCATCGCGCATGTCATCGCATTGTCCGGCTACGACGTCGCTCTCAATGACATCAAGAAGGAAAGTTTCGACAAGGCGCTCGAAAATATCGGCGTCAGCATGGGTCGGCAGGTCGCGAAAGGCGTGGTGACCGAGAACGATAGGGCCGGCGCGCTGACCCGCATCACCTATGCCCCAACGCCCGAGGCCTTCAGTGATTGCGATCTGGTCATCGAAGCGGCGACAGAAAACGAAGAGTTGAAACACAAGATCTTCGCCGGCATTTGTCCGCATCTGAAGCCGACGGCGATGCTTGCGTCGAATACGTCGTCGATTTCAATCACCCGCCTCGCGGCGGCGACTGATCGCCCGGAAGACTTCATCGGCATGCACTTCATGAATCCTGTGCCGCGGATGGAGCTGGTTGAATTGATCCGCGGCATCGCCACGGAAGACGAGACCTTCGCCACCGCAAAAGCGTTTGTCGAAAGCCTCGGAAAGACAACGGCGGTGGCCGAGGATTTTCCCGCTTTCATCGTCAATCGCATCCTGTTGCCGATGATCAATGAAGCCGTTTACACATTGTATGAAGGTGTCGGCACGGTCGAAGCCATCGACAAGGCGATGAAACTTGGCGCCCATCACCCGATGGGGCCGCTCGAACTCGCGGATTTTATCGGTCTCGACACTTGCCTCAGCGTCATGCAGGTGCTGTACGAAGGGCTGTCGGATTCCAAGTATCGGCCCTGCCCGTTGCTCGTGAAATACGTCGAGGCCGGATGGCTGGGCCGCAAGACGCGGCGCGGCTTCTACGACTATCGCGGCGAAAAGCCGGTTCCGACACGCTGAAAAAGTCAGAGCAGGTGCTTCATCTCATCCGAAGACCCTTGCAATTTTGGCGGCAATATCGGCCTCGATCGCCAGCGATGTGAGGGCTGGATAGACAACCAGCCATGACAGCGCCGCGATGACGAGTGTCACGCTGAGGGCAATGAGCCATCTCATGCCCCAAAACCGCCGGTGACTGGCGGTCACGAACGCGACGATGGCGATTTGGCCAAGCGATGTCAGACCATTGCCGAGGGTCATTGAATCGAACGCGACTGCAAGGCGCTGAAGTGTAACGACGGCGACCACGTATGCGATAGCAACAGCGGCCGATATGATTGTGCAGTAGCTGACGCTCAGGACGCAGAGCTTGAGATAGGACATTGGTGTGCGCCGGAACTTGCCCAATGCCCGACAGATATAGAATTGGATCGGCGTCAGGATCGCGATGCCGGCGTATTGAACGACTTCTGTGGTGAAAATCGCCGATTGGTCGCTCGTTGTGGGGGAGCCGTACAACAGCTCGGAAAGGCGAGGCAGAAGCACATACGTCAGCGTCAGCTGCATGCCAAGGCACGCGGATAGGAAACTCCAGTGCGAGCGATATGTCGGGTCGTCGGTCAGCCGGATGATGGTATCGACGGGGTGGCGGAGAAACGACCACGCAACGGAAAAGACGCCGTTCGCCTCGCCATTTTGAAGCAGGTCCTTCGGCAGACTGCTCCAGCCTCCTGTGCCTGTGGTATCTGGCTCGCGCACGTGATGGGCCATAATAGGCGTGCAACTCGGGCAGATTTTCTGAGCCAACATGCCCCCGCAATTGCCGCAGTATTTCGCTTCGCCGGTTGTAGTCGTCCGCATGATCGCGAGCCCCCGATCGCGTATTGATCCTAGCTCGCTAGCACATCGACGACGTTCTCGAAATGACGCGCGTGTGCCCATCCACCAAATGCAATCATGAAACGGCGCCGAGCATCGCTGGCAACGGTTCGTTGTCGATCATCGACTGAGAAAAACGTGCTTTTTTATTTTCTGTTGAAGGCGCCAGATCAGCCGTCGCGGTGATCCGCGGCGACTGATCGGCCCCGCTTTCCTGCGCCGGCCCTTAGGAGGGGACAGCGCTGAGCCGGCGCAGGTTTCGGTGTTCGATCCGATGCCTTAGCCGGGCAGCAGAACGGTATCGATGACGTGGATCACGCCGTTCGACTGGTTGACGTCGGAGATGGTGATCTTGGCCTTGTCACCCTTGGCGTCGACAACGAGCCAGCCGCCGTTTCCGTCGCTCATGAGCGTGATCGTGCCGCCAGCTACCGTCTTCAGTTCGACCTTGCCGCCGTTGTCTTTCGCCTTGGTCGCGAGGTCCGCTGCTGACAGCTTGCCGGCGACGACGTGATACGTGAGAACGCTTGAAAGTTGCGCCTTGTTCTCCGGCTTCAGCAGCGTCGGCACGGTATCCTTGGGCAGCTTTTCGAACGCCTCGTTGGTCGGCGCAAACACCGTGAACGGGCCCTTTCCGGACAGCGTATCAACGAGGCCGGCCGCCTTCACAGCCGCGACGAGGGTCGTGTGGTCTTTCGAGTTGACGGCATTCTCGATGATGTTTTTCGAAGGAAACATCGCGGCGCCGCCGACTTCGACGGTCTTTTCCTTCATTTCAGCGAAGGTCGGCGCGGCCAGCACGCCGAACGTGAGCGCAGCGGCGACGGCCGAAGCACCGAGCAGTTTGAAACTAGACATGGGGGAAGCATCTCCGATTATTTAAACGCCCTCCGTGACTGGAGAGCGCGGGAGTTACGCCTCGCTGCTGATGTGGTTTCACGGATTTTCAGATGATATTTTCGTCATGCGGGTGATCCAGCCGCATGCGGTGTTTCGCAGAACGTGAGCAGAATGCGCTGCGCAGACGCAGAGCGGAAATTACCGCTTCGAAGTCGGGATTAGTTTTCCGGCGAATACGACCGGCCCCGTCGGCGCGCCCGTGGTGGATCCGCCTTCGGGTTCAAGGCTGACGGCATACGTCGCCTGTTCGATCACGTCGGGCTTGTAGGCGGCGAGCGTCGGCTTTTCCATGGCTTCGGGTTCGTCGATCAGCCCGAGCGATTTCGGCGCGCCAAGACTGTCGTGCACGAGCCAGAGCTCAAAGCTCTTTCCAGGTTCGTGCTTTGCAGCGACGGGGCGCACGGTCATCAGGCGATTTTCGACGTCGACCGAGACAAGGAAAGCCGGCGAGGCGGCGTCCTTTTGCAGGACCGCGACCAGATTTTGCGACGGCGGCTTCACTGCAAACTCGCGCGCACCGAGCACCAGGGCGAGAGCAGCGGCGATCGCCGATGCCGCCAACGCCGTCGTTCGCCATTGACCGACCTTGCGCTGAAGTGCGGCAAACTCGAAAACGTCGGCGGACCGATCTAGCGCGGATCGAGACAGCCGCGCTTCAATTTTCGCGAAGAGGCCCGCATCCGGTTGAGCCGCCGGCACGGCTTCTACAAGTGAACCAAGCCGGCGCTCCCAGTCCTGAATGGCGACGTCCAGGGCCGGCTCGCGCTGCCGGCGAGCGGCGACGGAGGCGCGTTCGGAGTTATCGAGCGTACCGAGAACGTACTCTCCTGCCAGACCGTCGATGTCGGCATCGTCGGTCATCCGCCCAGACACCCCTTAAGAACGGCAAGCGAGCGGCGCAGCCAGGTTTTGACCGTATTGACCGGTTGGCCGTACTTCGCGGCCAGTTCGTCGCGGCTGAGACCCTCGCAATAGGCGAGCACCACCATATCGCGGCGCTGAGGCTCGAGTTGTTGCAGGCAATCGGCGAGACGGCGGCCGTCTTCACCGCGCATGACGCGGGATAACGCGGACTCATCGTCCGACGCGACATCCAGAAGTTCGGGATGCTCTTCGATCGAAACAGGTCGCTTGCGGCGCACCTCATCGAGCGCGCGGTTGCGCGCGATCGCGGCCAGCCACGTCACTGGCGACGCCAGGCTGGCGTCGAAATCGGCGGCTTTGTCCCAGACCTTCACGTAGACCTCTTGCAGAACCTCCTCGGCGAGGTCGCGGCGTTTCAAGATACGCATCACGATTCCGAAGAGTTTCGCCGAAGTCGCCTGATACAGCGCAGAAAACGCGGCTCGATCCTTGTCCGCCACGCGCGCCAGAAGGTTAGCAATGTCTTGCGGGTTGGTCATCAAGAACGGTGCACGTCTGTTGGCGTGGGAGATCGGGCGCGCAATGGGCGACACCTATAGCGCGGCAAGCGGCGAGGGGCTAGCGGGGGCGAGTCGACCATGCGAGCCAGAGGGCGACGATACCGATCGAAAGCGCCAGTGCCCGGCGGACGTCGGTGAAGCGCCCGGAATTTGCGAGCGCCGGATGCGCCTGCGCCGCGAAGGCCACAATCAGAATGTGGACGGCTGTCGCAACTGCAACATATGTAACGCACATGGCGATGCTTTGCGCCAACACGGGTTTTGCCAAATCAACGAAAGGCGGCAGCACGGCGACGTAGAATACGAAGGCTTTCGGATTGAGCAAATTCGTGATGAAGCCACGTCGAAAGTAGGCGCCCAACGGCAAGTCGACTTCGCCTTTGGCGTCGATATCACCGCCACGCCACGCGTCGACCGCAAGCCAAATGAGATATAGGACTCCGCCCCAGCGAAGTATTTGATAGAGCGTCGGGCTTTCCGCGATCAGCGTCGAGAGTCCGAAGGAGGCCAGGATACCGATCGCCAGCAAACCCGTCGCAACGCCGGCGACGGCCGCAAATCCTGCGCGCCGTCCTTCGCCAAGCGTCAGCATGGCTAAATACGCCATGTTTGGCCCCGGAGTGAGTTCGATTAACAGCGCAGTCGCGACGAAGCCGAGAGGAACACCGAAAAGCATCCACGCTTCAGCTAACTCCGGCATATCCGCCTTACTGGCCGCGGCACAGGATTTCAGTTGCGATGAAGTCGGTCAGATCATGTGTCAGGTGATCGATATGCGGCGGCAATTCCCGCCAGTTGCTGACGCCGATCTGGGCCGGATGATCGATGTAGTCGGAATGAACGAGCACCGTTGTCATACCAAGCGCGCTAGCGTTCTCGAGGTTGTGTGGCATGTCGTCGAACATCGCCGCACTCGCCGGCGCAATGGCGTGGCGAGCGGCCATGCGATCGAAGGCGGCGCGTTCCGGTTTCGGTACGAAGTCGAGCGCGGCGATATCGCAAATGTCTTCGAAAAGATGCAGCACGCCGATTTTGGCGGCGACGTTTTCGGCGTGCTTGCGCGATCCGTTGGTGAAAATCAACCGTCGGCCTCCGAGCCTTTCGATCGCTGAAGCAAGTCGTGGCAATTGGGGAAGCGCGCTGAGATCGATATCGTGCACGTAGGCGAGGAATGGCTCCGGCTGCATTTTGTGGACCTGCATCAGCCCGGCGAGCGTGGTGCCGAACTGGCGGTAGTAGGCTTTCTGCAAGTGTCGCGCGTGCGCGAACGGAACGCCGATAGCGTTGGCGATAAACTCGCCCATGCGGCGGTCAACCTGCGCAAAAAGATTGCAGGATGCCGGATAGAGCGTGTTGTCGAGATCGAAGATCCAGGTTTCCACGTGGTCGAACGCGCGACCTGCGGGGTTGCGACGATGCGGCGGGATCGCCGCCGCCAAATTTTGCGGCCAGGGTCGTGGAGGATCGACGACCGGCGCCTGGCTCACGCTTTGGCCCTCTTGCGCTCGGCTCGGTGCACCAGCGTGCCAACGCCATGCTCTGTGAAGAGTTCGAGGAGCACGCAGTGCGGCACGCGGCCATCGATGATGGTCACGCCTTCGACGCCGGCTTCGACGACTTCGATGCAGCCTTCGATCTTGGGGATCATACCGCCGGAAATCGCGCCGGTGCGGATCATTTCGCGGGCCGCTTCAATGGTCAGCCGCGGCACAAGCTTTTTGTTATGATCGAGCACGCCGCTGACGTCGGTCAGGAGTAGCAGTCGTTTCGCGTGCATTCGCGCAGCGAGCGCGGACGCGAATGTGTCGGCGTTGATGTTCAGCGTCTCGCCCTCGCGACTGGCCGCGACCGGCGCAATGACCGGAATGAGGTCTGATTTCGAGATCACCTCGACGATATGCGGATTGACCTCGACCGGTTCGCCGACATAACCGATATCTACCGCCTTCATGATATTCGATTGAGGGTCGGGCATCTCCGTGATCTTCTTAGCGATCATTAGGTTCGCGTCTTTGCCGGAGATTCCGACGGCCTTGCCGCCCTGGCGATTGATCGCCGAGACGATCTCCTTGTTGATCTTGCCGGAGAGCACCATCTCGACGACTTCTACCGTCGGCTTGTCGGTGACGCGCAGGCCCTGTACGAAATCGGATTTTATCTCGAGCTTCTTCAGCATGCTGGCGATCTGAGGACCGCCGCCGTGCACGACGACGGGATTGATTCCCGATTGCTTGAGATAGACCATGTCCTGCGCGAACGCCTCGAAGAGCGCCGCGTCACCCATGGCGTTGCCGCCGAACTTCACCACCACGGTCTGTTCGTCGTAGTTAATCAAATGCGGGATCGCCTCGGCCAGGATGCGCGCCTGCTGGTGGGCGGAAAGCGCCTCTTCCAAGCCCGCATCCGCAGCTGTTGGCTGATTCTTCGCTGACGTCACCTGCCTCACTCCTCGCTCGCCCGGCGTGACGATCGACGCCCGAGCCGTGTGGCCCGCCGCGGACTTATAGCTTTTCGCGCCAGGCTCTCAATGAATTTCCCGTCCTCGGTCATCGAACCGCCCACAGTTGCATGGATAAATCGCCTTCTCTCATCGTCGCGGTCCACAGGCTGTCCGATGCGCCATGTCCTGAGTAGTGTTAAGAATTGACGTATTGTGACCATCCTGGAACGCCTGCAGGGCGCCAGCGCGAGAGATCGAAGCGGTGAACAGTCCGGCAATGGAACTCGGCCAGATCCCGATGACGCCGGCGTTGACGGCTGCCATGGCGCGCGCGTCCGAGGTTGCGACGGCGTCGGGCGCCGGAGAAATCACGCTTGAACATCTCCTTTATGCGCTTTGCGATGATCCGGACGCGATTGCAGTACTTTCTGCGAGTCGTGTCGACGTCGAACATTTGAGAAACGAGACGGCGGCTTATGTGACGGGCGGCCGTGCCGTCGCCATGCCGGTGTACGGTGGGTTGGCGCCGTCCGAAGACGTGGCCCGAATCCTTGAAGCGGCGGCGGCGGCGGCGCGAGGCGGCCGGCGGCGTGACGTCAATGGCGCGATCGTCATTGCAGCCATCGTCGGCGACGGTCGAAGTTTTGCGGCCCATCTTCTGCATGGATGCGGTTTGACGTTTGACGAAGCGATTCGCGCGCTGCAGCGCGCCTTCTCGTCTTTGCCCATCCACGATACGCAAACCATCGTACCTGCCGCCGACGATATTCTCGCACGGGCACGGGAACGCGTGCAATCGCGGGCGGCGCCGTCGCTGCGTGATATGATGGGAGATGGCGGTCGAGCCGCGCCGCTCTATGTGCCGGTGTCGACCCAGGAGCCCTCGCATCGTGTCGAAGCTGAAATTCGGACCGGCAGGGATGCGCCCGTGGCGGCGCCGGCGATCGAGCCAGTCGAGGTTTTGTCGGCCGAAGTCGGCGATGCAGCGGCCAGCGCACCGTCGGCGCCAGTCTCGGTCGATCTTGAGGCGTACCCAGATGCGACTTTGAGCGATGCGATCGCTGCGCCGACGCCATCAGCGCCGATCCTGACCGGCGATGCCGAAGTTTTGAGTCCGCCGGAGTCCTCTGCGCCCACCGCTGCACCGGCATCTGACGACAAGTTGTCAACGGAGATCGCGCCAAGGCCGCAGCGTTCGGTGACCAGCGATTCCGCCGTACTGGCCTCGCCATCGACGATGGATGATGTGTTGGCCTCCATCAGGTCACCTTATTCGACGGCGAGGCCGCCGCATCATCCAAGCGTTGAGGCCCTGGATGGTCCGCCAGCGTCCAAGTATCCACCGTTGGACCAAGCAGGGCCAATTAAGAGATCCGCTGTGCCGCGCGCCGCGTTCGATTTCGACATCCCGCGTCCGGCGCCGGTCAAGCCGCCGCCCATTCCGAACTCACCTTACGCCAATGCCGCGTCGGGTTCACCGACGTCGCCGCATGCGCCGTGGCCTGAGCTCGATCCGATTGCATCCAATGCCGATCGCGGAGCGATGTTGCGGCCGGCCGGCGAGCCGACGTTCGGTGCGACGCCCCAGGCCAACACATCAAGATCACCGAACCTTGGACGCAGCGCCGGATCCTTTCTGCAGACCGGTGCGCCGAAAGGGCCTGCGGCGCCCGCATTGCTCGCTCCGGCCGCAGCAGCGCCTCCGCCCGCATCGCAGCGGGGAGAGGCAGCATCGGCCGTCGAAGCCGGGCAACTTGCGGAAAACATTCCGCGATCCATGCGCGTCGGCGTCACCGAACGTGTCGAGATCCGGATTGCCAAGGCATCCGTCAAAACGATCGTGGAGGGGCTTGAAGGCGGCGGCGCGGCGTGGCGTCACGACGTCGTCATCACGAAGGCGATGTCGATCCGCTTGCGCGCGCCGGACGGCGGTTTTTTCATCGAAACAGCTTCACCCGAGACGCAATGGATCGAGAATCAACTCGGCTTCGGCGCCGATGACTTTGCGAGTTGGAGATTTCTGATCACGCCGCAGTTTCGCGGTTATGCGCAGCTGCAGATCATCGTGTCTGCGCGGACCGTCGGCGCCGACGGCGTCGCCGCTGAGACTGGGATGCCCGACCAGGTCGTCGAGGTGAAAGTGCGGAGCAACTACAGGCGCGCCTTTGCGACAGGCGTCGGTTGGATCGCGGCGGCGATTGTCGGCGGCGCGCTCGCCAGATTTGGCGAAGCCGGGCTGGATGCAGCGCATCCGTTGGTCACCAAGTTTTTCAACTGAGGGCATCAGCCGCGATCACGGAGCAGCTTGGCGATCGCAGCGCGGAGTTCTTCGATGCCGCCGCCTTTTTCCGATGATGTGGCGATCAGGTGCGGAAATGCGGCCGGGTGTTTGGACAGCGCGGCTGCGACGGATCTCGAAACCTCTTCGAGGTCAGTGCGGCTGACTTTATCGGTTTTGGTCAGCACGGCTTGATAGGAAACGGCGGTCGAATCCAGCAGATCGAGGATTTCGGCGTCCGCGGGCTTTAATCCGTGGCGAGCGTCGATCAGCACGAACACACGCAAAAGTAGACGCCGTCCCGCAAGATAACCTCGCAGCACTCGGTTCCAGGCCTTTACTTTGTCTTTGGGCGCTTCCGCGTACCCGTAGCCCGGCATGTCGACGAGATACATTCGGCTATCGGGGATCGTGAAAAAATTGAGCTCTTGCGTACGCCCCGGCGTGTTCGACGCTCGCGCAAGATTTGACTGACCAACGAGCGCATTGAGCAGGCTCGATTTGCCGACGTTCGACCGGCCCGCAAAGGCTATTTCTGGGCGATCATCGGGCGGCAAATGATCGAGATCCGGAGACCCGCGCGCGAACGTCCAGGCCAGCGTGAACAAGCGCCGACCAGATTCTATTTCATCAGGCGTGAACGGTTCGCCGTCCGACATTGCGCCACCCTTTTCGGCGCGTGCGCCCTGCATTGACTGGTATTCTACTTGCCGCCCGAATCGCCCGAGCCGAAGCGGCCGATCAACGGTCCAAACGTGCGCTTGATGTTCTGCATCAAGTGAACTTCGGCGCCGTTCTTTTTGTTGATGTGCCACTGCTGAGCGATCGAAAGCAGGTTGCTCCACGCCCAATAGATCACCAAACCCGCTGGGAAACTGGCCAGCAGGAACGTGAACATCACGGGCATCCACTGAAAAATCTGCTGCTGCACCGGATCGGGCTGTGGCGGGTTCAATTGCATCTGAACCCACATCGTAATGCCCATGATGAGCGGCCAGACGCCGATATGGAGGAACTCCGGCACTGCGTAGGGAAGCAACCCAAACAGGTTGAACAATGACGTAGGGTCTGGGGCCGAGAGGTCTTTGATCCATCCGAAGAATGGAGCGTGGCGCATGTCGATCGTCACGAACAACACTTTATAGAGCGCAAAAAATACGGGAATCTGCAGCAGGATCGGCCAGCAGCCGGCCAGCGGATTAATCTTCTCCTTGCGATAGAGTTCGAACATCTCCTTCTGCTGGCGCTGTTGGTCGTCCTTGTAGACTTCTTTGATGCGCGCCATTTCCGGCTGCAGCTTTTTCATACGCGCCATGCTCTCGTACTGCTTGTTGGCGAGCGGATAGAAGAAAGCCTTGACGAAGACCGTCAGTATCAAAATCGTGACGCCGAAGTTGTGCACCAGCTTGTTGATGGCCTCCATCAGCCAGAACAGCGGCTTGGTGATGAAGTAGAACCAGCCCCAGTCGACCATGCGATCGAATTGCTGGATGCCGAGTTGAGCTTCGTACTTGTCTATCAGCGTCGCTTGCTTGGCGCCGGCATAGAGATGCGCTTCGACGCCTTTGCGAGCGTTAGGCGGAATCACCACGGCGCCGCGCAGATAGTCAGCCTGG
The DNA here is from genome assembly GCA_046160845.1 of Hyphomicrobium sp. Taxonomy (GTDB): domain Bacteria; phylum Pseudomonadota; class Alphaproteobacteria; order Rhizobiales; family Hyphomicrobiaceae; genus Hyphomicrobium_B. The sequence goes on from JBJXHD010000026.1 coordinate 36,705, forward strand.
AAAACATCGCGCTCCGTCGCGTCGCGCGCCTTTACGGAGGAATACATGGCCCGATAAGGCTCTTTCTGGTCCGGGATGAGCGCAGCGGCCCAGTACTTGTCAGTAATTCCAAGCCAGCCGCCCGTGACGTTTTCAAACGTCTTCGGGGCGCCGCTGGAGGCAGCGCTGGCGTACGTCACTTCTTGCAGACCATTGGCGCCTGAGACGCCGATCAATCCCTCATGAAGAATATAAAAGGCCAATGACGCCGGATGGCCATAGCGATGAATGCGCGCGTAGGGCAGCAGCGCAACTTCGGCCGTCGTCTTGTTCTCGACCTCGTCGACGACCTTGAACATGTAATCGGCGTCGACAGAGATCGTGCGCCGGAAGGATAGGCCTTCGCCATTGTCCCACGTCAGTGTGACGGGCGTTTCCGGCGTCAGCGCAGCGTTGGGCTCGCTTGACCAGAGCGTGTCGCGGTCGGGGACCTTGGTTTGAGCGCCGCCCTGTGGCACCCATCCGTATTCAGCGAAATAGGGATCCTGTGCGCCGGCGGGCGTCAGCAACGTCACCTTCTTGCTATTGGGATCGACCGTCTCGCGATACTTCACGAGAACCAGATCGTCGATGCGGCCGCTCTTCAGTGCGATTGAACCTTCGAGCGACGGAGTTTGAATGGCGATGCGCGGAGACGCCTTCAAGGCTTCCTCGCGCGACGTCGCAGCTTGAGGCGGCGTTCCAGCCACGGTCGGCGTCGGCGACGAAGGGGCCGCTACCGGCGCTGCGACTCCCGGCAGACCCGGTTGTTCGCCAGCGCGCTGCGCTTCGGCTTCTTTCGTGAATTCGCGCCGCGCTTGCTCCTGTTGTACATGAGGCCGGGCGAAAAAGTACTGCCATCCCATCAGCACTGCGAGCGACAGCACGATCGCAAACAGCAGATTGTTTTGATCTTGGGGATCGTTCTCAGATTTCATGGAGGCCTCAGGTGGCGACCGCCAGCGGTCCGGCGTCAGCGGCCCGGAACCGATGCCGCAAAGTCGGTTCAAAAGAAAGGGGACACCCGGTCACGGCGCGGTTTTTTTGCTCTGGGAACGGTCTGGAGGGCCATCGAGTTGGCTTGAACTCGTCGGGCGCCGTCGGTGCAATGCATCGAGCGCCTTCTCGAGGTCGGACACAAGGGCTGAAAATGGCCGATCGAGGGCGGCTGTGCGGGCGACGATCACATAGTCAAAGCCGGGCTCGGCGCGGTCCGGCGCCACGGTCCCGATCGCCGCTTTGAGACGTCTGCGGATTCGGTTTCGGAATACGGCGTTTCCAAGTTTTTTGGTGACTGTAAAACCGAACCGAGGGGGCGGCGCTGTCTCGCTGGCCGTCAAACCCAAACGCGGACGGCCCTCGATTAGGCAGGCGGAGCACGAAGCTCGCGACCCGCCACGAACAGCGAGAAATTCTGGTCGTGTCTTCAGCGTGGCGATTGCCGGAATGGAGGTGTCCTCCACGCGCTGCGTCGTAGATCACAGCGTCACGATTTGCAGCTACAGCCGCTGAGAACGGCTAAAAAACCAGCCGCAACTAGGCTGAAAGCCGCTTGCGCCCCTTGGCGCGACGGCGTGCGATAACCCTGACGCCGCCGACGGTCGACATGCGCTTGCGAAAGCCGTGGCGGCGCTTGCGAACGAGGCGGCTCGGTTGATAGGTGCGTTTCACGGACGACTCCGTTACGGGTTAGGCCGCGATGTCCGGTCGAACAATCTGGCGAAAACTGAATATTAACCGGGCCTTATAAAGCGCAGCGCGAGCGTTGAAACCGCCCCGGATGCGTCTTGGCATGCTCGGATTTGGCCGTCTTATAGGCGGCGCGGGTGGCCAAGTCAACGCGCTGGAGACTGGTTCGCCGGGCGTCCATTTCCTCGCGCCCCGTGGCTGGGCGCCGACAAACTATGGCGCGGGAGCCGGCACCGCAAGCTCGTTGTCGCCTTAAGACTTCGGCATTGAAACGTCGGCGTCGCGGCTTGCGTAAGGCAGGTGGCGAAGCGATAGGCGATCGCGCCGGTCTGTGAGGAACTTGAAACATGTCTGCTCACGCACCTCGTTCAGGCGGCGAGACGCCGGGCTCGCTTCGGCGCTATCTGCCGCTGATCGTTCTCGGCGGGCTGATGGCGTTGGCTTTTGCCACGGGCTGGCACAAATATCTTTCGCTGAAGACCGTTGGTCTCAACTATGACGCGCTCAAAGCCTTTGTTGCCGAAAATTGGCTGCTCGCCGTACTGGCGTACGTAGCGGCGTATATCGCCGTCGTGGCGCTGTCGCTGCCGGGCGGCCTCGTTATGACGTTGACGGGCGGCCTCCTATTTGGCTGGCGGACCGGGGCTATCGTCACCGTGGTCGCCGCGACGGTCGGCGCGACATTGGTGTTCTTGATCGCAAAAACGTCGTTCGGTGAAGCACTCGCGGCCAAAGCCGGTCCCTGGGTCGAGAAACTGCGCGACGGATTCAAGGAGAATGCACTGAGCTATCTCCTGTTCCTTCGGCTCGTCCCAGCATTCCCGTTCTTTGTCGTCAATCTGGCGCCGGCGCTGCTCGGCGTGCCGCTGTCCACCTACGTGATCGGCACGTTTCTCGGCATCATTCCGGGGACGACGGCCTTCAGCGTCGCCGGCGCGGGACTCGGCAGCGTGATCGACGCGCAGAATCGGAGTTATCAGGCGTGTCTCGCCGCCAATCCGGCGAATCCGGCTGTGGATTGTCCCTACAGCATCGACACGTCGGCGCTTGTCACAACCGAACTTCTAGCCGCCTTTACGCTGCTGGGCGTCGTCGCGTTGTTGCCGATCGCGCTGAAGAAAATGAGAGGCGCAAATGTCTGAAGCGATCTCGGTTGATTTCTGCATCATCGGCGCCGGTTCGGGCGGCCTTTCGCTGGCCGCTGCGGCTGCGGCGTTCGGCCAGCGCGTCGTGCTCATCGAAAAGCACAAGATGGGCGGCGATTGCCTCAACTACGGCTGCGTCCCGTCGAAGGCGCTGCTGGCGGCCGGCAAGCGCGCTCAATCCTTTCGGACGGCGGCGAAGTTCGGCATTGGCGCGGTCGAACCCAGCGTCGACCATCGCGCGGTCAACGACCATGTCAAAGGCGTCATCGCGGCGATAGAGCCAAACGATTCCGTCGAACGCTTCACCGGTCTCGGCGTGAAGGTCATCACGGCGGCGGGACGTTTTGTCGACAAAACGACGGTCGTCGCCGGCGAGCATCGGATCACGGCGCGCTATTTCGTCATTGCGACAGGGTCATCACCCGTCGCTCCTCCAATCCCCGGGTTGGCCGACGTTCCCTATTTCACCAATGAAACGATCTTCGACAACGCCGAGAAAATTCCGCACCTTATCGTCATTGGCGCCGGTCCGATCGGGCTAGAGCTGGCGCAGGCGCATCGCCGACTTGGCTCGGACGTCACCGTCCTCGAGGGCGCCAAGGCGCTGGCGAAGGACGATCCAGAGCTGACGAAAGTCGTGATCGAGCGGCTGCGCGAGGAAGGCGTCGTTATTCGCGAAGAGGTGCGCGTCGAACGCATCAGTGGCGGCGCTGGGCACATTGCCGCTACGATCATCAGCGACGGCGCGTCCCAGACGGTTCAAGGCACGCACATTCTTGTGGCCGCAGGCCGCAAGCCCAATATCGCCGATCTCGGTCTGGATGCCGCCGGTATCGAGACGGAAAAAAAGGGCGTGCGGGTATCGTCTGGCCTCGTCACGACCAACACGCGCGTGTTCGCCATCGGCGACGTCGCCGGCGGGCCTCAGTTCACCCACGTCGCTAACGATCACGCTGGGATCGTCATTCGGCGCACCTTGTTCAAGCTACCCGCCAAGGCGACCGGACGGCCTATTCCTTGGGTGACGTTCACCGATCCAGAGCTGGCGCACGTCGGGCTCACGGAAGCAGAAGCGCGCGCGGCGCACGGCAAGGTCAGCGTTCTCAGATGGCCCTACCACGAGAATGACCGGGCGCAAGCAGAGCGCGAAACGTCCGGTCACGTCAAAGTGGTCGTCGACAAAGGTGGCCGAATTCGCGGCGCGACGATCGTCGGGGCGCAGGCCGGCGAACTGATCCAGATGTGGTCGCTGGCGCTGTCGCAGGGCATGAAAATCAAGGCCATGACGGACTGGATTTCGCCCTACCCCACCTTGTCCGAGATCAACAAGCGCGCGGCTTTCCGTTACTTTGCAACAGCGCCCAGTAAACCGATCGTACGCAAAATCATCGCGCTGCTGGCTAAGCTCGGTTAAAGAGTCTCCCGATCCGGAGACCTGAGCCTGGTGCAGCGCGCTATTCAAGATGAAACGGCAAAAGGCGAAGGTGTAGCTGCGACAGGCAGCGGCCCGCCTTTGGCGTCGGCGCGCGCCGCAGTGCTGCGGTTCTGGGAAAGCCGTGGGCTGACATCCAAACTGCTGCTGCTGACGGCCGCATTCGTGCTGATGGCCGAAGCCCTGATCTTCCTGCCGTCCGTCTCCAACTATCGCGTCAGCTGGCTCAAAGAGCGCCTCACGGCCGCGCAGCTCGCCGCACTTGCGTCCGAAGCGTTCCCCGGCGGAGAGGTTCCGTCCGCCCTGCGCGCCGATCTTTTGCGCACTGCGCAGGTTCGCGCCATCGCGTCGCGACGCGAGGGCGAGCGGCGGCTGGTGCTGCCGGTCGAAGGCGAATTGACGATCGACGCCGTCTACGATCTGCGCGGGGAACACGAAAACGGCGGGGAGGGCGTAGGCCTGAAACTCGGCCAGATCCGTGACGCGATCAGTACGTTGTTCTCACGCGACGGGCGCATCATCCGCGTCATCGGCAAGAGCGGCGGCGAGAGCACGGATCTCATCGAGATCGTCATTCCCGAGGCGCCACTGAAAGCCGCCATGGTGCGCTACGGCCTCAATATCCTGTGGCTGTCGATCATCATTTCAGCGCTGACGGCGGCCGTTGTCTATTTCGTTCTGAGCCGATTGCTGGTTCGTCCGTTGACGCAGTTGACGCGCAACATGCTGCGCTTTTCGGAAGATCCGGAAGACGCCAGCCGGATCATGCCGGTTTCCGGCCGCATGGACGAGATCGGCGTCGCCGAACGCGAGCTTGCCAGCATGCAAAGCGAACTTGCGACGCTTTTGACACAAAAGAATCGCCTGGCGCAACTGGGTCTCGCGGTTTCGAAGATCAATCACGATCTGCGCAATATGCTGGCCAACGCGCAGCTCATTTCCGATCGTCTCGTCGATATTCCCGATCCAACTGTGCAGCGCTTCGTCCCTAAATTGATTGCGTCGCTCGACCGCGCAATCAATTTCTGCAACTCGTCCTTGCAATTCGGCCGCGCCGCAGAAGCGGCTCCGCGCCGTGAACTGATGTTGCTGAAGCCGCTCGTCGAGGAGGTCGCTGACACCCAGGGCCTGCCGCGGGAAAGGTCGATCCAGTTCTTCGCGGATATGGAGCCAACGCTGCGCATCGACGCCGATCATGAGCATCTCTTTCGTATCCTGACCAATCTGGTCCGCAACGCGATGCAGGCGATCGAGAGCGTGGATGGCAAAACCGATGGCGTCGTTCGCGTGGCGGCGCGTCGCGAAGGCCGCAAGGTGATCCTGGACGTGACTGACAATGGCGCCGGCGTGCCAGTCAAGGCGCGCGAGAATCTTTTTAAGGCGTTTCAGGCTTCAACGAAAAAGGGCGGCACCGGGCTCGGCCTCGTGATCGCGTCGGAACTGGTGCAGACACATGGCGGCGCCTTGGCGCTCATCGAGAGCGACGTCGGCGCGCATTTCCGCATTGAGTTGCCGGATCGTTCGGTGCATTGATTTCAGCGCTGTGGCAGGGGTTGCGCGACTGCGCTGCTTCGCCCCTGGCGACAGGGTTTTCAGGCCTTGCGCTTCAAGAAGGCACAGACTAGAGAGTGGCGCATACGCCGCCCCGGCGTTTTGCCGGCGGGCCGTTTGGCCCCAAGCGGCGGCTCGGCAAGCGCCCGTAGCTCAGCTGGATAGAGCACCAGACTACGAATCTGGGGGTCGGAGGTTCGAATCCTTCCGGGCGCGCCATGATTTCAATAACTTAGCTTATGGCACATTTTTCAAGGTTCAGTATAGGTTCCGAGTTTTCTGCCCGATCTCCAGCTAGCGCACTGTGAGCCAAAGGTTCCGACCGCTGTGCTGTTCGGGGAACGTTGTTGCTGCCTGATCGATGCGCGAGCGCGATACGCCGCGACGACGCGGTCGGTCGCGCCATGTCGCGACCCACGCCACCGCTTTATCCCGAAAGCGGACGTGCCAATGCCCCGAGCATACCGAGGATCCTGGTTTGCACGCGTCGTCTGGAAAACGCCTAAGAGCTGACCTTCGCCGCAGCCACGACGGCCCGATAATCTCAAGGCCAAGTGCGCCAACGGTCGCTACCTAGAGTAATGGCACCGCACGGAGTCCAAGCAGGGCAGGGTACGGCGCAACGATTTCTTGCACAGCGACGCGAGCCATTCGGTTCGCCATAGGACCTTTGGCCAGAAAGGCATGGTTAAACGCCGTCAAGTCCGCAATGCGGCACCAAGCGGTGGCAACACTTCCACAAAAATACACACCACCCCAGGCCCCGCACGCCAGGACGAGGTCGCCGGAAACCTGACCGAGCATTTTGCTGTAGTCTTGAACGAATGATGGCCTTCCTGAACGCGAAGCAATCATCGCAATCAAATCGCTCGCACTAGCTATGAACTCCGTCGTTATTTCGCTATGCCAATACTTGGCGAGGCGATGACTATCCTTGAGTGCCGCACCCGATAGGACGTCCTCGATTGACGGGCCATCGTCGGCCCTGCCAGATGTTGGGGTGCCGTCTGGCCCAATGCTCACTCTCATATGACCTGGTTCGCAAGCTACCGAATGCCAGCCGCCAGGAACTTCCAGCAGCAAAGCGCCGCCAAATCCGGTTCCGACATTCACGACAAGCCGAGGGCCCGTCAGCGGAGCAGTAACGGGCAGAATCGGTCGCGTATCGGTTGCCGCTAGGTACGGCAGCGACCACGCTACCGCTTCGAGATCATTGATGACGGCAACGGGGCGTCCACCGAATGCAGAGCTGATGACATCGGAATCGATCACCAAGTCTCGATTGGTCAGCCTGACCACGCGGCCATCAATCGGCCCCGCCGCAGCTATGGCGATGCCCGACAGTCGCTCGACGTCGTCGAACTGATCAGCGTATGTGTGCAGTACTTCGGTCAGTGCGCGCGCTTCGCCGATTGGCGCGACAACGATCGAAGTTAGCCGGCCATCGGCTTCGCATCGGGCGTAGCGGACATTCGTACCGCCAACGTCGCATACGACGCGCCAACCTGTCATATCGCTTCGTCCCAAGTTGACGACAGGAGACGTGCGGCATTGATGATGCCCACCATTGAATAGGTTTGCGGGAAGTTGCCCCACGCTTCACCAGTCTCCGGCTTGGTATCCTCCGACATCAGTCCCAGATGATTGCGGCTGGCGAGCAAAGCTTCGAAAATTTCGCGCGACTCCTGCTTGCGACCCGAGCGAGCCAATGCCGTAACACGCCAGAATGCGCAGATGTTGAATGCGGTTTCGGGTGGCCCGTAGTCGTCAGGCGCCTCGTAGCGCATCATGAAGGCGCCGCGCCCCAACACGTCTTCCGTGGCTTTGAGCGTCGCAACAAAGCGCGGATCCGTCGGCTCTATGAATCCGACTTCTGTCATGAGCAGGACGCCGGCATCCAGCTTGTCGCCCTCGAAACTCTCGACGAAAGCCTGACGCTTGTCGGACCACGCGCGCTCCAGGATCATTGCCTTCATGCGCTCGGCATGGTCTTGCCAGAACGCAAACCGCTCCGGCAAGTGCATGTGTCGGGCTATGCGTGCGAGGCGATCGCAGGCGGCCCAGCACATCAGGCTCGATGTTGTGTGTGTCTTCGAGCTGAAGCGCAGTTCCCACATGCCGGCATCCGGTTGATCGTATAGTCGCACGGACTGCATGCCGGCGCGTTCCAGAAGTTCGAACTCGACCGCGCCTGGTCGGCTCAGCAGCCGGGTATCGAGAAAGGCCTGCGCGGCGCCCAAGACGACGTTGCCGTAGGAATCGTGCTGGAAGTGTTCGTAGGCTTGGTTGCCCTCACGTACCGGCCCCATTTCGCGATAGCCGGGCAAGCTGGAAACAATCCGTTCCGTCAAGGTTCGTTCAAGACCAACGCCGTAAACGGGTTGAATGTGTCCTCCGTCAGCGGCGCCGACGACGTTCATCAGCCATCGAAAGTAATTCTCCATCGTGCGAACGGCCGACAGGCTGTTCAGCGCCCGCACGACGAAATAGGCATCGCGCAGCCAGCAGAAGCGGTAATCCCAGTTTCGTTCTGTGTTTGGCGACTCGGGAATGCTGGTCGTCACGGCAGCGACGATTGCGCCGGTCGGCTCATAGGTGCAAAGTTTCAGCGTGATCGCTGCCCGGATAACGGCGTTTTGCCACTCGAACGGAATGGCAAGCCGATGCGTCCATGCGCGCCAATACCGTTCCGTTTGCTCATACTCTGAACGCGCAAATGCATGAACAGACTCCGCCAGTGTTTCGTCCGGCCCTAGAACGAAATTCATAGCCTCATGCAGATGAAACGAGGTGCTGCTCAAGATGTAATCGATCGGCGCGTCGGTCGTCAGCCGCATCGTAAACTTAGGCCCGACATACCGGATATGGTTGGAGCCATATGTGAGCACAGGGACTTGCGCGCCATACTCGAAACTCGGGTTCAGCAGGACGCTGATGCGTGGCACGCCGCGTAGCGGGCGAATTTGGCGAACAAGAGATTGCGGTCGGTAAGCGCGCCCGCGCGACTCGTAGCGGGGCGCGAAATCGATGATCTCGACGTCCCCGGCATCACTCTTCAGAACCGTTCGAAGTATTGCGGTGTTATCGATATAGGATTGTTCGCTGTCGCTCTGACCCTCCAGGTCGATGACGAACGCTCCGCTGGCAGGACGCGATCTCGGCGCGCCGAGCAGCCGGTGAAACACCGGATCTCCGTCGATTCGCGGTAGACAGTACCAAACGACGGTGGCGTTTCGATCGATCAGTGCTGCGACGTTGCAGTTCCCGACAAGACCAAGGTCCAGGCTGCTCACAGATTGATCGCCCTCATATTAGGCTTGCAATTTCCGCTAGCCAATTTCGAAAACCATTACTGTCATCAAAGCCGTATCTGGCAACGGAAAGTCCTGGTCCAATTTTCACGGACAGCCCTTGCAGGCCATTGATGACATTGAATGCGTCTTCGTCGGTGATGTCGTCACCGGCAAACACAGGGATGCGGCCGCGAAAGGGCTCCTCAGACATCAAGCGCGACACGGCAGAACCCTTGTCGGCTGTGGCCGGCAGCATCTCAACAATCATTTTGCCCGACACGACCTTCAGCCTGGGGTGCTGCGCCAGCAAGGTGTCAGCCAAGTCCTTTACAAAAACGCCCAGGTCTGGGGCGGCACGATAGTGCACTGCGATCGACAGAGGCTTTCTTTCAATCATGATGTCGGGAAACTGAGCAAGATGTGCCTGCAGAGTGCGATCGATCACATCGAAATCAGATGGTCGGGCATCGACCGTCTGCAAGTGTCCGGTCGCGAGACGCAGTTGGGCGCCATGGATACCGGCGGCGGGCAGTTCGGTCATTCCCAGCAATCGATCGATGTCGGCGAGCTGCCGACCCGACACGATTGCAAGCGCACCCGACGATCGCTCAAAGATCGTAGAAAGCGCCTGACGCGTTTCTAGTGGAACCCGGGCAAGATGCGGTGCGACTGCGATGTCAGCAAGCGTTCCATCGATGTCAACAAAGAATGCAAACTTCTGGAGATCGGACGGCAATGGAGGTTCGCTGCGCATTTTGCTTGTACGATATCCAAAAAGAGGCGCTGACCGTTGACGCAACATGAGTACGCGTCACACTAGCGTGACGTCGCCGATCTCAAGATAGGAAGCACTCGCGGGCAATTGCAACCATGGATCGTCTGTTCGGGCTGTGACAATCGGCGGCGCGATGGTCGACACCGCGCGCTGCGATGCTGAACGAGCAGTGTTCGGTGTCGTTCACGATATTTGTACTCGTTGTCAGAGGTCGGAGGACAATCAATGCGCCGCGCTAGGCATGTCGACGCGATGAAAACTTATGCCGCTGCGCGCGTACGGTGTGATGTGGATATATGCGCACATAACTCTTCGGGTTGACTATTCGGCACAATGGGAAAACCATGCGCCGCATCATGAGCAAACAGCGCATAAATGCGAAGGCCGTCGGCGGACCTTCGCTTCAAGTCTTTCAATCGATTCGCAAGCTCGTATCGGGTAGCGATCCTGCGCGGCTGGTGACGCGGTACGGAGCGATAGCGGCAGTGATTGCCGTTCTATCATCTCTTGTGCTTGCGCCGTTGGTCACCTCGATGATCACGGACTGGTCGCGCCGCGATGTCGAGTTGCGCTCGACGCTCGTTTTCAACTCTGTTCAGGAACCTCTTGCGAGCATGCTCGCAAACCAAGAGACGAGTCGTATTCAAAGCCTGTTCGAACGCGTTTCTGCCGATGCACGTGTCATGGCTGTTGCGTTCTGTCGGGGCGATGGTGTTCCAGAAATCGCGTCTAAGCTGATGCCGGCCTCGTTGACCTGCGAGAAGATCGCTAGAGCCGATACCGAGAGCTTTTCATCGGTCAAAGTCAACGGACGAGACACGTTGATTGGGTCGTTTCCAATTTCAACGCGAGAGGCGAGCGGGCACTTTGTCATCGTTCATGACTTGAGCTTTGCCGACCGCCGAGGCGCGGAAGCGCGCCGTTACGTTTCGCTTTTGCTCGGCGGCATCGTGCTGCTGAGTGGCGCTCTGGCCATCGGACTCGTCATCGTCCTGATCCGCCGATGGACGCAGTCGTTCCGGCGAGCCGTGACCAGCGCGACGTCAGCAGACGCGAGTACCGAAAAGAGCAGCGGTTTTAGCGTTCTGGATAGGGAGATGCGCCAAGTCTTGCGCCAATTGAGGATCGGCCGCGAGTCTGTCGATGCCGAGCAAGTCAATTGGACGAAGGATACGCTGCGCCAGATCATGAGCTCGGACCTGCCGGGAGTCGAAGTACTAGTGGTCGCGAATCGAGAGCCGTACATCCACAATCACGGGCCCAACGGGATCGAATTGCAGAGGCCTGCGAGCGGGCTCGTTTCGGCAATGGAGCCGATCATGCGCGCCTGCGGTGGGACATGGATCGCGCACGGAAGCGGAACCGCCGACCGCGAGACCGTGGACGCGAACGACCGCATTCGCGTGCCGCCAAATGCGCCCGAGTACACTCTCAAGAGGGTCTGGATCAGCGAAGCAGAGCAGGACGGCTACTATTATGGGCTGGCTAACGAAGGACTCTGGCCGCTTTGCCATATCGCGTTCACGCGCCCGGTCTTTCGGGCTGACGATTGGGCCGCGTATCGCGCCATCAACGAGCGGTTTGCTGCGAACATCGTGGCCGAAGTCAAAACCAGCAATCCGATTGTGCTGGTGCAGGACTACCACTTCGCGCTGTTGCCGCGCATGCTCCGCGATCGGTTGCCAGGAGCGACGATCATCACCTTTTGGCACATCCCTTGGCCCAACTCGGAGACGTTCGGAATTTTTCCATGGAAGGCCGAAATCATTCAGGGCCTGCTTGGCAGCACGATCATCGGCTTTCACACGCAGTTCCACTGCAACAATTTTCTTGAGACCGTCGACCGCTTCGTCGAAAGCCGAATCGACAGGGAACAGGAATCGGTGACCTTGAAAGGCCAAGAAACATTTGTCAGGCCTTACCCAATTTCGATCGACTGGCCGCCCGCCGCGCTCGCCGATCAGAAACCAATTACCGAGTGCCGGCGATCAGTGCGAGAGCGTCTCGGGCTGTCGGCGGATTGCCGGATCGCCGTTGGTATAGAGCGGTTTGACTACACTAAGGGTGTGCTCGACCGCATGACCGCTGTCGATCGGATGCTTGAAGCGCATCCTGAATGGATCGGTAAATTCAGCCTCGTCCAGGCGGCGGCGCCGACACGCAGTAAGCTGCCCATGTATCGTGCGCTTCAAGAGGAAGCGGTTCGAGTTGCAGACAAAATCAATGCGAAGTACGAGGCGGCCGCCCATCAGCCGATAACGCTCATCATCCGGCACCATGAGCCTGGCGAGGTCTTTGAATTGTTCCGCGCGGCCGACGCGTGCATCGTGTCCAGCCTGCATGACGGGATGAATTTGGTTGCCAAGGAGTTCATTGCTGCCCGTGACGACGAACGCGGTGTGCTCTTGCTGTCCAGTTTTGCCGGCGCGTCTAGAGAGCTGTCGGAATCCATCATCATCAATCCCTATGATGCGCAATCGATGGGCGAGTCACTTCACCAGGCGTTGACGATGCCGGCGCAAGAGCAGCACGAGCGCATGCGGCTGATGCGTGATCAGGTTCGATCGCGAAACGTCTACCGCTGGGCAGGGCAAATGCTGTTGGACGCCAGCAGCATTCGCAAAAAGCAGCGCATCCTCGAGATTGCATCCGGTCGATGATGAGATTGAGATCAACATGTCGAAAGCGTAGCGTGAACGGCGGACGCGGAATTGCGGCGATGTCACCATCGCCCTATTCGCAATGAATGATCGATGCGCATTGCAATCCAGACGCTGGGAACCAGAGGCGATGTGCAGCCCTACATCGCACTTGCACTGGGATTGCTGAAGCAAGGCCATACAGTTCAGCTTGCGGCTCCCGTCCAGTTCGAGGCGATGGTCCAAGAACACCGCATTCCGTTTGCCCCTTTGCCAGGCGAATTTCTGGCGCTGCTCGATACACCCGACGGCAAGGCCGCCATAGCTGGCGGGGAGGGATTCAGCGCGGGCTTCAAGTTGCTCCGTCACGTGCGACCGTTGATGCGCTTATTGATGGATGAAGAGTGGGCTGCGGTCAGGGGTTTTGCACCTGATGTCATCGTCCACCACCCAAAGTCGATTTCATCGCCCCATATGGCCGAAGCGTTGTCATGCCCGGCCATTCTCGCGTCGCCTTTTCCAGGCTTCACGCCGACGTTGGCCTTTCCCAGCCCGCTGCTGCCGTTCGCGTCGCTCGGCCCGTTCAACCGAGCTAGCCATGTCATGGTGGCAAGAGGCGCGAATTTCCTGTTCGGAAAGCTGATCCGCGAATGGCGCCAGACGACACTCGGATTTGCGGAATATACTCGTGGTGCCGACAGTCGGGCGGATACGCTCTACGCCTATAGCCGTCATGTGCTTCCCATTCCTGACGACTGGGGCCGAGATGTGCTGGTCAGCGGCTACTGGTTTCTCGATAGCGGGCACTGGCAGCCACCCAGCGACCTTTCGGCTTTCTTAGCGAGTGGCGAACCTCCTGTTTATATCGGTTTCGGCAGTATGCCGGGACTCGAACCACAAAAGCTGACGACGATTGCCATTGAAGCTCTGGTCAAGACTGGCAAGCGGGGCGTGCTCGCCACGGGTGGCGGCGCGCTTGAGATTCTGGACGCGCCAGCAAACGTCCACCTCATTTCTAGTGCGCCACACGACTGGCTGTTCCCCAGAGTGACGGCAATAATTCATCACGGGGGAGCCGGAACAACGGGGGCATCGCTGCGTGCTGGAAAGCCTACCGCCATTTGCCCGTTCTTCGGTGATCAACCGTTTTGGGGCCGGCGCGTTGCGGAACTTGGCGTCGGACCGCCTCCACTTAACAGGAAGTCCATGTCGGCCGACGCGCTCGCCGCGGCCGTTAAGGCCATGGACGACTCTGAGTTGCGCAAGCGCGCGGCCCACGTCGGAGCCGCGCTTGAACAGGAAGATGGTGTAGCTTCGGCGGTAAATTTCATCGAAAGAACAGTGCATACGTACCTGTCTGGTCGACGGAACGGCTGCCGCATCCGCAACGGGCTAGACTCGGCTGGTTAGCAATCCACGGCGAAGCCTAAAAATTACCTACTGCGGACTCTGGGTGAATTAATGCCGGCAGGCGAAATAAAGTCATCGACGATGTCGGCTTCTTGTATCAAAGGTCGGTTGCTTGCGGCTCTATTGGTGGGGCCGCTTATCTGTATTTGGCCCTTCTCTTCCATGAATGCCTACCAGTGAGAATGACGCTATAGGCAGTCAAGCTGACGTCGGGCGCAATCTTTTCTTACTGGAGACGAAGCTGCCGCGTACTCGGGCTGGACCGATGTCGGATGGCACATGGCACTGAATGCACAATGTCCGCTATCCATCTCAATTCTGCTGTGCTCGGACGCGCACCGCGAAGAGTCTACCAAGCTCGCCCCGATGTCCGAAAACTCTGCCATGCAGACGTCGCTGCTCGTCGGATCTGGGGATAGCTCAGCCTGTCAGCAGAAATGCGCTATAATGCGCCCATGTTCGACACAACAGGACAAGTCGCGACAGGTCGCGACGCCATCTATTCCCTGTCGATCGACGACGCGGTTTCGCTCTACGCCCGCGCCGGACATCCGAGAACCCCGCGCAGCATTCAGCGCTATTGCGCTTCCGGCCACCTCGACGCCGTCAAGGAGGCAACGGCGCTCGGCGATAAATACTTCATCAACGCCCAGTCGGTCGCGCGGCACCTGGCGCAGATCGAGGAGTTAATCGCGCTCGATGCGCGCTCGACGGGACGCGACCTGTCGCGACAAGTCGCATCTTCGAACGCGGCGCATTTCTCGACTGAAACGCCGCGACACGAGCCCGCGACACGGGTGGATGCGTCGCAGACCGTCGCCGGACCAAATGCCGAAACAATCCATTCAAATGCGCCCGACGCGTCGCGACCGATCGCGACGCAACCGCTCGACGCGTCGCGCATTGTCGCTGGGCTCGAAAGGGAGGTCGAGCGCGCGTTGGAAGATCGCGACTTCTTGCGCGAGCAGATCAAGACCAAGGACAAGCAGATCGACGCGCTGCTCGAGCGCGACCGCGAGACCAACATTCTCGTGCGCGGCCTGCAGGAAATGCTGACGCCGCTGCTCGGCCCGCTCCGCAGCGATGCTCGCGACGCCTCTGACGCCTACAACGCATAGCCGCCGACTGTTGATAACTGCTCGGCCGCAGCCGCAGAGGCCTATAATGGCCTCAAGAGCCTATGGATCACATCGGCGCGGCGTTGGCGCACACTCGACGCAATATTGAACTGGTAGGGGCCGATCCCGTCACGCGCCACGGGTTCACCCAGGTTCCAAATTTCATCCTCGTCAACAAGGGGCTGTCGGTCGGCGCCAAGCTCGCCTACGCCATGCTGCTCAAATACGCTTGGCAGGACGACTACTGTTTTCCCGGACAACAAACGCTCGCCGTCGATATGGGGGCAGGGGAGCGCAGCGTCCGCACGTATCTGAAGGAGCTCGAGGGAGCCCACCTCCTCGAGGTCAAGCAGCAGGGGCTCGGAAAAACCAATCTCTACCGGCTGCATCTGACCGTGAAAGCGAAATGAGGCTGGCCAGGCCAGACCGGCAAATTTTGCCGGTCAAGACCGGCAGGATCCGCCGTTCAGCACCGGCGGGAATTGCCGTTCACTCATTATAAGAATACTCAGAAGGACAGATACCCATATAAAAAAGACCCAGCAGAAATACGCTTTTGAAAAATAGGAAAACGAAAATCCAGGACGTCAAGCGGCGGCCGATTTCATGGCTCAGTTGAGCCGTTCTTTGATTTAATGTCGCAAAACAGATATTGTGCGAAGTTCAGCAGTGCTACTCGCCCGCCGTTCCTGTGACGCCGTCTTTTCGATTGCAGGACTGCGCGAGACGCTGGCCCGCCGAACCAGGGGCGGCGTTGGCAGATTGTCGTCTCTCGGCTCTGTGGTATGATGGCGACTATGCCCACGACGCTCGAAAAACTAGAGACGCTGTTCTTGAAGGTCCGCAACCTGCCCCAAGCCCGGCAGGAGCTTGCCGTCGAAGCCCTTTCCGAGATCGCCGAGGATGTCTACGCGCTGTCGAACGACGAACGCGCCGTGCTCGAACCGGCGCTGCGCGATGCCGAACGTGACGAAAACCTCGCTGACGTCGAAACGGACGAGATACTTTCACAATCATGGCGCTGAAGGTCCGCCTTCACGCCCGCGCCCAAGCCGATCTTCGCGCCATCCGCGACTACCTTCTTGAGCACGCAGGGCCGCGCCCGGCGAACCGCGTGCGCCTGCACCTCAGGGAGAAGATGGCGCTGTTGTCTGAATCGCCGAACATCGGCGCGCAGACCAGCATTCCGCAAATTCGGATTCTGCCGCCGACACGGTATCCCTACCGCATCTATTACACAGTCGTCGCTGACGCCGTGATCGTGCTCCATGTCCGCCACACGGCCAGGCAAGCGCCGGAACGCGGCGACCTCGACGATTGAGTCATGGCGTAAATCGCTGCTCAATCTCATGACGCAATTGCGAAACGCGGCTTTGGCTTCCGAAGTTTGTCTCGCCCGCTTGATATCGCCGTAATCGGCGTTTATTTTGCCGACGTGGGAACATTCGTTCCCCGCATTGCCGGCAGTGCTCCTCAATGGAGAACTGGCTGCAATGTCAAAGACACTAAGACTGCTGACGATGAACCAGGTCCGCGCGATGGTAGGCGTGTCCCGGGCGACGGTCGACAGATGGCGCGATGACGGAAGCTTCCCCGATCCGGTGGTGCTTCGTCGCCGGTCATGCGGACGACCGACCAGCATCCGGTGGCGCGTTGACGATATCGAGCACTGGCTCGTCACACGAGGCTAGACGCTCCTCACGGAGCAGACCCGTAGGAGTTCGCGAAGCTCCTACGGGTTTTCATTCCGACAAATGCCGCAAATTGCCCCGTACATGCGTACGGATATTCCGTATATGCGCGGACAGCCGCAAGAAACCCAACAGTTCCGGCACGTTCGTCAGGCTTACCAGCCATGACCCAAGGCCCTCGGCTCTTCCCTCTCCATTCGATATCGGTCTTCGCTTCCCTTGCTTCCTTGCCATCGCATGCGGAAGCGGCGGCTCGGACCTTGGGTCATGGCTGCGCCAGACGAAGGCCGGTTACAATTCAGGCATGGGCCGAGTTCGATAACTTTCTTCAGCTTCCGATCCGCCGCAGCACTCCCACAAGGACCGCTGTTTCTTGGATGAAGGTTTGGCCTCGACGCGAACCGGCCCGTCGGAAGCTGAATAGACTTATGGAGAACCTGCACTTCATCGCGTTCGGCAAGCCCGGTTCCGGCAAATCGACTTATCTCAAGAACCAGGCGCTCGACGACATCGAAGCCGGCGAACGCGCCGTCATCTACCTCGATCCGCACGGCGAAGACGCCCGCGAGCTTCTAGACGCGATCCCGAAGAACCGCATCCGCGATACGATCTACCTTGACGCCTCCGACGGCGACTACGCCGTCGGCTTTGAGCCGCTCGATGCACCCCATCGTCTCGTCTCTGCGTTGAAGACGATCTTCAAGGACAGTTGGGGTCCAAGGCTCGAGCAGGGCCTGCGCAACGGCGTCGCGGCGATCGTCGAAGCGCGACTGACGCTGCACGAACTCTGCCCGATGTTCTACGACGAGCGCCACCGCATGCGCGTGCTGGCCAAGGTCGTAAAACCGTCGACGCGCACGTACTGGCTCGATTTGTTTCCGACGGCCTACAACGAGCGCCAGCAGCAGGAGGCGGCGTCCCCCATTTACAACAAGATCGACGCCATTCTGGCGTCCGACATTCACCGCCACCTGACGCAGAAGACGCCGAAGCTGGACTTTCGCGACGTCATTGAAAATCGCAAAATCGTCGTCGTCAATCTAGCGACGCCGGCGATCGGCGACGACGCCGCGCTGGTGCTGGGATCGCTGTTTACGACCGCGTTCCGCAACGCGCTGATGACATACCCCGACCCGGCGTCGTTTTTCGCCGACGAGTTTCAGATCTATGGCACCGACGTCTATCTGTCGATGCTGCGCGAGTTGCGCAAGTTCGGCCTCAAGCTCGGGTTGGCGACGCAAACCGCGCAAGGCATCGATCCGGCGTTTCTCTCGGTCATCCTCGGCACGGTGCGCGACGTCGTCGTGTTCAACGTGTCGTTCGACGATGCGAAAGTCCTCGCCGCGCCGATGAACACGATCATGCAGGATTTCACTGCAGATCTCGCCAACCTGCCGCCGTTCACTGCCTTCGTGAACGGCGTTCGCACCGAATTGCCGCCGTTTCGCAGCGCGCGGCGATCGCGCGACAAGATCATCGCCAAATCGCGTCAGCTCTACGCCCGACGTTTGATCATACCGCCGCCCGCTCGCCGTCAAGCCGAACCGCCCTCAAAGCCGTCGAGCGGCTTGACCGCTGCGCGTTGGCGGCGCAGGCTTTGACTGTTACCGACGTAAGGGGGCCGCATGCCGTAAATGATATTTTTGGGGGACGTCCAATGAACCTCTATCCGCCCGCCATTCCCAATGCCGTCGCGCCCGTTTCGCACGCCGACCGTATGCATCTACGCATCAAGCGATCGCAACGGACGACCGGCGTCGTCAGCAGCAAAGCCGTTTTCATATTGGATGCGCGCGTCGACCTGACCGCGGCCGACCGCAATCTGATCAGCAAATACAAACTCGGCGATTCCGTCGTCTACGACAGCAAGGAACGCGTCGCGCGAAGCGAGGCGGCCTACGGCAATTTCGACAACGCCAGCCAGACGTGGAGCGCCGGACGCTCGCTGTTGCACAACGCGCGCGGCATCGCCAACGCGGCGATGGCCGCGCTGGCGCTGCGCGTCACCGTCGACAAGTTGGTGAGCGGCGTGCACATCGAATGCAAGGACTTGAACGAACTCATCGGCGCCGAGGCGGCGATCGTCGAAGCCTGCGAAAAGTTGCGGCTCTATATGGACACCGCGGTCTCGTTCGACGGTCGCGAGGCCGTGCTTGAGTTCTAAACTTCCAAAATACGTGGCCCCGTCGCCGTATATCCCGTTCATCCGCCGCTTCACCGACGAGCGCGCCGCCGATCTGAGAGACTTGCAAGCGCTGCATGCGTCGGTGACGGCCGACTTTCGCCGCTCGCAATGGTCGTCGGCGTTCGAGCCGTTCTGCAAGCTGACGGCGCGAACGATCTCCGAAGGCGTCGATGACGAAATTCCCGAGGCGTGCTCGAACGCGCTCGTCGATTGCCTGGTCTCCGTTCTGCAACTTGAAACCACGATCTTTGAGACGGCGGACGTCAAGGATTGGGCGGCGCTGTCGCTGCGCGAGCATGTCGATCTGCGCCGCTACCTCAGAGCGCAGCAACACTTCCTCGCCAATGACGAACGGGTCGGCGACCTGCTGCTGCAATCAACGGCGGCGATCCTCGCCGGCGTCGCCGCGTCGCTGAGCGTTCCGGACGGCAAGAGCGCCTTCGCAGCGGTGCCGCTCTACGCCTATCTCGACGTCAACGACGTCGTCGACCGCATCATCGGCACGCTGTCGAAGGCGGCCAATCAGGAAGCTGGGCTGTTCGCCACCATCAACGAGGCGATCTACTGCAACATCTGCAGGGCGTCGGGCCTTGTGCCCTACGCCGACCAGAAAAAGCCCTTCATCACGGCGGCCGACAGCACATTGCCGCCGCACGAGCTGATTGACGCGTATCTCGGCGGCACGGCGTTCGCCGACCTGCTGCTGGCCCCGCTTCCCTTCTCCATACCGGCGCGCAGCTTTCACGAGCACGGCTTTCTATTCGCCAAATCTGGGCACGGCAAATCGCAGACGCTGCGCGCCATCTTTGCGTCGCTGCTCAAAGAAGACTGCGCCGTCTTTCTGATCGACGGCAACGGCCACCTGATCGAAGGGATCGACAAGATCGCCGAGATCAAGGACCGCCTCGTCATCCTCGATCCAGCGGACGTCCCGGCGTTGAACTTCTACAACCTGCACGGGGCGTCGCGCGAAAAGCAGATGGAGCTGTTCTTTTATTTGTTCAAGGCGATCGAGCAGGGACTGACCGAGCGTCAGGCGACGATGATCGCCTACCTCGTCGACTTCATGCGCGTCATTCCCAATTCGACGCTCGATACGCTGCGCGAAGTCTGCGACGCCAAAACGCTGCCCTACAGCCAGCACCTGAAAGATGCGCCGCCAATCACGCAGGATTTCTTCAAAAACCAGTTCTTGAGCGCCGACCAACTGGTCCGGCAGACGAAAAGCCAGATCGCCAACCGGCTCTATTCGCTGTGCCGCAATCAGATGTTCATTGCGATGTTCAACGCGCCGGACAACAAGTTCGACGCTTTCCGCGCCATGCAGGAGAAAAAGATTGTCGTCGTCAATACCGATCGCAACGCGCTCGGCGATCACGGCTCGGCGGTGTTCGGCCGCTTCATCCTCGCCCAATGCCTCGCGGCGGCGTTTCAGAGGCCGAAAGCTGAACGGCACCTGGCGCTCATCATTTGCGACGAGGCCAAGACCTACCTCGACGATCAATCGCAGAAAATTCTTTCCGACGCCCGTGCCTACGGACTTGGGCTGCTGCTCGCGACCCAACACCCCGACCAGCTGCAGGACGGCGTGCGCAAGGAAGTCATCAACAACACGTCGATCAAACTCGCCGGGCCTTGCGCCTACTCGGTTGTCGCGCAAATCCATCGCGACATGCGCTGCGAAGCAGACTTTATCCTTGGCATGAAGAAGCGCGACTTCTCCCACGCCGACTGGGCCTGCTACGTCGAAGGCCTGACGCCCAACGCCATCCGCGTCGCGTTTCCGTTCGGGGTCATCGATAAACTTCCCCAGCTGACGGACGCCGAACACGCGGCGCTGCGGGCGCGTAACAAGGCGACGTACTGCACGACCGCGCCGTTGCGGGCGACGCCGCCGCAAGCAGCGCCGGACGCGCCCGGCTTGGGCGAATGGCGCCGCCCCAGCTGATACAACCAGCTGATATAATCAAAGCGTCGCGATCGTTGCCTCAGGCTGCGTCAGCTCGAATTCGCAAACGCGGCGACGGTCCGTATCAAAGGAGGCATGAGACCAGGCACGACATTCACGCCCCGCAGCCGGCATTCGGCGACGCCGCCCAACGGCGCCAAGGTCACGACCATTCATCACCCGTCGGAGCGCGATACGCGCATCTTGAAGATCCTCGATCCGAACGATGGCCACCGCTTTCTCCCCTCCCATTGGCTGCACGCGCATTTCCCGAACGCCCATCCGAACCGTTTCGTCCGCCGCCTCGGGCATCTGCGCGAAGACCAGAACGCCTTTCTCAAATGGGCCGACTTTCCTCTCAACATCCCGCTCGTCAACACGCGCCACGGCGTCTACGAACTGGCGCCGAAGGGCGCGAAAGCGCTTGGCGTCGTCGCGCCAAGATTCCGGCCGCAGGAACTGGCGCACGAGTTTCTCAATTGCCTCGTCGATTGCTCAATCAAGTTCGGCGCCCGCGCCAACGGCGTCGAGTACCTGACCAACGATCCCCTCTCGATTAAGCTCGACGCCGGGCAGCTGATCCCCGACGGCCGGCCGTTCGTGCTGGCGAGCGGCGGCAGGACGGTGTTTTTTCCCGGCAAGGAAATCGACCGCGCCACCGAAGCGCTGACAAGCAATAAATTGAAAACCACGGCGATCGCCAGAAAGATCGACCTCTACGCCGGCTTCATGCATCAGCGCTTGTATCGCGGCTACGGTTTCCCGAACGCGCTGATCCCCATCGTCACGATCTCCGAAGGCCGCATGCGCGCGATGATGCGCCTGGTCGAGGCGATGATCGGCCCATGCGCGTGGCTGTTGTTCAAGCACACCAAGGACTGGGCGCACGAAGCCCATTTTCCGAAGCCGAACGGCGACATGCTGACGGAGCCTTGGCTGCGCGTCGGCCATCCGCCGTTTTCAATGTTGACCCTGAGCTAGAAAGGATAGGCCCCAATGTTCAAACGAAAGCCCATGCCGGACGCAGGACAACACCTCCAACTGCCGAAGGATCTCCACGAGATGACCTACGACGAGCTCGCCTCGCAGAAACTCGCCCTCGACGCCGAACTCGTTCGTCGAGGCGCCGCCGAACTGGAAACGATGAAAGCCAAGCTGGTGTCCATAGCTGCGGCTCTCGGCGTTTCGCTGTCCGACCTCTTCGGCCCGCGCTCACCGTCCGAAAAGAAGGAACGCAAACAGCGGCAAGCGAAGGCCAGATACCGCGATCCCGATACCGGAGAGACTTGGAGCGGATTGGGCAAACCTAAAAAATGGCTCCAGCAGAAGCTCGACGCTGGCCATTCGATCGACGAATTCCTTACCCAGTGAGCGCAAGTACAACCCACAACGCAAAGCTCATAGCGTCCCTTTGGGGTGCTGTGAGCCGCATGCATGCGCTAACAACGCGCGCCTCTAGTCGTGCGTCCCCTTCTAAAGACAAGGGTATCCATGAAGCGCTTTTTACTTCCCGCTCCGAAGAATGGCCGACGCCTCAAACATTCTTTGATCGTCTCCATGACGAGTTCAACTTCACGCTCGACCCGTGCGCGACGAGTGAAAATGCCAAATGTCCGAGGTTTTTCACGAAAGACCAGGACGGCCTCGCCCAAGATTGGGGACCGGAGCGAGTCTTCTGCAACCCGCCCTACGGCAAGCAGATAAGCAAATGGGCGCAAAAGGCTTGGCTCTCTTCAAAGCGCGGCGCTCTCGTGGTTCTGCTTGTCCACGCGCGGACCGACACCAAATGGTTTCATGACTTCGTCTACGGCAAAGCGGAACTCAGATTTGTGCGTGGCAGATTGAAATTCGGCGACGGAATTCAATCGGCGCCTTTTCCCACTCTTGTTGCAGTCTACCGCCCTTCAACCTCAACTTAAGAGAAGGGGTCGCGCGATAGTGCGCGACCCC